>NZ_JACEMT010000040.1 GCF_013868415.1 Marinobacterium marinum | reverse complement strand
TAGCGCTGCATGACTCTTTAGCGATAACTCGAACAGTCATCGGGGCCCCGAGCCCGCATAGCAAGGCAGAGTCAGCTTATTACCATGAACACAGAAAGCCAAATCAGCATCAACGTCGGCGTAGACGTCGGCAAATCCAAACTCGATATCGTCCTGCATCCGCTGGACCTCCATTTCCAAATTTCGAACGACGAAGACAGCATCCTCAAGGTCGTTCATGTGCTGAAAAAGCGCAACATCGAACGCATCGTGGTCGAAGCCACAGGGCGCTATGAACACGCCTTCGTGTTTGCCTGCGATCAGGCCAACCTGCCCATTGTCGTCGTTAATCCCATCAGTGTCAGACGCTATGCCCAGGCCATCGGAGTACTGGCCAAAACGGACAAGATTGACGCCCGCGTGATTGCCCAATTCGCGGCCACTATACAGCCCGATATCAAGCCAATCCCTGACAAACAGTCTCGTCTTATCAAGGACTTACTGATTCGCCGTAGCCAGCTGCTTGAGATGCAGACGATGGAGAAAAACCGTCTCCAGATCTTGCCCAAAGCTCTGCATCGCTCTATCAAAACAGTGCTACGCTCGCTGGAAGCTCAGATAAAGACTATCACCAAACAGATCGATGAAGCGGTCATGCAGGTCAAGCACTGGCGTGTCAAAACCGAGATCCTGACCAGTGTGCCCGGTGTCGGAAAAGTCCTCGCCTATACCTTGCTCAGTGAGTTGCCTGAACTCGGCAAACTCAACCGCAAGGAAATCGCTGCACTCGTCGGTGTCGCGCCCATGAACCGCGAAAGTGGCTCCTGGAATGGCAAGCGACGCATCCGCGGAGGCCGTCACCGTATCCGCACGGTCATGTTCATGGCGATGCTGTCATCGATCCAATGTAACCCTGTATTCAAACGCTTCTACGAGCATCTGAAAGCCCAGGGCAAACTGCCCAAAGTGGCCATCATTGCCTGCATGCGCAAGCTGATCGTGGTGCTCAACACCATGCTCAAGAACGAGACACGATGGGGCGAAAATATTGCTTAAATATTTAACTAGACACCACAGTCACTTGTTAGGGTTCTCGTTATTCGATTTTTGGGTTAATTGTTCAACTTTTTGATTGATAAACAGATATAAGTTGGTAGAAAACATTCCGACCAATACAGCAACTAACGCCATAGTATAGAAATTACTTGGGCTACTCACTATGCCCTCTGGTGGAATACCTTGTTTCTCCAAATGTGGAGCTACAATGGCTAATAAAACCCCGCTTTTAATACCAATCCATGAAAACGTAGCCATCAAACCTGAGGATAAAATTAAGGAAGATTGGTTAACAACATTTAAACCAGCTATAAGGACTCTTGAGACAGCGCCTAGCATACCGAGTAAAAATGGAATCGTTAGCAGAACCAGAGCATTAAACGCTTGATTGATTAATATCAAAGTCTCCTTATCAATCTGATACAAATCTGGATTCTTAATGGATGCCATGAGAAATATCATAAAGACGAAAAAAACCAGTGTACCTAAGTACATTAATTTCATTTTTTCCGACATCGGGCGCCTAATATGATGTTCAGTGTTTCTTTCTTCAGATTGGGCAACATTAGCTTGTTTACCTACAGGTAAATCAGAAACTTTTTCACTCTTTAAATTATCGGCACCCATGATTTCCTCCATTGCCTGATTGAACCCTAACAGTCTGTTTATGAGGTCTTCGACCTCATAATAATTATTAGCGGGTATACCTTTTAATTCCCGCTCAACATGAGTAACCCTTTGAAATTAAAAGAACCATACCCAAGTCACACAGACAAAAAGGTACTTTTTTCAGCATCATGTCACCCAAAGGGTATATCTGTACTGTAGCTGACTGACATCACTTTCAGGTTACAGCTTGCCCAGTATTCAGTTCATGGGCAAGCGTACCTTCGTCCAACGACGGCTCTTGCATCAGGGGTAGCTTCGCAGTCGTTTCAAGTGGGAAGAAAGCGAAAAGCCCAGCTGCTGGCTCAGTTGGCGTGCACGCTTGTCCAGCTGGCTTTGGCTCATGTCGTGGTCGTCTTCGGCAGCAAAGACGACCCAGTTGCCGCTTTGCGTATGACAGCCATACAGCGTGCTGAACTGCTGCAGCAGTAATTCCAGTGTTTGCGGCCCCTGGTGTTCTCGCCACAGGTTCATCACCAGCCAGCCACCCGGCTTCAAGCGCTCGGCACACAGCTCGAGGTACTCTTCTCCCAGTTGCTGTTCGCTCAGTCCTTCAGCGCCATAAATATCACTGAAAACAATATCGGCTTTACGCGTTTCAATATGACGCAAAAAGTTGAGGGCATCCGTGGTATGCACCTGGATACGCTTGCCACGGGGCAGCTGAAAGAAACGCTGGGCAACCTCGACGACTTCCGGGCGCAATTCCGCAATCTGTTGCTTCAATCCGGGAAAGCGGCCATGCAAACACGTATTCAGCGCACCGGCCCCCAAGCCCAGGCTGATGACCTGTCGCGGCTCAACAAATAGCAAAGCCAGCAGCATCACACGTACGTATTCATGCTCGGGGATCAAGGGTTCATGCTTAAGGCAGCAGCTTTGTTCGTCCTGATCGCCGAAGGCCAGATAGCGTTTGTCGCCGTCATCGAGCACCCTCACGCTACCGAACTGATCATGGCCACGATAGATCTCTTTACCCGGCAACGACATGACTTCCCCCTCTGCTGACGCAAAAACGCCACATTATGCCTTCACCTACCACCAAAGTCCTGTGGTCAGGTCTGCCGTTTCCCTTTCGTCTGGGGCACACTAGACTCAAACAATAAGATATCTGGACGGAACCCGGAGATACCTATGCCCCACGTACTGGTAGTGGATGACGAACCCAACATTCTGCTGTCGCTGGAATTTCTGATGCAGCAGGCGGGGTTCAACGTGACAACGGCGGCGGATGCAGAACAGGCGCTGGTACAGATAGATGAGCACTGCCCCGACCTGTTGCTGCTGGATATCAGCCTGCCGGGCATGAGCGGCTTCGATCTGCTGGAACGCCTGCGGAGTACCGAGTCGACACGTCAGCTGCCGGTCATGATGTTGACCGCTCACGGGCGCGAGGTCGAGAAGGAAAAGGGACTGGCACTGGGTGCCAACGACTATGTCACCAAGCCCTTTTCCACCCGTGAGCTGGTCACCCGCGTGCAGGCGCTCCTGGCGAATCAGCAACAGGGAGGTTAACGCCATGCCCTCTCGTCAGAATCTGCTGGGGCTATGGCTGCTTTTGACCGGTCTCAGCCTGATGTTCGGTCTGGTCATGCTGCTCTGGCTTGAAAGCCAGTGGCAGCCAAGCGCTGATATCCGCCCTCTGCTCTGGGTACTGGGTCTGGCTCCTGCGCTGTTGTGTGCAAGCGTCGGCTGGATGCTGGAACGACGCCTGTTCCGGCCTCTTCGGCAATTTCAGGTGTTGCTGGCACGCCTGGTGGCCAGCCCAGATGCACAGGGTGACTACCCCCTTGATGGCTGGCTTCATGCCCTGCAGCCGGATCTCGACCATATCCGTGATGGCTGGCGCCAGGACCGCATGCAGATTTCCGCCGCGCAGGCGCAAGGTGCCCGCAAGGCTGACCGCATCCGGCAAGAGCTGGAAGCCTTGCTGCAGGTCTTGGATGTCCCCCTGCTGATTTGTGACCGACACCAGCGCATTCTGCTGTTTAATCCGGCAGCCGCTAACATGTTCAGGGAACAACCGGCATTGGGACTGGGCCGCCCGCTGTCTCAACTTCTGCCTCATCCCGGCTTGCTTGATGCTTTTCAGCACCTGTCCGCTAACGGTGCGCCACAGCAGCTGCTGCTGCCGGGCAAACAACACTGGCTCAGGTGCCAGCTGCGCCACTTGGGCGCAGCGCATGGCGGGGTGCTGGTGACCTTGCAAGACACGACGGCCGCACTTGAACACGACCAGCGCTGGCGCCGTACCCTGGCACAACTGCTGCCTCGACTGAGGGGGCACTGCGGCAGCCTGAACAGTGCCACCGAAGCACTGCTTCAGGTCACCGACAACCCCGACCTTAAGCAGCGGCTGGAACACGCTGTCGAGCAGGAGAGCCAGGCACTGGCTGTAGAAGTGGAGCAGCTGACGCGGTTGGTCGAAGCGCACCAGCTCAGTCAGTCCCTGCTGGAAGAAACCTGGTCCAACGACCTGTGCAGTGCACTTAAGGCCCAGCTGAACCTGCAACATATTCGCCTGACACCGGTCGGCATTCCCGTATGGATGCGGGTAGACGGCCCGGCCTTGCTGGCTCTGCTGCAGCTCTTGATTCAGCGCCTGAACGAGTTGCAACCGGTCTCCGAAATCGAGCTGGAAGTCCTGTTGGGCAATCGCCGTGTTTACCTCGACCTCGGCTGGAGCGGAGATCCGGTAAGCGAGCAGCAACTGCAGCAGTGGCGTGCCTTGCCGCTGTTTGACGAACCCCTCTCCCCCCGCATTGAGGATGTGCTGGAGCAGCATGGCGCTGACCTGTGGTCATTGCCGCCGTCGGCGTCTGGCCAGCCTGCTCGCCTGCGCCTGCCGCTGCCGGCTTCACAGCGGGGAGTTCAGCCGCTGCCAAGGCTTGAGCCGCGCCCCGAATTTCATGATTTCAGTATCGCCGATCTGCCGGCTCCCAGCCGCAATCTGGCCAATGTGCCGCTGCAACAGCTGGAAATGGTGGTTTTCGACACGGAAACCACCGGTCTTGACCTGCGCCGTGGTGATCGCATTATCAGCCTCGCCGCCTGCCGCATCATGAATGACCGCCTGCTGGCGGATGATACCTTCGATCAACGCGTCAATCCGCAGCGTCCCATCCCGTCCGACAGTACGGCAATCCACGGATTAACCGATGCCGACGTGGCTCAGTCTCCGCCCATTGAAGTGGTCTTGCCACGTTTCCGCCAGTATGTGGGCAATGGCATTTTGGTCGCGCACAATGCCGCCTTTGACCGCTTGGCCCTGCAGCTTGCGGAAACCGGTGAGCAGAGCCAGTTCACCATGCCCGTACTGGACACCCTGCTGCTGTCACGGGCTCTGGACCCGGAGCTGGAAGGCCATGGACTGGATGCGCTGGCCGAGCGCTTCGAACTCAGGTTCCCGCCCGGCACGCGCCATACGGCACTGGGCGATGCCCGCGTCACCGCCGAACTGCTGCTGGTTCTGCTGCCCCGGCTGGCCAATCGAGGGGTACGCACCCTGCAGGATGCTCTGGCGCTGCAAGCCCAGATTGAAAAGAGAACGCCACAATGATGAAGCAGGCGCTGAGCGGACGGCTGATCGCACTGACAGTGCTGGCACTGGTGCTGTTTTCGCCCCCTTTGCTGTTGTTGTTTGACCGCCCTGCCGCCTGGAATTTTTCTACCCTGCCGGTCGTCATCTACCTTGTCTGGGCCGCTCTGATCATGCTGGCGGCTCTGATTCTGGAGCGTTCCGATGCTGACTAACCTGGTGGTTCTGGTCGTCGCGTTCAGCTATCTGGCCCTGTTGTTTATTATTGCTGCCTGGGGCGATCGCCGTGCCGAACAGGGGCGTTCGGTGGTCAACTCGCCTACCATTTACGCACTGTCAATCGCCGTATATTGCACGGCCTGGACCTTTTACGGCAGCGTGGGCCGAGCGGCCACCACGGGCCTCAGTTTTCTGTTGATCTATTTGGGCCCCACTCTGGCCATGCTGTGCGGCTGGCTGGTCCTGCGCAAAATGATTCGTATCGCCCAGTCACAGCGCATTACATCCATTGCCGACTTTATCAGTGCCCGCTATGGCAAGAGTGGCGGTCTGGGCATGCTGGTCGCGCTGATCGCCGTCGTTGCGATCATGCCCTATATCGCCCTGCAGCTGAAAGCCATTACCGTCAGCTACGGCATCCTGACGGAATACCCCAACCAGCGTCCTCCCGCGCTTTCATTAAGTGCATTCTGGGACGACAAGGCCTTTTGGGTGGCACTGGTACTGGCGGTATTCATCATTCTGTTCGGTACCCGCCATCTGGACGCCAGTGAGCGGCATGAAGGCATGGTCACGGCCATCGCGTTCGAATCGCTGGTAAAGCTGTGTGCGTTTATTGCCGTCGGCATTTTTGCCTGCTTTATCCTGTACCCCGGTCCCGGTGCGCTGCTGGAGCGAGCCGGCAGCATCCTGCCGGACGCGGGCCTGCACTTTGGCCTGGACCAGATCCCCGGCGGCCCTCTGGGCTGGTTTGGAACGCTGATTCTGGCCACACTGGCATTTATCACCCTGCCGCGACAGTTCCAGGTACTGGTGGTGGAAAATGTTAACGAACACCACCTGCGCCGCGCCTGCTGGCTGTTCCCGCTTTACCTGCTGCTGATCAATCTGTTCGTGATTCCCATCGCGCTGGCCGGACTGGCCGGCAGCGGAACCGGCGAACCCGATAACTTCGTGCTGACCCTGCCGCTGTCAGCCGGACTGCAATGGCTGCCGCTGCTGGTTTTCATTGGCGGCCTGTCGGCGGCCACCAGCATGATGATTGTCGAAACCATCGCCCTCTCCACCATGGTCAGCAACCAGTTGGTCATGCCCTTGCTGTTGCGCTGGCGTCGATTACACCTGGACCGTTCCCGAGACCTGTCCGGCTGGCTGCTGGGCATTCGGCGCATTGCCATCATTCTGATTCTGATTTTGGGGTATCTTTATCATGCTCTGATCGGTGAGGCCTACAGCCTGGTCACCATCGGTCTGGTCTCCTTTGCGGCGGCGGCACAGTTTGCACCCTCACTGCTGCTGGGGCTTTACTGGCGTGGCGCCAGTCGCAACGGCGCGGCAGCCGGTTTATTGGCCGGCATCCTGGTCTGGGCCTGGACATTGCTGATTCCGGGGTTTGCGCTATCCGGCTGGATGAGTACCGACTTTATCGAGCATGGCCCCTTTGGCTGGTCCCTGCTGCGCCCCTATGCTCTTTTTGGACTGGAAAACTGGGATATCTATACCCACTCGCTGTTCTGGAGCATGCTGGCCAACATCAGCCTGCTGGTGGGCGTGTCCCTTTTCAGTCGTCAGAGCCATTTGGAGCAGACCCAGGCGGCCCTGTTCACTAATGCCCTGCGCCCGGAAGCCGAACAGGCCGCCATCTGGCAGGGCCAGGCCAACCGCTATGAGCTCTTCGGCCTGTTGAGTCGTTACCTGGGCCGCAGTGCAACCCTGCGCCTGTTCGACGGCCAAACACCGGCACTCGATGACGACAGCCCGGCCCCTCCGGCATTGATCGCCAAGGCGCAACAGGAATTGACCGGTGCGCTGGGCAGTGCCACGGCGCGCATCCTGATCAACTCGGTGGTCCGTGGCGAGGCACTGGATCTGGCATCCATCCTGAGCATTCTCGATACCACCTCACAGACACTGGAATACAACCGTCGTCTGGAGCAAAAATCGGCCGAACTGGAACGTATCGGGCACGAATTACGCAGTGCCAACGAGCGCCTGCTGGAGCTGGACCGCTTGAAGGACGAGTTTGTCGCCATGGTCAGTCACGAGTTGCGCACCCCCTTAACCTCCATTCGAGCCTTCGCCGAGATCCTGAGCGATGCCGATGAGATGCCCGCCGATCAACAGCAGCATTTCCTCCAGATTATCGTACGCGAAAGCGAACGCCTGTCCCGTTTGATCGAGGAAATCCTGGATCTGGCACGGCTGGAGTCCGGACGCATGACGCTGCACCCGCAGCCCTGTGACCTGACCGAGCTGTGCCGACAGGCCGTCGACGGCGTCACCCAACTGTTTCAGCAACGTGCCATCACCTTCACCCTGCAGTTGCCCGATACCCCTTGCCCCCTGATGGCCGACCCGGACCGGCTGCTTCAGGTGCTGATTAATCTGCTCGATAATGCCAGCAAGTTTGCCAATGCCGATCAGCCCGAAGTACTGCTGTCACTGCAGCCCGGCAAGCGGCGTTTTCGCGTCAACGTGGAGGACAACGGCCCCGGCATTCTGGCGCAGGAACGTGAAAAGGTATTTGAGAAGTTCCATCAAACCGAACAGCAGGCTGACTCGGGCAGTCACAACCGACCACGCGGCACAGGCCTCGGATTACCGATCAGCCGAGGAATTATCAATCACTTGGGAGGACGGCTCTGGGTCGATGAGCCACAACATTTGGCAGGGGCCTGCCTGGCGCTGGAGTTACCCGTGGCACGGGACGAACAGCAGGACAAGGCGGTTGATCAGCTCAGTTCGTAGGCCAGATTGACCAGCCCGGCCAGCGGCCCCTGGTGGTCGTTCAGCTCACGCACGATTCGGCGGGCTTCACAGGCGCATTTGCCACACTGAGTGCCCAACTCCGTTTCCTTGCGAATATCCGCAAGCGACGTGGCACCTTCATCAACCAGACGCCTGATTTCACGATCACTGACACGCTTGCAGATGCAGACTATCATCGCGGCCCATCACCCTGAATATGAGAATAAATATCAATCAAAAACAATATAAATGAAATGAATTCTCATTACAAGCCGCATCTACATCCGTGTTCCCGCCTATTTCAAGTGCCTGACATGACGCTGAAACGCGCGTACCTGCTGCAGGTCCCATTGCAACAACCGCAATTCGGCATCACATAGCGTTCTCAAATCCAGCCAGTTATCAGGCACACGTCCGGCTCCCTGTTCAACCAACTGAGCCTGCAGCAAGAGTGCCATCAGGTGCTCGAAGGCACATGTCAGTCGCCAGGCCATATCATGGCTGATCACACCCCGCTGCCGCAGTTCGTCAAGACGCGCCCGCGACGCCACCTGGACCCCGCTTTTTTTCAGCGTCAGCAGACGCAGCGCAGCCGTCAGCGGCAGCAACCCCTGACGCTTGATATTGATGGCATCCGGGTGAGGGGCCTCCCGTCCATCGCCCTGCAGGCGATCAAAGCGATCCAGCGCGACCGGCGCTTCATCGAACAGTTCGCCCATTTCATGCAGGAAAAGACCTGCGTCGGGGAGTTGAGCCACGATTGCGGCGCGCAATTGCTCGGCCAGCCGCACATCACCATAAACAGGCGCAAAATCAAACAGGATATTGCAGATCTGCACCCATTTGACTCGGCGCTTGCCCATCCACAGCCGCATTTGCTCACGCCATTCGCTGATCGGTTTCCGCCAAAGCGGTCGCGAGGCCATCACGTCCCCCCGACAAAACGGAATACCGGCATCATCCAACTGCGCCGTAAAGCGCTCGGCCAGAGTCAGAAACCAGCTGTCAATCTCGGTATGACGCTCAGGCAGGTAATCATCCAGAATCAGGGCGTTGTCCTGATCCGGATGCAGCAGACTTTCATGTCGTCCCCCCGACCCCATAACCAGCACACAAAACCCGACCGGGGGCTCGCCCCACCCCTGCTCGCGCATGCCGGTCAGCGCCGTATCAATAGCTCGGCGATAGATCTGATCGTTGTGATCACTGATCAGTTCACATACCTGCCAGGCCGGCAACTGCAACTGCAACAGTTGCCGTGCAAGCTCCGGCTGACGGGCCCTCAACGCTGGCAGCGGCTGATCGGCAGGCCCCAATGCCTGCTCCAGCGGCTGTAATACCCTGCCGACATCGGCGCCCTCTGCTGCAAAAAGTTCACGCCAAACCGTTCGCATCATCCCTCTCCCTGTCGAGTACACCTCTCAGCATAGAGAAGCCCGCCGACAAGTCCACTCCACCAAAGGCTCAAGCTTTCGGGATGCGAGCAGCGCCCATCACGCGGTGGTTACGGCCAGGCATCCGGGGCCCGTGATTCGGCTGCGGCCACCACTGACCGGCTGCACCTCGATACGGGTACCGATGCGGTCCTTCAACGCCTGCACGTGCGAAATCACGCCGATCAATTTGCCCTCCTGCTGCAGCCCGGACAAGGTGTCCAACGCTGTTTCCAGCGCTTCTTCGTCCAAGGTGCCAAAGCCTTCATCCAGGAACAGGGAGTCCACCCGCACATTGCGGCTGGACATACCCGACAACCCCAGCGCCAGCGCCAGACTGATCAGAAAGCTTTCCCCGCCTGACAGGTTTTTGGTGGAACGGGTTTCCCCTGCTTGGTAATTGTCGATGACGTTCAGCTCCAACGGCTGCTCCACATCTCGGGCCAACAGGTAGCGGTCGGACATTTTCTGCAGCTGCCGGTTAGCCTGCCCCACCATCAGTTCGAACGTCAGCCCCTGGGCAAAATTACGAAACTTTTTGCCATCCGCCGATCCGATCAGCTCATGCAACTGCCCCCAGCGGCTCCATTCACGCTGCTGAGCGTCGATCGCCCGTTGCTGCTGCCCAAACTGTTCTTTTTTCGTACGGTTGTCATTCAACGCCCGCTGCAGACTGCCACGTTGCTCCAGCAGCTGCTCATGCCGACTCCTGAGATGCAGTAACACCGCATGCAGTTGCTCTGCGTTTGCTTCACTCAACGCCTGTTGCCGCAGAGCCGTCAGCGCCTGCTCACACCGTTCTCGCAGAACCTTCAACTCGGCTGCTCTGGCGTGCAGGGCATCGGCTTTCTGCTTCAGCTGCCGCACTACCTCCTGAGGCAGTAATGCGGCTTGCAACTCGGCTTCATCCGCAAAGCGGCTCTGGGCCAACGCCTGCTGAAAGGCATTTTGCATCTGCTCGGTTTCAGCCTGTAAGCGCTCGATAGTCTCACCGCTGTCATTGATCTTCTGTTGGCGGGACGTCAGCTCATGCTCACTTGTACGCGCCTCAGTCTGTGCCTGCTCCAGTGCCTTGCGCGCATGCTCGACAGCGTTTTTCAGACGCTCCTCCCAGGCCTTGGTATCCGGTTCAGGCGACAACTGCATGCGCTGCTGCTGTAGCCCCGCCAGCTCGGCCTCACTGGCATCGACCGCCGCACGCTGCTGCTGACGCTGGTGCTCCAACTGTTGCTGTTTCTGTTCGGATTCCAGCAGGTCAATTTGATCCAGCCGCTGTTTCAGTTGCTTCCACTGCTCCCCGGTTTCTCGGTAAGCCTGCTCCAGTGCCTCCGCGTCTGGGCACTGGAGCCAGCCCAACAGCTCCAGACACTGGCTAATCGGGCCCTGCAAAGCCTCCAACTTGTTCTGGAGGACCCGCTCATGCTGCTGCTGACTGCGTACTTGTGTGGTCAATTCCGCCAGCCGAATATCCAACTGCCGCCCGCTGGCCAGCAGCTCATGCAACTGCTGCTCAACCCGCTGCAAGCGTGCTCGTTCCTCGCTGAGTTCAGGGGGATGCTCGCTACGCCAGGGGTGTTGCTCGGAGCCGCACAACGGGCAAGGCTTGCCGGGCTCCAGTTCATGGCGCTGCTGCTCCAGATCAGCAATGCGCTCTGCCAGCCGCTGCAGTGTCTGCAGGTCTTTTTGCTCACGCTGCAGCGCTTCAATCTGCTTACCCGATTGCTCGGCCTGATCCTGCAGCGGACCCTGTTGTCGCTCCAGCTCGGCCCGCGCTTCGGTCAGCGCTCGGTGCTCCAGTCGCAGCTCATTCGACTGGCGGACCAGCCCGCGCAGCTCGCCCAAACACTCCCCTCTTTGGCGCACCTGCTCTTGCTGCTGCTTCAGCTCGGCCCGGTTGCCCTCGCTCAACGCTTCACTCAGTGCCAGCTCCGTTGTCCGCATCGCAGCCTGCAATACGGCAGGGTCCGGCGCCGGGCCCTGCCGTAATTCGGCTGGCAGGCTGGCCTTGAGTCGCTGCAGTTCACCGTGTTTAAGGCTGATGCCATAGTCCTGCTCACGCAGCTGCCCGAGCAAGGGTTGCTGGTGCTCATATTCGGTAATGGCCTGCAGCTGATGCTGCTGCGCCTGACTCAGCTGCAGGCTGGTCTGACGATGTGCCTGCTTCAGTTGTGGCAACTCGCTCTGCAGGCGCGCCACGTCAGATTTGGCGACCTCCAGATCACGTCTGCGCTGGCATAGCGGCGCATATTCCGGGCGCAAGGCTTCCGCTTTCTGTGCCTGTTCCAGCGCCTGCTGCCGGGGGGCAAAAGCCTGCTGTTCACCTTCCAGTTGCTGCTGATCCTGCTGCAACCGCTTCAACTGTTCACTTTCCTTGTCCAGTTGCTGACGCCAGTGGAGCAGTCCCTGCTGATACTCGACCTGCCGCTGCTGCTGCTGCACCTGCTCGTCAACGCTGGCCAACTCGCGGCTCAACGTGGCTTCTTCCTCTTCATCAAGCAACTGCAGTCCGGACTGGGCCGCTTTCAGGTGCTCCAGCTTCTGCTTTTCCTCGCCACGGCGCTGATGCACGGCAATGGAGATATCCGAGTAGATGGATGTGCCGGTAATCTGCTCCAGAAGCGGTGCCCGCTCATCCGGGTCCGCCTGAAGGAAAGCGGCAAAACCACCCTGGGCCAGCAGCATGGAACGGGTAAAACGATCAAAGTCCATGCCGGTCAACCGTTCGATGGTGTCGGCCACATCCTTGAGCCGGGTGCCCAGCACCTTGCCGTTGCTCGCATCCGATATTTCATGTTTGGGAGGCTGCAGTGCCCCATCGGCTTTTTTACGGCTGCGATGCTGACTCCAGTGACTGCACCAGCGCCCCTGTGCGGTTTCGAAGATCACCTCGGCAAAACATTCGCCCGTCTGACGCGACATGACCTCATTCAGGCTGGCATTGACCCGATTTTGCCTGGGCGTACGGCCATACAACGCCAGACAAATGGCATCCAGCAGGGTCGACTTACCGGCCCCGGTCGGGCCGGTAATGGCAAAAATACCGTCGGCGGCATAGGCCGGATCGGTCAGGTCGATGTGCCATTCTCCGGCCAGAGAATTCAGGTTCTTGAAGCGGATCTGGAGTATACGCATGAGGGCCCGTTTGATTGCAGTCGGTTGGTGTTACTATATTCGGTTTTCTGATCGTTATCCGCGAGGAAGTATGCTGCAACGGCTGCGTCAACACACCCACGCTTTGTCGCCCACTGAAAAAAGCATGGGCATCATTACCCTGGCCATGTTACTGATTCCGGGCATGGATGCCATCGCCAAACTGTTGGCGCCGGCGCTGTCACCGGCACAAATAGGCTGCTTGCGCTTTGCCATGCAGACTCTGCTGCTGGCAGGGTTCATGATGCGCGACAGCACCGGGCTGGCCATCCGCCCGGTGCTGGGGCAGCTCATGCTGTCGGGCCTCTGGATCGCTGCGGCGGTTACCTTTCTGTTCTGGGGCCTGACTTACTTGCCGCTGGCCAACAACATCGCCATTTTCTTCGTCGAGCCATTGATACTGTTGCTGATGTCAGCCTGGTTTCTGGGAGAACGGGTGGGTCGCCATCAATATGGCGCAGTGTTTGTCGGCCTGCTGGGAGCTTTGATCGTCATTCGCCCCAACTGGGAAGCCTATGGCTGGGTTACCGTACTGCCGCTGCTGGCCGCAACCTTCTATGCCGCCCACATGGCCACATTGCGACATTTATCCGGCAAGATCACCGGGCTGGCATCACAGTTCTGGAGCGGTGTGTTTGCCTGCCTGTTGCTGGCTTTGGCCATGCTGTTCGGCGACCCGCTCGGCATTGCTCAGCTTGAATGGCGTCCCAACATCATCGCTCAATGGCCCCTGTTGTTACTGATGGGTGTCCTGTCGGCCCTGGCGTTCGGGCTGATCAATGCGGCTTTCAAGCGGGCACCGGCCAGTCTGCTGGCACCTTTTCAATATCTGGAGATCATCAGTGCGACCGCCCTGGGCTATATCCTGTTTGGCGACTACCCCGACGCACTCACCTGGCTGGGTACTGCCATCATTCTGGGGTCCGGGCTGTACCTGTTCCAGCGTGAACGCCGCAGCCGCCAGAGACTGATCAAGGCCGGTATCGAGCTGCCCTGAGGCTATTCGGCACGGTGGTCCTGCTCGTCCATCTGCTGCAACAGGCGACTGAACAGCTGTTTCAGTTCAGCCTGTTGCTCATCCGGGACCTGGTGCGCCACCAGTGCCCGTTCAAATACCTCGTGAGGCTGCAGATCGTCCAGTGTCTCGGTTGCATCTGCACGCGACAGGGCGCGTTCAACCACTCGATTATTGCGCACCCGCAGCAAGGTCAACCGGGTTTCTTCAACTTGCTGCTCCAGCCACTGGCGCAAATCAGCCGCGATCTGCTCTCCCTCGTAGATTATTTCCAGCCAGATGGGCTCGTCTTCCGCCACCAGACGCTCCAGCTCGGCCATCAAGTCGGCCTGCCCTCCCTTGAGACGCTCCAGCCGCTGAAAACAGGGAACCGGCAACAACTGCACATCCGCGTCTCGTCCCTGAAACTCGATTAAGCACACGCTCTTTTGCTGCCTGGCTTCCCCAAACCCCATGGGTAACGGCGAACCGCTGTATCGGATATGTTCCCGCCCCGCTACGGTCTGAGGGACATGCAGGTGTCCCAGCGCTACATAGTCCAGCGATTCTGGAAAGGCATCCGCCCCCACCATGGCCAGAGAACCGACGTACAGGTCGCGCACACCGTCACCATCCTGGGTTTTGCCTCCAGCAGCAAACAGGTGCCCCATCCCGACCAGGGGCAGATCCCGACCTGCCCGCATGCGCTCGGCCGCCCGACAGACTTCGGCGTAGTGCTCACGGATACCGGCTACACGCTTACGGTCCTTGTCCTCCAGGCTTTCACCCGCCTCGACCTGCCGGATATCCCGGTCACGCAGATAGGGCACCGCGCAGACAATCGCTTCCGGTTGCCCGGCAGCGTCCTGCAACACAACCACTTCATCGGTCGGGTCTGCACAGGCAGATCCCACGACATGCACATCCAGTGCTTTCAGCAGCTGAGCCGGCGCATTCAGGAAGCTGGGCGAGTCGTGATTGCCACCGATAATGACCACATGCCGACAAGGAGACTGCGCAACACCATTGAGGAAACGGTAATACAACCCCTGTGCCCGGTTACTCGGGGTGGTGGTATCAAACAGATCACCGGCGATCAGCAGCACATCGATTCGCTGCTCGTGAATCTGCGCCAGCATCCAGTCAAGGAAAGCTTCAAACTCGTCATAACGGCGCTGCCCATACAACAGACGTCCCAGGTGCCAGTCCGAGCTGTGCAGTACCCGCAAACGCCCTCGGCCGCGCGCTTTATCCGGCTCGGCAGCCTCATCCGGGCACGGCGAGGAATCAAACAGAGATGGCTGGTCAGGCATGGTGACTCTTCCTGGTGGATAGCTGTATTCAGGGCGTCGCAGCCCCTCTCGGGCGTCACGCACTATAGAGTGCCGTGTCGATGTTCTCAACCACTCCGGGGACTCGCACCGCATTGTAACCTGCTGGTCACAAACTGGACGCGCCGTTTTTAATTGCGTATGGTCTTGGCCTCCCCCACCTGCCATGTCAGGTGATTAACCCGTGATTTTCGGGCCTTTTTTTCGGTATTTGGCCGCATAACAGAAGCTGCTCCAAGCAGACAGGCCAATCTCGATGGCCCACCTGATTTCTGGTTAAAAGGACCAACACAGCCATGACATTAAAACAACTGACCGAGCTTTTGCCTCACCTGAGTTTCCCTTAGCAAGTCTGACCACTGGGTAACGGCCTGTCTCAACTGCGCCAATGCAGTACCCGTCTGTACAGGCGGTATGGGCTTCCTCACTCCTCCGATTGCACGACTGACATCCAGGTGTCGGCCTGCTGGTGGATATCTATCGTTTCGAATAGAGGTCACGATTTGAACGAGATCGAATTTACTCAATTTTCAGCAACCACCGTATTGTTGCTGCTGGCCGCCTTCTATGGCGGTACCTACCTGCTAACCCTTTTAATCCGCAAAGAAAAAGAAGATACCACCGGTTTTATGGTGGCCGGCCATCATGTCGGCTTCGGCATGGGGGCTGCCAGCATGACGGCCACCTGGATCTGGGCGGCCTCCTTTTATGCCGCTGCCACTTCCGGTTACACCTACGGGGTCTCCGGCCCGATTCACTACGGCCTTTGGGGCGCCCTGATGATTCTGTTCATCTACCCCTTTGGCCGCCGTTTCCGCCAACTGGCCCCGAACGGCCACACCCTGGGGGAGCTGATACACGCCCGCCACGGCACATCCAGCCAGTTGATCCTGGCCGGGTCCAACATTCTGGGCAGCATTATCAGCCTGATGGTTAACTTTACTGCAGCCGGTGCACTGGTGTCGGTCCTGTCGCCCCTGTCGTTTCAAACCGGCGTCATTGTGGCGGGCGTCGGTGTCCTCGCCTATACCCTGACCTCCGGGTTCAGGGCTTCGGTCTTTACCGACTTTGCTCAACTGGTCGCTCTGATGGCGATCGCGATCATTATCATTCCGGCGGTTTTATTTGCAGCCGGCGGCCCTGAAATCATGGTTGCAGGCCTGAGCCGGATGACCCGGGAACAGGCCGACCTCTTTTCGATGGACGCCATTCTCAACCAAGGCGCACCTTTCTTTGTGGCGGTACTGGCCTATGCCATCGGTAACCAGACTATTTCTCAGCGTCTGTTTGCCGTTCGTGAAGACAACATCAAATCAACTTTTGTCACCGCTACTCTGGGATATGGGGCCATCGTGATCGGTCTCGGCATGATTGGTCTGATCGCCCTGTCGGTGGGCATCGAACCGATCAACGGCAACCTCAATAACCTGATTCCGCAGATGGTATCAACCTACCTGTCACCAGTGTTTGTGGCTCTGTTTTTTATTCTGGTGATCGGCTCGCTGTCATCCACGGCGGACTCGGACCTGTCGGCCCTGTCAACCATCATGATGGCTGATGTCTATGGCAAGAATATCGCCCGAGACAACCCCAACCCGACCACCATGCTGCTGGTCGGACGCATCACCATGATTGTTGCCACGGCAGCAGGACTGGTATTTGCCAGCTTCTCGCTGGATATTCTGGTAATGCTGGTGTTTGTCGGAGCCCTTTGGGGAGCCATCGTGTTCCCGGTCATTGTCAGCTGTTACTGGGATCGCGTCACCAATGCGGCGTTCACCTGGTCGGTTGTCGTCGCCATGGCTCTGTTCTGCATTGCTCGATTTGAGCTGCTGGAGATGACCGGTATCACCGTGCTGATCTTCGAGCTACTGGCCTCGGTCGGCGGTGCTGTCGTCATCGGGCTGATGGCCTTCGGTTTCTTCGGCCGTATCACCGGCCTGATCGCCGGTGCGCTGACACTGGTCGTCATGCTCCTGTTCGCCACCGGTTTCCTGCGCGACTACATGGTGCTGGTCGCATCACTGACCGCTTATGGCGCCAGCGCCATTGTATGTACGCTGATCACGCTGTTCAGCCAGGAGCGCTTCGATTTCGATCTGATCAAGCAGCGGGTCGGCAATTATGATGACGCAGAACCGGCAGACGACTCTGCCCTGATTCCGGAGGGAGCGAAATGACAAGCACCTGGGCATATGCCGCCTATATTCTGATTTGGCCTGCTTTGACACTGGGTGTGCTGACGGTGATCTGCCGGGCTGTCATCCGGGACATTAACAAGGCTCGCAAGGCGGGTAAGGACCTGATTTGATCAGCGCCTGAATACGCCTTTTCACACCAAACGTCCGGCGACCCCGCCGGACGTTTTTAGTCCAGCGCCTGATAACGCCGTTGCAAAATCGCGATCCGCTTCACATAAGCCTGGGTTTCCGCATAGGGCGGTACGCCATCATACTTGGCAACAGCTCCAGGTCCTGCATTGTAGGCCGCCGTGGCCAGACGCACATCCTTATTATAGCGATCCAGCAACATCGCCAGATAACGCACTCCCCCATCGATATTCTGTTCAGGGTCAAATGCATTACCGACTCCCAGCTCGGCTGCTGTCTGCGGCATCAGCTGCATCAGCCCCTGTGCTCCCACGCGAGACCTGGCCTGAGGATTGAACGCCGATTCGGCATGAATGACCGCCCGTACCAGTGATTTATCCACCCCGTGATTGGCGGCGATACGGTCGATAGCCTGTTGGTAGCGCTCCTGAAACAGAGGGGTCGTTTCCCAGTTCACGCCCGAGTGGACCTTGCAGGCGAAGCAGTCAAAGCGAATCTCTTCGTATTTGACGCCTTTGGGTTTTGTATCACTGAACGACAGGGTACCGCTCCCTGTACGGTATTTGTAATACGTATTGACCACCCGAGCTTTCTGCGCAGGTGCAATATTGGTGTACTCGACCCGGCCGTCAGGATGCTCAATGCGGCGAACGCCCGCTTCGGCCTGGGTAGCCGATACAAGAAGCCCGGCCAGAACAAGGGAGAATACATATCGAGACATGGCTGTGTGATCACGTTCAAATCCGTTTGACGGACTATTCTAGAGATCTGACGCCGAAAATGCTGCTGTCCGGCATCGATTTGTGAAGGATATTTGACCAAATGCAAACATCGGAGCGAACCAACGCCCCGATGTTTGCCGATTTTAGTCGAACAGATCCCGACGCATCATGCCCTGATCCGCCCAGCGCACCAGTTCAGCCTGCGCCTCATCCAGGCTTTTTCCCCTTTTCTGCAACAGGTTCAGCAACAGGCGATCAATCCCCTTGCCCAGGGTGGATGCACGACCACAGATGTACAGCACTGCTCCCTGTGCCATCCAGTCCAGCAGCTTGTCACCTTCCTGTTCCAGACGTTCCGTGATGTATCGCTGAGTACCCCCATCCCTGGAAAACACCGTATCCAGATCCGTGATGACCTGCCGCTCGGCCAGCGACTGTATTTGTTCACGATACAGGTAATCGCCTTCATGATAGCGGTTGCCGAACAGTAACCAGACAGGCCCCGTATCACCGGCGGCTTCACGAGTTTCAAGGAAGCCGATAAAGGGCGCTATGCCACACCCGGTGGCCACCATGATCAGTGGTTGCCGAGTGTTGGCCGGCGGGTTGAAACCCGGGTGTGCAACCAGTTCCACCTCCCGTGTTTCTCCCAGCGGCCAGCGCAGGCAGAGTTCGCCACTGCCCAGCCCCAGTACTTCATCCCCTTGGTCATCCGTATATTTCAGCAGGCCCACCGTCAGTCGAACACGACCCGGACTCACATCCGCTGCCGAACCGACCGAATAGGTTCTCGGCTCGGCACCGGCCCTCGGCTGAAACTGAAACAGATCACCCGGCGCAAAGGTTGTCGATTCCGGTACTTCCAGAATCAGGCTGTAGCTTTGCGGGCTGTGCTCATCCATGGGCAAGTCCAGTCGTACACGCTCGACCAACCGTGCCTGGCACCTCTGCCGCTGTACCGTCAAGCGCTCGGCCGCTAATGTCCAGCCGTGGTGCTCGGACAGTTTTTGCAGCCACTGATTCCAGTCCGCAGCCGGGTCACCATCAACTTCATGCATGGGCAGCTGCTCCACAGCCCCGGCTTCCAGCAGGGCCTGACGCAACTGGCAGCCACCGGCACAGAAGTTGACATAGCGACGATCCCCCAACGCCAGCAGGCTGAAGCCGGCCCCCTTCAGAGCCGCCGTTTTCAGATGCTTCACCCAGCTGCGCGCCATATCGGGCAATTCACCCTCACCGGTTGTCGAGGCAATGACCAACACCTGTCGATAGCGCTGCCAATCGGCCGGGCCAAACGCCGTAATAGCGCCCTGATCCGCCGCTATTCCGGCACGCTGCAGGGCTGCGGCGGTCGCGGCGGCGAGCCCTTGCCCGGTACCGGTTTGACTGGCAAATACCACCAGCACCTGCGCATCGGCCTGAGTCTGGCGGGCTCCGGCGGCACGCTGGCGGCGCAACCAACTCAACCCACCCGTCAGTGTCAGCCCGGCAACCAGGCCTCCCGTCAGGATATTGAACACACCGGATACCCAACCGGCCCAAAGGCCTTCATGCAACTGCTTCGGCAGGTTGGATGCCAAGTCCACCGGCGTTACCTGCGTCCCGCTGACCACCCATGCCTGGTCCGGTGTTTGAATCAGCACCGAACCCGACTTGAAGCGACGTGCACTGGTCATGGCCGAGATGTCATGACGGTCGGCTGCCTGCTGAATCCCCTGCACCAGCGGTGTTGCACCCACGCCCTTTTGCAGCCCCAGATCGGGCCTGCCGATATGCAGCGACATCAAGACCCCCGTCAACGGCAACATAATGGCTACCGGCAGCAGCCAGGCACCCAGCCACTGGTGCCAGCCAATCAACGAGCGACTGAATTTCGGCCACCCCAACAGCACCCCGACCACCATGATGGCGACCATGGCGTAGGTTACCCACTCCACCAGCCACCCCATATCCAGCAGCAGGCGCTTGTGCAGGTCCTTGACCCAGGCAAAAAAGTCCGCACTCGCATCAACCGGCACATCTCCGACTCTGACTGCATCTCCTACACGATACTCACCCACCCCGGGAACAATCCATTGCCCTGACACACTACTGCGCTCCAATGCCGTGATCGACTCTGCCGAGGGAACCCTCTCCAGCATGGATGTCAGTCGAGCGGTATCAACCGCTCCCGCATACGGCGGTGCAGACAGGTCCGCCATGATGGGTTTAAAGGCCAGCACCATGCCGGTCAGGGTAATTAGAAGAAAAACAGGGGTCAGCAGCAGCGCCAGCCAGCGATGCACCTGCAGAAGATACGCTCTCATGTTGCAACCATCCTTAGCCTGAATCGGCCTTCTATCGGTAAGACACCTCCCAGCTTACTCTTCTCTTGCTTAAACAAGGGTTAAACAATGTCAACTTATGTAAAGACAACATTCCATTCCTATACATACAAACAAATATGTATAGATGTTTTTTCCCGCACCAATGGGATACACTAACCCTGTTATTTGTACCGGTTTTCACAGGGTTGAGAAGGAATGGCAAGACGCACCAAGGCTGAGGCTGCCGCCACACGCGAAGCGCTGATCGATGCAGCCGAAGACATGTTCATGGAGCACGGTGTTGCCCGTACCTCCCTGGAGCAGATTGCACGCCATGCAGGCATGACACGTGGTGCAGTATACTGGCACTTCAAGAACAAGGCCGACCTGTTCCGCGCCATGCTGGAGCGCATTCACATGCCCTTCCAGAACCTGTTTGATGAAGTCGATGACGACGTGGTCGAGCGCTGCCCCCTGGAAGCGATTCGCCGCGCCTGCATACATGGGTTCGCCCGCCTGGAGCAGCCACGTAACAAGCGCGTACATTTTATCATGATGTACCGCTGCGAGTTCTTCAGCGATATCGACCCCCAGGCGATGCAGGAAGAAATTTCCGGCGATACTCACGCTGTTCTGCTGCGCTACTTCCAGCTGGCGGAAGAACGTCAGCAACTGTCAGGATTGAGTGCGGAAGCGGCTACCGACCTGTTCCATGCTACCCTGTCAGGCCTGTTTTATGCTTGGCTCCGTCACCCTGACCTGTACTCGATCAAGGCACGTGGCACCACCATGGTTGAAAATCTGCTGAACCTCCTGCGCCCATCCTGACCTCCCCAGGTCCTGCCCTTCTTCATTTTCGCTTTCCCTTCAACAAGCCCACCCGCCACCCAGCTGTACCCATCACGTATTACAGATTCCGGCCCGACACACGCAAAAAGGGCCGGTTGAAAAACCGGCCCTTTGTTCGTTGCAACGCAGTTGGAATCGTCAGTATCAGTGCGCTTCTTTCACGCCTCGCTTATGGCTCAGCCATTCGGATACCGACGCGATCATGGCATAGAAAGTCGGCACGAAGCAGCTACCGATAATCGCTACCGACGCCATGCCGACGGATACCGCCGTCCCGATATGGTGGCTGCTGGTGTCACTGGCACCGGTCGCCAGCGCCAGCGGCAAGGTACCCAGGATGAAGGCCAACGATGTCATCACGATCGGGCGGAAACGCAACTCGGCTGCCGTCACGGCCGCTTCACGAATCGTCTTGCCCAGTTCGCGACGCTGAAGCTCGGCAAACTCGACGATCAGAATCGCGTTCTTGGCCGCCAGACCGACCACCACCAGCACCCCGATTTCGACATACACACTCACTTCGAGGCTGCGCATCATGATGCCGCCAACGGCACCAAAGAACGCAAAGGGTGTCGCTGTCAGAACCGCCAGCGGCAGTGACCAGCTTTCATACTGAGCCGCCAGGATCAGGAACATCATCAGGATGCCGAAGCCCACCGCCAGAGACGCCGTGTTGCCGACAGTGGTTTCCTGATAAGCCGTACCCGTCCAACCCATGCCCCAGTTATCACCCAGAGTTTCCTTGACCACTTCGTTCATAGCGGCAATAGCCTGACCAGAACTGTAACCCGGTGCCGGACCCCCCTGGAACTGGGCACCCAGATAGACGCCAAAGCGTGATACTACGGCCGGTGCCAACTGACGCTCCAGCGTCACCAGCTCCGACATCGGAATGCGTTCGCCATTGTTGCCACTGCGCACGAAGATGTTGTTCAAATCATCCGGCTGCTTGCGGTATTCGTCTTCGTTCTGCAGAAACACCTGGAAGTTACGGTTCTGGTAACTGAAGTAGTTCACAAATCCGTTACCCAGCGTGTTGGACAGGGTTGCGTTCAGGTCTTCCAGTGCCACGCCATAGCTCAACGCCTTCTGACGGTCGATATCGGCACGGTAGGACGGCACATTCACGTTAAAGGTTGTAAACACCTGGTTCAGGGCCGGATGCTGGGCGGCAGCCTGCATCACCTTGACCGATGCCTGGTACAGTTCCTCCGGAGAAGCACCGGCATAGGACTGCAGGTAGCCGGTAAAGCCACCGGTTGTCGACAAGCCCATGATCGGCGGCATGTTAAATGCCATCGCGCTACCACCCGGCGTCATGGCCCCAATCTGCATGATCTGACCAATCAACTGATCCACCTTGAGATCACGCTCTTCCCAGGGACGCAGGCTCACGAACATAACACCACGTGCGCTGTTAACCGCACTGGTCAGCACATCGTAACCGGCAACAGCCGCTACGTGGGCAACCCCCGGGATATCCTGAATCTGCTTGCTGACCGCATCCATGTAATCGTTGGTTCGATGCAGTGAAGCCGCATCCGGCAGTTGTACACTGACCAATACGATACCCTGGTCGGTCTGCGGTACCAGTGTGGTCGGCGTATTGGCAAACATCCACCAGGAGCCGTAGCAGAACCCGGCTGTCAGCAGCAGCGCCAGTGCCCAGCGACGTACCAGAACATCCACCAGCCATGTATAGAAAGCCGTTATCGCACCGAAACCGCGATCAAACCAGCGCAGCGGTGCATGGAACGCACGCATGAACGCACCTTCGTGCTCGCCGGGCTTGTGATGCTTGATGAATACCGCCGACATGGCCGGTGTAAACGTCAAGGCCATCAATGCCGAGAAGGCAACGGAAATGGCTACGGTCAAGGCGAACTGCTGATAGATCTGGCCGGTAAAGCCGCCAAGGAAGGCAACCGGCACGAACACCGCCGCCATGATAAACGACGTGGCGATAACCGGTCCGCCGACTTCTTTCATCGCGATGACGGTCGCTTCGCGCACACTGAGACTGTCATCTTCAGCCAGTACACGCTCAACGTTTTCCACCACCAGTATGGCGTCATCCACCACAATACCGATGGAAAGTACCAGCGCGAACAGCGTCAGCAGGTTCAACGAGAAGTCGAACATGTAAAAGCCGGCGAAGGTCGCCACTACAGAAACGGGGACCACGGACATGGCAATGACGGTGAAGCGCCAGTTCTGCAAGAACACGTACAGAATCACGCCCACGATCAGGAAGGCTTCAATGAAAGTCGCGATCACCGTGTCCACGGAAGCCGTGATGAACAGCGTCGTATCATACGGGACTTCGTACTCCAGTCCCGGCGGGAAACGCTCGGACAATTCATCGATTTTTGCCTTCACCGCGTCTGCGGTGGCCAGAGCATTGGCACCCGGCTGCTGGTTGATCACGATGGGTGCCATGGTGGCACTGTCCAAACGTGCTTCAACGCCATAGAAGGAAGCACCCAGTTCTACACGCGCCACATCTCTCAGCAGCAGTGCAGAGCCATCCGGATTGGTGCGCAGATAGATACTACGGAAGTCGTCCGCCGTGGACAGACGCCCGCCGGCATTTACGGTATAGGTGTAGGCACGCGGCTCACCCTGCGGCGTGCCCGCCAGGTTACCCGCCGGCACTTCGGTGTTCTGTGCCCGAATGGCACGTGCCACCTCGGTCGGCGTCAGATCATACTGGGCCAGCTTTTCCGGATCCATCCAGACACGCATGGCGAACTCACCGCCACCCAGCACTTCAGCCGCACCCACCCCTGGAATCTGGCGCAGTTCGTCCAGAATATTCAGGGTCGCGTAGTTCTGCATGTAGACGTTGTCGTAATCACCTTCCGGTGATATCAGCGCCAGCAGCATCAGGATCGAGTTGGAACGCTGCTCCACTTTCACACCCTGTGCCCGTACCGAGTCCGGCAGCTGCGACAGGGCACTCTGCACCCGGTTGTTGACGTTAACGGTGTTCATGTCGCCATCGGTGCCGATATTGAATGACACCTCCATAGACATCAGACCGTTATCGGCGCTGGTCGAAGTCATGTAAATCATGTCTTCGACCCCGTTGATCGCCTCGGCCAACGGCGCGGCTACGGTCTGAGCGACCGTTTCGGCGTTGGCACCCGGAAAGGTTGCCTGCACGGAGACACTGGGCGGCACCACGCTCGGGTACTGCTCAATCGGCAACACGCGCAGGCTGACGACCCCGATCAAGGTCAGGATAATCGCCAGCACCGTGGCGAATATCGGTCGCTTAATGAAAAAGTTGGCGAAATTCATGCGTCATTACCCTGCTCGGTCGCAGTCGCTTCAGTCCTGGGCTTGATCGGCGTACCCGGTTTGATACCTGATGGGTCGCCGCTGACAACGGTCTCACCGCCTTCAAGGCCACTCAAAATAATCTGCAGTTCACCGGCGACTTCACCCAGCTCGACAGTGCGAGCGCGAGCTTTGCCTTCCTCATCCACCACAAATACCTGAGGCCCCATCAGCCCCTGGGTAATCGCGACTTCCGGCACCGCCAGCACATCGTAGCGCTTCAGGCCTTCGATGCTGACACGGGCAAACTGTCCCGGCAGAACCTTGGCATCAGGGTTGGCAAAGCTGGCCGATGCCTGCACGGTGCTGGTGCGTGTATCAACACGTACACCCAGGAAGTCGAGTCCGCCTTTCAGCTGTGTTGCCGGCACCCCTTCACGGCCCATCACTTCCAGCGTGGCGTGAATCTGATTGATATCATCCTGGGCCAACTGATCACGCAGCTCCAGCGCATCTTTCTGTGGCATCTGGAAACGCACTTCCAGCGGGTCAAGCGGCGTAATCGTCACCAGCTCAGTACCGGGACTCACCAGATTACCCACATTAACCTGGCTTAGACCGATGCGGCCATCAACAGGCGCTTCAACCTGGGTATAGCCCAGATCGATACGTGCACTGGACAGAGCGGCATCTACTTGAGCTACTCGAGCACGTGCAACCTGCTGTTCGGCCAGTGCCTGATCGTATTGCTGACGGCTGACCGAGCTGCGCTTGAGCAGCTGCTCGTAACGGGCAGCATCACGACCGGCACGCGCCAGTTCGGCTCGGGCACTCTGCAAGTCGGCTTCACGCTGCTTGACTTGTGCCTGATACTGTTCAGGTTCTATGGTGTACAGCACCTGCCCCTTGGTGACCTGATCGCCCTGCTCGAACTGGCGCGCTTCCAGCGTGCCGGTCACACGGGCAACCAGCGTGACCTCGTTGTCACTGCGCAGCAACGACGAGTAGGTTTTGTTCAGCGCGATATCCTGGCGCTCGATACGGGACACATCGGTCATAACCGGCGGTAATGGACGCGCGCCTCCCGCAGCAGCCTGATCGGCCTCATCGCCACATGCGGTCAGCATCAGCGCCATACAGCTCAGGAAGAGAACTCGCCCTTGGGTAACTAGTGTCTTCATCACAATAATCCCGATGATTGAAAGGCAAACCGCGATCTTACATGCATACATGTATGAATGTAAATTAGACCGCAGTTCTATTAATTCATTTTCTCAACCCCGGCCGGCATCTCGGCCAGGCACCTCTGGTCAGTTCGCAGCGACTATCGATCAGACCTGGCGCCAAAACGCCGCAACGGCACCGTCAAGTACACTATAGACGCCTACTGTGACTGTTCGATCAAGGCGGCTGACTTCACCCTGCCCCGAGAGTCCTTTGAAGGCGTTGTCGGCCAATCGTTCGATACAATAAAGAGACGCTCTGTTTCCACCCACCCCGTTATGCCTCGGACCAGCCGCCCCAGCAGGCAGGCGCGTCCCGTGCTTGCCACTTCGGCAGCTGCCTGCTGCAACCGACCGGTTTCAGGCGCTACAGTCTGGCACCAAGGCCCCAGCCAGTGAGGTTTGTGCAAGGACACCCACCCCTCAGGCTCCAGGCTGTCGACTTCATGGGGGTAGCACCAGCGCCCGCTGGCATAGTCAGAATCGACCTGTTCGGGTACAGGCAGGTCCTCACGCAGGGGCTGGAACAGATATCCGGGCATGTACAGGAAAGGCACTGGAGGTGTCTGAATACCAAGCGCTCGCATGGCGGCTCGAGTGTCGGGCAAGGCTGTCAGCCGAGTCTGATGGGTCAGCAGCCGTTCGGTTTTAATATCCAGCCGATCTCGGCTGTCGGGACCGTACCAGCGCACCAGGCCGGACTCGGCCGACCGGTGTCCCAGATAAAACTTGACCGCGATTTCATGATGTTCCACGCGATTCAGGCGCAGATTGCGCACCAGAAAGTCCAGTTCACCCAGCGTACGGCAACTGTCACGTATCGGGAGGTTCCGAGCCAGCAGCGGCCAGCCCAGCAGGTCGCTCAACAGGCAGGCATACAACTGCTCAAAATAATGCCCCAGACGGCGGGCAGGCGCCCCCTGCAGCAGCTCAGGCAAGGTTTCGGGGGCATGATCCCAGTGGTGCAGCTGCTGCCGATAATCCGGCGGCAGCCAGTCCCGTGGGACAAAGGTCGGTGCCCCGCGATACAACTGAGGGGCGCGGCACAGCCATGCCAGATGGCGAATGGCCGGCTGTTTGAATTCGTCCGGGTCAGCGCTGGCGCTCATAGACACAGAGGCCAACAGCCGTCCCCAGATTCAGGGACTCGATCAGCCCGGTCCCGGGTATGGTAAAGGCCTGCGCATTCAGCGATGCCAATCGTTCACGGGGTACCCCGCGGGCCTCATTGCCAAACAGATAACAGTCGCATGCTCTGAATGACGCGGACTCCAGTACCTCCCCCTGCATATCCAGAGCACCGATGCTTGCGAAGCGCTCGCCCAGAGACTCCAGCGCCACATCCAATTCAAGTGGTACGTGAAAGATGGCGCCCATACTGGCGCGAATGACTTTGGGGTTAAAGGGGTCAACACTGCCGGGGCTCAGCAAGCAGCGGTAACCGCCAAACCAGGCCAGAGTACGCAAAATCGTACCCAGGTTACCGGGGTCCTGAATTTCATGCAGGTATACAGCAACCTCACTGGCACCGGTCGATACGGGACGCATGGCCGCCATCGGCACCACTGCTACAATTCCTTGCGGGCTTTTGGTGGCACTGATTGCACTCATCTGCTTGCCGGTTACCGGGTGCGTTTTGAAGTCGGTCGACCAGTCCGCGTATTGATCTGTCAGATATAACTCGGCGGCACGCAACCCCGGCTGCAGCTCGGCGGCTTTCTGTAATTCCAGCACCAGATGCTCACCTTCAACCAGGCAGTACCCGGTTTCATTACGATATTTTTTCTGCTGCAGCTTTTTGATCAGATCCAGTTTCATGCCTGTCCCACCTGTTACCAAGGTCGGCATTATAAACCTGCCCCCAAAGGAAGTCAGGCAGGCCTTGGCGTGTCGGCATGGCCGCACGTACAATAGGCTGTTCAGTCACAATGATGGTTTTTGCACACTATGGCCCGTTCCAAAAGCAGCGCCCGCTGGCTCAAAGAGCACGTCAGCGACCCCTTCGTCAAACAGGCACAAAAGGACGGCTACCGTTCCCGCGCCAGCTACAAACTGCTGGCGCTCAACGAGAAGGACAAACTGATCAGGCCCGGCATGCTGGTGATCGACCTGGGCTCGGCACCGGGCGGATGGTCGCAAATCGCATCGCAACTGGTCGGCGAAAAGGGCAAGGTGATCGCATCGGATATTCTGCCCATGGATGCCCTGCCCGATGTGGACTTCATCCAGGGTGACTTTACCGAAGAGAGTGTGTTCGACGAAATCATGACGGTGATTGATGAGCGCCCGGTAGATGTCGTCATCTCCGATATGGCTCCCAATCTGAGTGGGGTTGCCGCTGCCGACCAGGCCGGCTCCATCTATCTGATTGAACTGGCACTGGATATGGCCCAGCAGGTTCTCAAGCCCAAGGGCAGTTTTGTCGCCAAGGCCTTCCAGGGCGAAGGCTATGAAGCGTTCGTCAAACAGGTCCGCGAGCATTTCGATACTGTTCTGATCCGCAAACCCGAAGCCTCCCGCGCACGCTCCCGTGAAGTGTACGTGGTCGGCAAAGGGTTCAAGGGCTAAGACTCGCACCCCGGATGGGCGGTCGCCACCGCTCACCCAGACATTATTTATACCAGATCAAAGCGATCGGCATTCATCACCTTGTTCCAGGCCGCCACGAAATCCCGTACGAAGTGCGGCTGAGCATCAACGGCGCCATAGACTTCCGCCAGAGCCCGCAGCCGGGAGTTGGAGCCGAACACCAGATCAACCCGAGTTGCCGTCCACTTGAGGTCGCCGCTTTTGAGATCATGCCCCTCGAAGACTTCAGCCGCTGCCGAGATCGGTGTCCAAACCGTATTCATGTCGAGCAGATTCTTGAAGAAATCGTTGCTCAGAACCCCCGGACGCCGGGTCAGCACACCATGAGATGACGCCCCCACATTCGTCTCCAGCATACGCATCCCGCCAATCAGCACCGTCATCTCCGGCGCACTCAGTGTCAGCAGCTGCGCCTTGTCCAGCAGCATTTCTTCGGCCGGCCGACCATAGTCCTGCTGCTGGTAGTTGCGAAAGCCGTCAGCCCGGGGTTCCAGAACGGCAAACGACTCCACATCCGTCTGCGCCTGTTCGGCATCGGTTCGACCCGGCATAAAGGGTACCTTGATATCAACCCCGGCCTTCCCGGCCGCCTGTTCAATCGCGGCACAGCCCCCCAGCACGATCAGATCGGCCAGCGATATCCGCTTGTTACCCGTACAGGCTCGATTAAAATCATCCTGAATGCCTGCCAACGTACGCAGGACTCGCGCCAGCTGTAACGGCTGGTTGACCTCCCAATCCTTTTGCGGTGCCAGGCGGATACGTGCGCCGTTGGCGCCACCCCGCATATCCGAGCCTCGGAAGGTGGCGGCGGAAGCCCAGGCCGTTGAAACCAGTTCGCCGGTCGACAGTCCACTACTCAACAAGGTTTGCTTGAGTGCCGCACAGTCCTGCTCGCTGACCAGTTCATGGTCGACCGCTGGCACAGGGTCCTGCCAAATCAGCGCCTCATCCGGCACTTCCGGTCCCAGATAACGCGAGCGCGGCCCCATATCACGGTGGGTCAGTTTGAACCAGGCCCGCGCAAAGGCATCCGCAAGCGCGGCGGGGTCTTGCTGAAAGCGACGTGAGATGGGTTCGTAAACAGGGTCGAAGCGCAGGGCCAGGTCAGCCGTGGTCATCATGGGGGCGTGCCGAACGGTCGGGTCCTCGGCGTCCGGCACGCTGTCCGCACCGGCACCGCCTGCAGGACGCCACTGCCAGGCACCGGCAGGACTTTTAACCTTTTCCCATTCATGGCCGAACAAGGTATCGAAATAGCTGTTGTCCCACTGTGTCGGTGTGGGCGTCCAAGCCCCCTCAATTCCGCTGGTAATGGCATCACGTCCCTTGCCGCTGCCATGACTGCTCAGCCAGCCCAGTCCCATGGCTTCCAGTGGCGCAGCCTCGGGTTCAGGCCCCACGTGAGTTGCACTGCCGGCACCATGGCACTTGCCAAACGTGTGCCCCCCGGCGACCAGCGCCACGGTTTCCTCGTCATTCATCGCCATACGCGCAAACGTTTCACGTATATCCCGCCCCGAGGCCAGCGGGTCCGGCTCGCCATTGGGGCCTTCGGGGTTCACGTAGATCAGCCCCATCTGCACGGCGGCCAGCGGACTTTCCAACTCACGGTCACCCGTATAGCGCTGATCACCCAACCAATCGGTTTCATGGCCCCAGTAGATATCCTCTTCCGGCTCCCAGATATCTTCACGCCCGCCCCCGAAGCCAAAGGTTTTGAACCCCATCGACTCCAGCGCACAGTTGCCCGCCAATATCATTAAATCGGCCCAGGACAACTTGTCGCCATATTTTTGCTTGACCGGCCACAACAGTCGTCGTGCCTTGTCCAGGTTACCGTTATCCGGCCAGCTGTTCACGGGCGCAAAGCGTTGATTACCGGTCCCGGCACCCCCACGTCCGTCACCGATGCGATAGGTCCCGGCACTGTGCCAGGCCATGCGGATAAACAGCGGTCCGTAATGGCCATAGTCCGCCGGCCACCAGTCTTGCGAGAGGGTCATCAACGCATAAAGGTCCTGCTTGACCGCCGCCAGATCAAGGGTCTTGAACGCCTCGGCATAATTGAACCCTTGCTCCATTGGAGAAGCTCGACGGCTGTTCTGGTGCAGAATTCCAAGGTTCAGCTGGTTTGGCCACCAATCCTGATTGGCGGTGCCCTGGCTCCCAGCACGGGTTTTGGCGCCGTGCATGAACGGGCAGCCTCCGCCGGCCGTGGCGTTATCGTTGTGATTGCTCATTGCTATCTCCCGCTGTTGCAGGCACGTCGCCACAAAAGCTGTTTGCCCACATGAGTGTGTGTATACAGGTATAGATAGCGCCGAGCAGAACCTCAAATTGATCTTTTTAGTGAGGCTGATAGCTTTTCCAAATCGAGCGGTTTGAAGTACAGCTATATCACCGTTTTCCTCTTCCGGAACGTTAGTTCATCCGGATCAATACTACGCCGACCAACAGGCACAGTACGCCCAGAATGCGGCCGAGATTGATATCATGCTGCGGAAAAGTCGCCCATCCCAGATGATCCAGAATCACGGACATGATCAACTGTCCGGCAACCAGCAGTGCCACCATGGTGGCAGCACCGATGCGCGGGGCCAGAAAGGCACCGGTCGCCACGAACAGCGCCCCCATGAAGCCGCCGGTCCAGGCCCACCAGGGAGCCTGTTTCAACTGCGCAGGCAAGGGCACCTCATAACGCATCGCCAGAACCACCCCGAGCAAGGTCAGCGTGCCGATCAAAAACGAGATCCCGGAGGCCCAGACCGCGCCATTGCCATGCAGGGCCAGAGTGCTGTTCACCCCTGCCTGCAGCGGCATCATCATGCCGGCGACAAATGCCAATGACAGCCAGAAATACAACATGGAACCTCCTTTCATCATCAGCCTGCTCAGCGACGGGTCAGATAGACACCGCACTCCAGGTGATCGGTGTACGGGAACTGGTCAAAAATCGCAAACCGCTCCAGCCGGTGCGTTTTGCTGATCTGCTTGAGATTGTCGTGCAGTGTTTCCGGGTTACAGGAGATGTAGAGGATGTGCGGGTATTCGCAGATCTGCGCCACCGTGTGCTCATCAAGACCACAGCGCGGCGGATCCACCAGCACAGTAGTAAAGTCACATTCCTCCAGCGCCAGCCCCTGCACTTTGCGGCTGGTCTTTTCGCCCTTGAGGATCAGTGACAGATCTTCCGACGGCATGCGCAACACGTCGATATTGTCGATGCCGTTCTCCTGGATATTCCATTCCGCAGAGCGTACCGACACCTTGGAGATCTCGGTGGCCACCACACGGCGGAAGTTCTGCGCCAGCGGCAGAGTGAAGTTACCGTTACCGCAGTAGAACTCGACCAGATCACCGCCGGCATGGGCAGTAGAGTCGATCGCCCACTCGATCATTTTTTCGCAGACATGTCCGTTGGGCTGCGTGAAGCCGTTCTCGGTCTGCTGGTAGCGGTAGGCCCGTCCGTTGATGTTCAGCTCTTCCACCACGAAGTCGCGATCCAGCAGAATCTTCTGCTTGCGTGCACGACCGATGATATCGATGTTGAACTGCTCACGCAGCGGCTTGACCCGCTCGACCCATTCATCGTCCAGTTGGCGATGGTACAGCAGGCTTACCAGCAGCTCGCCGGACAGAGTGCTGAGAAAATCCACCTGGAACAGCTTAAAGCGCAACACGGGGTCGGGGCGGATCACATCCAGCAGTTTGAACATCACGTCATGGATACGCTCAGACACCATCGGGCAGCTGTCCAGCCTGACCGGCGTACGCTTGTCGCCATCAAACATGACGTAATAGAGGTCATCCCCTTCGTGCCAGGTACGAAACTCGGCGCGCAGACGATAGTGCTCCGGCTGCGATGTAAAGATTTCGACCTCAGGCAGATCAAACTCGGCAAACTGCGCTTCGATACGGGCTTTTTTAGCCGCCAACAAGGCGTCGTACTGTTCCGGCTCCACACGGGGAAGGGCCATCGGCTACCTCTATACTTGCTTTGGTGATCACAGGGATCAAACGGGAATGGACATCAAGGGCCGCGGATTTTAGCACAGGCACCGGCAGCCTTCATTCGGCGTTCAATCCGGCGTAGAATGATTCACTTTATTTTTCAACCGACTCAGAGCCAACGATGTCCGACAGCAAGCGCAAGATTCTTGTCACCAGTGCCCTGCCCTATGCCAATGGCCCCATCCATCTGGGCCATCTGGTCGAGTATATCCAGACCGACATCTGGGTTCGCTTCCAGAAACAGCGTGGTCATGACTGCACCTACGTCTGTGCCGACGATGCCCACGGTACGCCGATTATGCTCAAGGCCAACCAGATGGGCAAAAGCCCACAGGAGCTGATCGACCAGGTCAGCGCTGAGCACCAGCGCGACTTCGCCGGCTTCATGGTCAACTTCGACAATTACTATTCCACCCACTCGGAAGAAAACCGTCACTTCTCGACACTGATCTACGAGCGCCTGCGTGACGCCGGACATATCACCCGCCGCACCATCACTCAGGCCTACGATCCGGTGAAGAACATGTTCCTGCCGGACCGCTTCATCAAGGGCGATTGCCCGAAATGCGGCGCCAAGGACCAGTACGGTGATTCTTGTGAAGCCTGTGGCGCTACTTACCAGCCCACCGAGCTGAAGAACGCCTACTCCGCCATCTCCGGCGCGGCGCCGATTGAAAAAGAGTCCGAGCACTTCTTCTTCAAACTGGGCGATTTCGAGGAATTCCTGCGCAACTGGGTCAATGAACACGTACAGAGTCAGATGATCCACAAGCTCAACGAGTGGTTCGAATCCGGCCTGCAGGAGTGGGATATTTCCCGCGATGCACCCTACTGGGGCTTCGAAATCCCGGACGCTCCGGGCAAGTACTTCTACGTCTGGATGGACGCACCGATCGGCTACATGGCCAGCTTCAAGAACTGGTGCGACAAGAACGGCGTTGATTTCGACGAATACTGGCAAGAAGGTTCCGATACCGAGCTGTATCACTTCATCGGCAAGGATATCGCCTACTTCCATACCCTGTTCTGGCCGGCCGAACTGAAGGGTGCAGGCTTCCGCACCCCGACCGGCGTATTCTGCCACGGTTTCCTGACCGTCAACGGCCAGAAGATGTCCAAGTCACGCGGCACCTTTATCATGGCCGAGACTTACCTGAAGCACCTGCAGCCGGAGTACCTGCGTTACTACTTCGCCGCCAAGCTGGGCTCAGGCATTGACGATATCGACCTGAGCCTGGACGACTTCCGCCTGCGCGTGAATGCCGACCTGGTCAACAAGGTCGTCAACATCGCCAGCCGCTGCGCCGGTTTCATCAAGAAGAAGTTTGATGGTCAGCTGGACACTACCCTGGCTAACCCAGAGTTGTATCAGGAAGCCGTTGCCCTGGGAGACGTGATTGCCGACGCTTACGAGAAGCGTGAATATGGCCGCGCCATGCGCGAAATCATGCACCTGGCTGACAAGGCCAACCAGTACATCGACACTGCCGAACCCTGGGTACTGGCCAAACAGGAAGGCAAGGAAGCTGAAGTGCAGGCCTGTTGCAGCATGGGCATCAACCTGTTCCGCGTCATTATCAGCTACCTGGCACCTGTACTGCCGGAAGTGGCCGAGAAAGCGTGCGAGTTCCTCAATATCGACACTCTGGCCTGGGATGCAATCGAACAGCCGCTGCTGGATCAGCAGATCAACAAGTTCAAGCCGCTGATGCAGCGCGTGGATGAAAAAGTGATCGAAGCGCTGATCGAAGACTCCAGACAGAGTCTGCAGGCTCAGCCTCAGATCGCTGCCGCCAAGCCCGCTGCCAAAGCCACCGAACTGAGCAAGGAACCGGTGGCCGATACCATCGAATTCCCAGACTTTGCCAAGGTCGACCTGCGTGTTGCCAAGATCGCCAAGGCTGAACACGTAGAAGGCGCCGACAAGCTGCTGCGTCTGACTCTGGACCTGGGTGGCGAGACGCGCAACGTGTTCGCCGGCATCAAGTCTGCCTACAAGCCGGAAGACCTGGAAGGCAAGCTGACCGTCATGGTGGCCAACCTGGCACCGCGCAAGATGAAGTTCGGTGTTTCTGAAGGCATGGTACTGGCTGCTGGTCCGGGCGGTGAAGACCTGTGGATTCTGGAGCCCCATAACGGCGCTCAACCCGGCATGCGCATCAAGTAAAACGAGCCACTTCTCGGTTCGCCCTGATGGCTGCCGGCTACGGCCGGCAGCCCGCTACTCACAGTTATATTCGAGATTGCGTTCGCAGCACGAAGCATCAAGGCTTTCGTGCGGACAAGAAAAACGGCTGTCCTGACACTATAGTCCAGCACTCAACTTTCCCTGCCCCCTTTCGCCCCCCTGACAACGACCCATTGCATCCATGGGGCCCTGTATTCCCATTACATCCGGTTTAATCCAGCCGGTTTTTGAGGTAAAACCGGAGTATCCGTTAAAGGGAGACGAAGGATGAAATTTCTGATTGTCGGTGCCGGCGGTATCGGCTGCTACTATGGCGCACGCCTGCTTGAAGCGGGGCATCAAGTGACATTTGTTGCACGGGGCGCTCATCTGGAAAGGATGCAGCGCCACGGCCTGAAAGTCGTGCACGAAGACTTGCACTTCAACCGGGCGGTCGATGCCCAAGCCATGACACCACTCATGCAGCAACATGCCTGCGCCGAGTATGACCTGATCATGCTGGCACTCAAATCCGGCGCAACTTCAGACTGGCTGACCTTGGCGGCAGACTGGCTGAACAGAGCCGAGACACCGGTTCTCTCCCTGCAGAACGGTGTGGACAACGAACCGATGATTGCAGCCGCGTTAGGCAACGCCAGGACACTGGGCGGGCTCGCCGTCAGAATTGGCGGACACATCATTGCCCCCGGGCACATTGAAGCAAAAGGCCCGGCACAGATAGTCATGGGGCACTGGCCCCAACAGGCGGAGTCCAATACTGCTCTGGAGGCTTTGGCCCAGACCCTCAATGCGGCACACATTCCTGCCCGCATTACACCCGACATCCGTTATGAGCTCTGGAAAAAGCTGCTTATCAATAATGGCGTCAATCCGCTCAGCAATGGCGTCAATCCGCTCAGCGCCCTGACCGGTCTGGATACACGCAGCCTGACGGCTGACCCCGTTCTGGGCCGCACCGTCTACGCAATGATGCAAGAAACGGCCATCGCCGCCCGCGCAGATGATGTGAGCCTGAGCGAAGCGGATATCGACGACATGTTTGCTCTGATCAGCCAGTTTGACGCCATCAAAACATCCATGCTGGTCGACCGGGAGAAGGGCCGCCCGCTGGAGCTGGACGAAATCAGTGGTGCCGTCATTGACCGCTGTCAGCGCCAGGGCTGCCACGCCACACAAACGGAACTGATTCGATGCCTGCTCCAGCTGGAGGTTCGCCCTGTGCAATGGCGGCCACTCACGGCATAATGCATCGCCTTGAACGATGCACCCATGTTAATAGAGGATTATTGCCATGACACCGGAAGCGTTTGCCGCCCGTATCGGCCAGGATGACAGCCTGGACTTTGAAGATACTCAGGCCGTCATCAGCGAGTACTTCAACTACACTCCCTGCGCCTTCACAAACGACGAACTACGCAACGATGCAGGCCAGAATGAAGGGTCCTGTAAAATTTTCGGTTTTGGCCGACTCATGCAGCTGAACCAGGCTCAAACCCTGGCCTGTTTTGGCCGTTTCTACCGCGATGTACTGAACACGCCGGACGGCAGCGATCACGGCAACATCCGCAACTTCATCCGCTGCGGCTGGGACGGTATTCAGTTCGACGCTCAACCGCTGGAACGCAAGGGCTGATTTAGAACAGCGGAAGCTGCTCGGCTTCCGCTTCCCCCTCCCGAGGCCCCAGCCGATACCCCAATCCCAGCAAACGGACCGGCCGCGCACCACGCAGCCAGGCTTCTTCCATCAGCGATGCAAACACGCCCTTGTGCGGCTGCTCGGCTCGGCACTCGGCGGTCGTCTGCGAGAAATTGTTGAACTTGATTTTCACAACCGCTCCCAAAATCTGCCGCGCTTCACGATGGCGCTCATAACGCGTATTCAGATCATCCATCAGTGACTCCAGCTGATCCAGACAGGCCGCCAAATCCGGCAAGTCCTGGCTGAACGTGTGCTCGACACTGACCGACTTGCGCTCACGGTGCGTGCGCACCTCTCGATCATCCTCTCCCCGTGACAACTGCCACAAGCGCTCACCAAAACGGCCAAAATGGTTTTGCAGCTCAATCAGCGGCAAGGACTGCAGCTCGCTGCATACCCCGACCCCCAGCCCCATCAGCTTTTCCTGGGTGCGCGGCCCCACACCGGGAATCTTTTTCACATCCAGCTGTGCCACGAACTCGCCTTGCTGCTCGGGCGTGATCACACAGAGTCCATCCGGCTTATTCCAGTCACTGGCAACCTTGGCCAGAAATTTGTTCTGCGCCACGCCGGCCGACACGACAATGCCGGTTTCGTCCCTCACCTGTTGCCGAATCGTTTCGGCAATGCGCGTCGCACTACCATCGCATAACCGGCTCCCGGTTACGTCCAGATAAGCCTCATCCAGAGAAACCGGTTCGATCTGATCAGAGAAACGCCGATAAATGGCAAAAATCTGCTCTGATACTTCGCGATAACGCGCCATATTTCCCGATATCAATTTCAGCTGCGGACACAACTTCAGTGCTCGGGCACTGGACATGGCCGAATGCACGCCGAAAGTGCGTGCGGGATAGTTACAGGTTGATATCACGCCGCGCCGCTCGACGGCCCCGCCCACCGCCAGAGGCACATCACGCCACTCGGGATGCGCCAGCATCTCTACGGCGGCAAAAAAGCAATCGCAGTCCAGATGGATAATTTTGCGAGGCAAAGGAAGGCTATGACTGACAGAAACTACTGATTTCATCGGCTTACACGGTATGTACAGAGCGGCTATTCACGCACGAAACGTGCCCGGGAGCAAGTCGGCAGCCGCCCTCTCGCGCAACCGGACTCATCCGGTCACGCCCGGCCAGCCGCTGACAGAGCCCCCCTACTGTAACAGGGCAGTCATCTTGCGGTCACCCCGGTGTCACCTGATCGCCATAGTGTAGATCTCAGTTGATAGAGGTGACAGAACATGCAGATTGATGTTGAACAGGTGCTGGTTAACAAATACCCCGCCTTCGCGCACAAACCCGCCCCGGTTCGCCGCTCGACCCTTTTTTGCCTGCGCCACCTGGTGCGAGAACAGGAAATCAATCGATTCCTGGATACGCACAAGGGCAGCCGTGGTTTCGAATTTGTCGACGAGGTGCTGGACTATTTCAATTTCAGCTACACCATCAGTCACAAGGAGCGGATGAACATCCCCTCCTCCGGTCGCGTGGTCATTATTGCCAACCACCCTCTGGGCGCACTTGACGGACTGGCCTTGCTCAAGCTGATTGGCGAAGTCCGCCGGGATGTGCGCATCATCGCCAACGATGTCTTGATGAATTTTGACACCCTGCAGGGCCTCTTTCTGCCCGTGGACAACCTGGGCAAGAGCACCCGCAAGGCCAACATCGCACGCATTGTCGAAGCACTGCAAAACGATGAAGCCGTGATCGTCTTCCCGGCCGGTGAAGTATCTCGCGCCGGCTTCACCGGTATCAAGGATGGCAAATGGAACAGCGGCTTTATCCATTTTGCCCGTAAGGCCAATGCCCCTATCCTGCCGGTCTATCTGGGTGGCAAAAACTCCCCCCTGTTCTATGGCCTGTCGTACATCAACAAATCCATGTCAACGCTGATGCTGGCCCGGGAAATGTTCAACAAGCACTCGGTGACACTTCCGGTGCGTATCGGCGAACCCATCGCTTTCAGCCAGCTGGATGCCCTGCCGGTTTCCAATCGTGACAAGGCCAGGCTGCTCAAAAAGCACCTGTACCGCATTGCGCGTAACAAGCCTCCGCTGTTTTTAACCGAAAAAACCATCGCCCACCCACAGGACCGTCAGGCACTCAAGCAGGAACTGAAACGAGCGGAGCTGCTGGGCGAAACCGCTGACGGCAAGAAAATCTACCTGTTCGACTATCACGCCGATTCCGTTGTCATGCAGGAGATCGGCCGCCTGCGTGAGGTTGCCTTCCGTACGGTTGGCGAGGGCACCGGCGAACGGCGCGATCTGGACCGCTATGACCAGTATTACCGCCATCTGATCCTGTGGGACGAGGAAGATCTTGAAATTGCCGGAGCCTACCGCATCGGTGAAGGCTGCCAACGTGTGCAGGACGCCGAGTACAGGCTGTACAGCGAATCCCTGTTCAATTACAGCGAACAGATGCAGGATATCTTCAAGCAGGGCATTGAGCTGGGGCGCAGCTTTGTTCAACCGCGCTACTGGGGCAAACGTTCTCTGGACTATCTCTGGTACGGCATCGGTGCCTACCTGCGTCGCCATCCCGAAGTCCGATACATGTTCGGCCCGGTCAGTCTGAGTAACAGCTATCCCAAGCGCGCGCGCGATCTACTGGTCTGGTTCTACCGCCACTACTTTCCCGATTCCGCCTGGCTGGCGCGTTCCCGCAGCCCTTACCAGCTGGATAGCGATGCGGAAGCAACCATTCAACAGCTGTTTACAGGCGACGACTACCGCGAGGACTTCAGCCGCCTGCGCGAACAACTCGACTTCCTGGGTGTCTCCATACCGACACTGTACAAGCAATACAGTGAACTCTGCGAGCCGGGCGGGGTCAGTTTTCTTGACTTTGGCGTTGATGCAGACTTCAACTACTGTATCGACGGTCTGGTACTGGTCGACACCCAAAAGGTGAAAGCCCGCAAGCGCGATCGCTATATCGGTTCGACTGGCTAATTCAGCCAGTCAAGGTACAGTACCCGTCCGTCATAATACATGGGGAAACCGGATGCACCCTCTTGGACTGGTACTGTTCGCTATCATCGCACTGGGCAGCTGGTACTGGTGGCAAACACGTCCACCGCAGCAGCGCCGCAGCGCAGGCTGGAAAGCCATCCTGCTACTGATGACTCTCGGCCTGCTGTATCTGGCCATCACCGGCCGCATGCACTGGCTGGGCGCCCTGATTGCACTGACCCTGCCCTTCCTGAAACAGCTGCTGCCCTTGTTGCTGCGCCTGTTTCCAACTCTGGCTCGCGCCTGGCAGGCGCGCCAGCAACGACACCAGCGGTCCGATCAACAACACGGCGCTCGAAATACCGGCACAATGACACGGGGCGAGGCTCTGGAAATTCTGGGCCTGCAGCCCAACGCCAGCCGGGAGGAGATCATTCGCGCCCATCGCCACCTGATTCAGAAACTGCACCCGGATCGCCAGGGCAGTGCCTGGCTGGCGGCGCGTGTTAACGAGGCACGGGATTTACTGCTCGACGACTAGGAGCGTCAGCGCTCAGCGCCACCAGTCCAGTTCGCCACTGGAGACTCTCAGCATGGCTCCCGTTGGCTGCAGTTCCAGCGCACGCCCGTAGGCCGGATGAAATCCCTCCAGCACCAGCTCTCCTCCCGTGCCCAAACGGAAACTGACTGACGGCTGCCCCTGCTCATCCGGGTACAACCTGACCATTGCGGCCGTCACCCGCTCCCAGCGTCCCAAATGCTCCATCACCGGCTGGTTGTTCAAATAATCCTCAACCAAACGGAAGCGGCCATCGCGTTCAAACGTCAAGCTGAGGCGTCGGGTGCTGATACTGTCAGGCGTTGCATAAGCATTGCGCAGCGGCCAGTGTTCCAGATCACCCAAGCGAGCGCAGCCCCGCGCATAAACACCGTTTACTTCAGCGTCCATGCTCAGTGCATACCAGGCCCCCAGTTTTCCCCGACAGGCGCGAGACTCGACCTCCAGCGACAGCTGGTGTTCCTTATGTCCGCCACCGCTGACCATGACCTGCTGCCAGCGCCGGCTCTGAGCCTTGCGCTCCACCTCGGGCCGCTCAAAACCCAACTGCAACAGTCGCTCCGGGTACTGTACCCGCACATGATGATCACGCAGATCGATAATCACACGCCCATCATCAGACACTGCCCGCAATTCGATGCCCGGCAGAGTGTACTCACAGGCCGCCAGCGACCCTCCGATCACCAGCGGCTGTTCCAGCACCAGCGGTGCCACTCCCGCACCCGCCCAGGCCTCTACATAAACCGGCCATCCCTCACCCAAACTCTGGGCGGCATGCTCTTGTATTAACACATCGGACGCAATCTCGGCATTCAATACATCCGTCGAGCCACAGGCCGAAAATCGATAAACCTCTCCTTCCTTGCTTAAAGTCCCGCGTACCAATTGCCCGGCCGCACCGGATTTGACCGACTGCTGTGCACAGCCGCTCATCAGTAAAGGCATAATGACGCCCAGTACCGGCATCCATTTAAACCGCATCCACTCCTACCCCGCTATTTGGAACGCCTGTTTGGAGGTCTAATATTCAGCGCCGTATTCTACCGCCTTGATGGTTAAATCAAAACGCTGCCCCAGCATGAGTCAACAGCTGTATTAAAAGCACGACTTTTTTATGTAAGCCCCACACCTGTACAACCAAGGCAACAATAAAGTATCCAAAAGGAGACATTGCAACCCTTTGATATTAAAGGACTTTATAGTTTTCACAACAAATGTGTCGCCATAACACTTACAGCTTGTATAAACTGAATCGTATTACCCCTCTTTAAAAAAACCTATCTAATTGATAAAAAAGAACTTTCACAAAAAAGGCACAATATTTGCTATGCATTCATCTCAGGCACCGCGCCTCCCAAAGCAAGCAGGGGTCGAGACCGCAAGGCGGATATTTTTGACAATAGGAACGTTGCAACCACCTCGGTTACACGACAAATAACTGATGATCCGCTTCAAATGGCACACTCATTCGCTCAAGCAACTGGTATTACTGGCTTTTTTTCTCGCCGCGATCCCACTTGCCATCCTGATTTTCCAATCAGGCAACGCCCTGGTCGATCAATCTGATCGCGCTCGCATGCTGGCCCGCGAAATGCTGCAAAGCAGCCAACAAACTGAAGAGCTGCGCACTCTGGCTGAAGACATCACCCGCTCGGCCCGTCAGTATGAGATCGTCAAACGATCAGAACTGCGCGACCGCCTGACACATCAACTGCAGAACTACCGCACTCTGCTGCAGCAGCTACAGCTACCGACACGGCTCACTGACAGCGCGGCCAAGCTGAAGACCCTGCTGGACAACATCCAGCTGCAATCGGACCAGGACACGGCTCCTCGCTTTGAACCTGCCGACCTGGACGCATTGATCACCGCCACCCAGAGCCTGATCCACGCAACCGACCAAGCCTTCAACTCTCGACTGTCTGAACTTGAGCAACAAGTCAAAGCCGAACAGCAGCGTACTGTCTGGCAGGCATCCGCTCTGATTTTGGCTTCCACAATACTGATTCTGTTTTTCAGCGCCCGCATCAACCGCCCGGTGCAACACTTGATCAAGCATATTCGAGCTCTGGGCGAAGGAGAACGTACGCCGTCTCCCTACTTGTCCGGCCCCCTTGAACTGGTTCAGGTCAACGAGCAACTGAACTGGCTGGCAGATCGCCTTTCAGGACTCGAAGAGGATAAAGCGCGCTTTTTACGCCATATTTCCCATGAATTAAAAACGCCATTAACCACCTTGCGCGAAGGGGCCGATATTTTATCGGAAGAGTTGGCAGGACCGCTTACTCAAAATCAGCAGGAGATCGTTCACCTGCTGCAGCAAAACAGTATTACCCTGCAGGAGTTAATCGAACAACTGTTGGATTACAATCGCTTACAGCAGCCTCACCGCCTGCAAAAGGAAACGGTAGCATTACCTTCTTTATTGGAGCGCATAATTACACCGTTCAAGTTGCAAATAGAGCAAAAACAATTGCAGCTGAAGCTGGAACTTAATAATATCGACGGCTGGATTACTGATTCTCACATGTTGCAGCGCATCCTGACAAACCTGATTTCAAATGCCGTGCATTATTCAAATCAGGGCGGCGTCATCTGCATCACAACCTCCCAAACCGGTTCGGTACTGGAGCTGGAGGTCGCCAATACGGGCCCTCAGATTCCAGACGCCGATCTCCCCCAGTTGTTCGAGCCTTTCTATCAGGGCAAGAATCGCCGGCGCGGCCCACTGAAGGGGTCAGGAATCGGATTAAGCATAGCGGCTCAGGCCAGCAGCGCATTAAACGCCAAACTGCTGGTCAGCCGGAACAGTGACGGCTGGGTAGCATTCAGCCTTTTTTTACCATCTCTGGAACATTGAAGCGATGCGTCAGTTTTTATTTTGTATCTTGATGATGCTTCTATCGGGTTGCCAGCTTCTGGAGCGCCCGGTTTCGCACACCCCAGACAATAGCGAAGAACAGCTTCACCCCTGCGCCGACGAAAATGCGCAGGTCATCAAATGGCTTGATTACGAGCATCGTTACATTTCGTCTACACTTGATGAGAAGCGCAAGCTTCTTATTGAAGCCGAAAAGAGACAGCAAACCACATTACATGCGCTTCTGCTCAGTGCGCCCGGGCAATCCCCCGAGCAATTGAAGCGAGCGCTGGAATACCTGAGCACACTCAAGATCAGCCCCTCCTGCAGCGCGGGGCAGTATGTTCAGGTGCGCACCCGCCAGCTGCAGCTGCAGCTGAACCTGCTGGACCAGCAGTACACCCTGGAACGACAGGTCGATGAACTACAGCGTCAGGTAGACGCCCTGACTGATTTGGAACGACAAATAACGCGACAGCGTGAGGAGCACTGACAGATGACGTCAACCCCCAATATTCTGCTGGTCGATGACGATACCGCATTGCTGAGACTGCTGGAACTACGGCTGCAGGCATCCGGTTACGAGATCAGCTGTGCCGAAAGCGGAGAAAAGGCCTTGAGCCTGATTCGCCAACACAGCTTTGACCTGGTACTCACAGACCTGAGAATGGATGGCATGGATGGCCTGACGCTCTTTTCTCGCATTCAGCAGGAACGCCCCGACCTGCCCGTCATCATCATTACCGCGCATGGTTCCATCCCTGAAGCGGTAGAGGCAACCCAGAAAGGCGTTTTCGGCTTTCTGTCCAAACCGATCGATAAGCAGCACCTGCTGGATACCGTCCGTGCCGCCCTCAAAAGCTCACAGCGCAGCCAGGACCAAAGCTGGCGTGCCGGTATCATCAGTCACAGCGACCGCATGGAGCATGTACTGGACCAGGCACAGCGCGTAGCCGCCTCGGATGTCAGCGTCCTGATCACCGGCCCCAGCGGCAGCGGCAAGGAACTGGTCGCCAAGGCAATTCACCAGGCCAGCGCGCGCAGCGACAAGCCCTTTGTCGCCATCAACTGCGGTGCGCTGCCGGAACAACTGCTGGAGTCCGAACTCTTCGGCCACACCAAGGGAGCCTTTACCGGTGCCGTTAATCAGCACGACGGCCTGTTTCGCGCGGCCCAGGGCGGCACACTGTTTCTGGACGAAATTGGCGATATGCCAACCACCCTCCAGGTCAAACTGTTACGCGCCCTGCAGGAACGTACCATTCGCCCGGTCGGCTCCACCCAGAGCATGCCGATAGACGTACGCATCATTTCAGCGACTCACCGCAACCTTGAGTCCGCCATGCTGAGTCAGGAATTCAGGGAAGACCTGTACTACCGCCTCAATGTCGTCAACCTGGAATTGCCGCCACTGCGAGAGCGTCCGGAGGACATCCCTCTGCTGGCACGCCACTTTCTGTCTCAGGCGGCACGCAAGCACAATCGCAAGGTTCGAGGCATTTCGCCAGGCGCGCTCCACCTGCTGGCTCAGGCCGCCTGGCCCGGCAACGTACGACAGCTGGAGAACGTGATGGAGCAGGTTGTGGCGCTCAGCCCCTCTCCGATCATTCCAGAAGGGCTGGTATCCAAGGCACTGACCAATCAGGAACGGGTGATTCCGTCGTTCAACGAGGCTCGCGCCGACTTTGAGCGACGCTATCTGATCAAGGTACTGCAGATCACGGAAGGCAACGTCACCCACGCCGCCCGCATTGCACAGCGCAACCGCACCGATTTTTACAAGCTGCTGAACAAGCACGACCTGGAAGCGGCCCAGTTCAAGGCCAATGCCAAGGCAGCCCTGGCTGCACAGCAGGAAGTCCTGAAGCAGGCCGACAGCACCCGTCAGGTCAGCTGATACCACGGGTAGCCGGGCCATCCGCTCGGTTACCCGCCCTCGTTACCGGCACAACATCCCTCACCCGCCCTCTCAAGCAGACATTGGCATTTCGCGCCGTCTTGTCTAGTATCGCTCCAGCTTTTGTACTTTTTTCAACGAGTTCATCATGTCATTACCCAGTCTCAATGAAGCGCTTGCGCTGATGAATCAGGGCGCATTCACAGCTGCCTGCGCCATCTGTCGGCAACATTTGGCGCAACGACCCGATGACTTCAACGCTCGCCACCTGCTCGGGCTGATCCAGTTCAAGAACGGCAACCAGCTTGCCGCCACCAAAGAGCTGACCAAGGCTAGTCGCCTGAACCCCGCGCCGGCATTCAAGGCCCAGGCCTTCAATAACCTGGCACTGGTACTCCAGGCCAGAGGCAAACAGGAACAGGCCGTGAACGCCTGCCGCACAGCCATTCAGCTACAGCCACGTGAGCAAGCCTTCCACCTTAATCTGCTGGGCGCCTTAGAACAGCTTGAACGCTGGCCGGAAATTTGCGATCACATGTACGCGCACCCGGTCCTGGCCAGGCAGATCGAAGCCCGGCTCTGCCATGCTGTCGCCGAACGCCACCTGCAGCACTATCAGGCCGCCCTCGACCTGCTGACCACATTACCTGACACTTTAGAGGTGGAATCGGAGCGAGCACTCAACCTGTGCCTGACAGAGAATGCCCAGACTGTCATTGAGCGCTGGACCTCGAAGGACTCTGACCCGCAAACCCTGATCAGGATGGCGGATTATATCGCCGAGGAGGGGTTTGCCGTCGCCGCCACGCCTATTTACCAGGCGGCCGCACTGGCGGCACCGGACAACTCGGGGGTACGGCACATGCTGGACGCCATACGCGGAGACTGCACCGCCGCAGCACCCGCCGATTATGTTCGCACACTGTACGACACCCACGCGGATCAGTTCGAATCACGACTGCAGCAGCAGCTTGGATACAACGCACCCGTTGAGCTATGCCGACAACTGGCCAGGATTATGCCCGCGAATCGCCCTGTCAGCGCCGCCGATCTGGGCTGCGGCACCGGACTCTGTGGTCGAGAGCTGCGCAGCCAACTGCCGATCCGCCACTTGCAGGGCTGCGATCTGTCGCCCCGCATGCTGCAACTGGCAGCCGATAAGCACGTCTATGATGCCCTCAGCTGCAGTCCTTTGCTGGACTACCTGCCCACTCTGACGGCCACCCAATTGATTACGGCAACCGATGTCCTGATCTATACGGGCGATCTGCAGCCGATTCTAGCCGCACTGCCTGGCGCTCTGGCGCCACAGGGGCTGTTCGCGTTCACGGTCGAGCAGCACGAAGGTCCTGACGAGATCAGCCTGCATGCTTCGGGGCGCTACCGCCACAGCCTGCAACATATCGAAAGGCTAGCGGCACAATACGACTTCACGATCAAGTTGCTGAACCCCTTCCCTCTTCGATTTGAAAACGGCGTCAGTATCAAGGGATTGATGGTGATTTTGCAGAAAGCCTGAGCAACAAAAGCCCGCACAACAGGCGCAGTCGCGCCAGCTGTGCCTTTTTGCCCGCCGGCTCCACTACCGCAGCCGGCGGCAACTGGCGCAGAATACGGTCGCACAACAAGCGCTGATCAGACACCGACAGCTGCCAGTCATCCCAATCCTGCACACTGGCTTCAATCAAGTCGCACAAGGGCAGCAGGCTGCTTTCCAGACTGCGCTGCGCTTCACTGAAACCGCGCAGACGCTGCATCGTTGCTAACGGCACCACCCTTTCACGCACCGTCATCCGCAAAAGGGCTGGCAGACGCTCCGCTTCCAGATCCCGAAGCGTTCCCGGCACACGCTGCAACACACTGCGCCGATACCAGCATTGCGCCTGCGGCAACCAGTCCTCGACACGGGCCGTCAGCGCTTTCAGCACCAGCAGTGCATGAGTACCCGCAACCGGGTCACGCTGCTCACCCAAGCGCACGGGGCAAAAACCGCTGCGCTGCCAAAACCCCAGCAAGGCCTCACTGGCGGCAAAACTGGCCCCCAGGTAGTCGACCCCCTCGGCCCTGGCCTCTTGCTCAATCGATTGCAGGACGCGACGCCCTATCCCTCGTTCCCGCATACTCGGATGCACGGCAATCCGTACAATCCGCAATGCCCGCCAGGGCGCGGCTTCCAGCCAGCCTTCCTGAGCAATCAGTGTTTGAGGCAGCAGATGGCCGCGCGGGCGCCGCCGCCCCTGCCAAACCGACTGCGCCAGTTCAACCGGCAAGGGGCCTTCTTCGGCAACCAGCGCGCAGGCAACCGGCACGCCTCGGGTCGAAATCTGATAGACACGCATGTTCGGACTGTCCAGCAGAATGCGCAGATCTCCGGGCGTCGTCCGGTAATGAGCCAGGACCAACAGGCCAAACAACTGGCGCAGCTGCTCGGTATTCTGTGCCAGGTCAGCCTGCGTCAAGCGCACGACTGCCGGCTCGCCCTCCGTATCGGTCAGATCCCCCACATCCACATCCAACAGCAACATCCGATGACTCAAGCGCTCCAGCGGATCAGGAGCCGACCAGCGAATGGGCGTGTACAAACGATACTCCCGACAACGGGGGTAGCGGTTACGCAGCTGTTGCAGAAACCTGAGCGCAAATCCCTGACCATTACCCTCGTAACCGTGCAGGGTGGTCGCAAATACCGCACGAGGGTAGCGCTCCAGCAAACGACTCAATAGGGGGGTCGGTATCGCCGCCGCCTCATCCACCAGCAGCAGGTCGGCTCGGACATCCGCCTGCAGCAGCTCATCCGGTCGGTAATAATCCAGCTGCTCAACCACTTCTGGGGCCAGCACCTCGACCCGCTCCAGCAGAGAGCCAATCGCCTCTCGAGAGAAAGCCGTCACGACCACGCGCTTGCCCGCCTGCAACAAACGAGCGGCCGCAATACCCAAAGCGGCGCTCTTGCCGCGTCCCCGGTCTGCACTCAACACCAGCGGGCTTTGCCTTTTTTCAGCCGTTTCCAGTACCTGTTCCACCGCCGCCACTTGATCCTGGCTGCGACAGGGCGGCACCCCCACGCCTGCCGCCTCCACTCCCGGCAGGAACGGCAGGACCGGCGCCCCCGCCTGAGGCCAGTACACACGCTCATCGGCACTGCCCAAGACGCGCACCAAATGCGCCAGGTATTGACCGCGCAGTTGATCAGGACGGTAAGGTTCGACACACAATGCAGCGTATTCGGGGTCCGCGTAGCGAACCCACTCATCAGGCGAGGGCGTCAGCAAGACCACGCACCCACCCCCCTCAACAGCCCCACAGAGCTGACCGAAGGTATTGGGATTAAAGCCGGCAAAGGCATCAACAACGGCAAAATCGAGCGTTTGCCCCAGCAATGCCGATACCTGACGCGCTTCGAATGCCGGTATTCCCGCAATCGAATCGCGCCCAACCAAAACCCCGCGCCCCTGCAGCCACATCGACAAGGGGCCTTTCAGCTGCTCACGACACCAGCCAGCCTCACCACTCACCCAGATCAGCACACGCTGGTGCGACAACTGCAGCTGTCGACGCAGCTCGTTCAACTCCGTCATCAATCTGTCGGTATCAAGTCGAAATGAGGGCCGCTCTCAAAGCCGCCGGCCTTACTGTCATACATCTGCCATACGCCTGACTGTCTCCTGCTTGTCATGATGAGATCACACAGCCTTACCGGCTGGAATCAGCGCCGTTTCTGGTGCTTTTCCCAGTTGTCCTGACGTGCCTGCTCGCTCTTGCGCAACATGACATAGATCGCTCCGACGCCACCGTGGTGGAGCTGGGCAGAATGAAATGCCAACACCTGATCCAGCAGCGGCAGCCACTCATTCAGATAGGTCTTCAACTGATTACCCGGCCCGTCAGCCCGGTTGCTGCGCCCATGCTGAATCAACACCGTGCGGATATTAAACTCGCAACTTTGCCGCACAAAACCTGCGACCTCATCTCGTGCTTCAGCCAACGTACACTGTTGCACATTGAGGCTGGCATCCGCGTTATACCGCCCCAGGCGCAAATTGCGGAAAACCCCCTCCTGCACACCATCACGCTTCCAGCTGACCGGATCGGCAGGGTGCAGCCAATCGACCGGATTCAGCGTAAGGCCTTCGGGCGAGCCTTGTGCCAACCGTCGTCGAATACTTTTACGGGGGTCCGCTTTCAAAGGCCGGCGCGACTCGGACGCCACCGTCGGCACAGCTGGCGCACTGCGCTTCACCCCCTCTGCTTGCATCAAGGCATTGAAATCGGTTTCTTGTTCAGAACGCATCGCTCTCCCCCATACACATCACGGGCACATACCTTCCGCCTTCATTCTGACAGGCGGCCTGATTCAATTGAACGCTTTTCGACGACAGAGTTCTCATCTATGGTGTCTTTAATCACTCACGATGCAGGAAAGCCCCTATGCAACGACTGGTCATACTCCTCACTCTGGTTGTCGCCGCCCTTGCCATCTACCAGTTTATCGACTCCGGGCAGCCCATTTCACCCGCCACGCCAAACCAGACCACGCCCCCGGTTTCCGACAGCACGCGCCAACAAGCGCGTCAGCATATCAAAAGCCTGACGCAACAGGCATCCGAAGACACCCTGGACATTGCCACCGCAGACCACTTTGTCACCGGCAACCAACTGCTACAGCTGCCTCAGGAACAACCGCAAACAGCCGCCACCACCACGCTGAGCACAACCGAAGCCGACGTCGCCACCAGTTTTGCCGCCAACCTCCCCGGCAGCACCAACAGCAACACCCTGTCAGAAGGGCCTTCAGCCACGCCAATATCCACACACGACAGGCTACGCCTGCAGGAATTGCTCAGCAGCCCGGAGCAAGCCTCCGATGAAATCTTCTATGTTCACGCCGTACAGCCATCCGACCAGCAAGGGTTGTGGGGTATTATCCACCGGGGGTTAATGGAAACCTTCACGCGCGGCATCCGTATCGAAAACCGTGACCGCCTGTTGAGCACCCATATCCCCGAAGATGCTGACGAACCCCTGAACGATCAGCGCAGTTCCTGGCTCGGACACCTGCTCAAGCGCAAGGTAGAAGAGACTTGGGTATTCAACTACCGACAGGGACTTCTGGGCCAGGACCCCAATGTCATCCATCCGGGGCAACAGCTGGTCATTGTGCGTTTCAGCGAGGACGAACTGATCGACATCTATAACCATTTCACCCATCTCCAAACGCAATGAAACACTCGCCTTGGCGCTTTCGGTGGACGCCGGCAGCCAAGGCGCGTATAATTGCCACCTTATTTTTTAGAAAGTGTTGCTCCTGATCAAAGTGCCTGCAGCCTTTCTCCTCCTCTTAAGACCCAGGTATAGCTCACAGCATGTCCAACACTGATACCAGCCCCGCCAACTTTGGCGATTTGGGACTGTCCGCCCCTATTCTTAACGCACTGACCGACGTTGGCTACGAGACTCCCTCGCCGATTCAGGCCCGGAGTATTCCGCCACTGCTCGAGGGGCAGGATCTGCTTGGCATGGCTCAAACCGGTACCGGCAAAACGGCAGCCTTCGCGTTGCCCTTGCTGCAGCGTATCGACACCACGGCGACTCACCCGCAGCTGCTGATCCTAGCGCCGACACGTGAACTGGCACTCCAGGTCGCGACCGCTTGCGAAAAGTATTCCAAGCACCTGCCGGGCCTGCGCACCCTCTCCATCTACGGCGGCCAGGGCTATGACAGCCAGATTCGCGGCCTGCGCCGTGGTGCTCAAGTTATCATCGGCACTCCGGGCCGCGTCATGGACCACATCCGCCGCGGCACCCTGCAGCTGGATCGCCTCCAGGCCCTGGTGCTGGACGAAGCCGACGAAATGCTGCGCATGGGCTTTATCGACGATGTAGAATGGGTACTGCAACACACGCCTTCACAGCGTCAGATTGCGCTTTTCTCCGCAACCATGCCCCAGGCGATACGCCACATTGCCGATAACTACCTGCAAAGCCCGGCTGTTATCAAAATTCAGGCACAAACCGCGACGGCCAGTACCATCCGCCAGCGCGTATGGGTTGTACGTGGAATGAGTAAAACTCAAGCCCTGACCCGCATTCTCGAATTGCGCGAACATGAAGCCGCTCTGGTATTCGTACGCACCAAGACTTCTACCGAGAGTCTGGCCGACGAACTGACCCGCGCCGGTTTCCCTGCCGCAGCCCTGCACGGCGACATTGCGCAGGTCCAGCGCGAGCGTATTGTCAGCAAGCTGAAGAAAGGCGAACTGGATGTCGTAATCGCAACCGATGTGGTTGCACGCGGACTGGACGTGGAACGTATCAGCCACGTCATCAACTACGACATTCCGTACGACAACGAATCCTATATCCACCGTATCGGCCGTACAGGCCGTGCCGGTCGTAATGGCGATGCCATCCTGTTTGTTGCGCCGCGTGAACAGCGTCTGCTCAAACAGCTCGAGCGCACCACGCGCCAGCCGCTGGAAACCCTGAAACTGCCGACCGCCAAGGAAATCAACACCCTTCGCGCCGAACGCCTGCAGGCCCAAATCCTGGCCGCTGCCGAAAAAGCCAATCTGGACGAGTACATGCCGCTGATCGAAAAGCTGCAGGCCAATTCAGAACTGAGCAACGAGCAGCTGATCGCCGCCACCATCGCACTGATGCACAGCGACAAACCGCTGTGGATGAACGAGAACGAACCGGACCCCAACACCCGCCCGGCTCCGCGTGAGCGCCAAGAGCGCGGCGAACGCGGCGAACGCCCGCGCCGCAACCAGCGCAACGAGCCCGTTGCTGTCGGCATGGAACGCTACTGGATTGGTGTGGGACACCTGCATGGCGTCAAGCCGGGCAACATCGTGGGAGCCATTGCCAACGAAGCCGGTATCGAAAGCCGCCTGATCGGACGTATCAACATTGCCGACGAGTTCAGCTGCATCGACTTGCCCGCTGGCCTGGAAGCCAACCAGTTGCAAACCCTGAAACGCGCTCGCGTCTGCGGCCAGCGTCTGGATATCCGCCCCTGGCAGGACAACGGCAGCGCTCCGCGCCGTCCGCGTGGCAAGCCACCCGCACGTCGCTTCAACCGCGACTGATCGGATACCCGCCCTCGAAACCCGCCAGGGTTTCGAAAAAAGGCCGCCCCTCTCGGAGGCGGCCTGACCGGGCCGGAAGCCCCTCTGAAAACCATGCCTGGCGGCATGGAGCGAAGAAGCAACGATTCCTCCAGTATAGTCAGTCCGATAGCCTTTACCGCCCGCTCGGCCCTATAATGCCTGAAACATTTTCAATTTGGAGCTGACAGGCCATGACAACACTGGGCACCCCCCTTTCCTCCAGCGCAACCCGCGTACTCATGTGTGGTGGCGGAGAGCTGGGTAAAGAAGTTGTAATCGAACTCCAGCGCCTGGGCGTTGAAGTTATCGTTGTCGACCGTTACGCCAACTCGCCTGCCATGCAGGTTGCTCACCGTTCCCATGTTATTTCCATGCTGGATGGCGACGCCTTGCGTGCCGTTATCAAGCAGGAGCAGCCACATTACATCGTTCCCGAAATCGAAGCGATCGCCACTGACACGCTGGCCGAACTGGAAGATGAAGGCTTTGTCGTCATTCCGACCGCTCGCGCCACCCAGCTCACCATGAACCGAGAAGGCATTCGCCGCCTTGCCGCTGAAGAACTGGGACTGAAAACCTCGCCCTACCGCTTTGCCGGCACTCAGGACGAGTTCAAACAGGCCGTTGCCGATATCGGTCTGCCCTGCGTTGTCAAACCGATCATGAGTTCATCCGGCAAGGGCCAAAGCACCATCAAACAGCCTGACCAGATCGACGCTGCCTGGGAATATGCGCAGGAGGGCGGTCGCGCCGGCGGCGGTCGCGTCATTATCGAAGGCTTTGTCGAGTTCGATTACGAAATTACTCTGCTGACCGTACGTCATATCGGCGGCACCAGCTTCTGCGAACCGATCGGCCACATCCAGGTTGATGGCGACTATCGCGAATCCTGGCAGCCGCAGGCGATGACACCGGCCGCACGCCAGGCCGCCGAAGAGATGGCGACAAGCGTCACTGGCGCCTTGGGCGGCCGTGGCATCTTTGGCGTCGAGCTGTTCATTCGTGGTGATGAGGTCATTTTCAGTGAGGTATCACCACGTCCTCACGACACCGGCATGGTCACGCTGATTTCTCAGGACCTGTCAGAGTTTGCCCTGCACGCCCGCGCCATTCTGAATCTGCCCATTCCGCTGATTCGCCAGCACGGCCCTTCGGCATCGGCCGTTATCCTGCCAACCGGCGAATCCAATCAGGCCAGCTTTGCCCACCTGCAGGCGGCACTGGCCGCCCCCGATACGGACCTGCGTCTGTTCGGCAAGCCGGAAATCCGAGGCCGTCGCCGCATGGGCGTCGCTCTGGCACGTGATGAAGATGTCGAGAAGGCCCGCGACAAGGCACGTCAGTGCGCCAATACCGTTCGCGTGGAATTCTAGCGCCGCCCGCCCCTCTCCTCGGGAGGGGCACTTTCCGGCAGCACCGCATAGCACGCCACCAGCTGCTCTTTCTCCATTTTGCGCAACTGCTTCAACGCATACTCCCGCTGCAAAGCCGAGCGGCGATCGTGCCCGCCCTCCTGCCACACCAGCCTGACCGGCCGCCGGGCACGGGTATAGCGCGCCCCTTTGCCTCCGCTTTCACCATTATGCTCGGCCACCCGACGCCGAGCATCCGTAGTGACACCCGTGTATAGACTGCCGTCCGCACATCTGAGCATGTAGACAAACCAGTACTTTTCCACTCTTTTGGTACCAACTTTCCCGCGGCCTCTGTCCCTGTCGGCAACAGAGGCGTAATATTTCGCTTTCAAACAATTCTGAGGGCTCGGTTAAACCGATGCAAACGCTATTACTCGCGCTCGCAGGACTCGCCTTCCTGATGATCGTGCTGGAAGATGTGATTCACATCAATAAGGCGAAAACAACTCTATTCCTCGGCACTCTTGCCTGGTTACTGCTTTTTCTCTTTCCGCCTGCCGGCACCGACAGCCACTGGATTCAGGAAAAGCTGGACGAAAATATCCTCGAAATCGCCAGCCTCTGGCTCTTCCTCATGGCGGCCATGACATTTGTGGCCTTCCTGAACCACCAGGGCCTGATCGAGACACTGATTTACAAAGTACTGCCCAAGCAGCTCAGCGAACGCAAACTCATGTTCCTGGTCGCGGGCTTTGCCTTCTTCTTTTCGTCTCTGTCCGACAATATCACTGCCACACTGATCTCGATCGCGCTGGTCCTGTCACTGAAACTGGATGCCAAGAAGACGGTACGCTTTGCCGTACTGGTTGTCTTTGCCGTCAACTCGGGCGGTGTCGCCCTGATTACAGGCGATGTCACGACATTGATGATCTTCATGCAGGACAAAGTGGCCATCGATGATCTGCTCTGGCTCAGCCTTCCCGCTCTGGCCAGTGTCATGCTGCTGGCCGGCATGCTGTCGCTGAGCCTCAAGGGCGAGGTCACGATCAGCCCCAGCCCGCGCCGGGATGACAAGGTTGGCATGATGATCGCGCTGATTTTTTTGCTGACCATCATTTCCACCATCGTCCTCAACGTGATCGCGTCCATTCCTCCCCTGCTCACCTTCCTGTTCGGCCTGTCGATCATGTTCCTGGTGGGGCGCATCTGCTACAAGGATGATAAGCGTGAGAACCTGCTCGATTACATCCGCGTCATCGAGTTCGACACTCTGCTGTTCTTCCTGGGAATCCTGCTGCTGGTCGGCATGCTGAAAGAGATCGGTGTACTGGACTCGCTGGTACACATCTATGAAGTGCTGCCCACGACCGGAGCCAACTTCGTGATGGGACTGCTGTCATCGCTGGTCGATAACGTACCCTTGACGGCCGCACTGCTGAAATCCGATATTGGCATGGATGCAGCCAGCTGGCTGACGCTGACCTATGCCGTTGGCGTAGGCGGCTCTCTGCTGGTGATCGGCTCGGCGGCCGGTATTGTTGCCATGAGCAAGGTAGAAGCCATTACCTTTATCAGCTTCATGCGCTATTCCGGCATCATTCTGATCGCCTACAGCGTCGGCTTTGCCGGCAGCTATCTGGTCGGCCATACCCTGCACTGACCCATGCCCGCGCTCACGGGGTCTCACTCCCCCTCTGAGCGCGCCTCTCCAAACCAGGACAGCCTGGACTGCAACTCAACCACCTCGCCAACCACGATCAGGGCCGGTGCCGGCAACTCTGCCTTTTCTTGCAAAGCAGGCAGCGTCGCCAGCGTTCCCACCAGCACCTGCTGGTCCGCAGCCGTTCCTCGCGAGATGATCGCGGCCGGAGTATCCGCCGGCTTGCCATGCATGATCAATCCCTTGCACAGCAGATGCAGGGTATGCAGCCCCATGTAAAACACAATGGTCTGATTGGGCTGGATCAGCTCGGCATAATTGAGTTCCGTTGCCCGGTTCTTCAGCTGTCCGGTCACAAATTTAACTGACTGGGCATAGTCCCGGTGGGTCAGGGGAATACCGGCATAGGTCGAACAGGCGCTTGCCGCCGTAATCCCCGGCACGACCTGAAACGGAATACCGGCCTGCTTCAGCTCGGCCAACTCCTCGCCCCCTCGGCCGAAAATAAACGGATCACCGCCTTTCAGACGCACCACGCGTTTCCCCTGGCGCGCCAGATCAATCAACATCTGATTGATACCCTCTTGAGGCACTGCATGATGGTCCCGCTGCTTGCCAACATAGATCAAATCCGCATCCCGTCGACACAAATCCAGCACCTGCTCGGACACCAGACGATCATAGAGCACCACATCAGCCTGCTGCATCAAACGCAGCGCTTTGAACGTCAATAGCTCCGGGTCGCCAGGACCCGCCCCGACCAGATAGACCTCGCCCACCCCGGTCGACGTACCCCCGGCCTCCAACTGCTGTTCAAGCAGAGCCTCGGCCTCGCCTTCCCGCCCGGCCAGCACCCGCTCGGCAACCTGCCCCTGCAACACCGACTCCCAAAACACTCGGCGCTCACTCAGGGTTCCGAAGCGCGCCTTTACCTTGTCACGGAAGCGGCCGGCCAACTGGCCCAAACGGCTGTAACCAAACGGAATCAGCGTTTCCAGCTTGGCTCTCAACAAGCGAGCCAGTACCGGCGACTGCCCACCGGAACTGATGCCAATCATGATCGGGGAGCGATCAACAATCGCCGGAAAGACAAATGTGCACAGCTCAGGATTATCGACCACGTTGACCGGGACATTCCGTGCCACCGCATCATAGTGAATACGGGCATGGAGTTGCGCATCATCCGTCGCAGCCAGTACCAGTACCTTGTCGTCCAGCAGCTTGGGGTGGTACTCGCCAATAATGACCTGCCCCTCGTTCAGAGCCAGCAGTTCCTGCAGCTCTGGCAGGACACAGTGAGCAACCAATGTAATATGAGCACCGGCACGCTGCAGAAGACGAGCCTTGCGCAAGGCCACGTCACCACCGCCCACCAGCAGAACAGAGCGTTTTTTAAGATCGAAAAAAAGCGGCAGGTAATCCATCGTCGTGGCTCCAGTGCAGTACAGCTTGATACTGACACACTATAGCCACTTTAATGGTAATAAAAATATATTATTAATAACTATTTGGTATATTGGTGTTACTTATCAACCGGGAAGCGCCCTTCCAAATACGCCACAATATCACTGGATTCATACATCCACTCACTGTGCCCGTCCGCGTGATCAATACGCAGGCAAGGCACTTTCATCTTGCCGCCACCATTGATCAGGTCCTGGCGGTGCCGCTCATCGGCTTTGACATCACGCACTTCAAGCGGCAAATTCAAACGGCGCATCGCCCGACGCACTTTGACACAAAAGGGACAGGTCGGCAGCTGATACAGGGCGTAACCGGTCAACGCCTCTTCCACCTGCTGTTGCGCCTGCGGCGAACGCTTGCCACGACGCGGCAACGTCAGATAATGCAACCCCATCACGATTAAACCCAGCACCCAGCGAACAGCTTTCATGGTGACTTCAGCTCCTGTTCAAGAAAGATGGCGCAGTGTACTACAATGACCGGGATCAAAAAACCGAACGGCTCCCAGTGATGCCTGTCGGCCTCCCATCGTTCCATGATAAGGTTAGCCCCAAAACATTTTCAGGAAGTTCAACAACAAGGACTTCTCCGTGAGCAATATGACCCCTATGGCCTCTGCTGTGAATCAGGAATCCGAACCCCGCTGCTTTCAGTTCAAAAGCGCCCGCGCCTCTCTCAACGAATTGATTCTTACCACCAGCGATACCGAACTGCTGAAACCGCAGCTGGCTGCTCATGCGGCCAAGGTACCCATGCTGTTTAACAACATGCCCGTGATTCTGAACTGCCAGCAACAGGAAACGGCGCCCGATGTTGCCACACTGAAAACCCTGATCAGCCTCTGCCGTGAACTCTCGCTGGTGCCCGTTGGCCTCAAGACCAACCCCGATAGCTCGGCCGAACTCTGCACGGCGCTCCAGCTGGCCGATTTCAGCCACCAGCGCCGTGCCTCCCACAGCAATGATGACGAAACTCCGAAACAGGCACAGGCCGAAGCACCACCCGCCGTGTCACCGCCCCCTGCCGCCAAAGTGGTCACGACCCCTGTGCGTTCGGGTCAACAAATCTATGCTCGAGACACAGACCTGATCATTCTGGCTCCGGTCAGTGCCGGTGCAGAGATCATGGCCGATGGACACATCCACGTCTATGCCCCCCTGCGCGGACGCGCCATGGCTGGCGTGAACGGCAATACTGACGCCCGTATTTTTTGCCAGTCGATGGAAGCAGAACTCATCTCCATCGCGGGCTACTTCAAAACCAGCGAAGACTTACATACGGAATGCTGGCAACAGCCCATACAGGCATTGCTACGCGGCTCGCGACTGGATACAGTTTCACTTTAATTAACCGCTTCTACAGATTGATGGATACAGATGCATGGCTGAAATAATCGTTGTCACTTCCGGTAAAGGGGGCGTCGGCAAAACAACCAGTAGCGCCGCAATCGGCACAGGCCTGGCCCTGAAAGGGTTCAAAACCGTCCTGATTGATTTCGACGTTGGCCTGCGTAATCTGGACCTGATCATGGGCTGCGAACGCCGTGTGGTTTATGACTTTGTTAATGTCATCAACAAAGAAGCGACCTTGAACCAGGCCCTGATTCGCGACAAGCGCACCGAAAACCTCTACATCCTGCCCGCCTCACAAACACGCGACAAGGATGCCCTGAGCATTGACGGTGTCGAAGCCGTATTGAACGAGCTGGCCGAAAGCTTTGACTACATTGTTTGCGACTCGCCCGCCGGTATCGAGAAAGGTGCTCAACTGGCACTGTACTTCGCTGACACAGCCATCGTCGTTACCAATCCTGAAGTCAGCTCGGTACGCGACTCCGACCGCATTCTCGGCGTATTGCAAAGCAAATCGCGCAAGGCTGAGCAGGGCGAAACCGTCAAGGAGCACCTGCTGCTGACCCGCTACAACCCCGGACGCGTAGAAGCAGGTGAAATGCTGGGGGTAGAGGATGTCAAAGAAATTCTCGCGATCCCTCTGCTTGGCGTCATCCCCGAATCCGAAGCAGTCCTCAAGGCATCCAACCAGGGCGTTCCGGTGATTATGGACGCCGACAGCGATGCCGGCCAGGCTTATGACGACGCCATTGCCCGCTTCCTGGGCGAAGATCGCGAACACCGCTTTCTCAATGCGGAACGAAAGGGCTTCCTGAGCCGGGTATTTGGACGGAAGAGCTAATGGGTATTTTGAGTTATTTTCGATCGAAGAAGCAGACATCGGCCAGCGTCGCCAAGGAGCGCCTGCAAGTCCTGGTTGCCTACGAGCGCTCTCAGCGCACCCAACCCGACTACCTGCCCCAAATGCAGCAGGAAATTCTGGCCGTCATTGCCAAGTATGTCGATGTATCGACCAACGACATACAGATCAATCTGGACGAAGACTGCTCCATTCTGGAACTGAACGTCACCCTGCCAGAAAAAAGCTGACCTCGGACAGGGTGCGCCTGCAGCTTTTTTCTGCGGACGCATCCTGTCATTCGGCAAGCCCCGAATCCTGCCTCGGGGCTCCAGCTCAGGCGGCAGGCGGCGTATTCAGCAGGCGCACCTCACGCTGCGGGAACGGAATTTCGATGCCGGCGTCTTTCAGCTCATTGAACAGCGCCATATTGATACGGTACAGCAGGTCATAATAGCGCTCCGTCGGCAGCCAGATGCGTACACCCAGCGTAATCCCATTTTCACCGAAACCTTCAATACCCACCTGTGCCGCCGGTTCCTGGCAAACTTCATCACCAAAGGCGACCAAGGCAGATTTCAACCGCTCACATGCCTGCTCAGGGCTGGCACTGTATGCAATATCAATCGACACCTCTGCCAGCGTATAAGCATGCGAGTTATGAATAATTTCGCCTACCACATGCTTGTTCGGAATAGAGATATCAACCCCATCCTCATTCGTTAACAGCGTATGTGACAGATGCACTTCCTTCACCTGACCACTGACACCTTGAACCTGGATGGTATCGCCCACCACATAGGGGCGCGTCAAAACAATCGTCAAGCCTGCACTATAGTTGGACAGAAGCCCCTGAATGGCCAGACCAGCACCCAGACCAACCGCACCTATCATGGCAATCAGCGGAGTCACACTAATCCCCACTTTGCCCAGTGCGACAATCGCAACCATGGCGATCACCAAAATCCTGACACAGCTGGCAATAAAGCGGCTTAGCGTAATATCCAAATTGTGCCGCTGCATCAGCGCCAAAGACCATTTGGAAACCTTCGCAGCCACCCACAGCCCCAGCAACAGGATGATCAGGGCACCCAGAATCTGGAAACTGTAGTTAACGAAGAACTCTACGACCATTGTGTAGACTTCCTGAAACTGTATCAGCTCCTGTTTAACCGTGTCTTCCATCAAGAGACTCCATTTTCAGACATGACATTTAAACTCCTTCAAACAACCGGCACCCCATACCGCCTTATCGGCTCAGGAGCGGCGCAGACATGACCGCCAACGGCCCGTGCAAACCAAGCCGGGCACCCCGTCCAAGCCGCTACATCATACGAACTGGCGCTGCATTTGTCAGTTGGTTGTACCGTACCCTGAACAGACTCGCCGTAGCCACTGCATCCCAGCAACCAATAGACGTTCATTCAACACCAGGGCTATACCTTTTTTACTTCAATGAACCACTTCGGCTGCATTTCAGAAAAATCAGTCCGAATATTTGATGGTAGATAACTCGCCGAGTCCAAAACAAATCCTTGGCCTTCCACACGCATGAAAACAACCCAGTGCCAGAAATTATGACCATTTTCCCAATGATGTTTGATAGAGAGCAGTGCCAAATCGGGTAATGTATTCCATGACTCAAATGGAATTTCATCTAAAGATGTCTCGACACCTGCTTGCAATAACATTCTCCTTACATATTGAGTATCAGACCAAAGCGATTTATCCTCGGCATAGATATCCATAGCATTTGCTATATTTTTCATTTCCGAGTAGGTCTTTCCCAATATATTTGCAACAGATGCAATTCCGCACCCCGTTTCTTCTTCCTGTATTACGGGCGTTAACATTTACTTCTCCTTTCATTATGAATGATGAAAACGTGTTGTACATGCCGCCAATTAAAATACTATTATCTATTTAAACCGAGAAGTCTTATATATTTTCACTGACTCAGTCTTTGCCGTTTTCATGCTTATTAAAACCTATTTGCCGCTTTAATGCTTCTAACTCCCTATTAAATTCTCTAAAAGGAGGCATGAAATCAGGAAACATTAGACGTAGCGCTACCGTTATAAAAAATTGAAAGAAATAACCCACTCCCGTAAGAATAACAATAGATAAAAAAACACCCGAACCATATAAAATACCACTGAATAATTGACTATTATCCGCTGCCATTTCAATCGGTACTTGATACGCCATAAAAGACGACATTTTTTCAACTAAAACAAGTTCATCAGGCGATTCCCATAGCATCAAAAAAGCATCAACTAACCAACTGGCAATTACAGTTGATATTAATATAAAAATCAAACCGATAAAAACCTTTAACGGATCTCTCGACTTTTTATCTTTACGGTCATCTTGAATCATTTTTATTACCTAAATATTTATATTAATAATGTTTGGCTAAGGGACCTGTTTTAGCGGTTGGTTACCTTTACTTTTATAACTCATTCACCAATCAAAAAATCAGCAATCATTGATAGGCTACTAAGGTCCTTTTTATAGATTTCAGTATATCCGCATTTCTTACACGCTATGTAAACAAACCCTTCGGTTGCCACATCGAAAACCTCTGAAATACCATCACCCGAAGCTCTAAATCCACCGCGCTCATATAGATGATGATCGCACTTAAAGCATCTGTATTCAGACTGATCGCGATACGATTCGGAGTTTAGGTAGGCCTCTTTAAACTTTTGAAGTTCTCGACTATTACATGAAGCGGGACAAGCACATGTTGTGCACTTATCATTCCCTGCTTTTACTGTGCTATCACACGCTTGGCAGCGCCAATCGTAGTTCATCTCAGCATCCTTACTCTTAAGTTATAACGCCGCATTAAAGGGCCGAAAAAGCGTAGCTTTTGAGGTCCCAGAGAGCGAAGCGAACGATTTTGAATGCTTTGTTATACGCTTTCATTTTCCTCAAGTTCCCTTTCAAATTGAACTATAAACTTCTTTACCTCGGGATGCCTTGAAACCCAAAGCTCCCCCAAGTATTGGGTCACGTTAAGTCCGCCTAGAACACAATGTACTTCCCTTTGCTTTGACGCCAGAAGTAGTTCATGCCCTTTGTTCATAACATCTTCGCTTACTTCAGCAACAGATTCACCAAGCTCATTACCCCATTCCTTTTGAATGGCTAAGATCAGCTTTCCTGCGGCCTTTTCTAGCTCTGTCTTCCTTGATGCCATATTACGTATAACGCCGCAATAAACGGACCGAAAAGCGTAGCTTTTTGGGTCCGGTGGAGGCACAAGGGGCCGGAACGAATTTCATTGCCTTGTTATATATTTATTGTATTGATAAATAGTAATAGAGGTAATTACCAGCGACACCTGCTGAAATTGCTAATGCAAACGATACAACTCTAGCTACTATTTTCTTAGTTTTTCCCTTTCTTATCTTTTGCCGTCTCTCTTCATCCGAACTGGTAATCACAACAAATGAAGGCTTCTCAATCATCATTATAGCCATAGTAAGAGCCGCTAATGCAATACCTCCTAAAAATGAAACTATCCTGAACCAAACTTCAACGCTATGAACTTTACTATTTGGATCTAGTATCTTAACGATAAGATTGAGCTTTTCTGAATCTTGAAGTGACTCGATACCTGCCCCCTCTGGTATTGAACCTGCGAATATTGCTGCAATATTATTTTCCTGAATAGTTTGCTCAATATAATCAGGAAGTACTAACCCTGATATAAAAAATCCCATAAATAGCATTAAGAGCGAAAAGTCAGCAACTTTTCTGTACCATTTGGGTTTTTCGATAATAGAATCAATCTCCTTTTCAAGGATTGATTCTATGTCATCACCCCAAGTTCTTTCTGTATATGAAATGGAGCAATGAACATCTCCCCGGCCTTCAGTCTCCTCTCTTGTGACGCGGGCAGTTCCCATCATTACTCTTACTGTACTATCCGTTGAAAACTGTACGGAAATTTCTTGTTTTTCAGGTGCGTGCTTTTTAGGAAAGGATACAAGGTATGTCCAAGTTAGCTTTACACTTTTTGTCAGTTCCTTTTTGGCCTCGTTAAAGTGAATAAAGCTATCAATATTATTAAGCCTTCTTTCTGGACCTTTTTCATATTTAATTACTGCTGAAAAATCAACAAGAGATGAGTGATTTTGCTGAGTAATCCTTTGATCCAGCAGGTGATGAAGGTGTATTAACCAATCAAACCTGATATCAAATGTACCATTTCTAGACCATTCCATTGTTTCTGGCTGGCCAAGAAGGTTCGTGACAAAATCACCAAAGTCTTTCTTCTTTATTGGGATTTGAACAAGTGATTCCTGATCATCGCCAGAAACGACCAATTGATAATCATCTGACATACTTACGTCCTTGGAGTATTTTCATATAACGCCGCGTTAAAGGGCCGAAAAAGCGTAGCTTTTGAGGTCCCAAGGAGCGCAGCGACTGATTTTGAACGCCTTGTTATATTTTTTGCTCAATCTCTCGTAATTTCTCTTGTGCATAGCCAGTTGACTCATCGTATTTTTCGGACATGTACTCAAATAGGCAATTTAATGCAGACAACTGCTGCCGAGATAGCCAGGAAAAATTATATGCTGAATCAGGGCTATTTAAATCCAAGTGTTCAAAGTATGACGGCAGAAACCAATGAAGATTTTCAGAAAGATCTCGTTCTTTTATTATAATTCTTAGCATTGACGGAAGTAGCCAACTGACGGCTTTCTGGCTTATAGTAGAAAATTCATCGTACAAAACTATTACGCCTTCATAAGGAAGTTCCGGCTCTCGAAATTTAGATATACCAGAACTTATGATTTTCCGCATTCTATCGGACTCGTCATATACATAAAGGTCATCTTCCGATGGCCTTTCCACGAACGGAAATGCATTTTCAATTCTCTCCAATACTTCTTGTTTTGTTAAATAGCCTTCGTATTCCATGGCACACACTTTCTTGAAATATAACGCCCGCATTTGGGGCCGCAGTGAAGCGCAGCGGAACGAAGGTCCCAGCCCACGCAGTGGGTGCCCAACATGCATTTGTTAGCCTAAACTCCAATGCTTAACTGCTACTTCGGCCATCTGTCTTTGACGACTATCGATGGCATCCTTATTCCAACCATTATTGGCTGAAATCATTTTAGTGAATTTGAAAGTTGAATCTGTGTAGTGTTCTTTTTTATCTTCAAAGCAACCATTACCAATAGTGCTATTAAGCTTTGAGGCCATTATTGCCAGGTTTCCAATACGCCTTTGATAAGATCGCATTTCATCTTGAGTAAAGGCATTCTCCCAAATAGGATCAGGCGTTAATGGTAATACGTGCTCCAGGTTAACACTGTTAGTGTCATAGTTAGGTATGGTTTCCGCATTCGAACCAGCTTGTGCAATTTCAAGCTCACGTAGGTAATACCTAGCAATCTTTTGCTTGGAGATCGAAGCAATGGAAAAAGCTGATAAGAATGCCGAATCACTTGGTACACTCTTAAAAGCCTGAATAACATCGCTAGGTGTTTTTATTCTTTCTTCTGTGACAGCTTTTGCCGTATCAGCATAAACCCTTTCGAGAGTACCACCACCGACACCACCAACCATCTGGTACCTGACGGCCGCCGATACTAACTTTTTAAACGCCTCAGATACTTTTTTTGCAGGAAACTTATCAAGCAATGCCAACAATAAAGGCCTTATCTGAGTCATACCAAGGAGGTTGAAAGTAGATACTGAATATGCCACATCGTTACTGAAATCGTTCCAGTATTCGTGATCCGTATTTAATAGTGCCGTATAAATTCTTACTGTATCAGCTAGTTCTGTTGAAAACTTTAAAGAGCCTCTTTTACTAGTGATCTTTGTTTTTAGGAGGGAAAACAGATCCTTTTCCCGTACCAGCCCATATCTAGCCATGGTAAAGTGCCTGATATATGTAACCGTTAACGGGTCGTCTGATGCACTTTCCAAAGTCGAGACCATTGATAGCCAGCGATTTTTAGTTTCTTCAATCTTCTCGCCAGATTTATGGAATAAGTAATTCTTTACGAGATCTGAAATAGCAAGCTCTAAGCCCCTGTCATTGAGAGTTTCAAATATTACAAATGCGTTACTATCATCGGGAGCCGTTACAACAATGACTTTTAGGCTTGTTTCTATATAATCAAGCCATGAGTGCAGCTCCTCCTCTGAGTCTTTAGACATAATGCAGAGATCAGTTAGATATTTTTCACAATGCTTAGCCGCTGATAACAATCGCTTGTGTGATTGCCGACGCACCTTCTTTTCGTCTACGTCACCAAAGCTCTCAATTAGATCTTGATAAATTTCGTTATCTACCTCATTAAGAATTAGCTTGGGCTCTCGTTCCTTTGTTCTTCTGTCCGTGTTGGCAAGAAAATCAGACTTTACCGACACAACTACTTCATGATCTTCATCACGTTGAAAAATTTCTTTTATTGCCGCGATAACCAAGCTTATTGTAGTGAGTCTCTGCTGCCCATCCACCACCTCATATCTTCCATTGTCAGCACTAGTAACCACTACTGACCCAAGAAAGTATTCACGCTCTTTGTTATCAATTGCCTCTTTAATGTCGTTTAGAAGAGCTTCGACATGATCAACCTCCCAAGCATATGAACGCTGATATGCTGGAACACGAAACCGACGACTTTTGAGCACGCCACCAATTCCTTCAAGATTAATATTTAGTTTCTGGATTTGACTCATGACTATTCCTTGTATTCAAGACCACTTCTAAAAGAGGCTAACGTCGCGGTTTGGGGCTGACATGAAGCGCCAGCGGAATGGCAGTCCCAGCCGAAGGCGACAACACCGCCTTGTTAGCCGCTACTGTATACGGACTGCTTAAGGCAATTCGATAATTCATCCGAAATCGCCTTATTGGTAGTACCTGGATCGGAAAATGATACAAATGAAAACCTATTAATAAACGCTGGAAATCCATTTGAACGCCTATAAAAAGGCATTTTATAATGAAAAATCACTCCAATAACATTGTCTGATTTAGTTGCGTATTGCGCTCTTATTGCCATCGCTATTTTTTCTGACACGGGATGTAGCAAAGATTGAAGTTCTTTCTCATCAGCGACATTGCCTTGATTCATATCTACTTGAATCATCCAGAACAGTTTACTGAGTGATAAGGCTATTAACCCGCGGTCAGTGTCGTTTTCCTCACATGATCTATCAATTTGTTCAATTGCTTTTTCAATAAGGCCTTCTAAGTTATTTTCAGTTACAGCTCTTTTGCACTCTACATGAAGTAGTGTGTTAGCTATGAAGATATTCAAATCAGCATCGGATTGATAACTTACATCCAAGCCAGCTCTTAAGAACCTGGAAGATGCATAAAGCTCAAACGTAAAGTTTCTTCCATGGATTCCGCCGCCATCATTCGGTTCTCCCGATAGCAAAGGCGGTCCCTTTTTAAGCCAGTTTAGAGTATTTTTAATATCCTCATGGTCGACACCATGCAAATATTTAGATATTTCAAGCAAATCATGAAGTTCAGCAACAGCCCAAAGGGCGTCAGAATCGTTTATATCAGGAGAATTGAATTTTCCCCTCTTTAGACTTTGGGCAATTAATTTTTTATATGACTGAAACCTGCCTGCCTCTATTTTAATACCTAATTCTTCCAACCACTGCTTCGCCTCATCGTAATCATGAAGCATATCTTCGAACATTTGCTCTTTTATTCCAAATGCATCAACAGTATTCATTATTCTCCTTTAACTCTGAATGCGGCTAACGCCTCAAACACCGGCTTGGTGAAGTTGGCGGCTTTTTTGGAACAAAAAAGGTGACAGCTTTACCAAGTCCGAGTGCTTTGACTTGTATGGATAATTCTCTGCGTTTTCCGGGTAAATTGGGACCCACCCTCAACGGCCATTGAGGGCCTTCATGCAGCAGCTCGATGATTGG
>NZ_JACEMT010000039.1 GCF_013868415.1 Marinobacterium marinum | reverse complement strand
ACGCCGGCGCCGACGGTACGACCACCTTCACGGATGGCGAAACGCAGACCGTCTTCCATCGCGATCGGGTTGATCAGGGTAACAGTCATCTGGATGTTGTCACCCGGCATGACCATTTCAACGCCTTCCGGCAGTTCGCACGCACCCGTGATGTCAGTGGTACGGAAGTAGAACTGCGGACGGTAGCCTTTGAAGAACGGAGTGTGACGACCGCCTTCTTCCTTGCTCAGTACGTAGACTTCGCCTTCGAACTTGGTGTGCGGAGTGATTGAACCCGGCTTGGCCAGAACCTGACCACGCTCAACTTCGTCACGCTTGGTGCCACGCAGCAGCGCACCAACGTTCTCGCCTGCACGACCCTGGTCCAGCAGCTTGCGGAACATCTCAACACCGGTACAAGTCGTCTTGGTGGTGTCCTTGATGCCGACGATTTCGATTTCGTCACCAACGTTCAGAATACCACGCTCGATACGACCGGTTACTACGGTACCACGACCGGAGATAGAGAACACATCCTCGATCGGCATCAGGAACGGCAGGTCAACAGCACGCTGCGGCTCAGGAATGTACTCGTCCAGAGTCTCAACCAGCTTCTTGACAGCTGCCTGACCGAAACCATCCTGATCTTCGCCGTTCAGTGCTTTCAGCGCAGAACCTACGATGATCGGAGTGTCGTCACCCGGGAAGTCGTACTGGTCCAGAAGTTCGCGAACTTCCATTTCAACCAGTTCCAGCAGCTCTTCGTCATCAACCATGTCTGCCTTGTTCAGGAAGACAACGATGTACGGTACACCAACCTGACGAGACAGCAGGATGTGCTCACGTGTCTGCGGCATGGGGCCGTCAGCAGCAGAACATACCAGGATAGCGCCGTCCATCTGAGCAGCACCGGTGATCATGTTCTTAACGTAGTCGGCGTGTCCCGGGCAGTCTACGTGCGCGTAGTGACGGGTCGGTGATTCATACTCTACGTGTGAAGTAGAGATGGTGATACCACGCTCACGCTCTTCCGGTGCATTATCGATACCGTCGAAGGCAACGGCGTCGCCGCCCCATACTTCTGCACAAACACGAGTCAGTGCAGCAGTCAGAGTGGTTTTACCGTGGTCAACGTGACCGATGGTGCCCACGTTAACGTGCGGCTTGTTACGTTCAAATGATTGCTTAGCCACAATTAAATCCTCTTGATTCAGTAATTGGCTTATCAGTTCTGTTTGGTAACGGCATCGGCAATATTCTGCGGAGCTTCGGCATAGCACTCAAACTCCATAGAATAGGTTGCACGCCCCTGAGACGCGGAACGCAGGTCAGTAGCGTAACCGAACATCTCACCCAGAGGTACCTGGGCGTTGATAACCTTGCCCGAAGTACTGTCTTCCATACCCTGTACCAGGCCACGACGACGGTTCAGGTCGCCCATCACGTCACCCATGTACTCTTCAGGGGTTACGACTTCAACTTTCATCATCGGCTCAAGCAGGCACGGGCTAGCGTCCTGTGCATACTTCTTCAGCGCCTGAGATGCAGCGATTTTAAACGCCATCTCGTTGGAGTCAACTTCATGGAAGGAGCCGTCATACAGACGCGCTTTCAAACCGATGAGCGGATAACCGGCGATAACACCGTTTTTCATCTGCTCTTCGATCCCTTTTTCTACAGCCGGGATGTATTCCTTCGGAATAGCACCACCAACAATCTCGTTCACGAACTCCAGACCTTCGTCTTCGCTCGGAGCAAACTCGATCACAACGTGACCATACTGACCACGACCACCGGACTGACGGGCAAACTTGTGGTTTGCAACAACGGCCTGACGGATCTTCTCACGGTAGGCCACCTGAGGCTTACCGATGTTGGCTTCGACCTTGAACTCGCGACGCATACGGTCAACGATGATATCCAGGTGCAGCTCACCCATACCGGAGATGATGGTCTGACCGGTTTCCTCATCGGTTTCAACGCGGAAAGAGGGGTCTTCCTGAGCCAGTTTACCCAGCGCAACACCCATTTTTTCCTGGTCAGCCTTGGACTTCGGCTCAACCGCAACGGAGATTACCGGATCCGGGAACTCCATGCGCTCAAGGACGATTTTGTTGTCCAGATCACACAGGGTATCACCAGTGGTCACGTCCTTCAGGCCGATCATGGCAGCGATGTCGCCGGCACGAACTTCCTTGATCTCTTCACGACTGTTGGCATGCATCTGTACCATACGGCCGATACGCTCTTTCTTCTGACGAACAGAGTTGTACACACTGTCACCAGAATTCAGAACGCCCGAGTAAACACGCACGAAGGTCAACGTACCGACGAACGGGTCGGTTGCGATCTTGAACGCCAGCGCCGCGAACGGAGCATTATCGTCGGCTTCACGGGTCTCAACGGTCTCAGCCGCATCATCCAGTGTACCTTCGATTGCCTTAACCTCGGTCGGAGACGGCAGGAACTCGATCACAGCATCCAGAACGGCCTGTACGCCCTTGTTCTTGAACGCGGAGCCAGCCATCATCGGGATGATCTCGCTGTTCAGAGTACGAGTACGCAGACCCGCCTTGATCTCTTCAACAGTCAGCTCACCTTCTTCCAGGTACTTGTCCATCAGCTCGTCAGAAGCTTCGGCAGCCGCCTCAACCAACTGTTCGTAATACTGATCAACCTGGTCCTGCATGTCAGCCGGAATATCACCTTCTTCGAAGGTCATACCCATGTCGTCTTCACTCCACAGGATCGCCTTGCCGCGGAGCAGATCAACGACGCCCTTGAACTCGTCTTCAGAACCGATCGGCAGGTTGATCGGAACAGGTACGGCACCCAGGCGCTTCTTCAACTGTTCTTCAACCATGAAGAAGTTGGCACCGGCACGGTCCATCTTGTTGACGAACACCATGCGGGGTACTTCGTACTTGTTAGCCTGACGCCATACGGTTTCGGTCTGCGGCTGCACACCGGAAGAGGCACACAGAACCACAACGGCACCGTCCAGTACACGCAGAGAACGCTCCACTTCGATCGTGAAGTCAACGTGTCCCGGAGTATCAATTACGTTGATACGGTGCTCGTCGAACTGTTTCTGCATACCGCTCCAGAAACAGGTAACGGCTGCGGAGGTGATAGTGATACCACGCTCCTGCTCCTGCTCCATCCAGTCCGTCGTAGACGCACCGTCATGGGTTTCACCCATTTTGTGGCTACGGCCTGTGTAGAACAGAACACGTTCAGTGGTGGTAGTCTTGCCGGCGTCAACGTGCGCACAGATACCGATGTTACGGTAGCGCGCGAGGGGTGTAGTTCGAGCCACGACTCAGGTCCTCTGAAGGTTAGAAGCGATAATGAGCAAAAGCCTTGTTGGCTTCAGCCATACGGTGCACATCTTCACGTTTCTTGACTGCAGCACCACGACCTTCAGAAGCATCAACCAACTCACCAGCGAGACGCAGCGCCATGGATTTTTCACCACGCTTACGGGCAGCATCTACAAGCCAGCGCATGGACAGGGCCATACGACGAGAGGGACGGACTTCTACAGGCACCTGGTAGGTAGCACCACCTACGCGACGAGACTTAACCTCGACCAGCGGCTGCACAGTTTCCAGTGCTTTTTCGAACAGCTCAAGCGGATCCTGCTTGGTGCGTTCTTCAATTTTTTCCATCGCACCGTACACGATACGCTCAGCAACAGATTTCTTGCCGTGTACCATCAGGTGGTTGATGAATTTTGCCAGTGTAATGTTACCGAATTTAGGATCCGGCAGGATTTCACGCTTCGCAGCGATGCGTCTTCTTGGCATGGATAAGCCCTCTAAAAAATGTATAAGGTCTTCAGGAATATGCGGTATGTATCGACATCCGCCCTTACTCTTATCGTCTTTCGGTCTTGCTTTAACAGCTGCGGAACCCTAAGCGGCCACCGGCTGGTGCAGCGTTACCGTCGGAGCGACGGAATCAGGACTTGGGACGCTTGGTACCGTACTTGGAACGAGACTGTTTACGGTCGTTAACACCGGAGCAGTCCAGAGAACCACGTACAGTGTGATAACGCACACCCGGAAGGTCTTTTACTCGACCGCCACGGATCAATACTACAGAGTGTTCCTGCAGGTTGTGGCCTTCACCACCGATGTAGGAAGACACTTCATAGCCGTTGGTCAGACGCACACGACATACTTTACGCAGAGCCGAGTTCGGCTTCTTCGGCGTAGTAGTGTAAACACGGGTACAAACACCGCGACGCTGCGGACATGCCTGAAGCGCGCGAACGTCGCTCTGCTGTACCTTGCGCTTACGCGGCTTGCGTACCAACTGGTTGATTGTTGCCATTTAAGCAAACTCCACGATTGGTTTTATAAGCACCATAATAACGCCGGATCTGTTAATCCAGCACGAAAGGGCCGGAATTTTAATCAATTCCGGCCCCCCACGTCAATTATTGAGCAATATTTACTCAGCGTCTGGGGATGACATAGACGCATTCAGCGCTTCAGTCAGTGCTTGCTGCACTTCTTCTGCACTTACGGTCATGCCTTCTGTTGCCAGCTGACGTTTACGCTTGCGTTCGCTGTGGTATGCCAGACCGGTACCAGCCGGAATCAGGCGCCCCACAACCACGTTTTCTTTCAGGCCTCGCAGGAAGTCCTGCTTGCCGGTTACCGCACCCTCGGTCAATACGCGGGTGGTTTCCTGGAAGGAAGCCGCCGAGATGAAGGATTCGGTTGCCAGCGATGCCTTGGTGATACCCAGCAATACGCGCTCGTATTTACAGGGTATCTTGCCTTCGGCTTCAAGGCGCTGATTCTGCTCAACGATTGCCTGATATTCAACCTGGTCACCCGGGATGAAATCAGAATCGCCGGCATCCAGAATTTCAGCCTTGCGCAGCATCTGACGCACAATCACTTCGATGTGCTTGTCGTTGATCGCTACACCCTGGAGACGGTAAACCTCCTGGATCTCGCTGACGATATACTTCGCCAGCTCTTCCACACCCAACACGCGCAGGATGTCATGTGCGTTGGACGGACCATCGGACAGGACCTCGCCCTTTTCGACAGTGGCGCCTTCGAACACGTTCAGGTTACGCCACTTCTGGATCATGATCTCAACCGGATCACTGCCGTCCAGCGGCGATACCACGATGCGACGCTTGCCCTTGGTTTCCTTGCCGAAGCTGATGCTACCGGATATTTCCGCCAGCACTGCAGACTCTTTCGGCTTACGCGCTTCAAACAGGTCGGCAACACGCGGCAGACCACCGGTGATATCCTTGTTGACCGAGCCTTCCTGCGGAATACGCGCCAGGATGTCACCAATCTGTACATCGGAACCGTCATTCATGTTGACGATCGCCTTCGCCGGCAGCAAGTACTGCGCCGGCATGGCAGTACCCGGGTGGTACACATCGTTACCGTTGCCGTCGACCAGCTTGATCATCGGGCGAATATCCTTGCCTGCCTGCGGACGGTCCTTGGCATCCAGGATTTCGACTGTTGACAGGCCAGTCAGTTCGTCGGTCTGACGCTTGATGGTAATACCATCTTCCATACCTACGAACTCGACCTTACCCGCCACTTCGGTGACGATCGGATGAGTATGCGGGTCCCAGTTGGCCACAACGGCACCGGCCTCAACGGTGGAGCCATCACGCACCTTGATAATAGCACCATACGGCAGCTTGTAACGCTCACGCTCACGGCCGTGTTCATCGGTTACACCCAGCTCGCCGGAACGAGAGGTTGCCACCAGGTTGCCATCAGTACGCTCAACAAACTTCAGGTTATGCAGACGGATTTCACCGCCGTTTTTCACCTGAATGCTGTCCACTGCTGCTGCTCGAGAGGCCGCACCACCGATATGGAAAGTACGCATGGTCAGCTGTGTACCCGGCTCACCGATGGACTGGGCCGCGATAACACCTACGGCTTCACCACGGTTAACCAGATGTCCGCGACCCAGGTCGCGACCATAGCAGTTGGAGCAGATGCCGTGCTGAGATTCACAGGCAATCGCCGAGCGAACCAGGATTTCATCGATGCCGCTGTAGGCTTCGTCATTTTCCAGACGGTGCACCCAGGCTTCATCGATCAGCGTACCGGCCGGAATCAGGGTTTCGGTTTCAGCCGGGTTCAGTACGTCTTCGGCCACTACACGGCCCAATACACGCTCACCCAGGGTCACGATCACGTCGCCACCCTCGATCATCGGCTGCACCACTACGCCCTTGTCGGTGCCGCAGTCTTCCTCGGTAATCACCACATCCTGTGCCACGTCTACCAGACGACGGGTCAGGTAACCGGAGTTCGCCGTTTTCAGTGCGGTATCCGCCAGACCCTTACGAGCACCGTGGGTCGAGATGAAGTACTGGAGTACGTTCAGACCTTCACGGAAGTTCGCCACGATCGGCGTCTCGATGATGGAACCGTCCGGTTTCGCCATCAAACCACGCATACCCGACAACTGACGAATCTGAGCCGCACTGCCTCGCGCACCGGAGTCGGCCATCATGTAGACGGAGTTGAACGACTCCTGCTCGACCTGATTGCCTTCGGCATCGGTGACGACATCAACCTTCAGGTTGTCCATCATCTTCTTGGCCAGCAATTCGTTGGCACGTGACCAGATGTCGATAACCTTGTTGTACTTCTCGCCCTGAGTTACCAGGCCGTCGGCGAACTGACGCTCGATCTCTTTCACCTCGGCATCAGCCTCAGCGATGATGGTGACCTTCTCGTCCGGGATTTCGAAGTCGTTTACGCCAATTGAAGAGCCCGACATGGTCGCCTGACGGAAACCCATATACATCAGCTGGTCAGCGAAGATAACGGTATCCTTCAAACCGCAGCGACGGTAAGCCTCGTTCAGCAGACGCGAAATCGCCTTCTTCTTCATGGTCTGGTTAACCAGAGAGAACGGCAGGCCGTCAGGTACGATATCAAACAGCATGGCACGGCCGACGGTGGTTTCTTCCAGACCGTAGCACTCTTCGACATTGCCTTCGATATCACGAATCACCTGGCGGATGCGAACCTTGATACGCGCTTGCAGGTGTACCTGACCAGCGCCCTGGGCACGCTGCACTTCCTTGATGTCGGAGAACACCATGCCTTCGCCCTTGGCGTTCAGGCGTTCACGGGTCATGTAGTACAAACCCAGTACCACGTCCTGAGACGGCACGATAATCGGCTCGCCGTTGGCCGGTGACAGGATGTTGTTGGTCGACATCATCAAGGCACGGGCTTCAAGCTGAGCTTCCAGAGTCAGCGGTACGTGCACCGCCATCTGGTCACCGTCAAAGTCGGCGTTGTACGCGGCACACACCAGCGGGTGCAGCTGGATTGCCTTACCTTCGATCAGGACCGGCTCGAATGCCTGGATACCCAGACGGTGCAGTGTCGGTGCACGGTTCAACAGAACCGGGTGCTCACGAATCACTTCGTCGAGGATATCCCATACCAGCGGCTCTTCGCGTTCAACCATCTTCTTGGCAGCCTTGATGGTAGTCGCGTGACCACGCAGTTCCAGCTTGGAGAAAATGAACGGTTTGAACAGCTCCAGCGCCATTTTCTTCGGCAGACCACACTGGTGCAGACGCAGGTAAGGACCTACCACGATGACGGAACGACCGGAGTAGTCAACACGCTTACCGAGCAGGTTCTGACGGAAACGACCCTGCTTACCCTTGATCATGTCGGCCAGGGATTTCAGCGGCCGCTTGTTGGAACCGGTGATGGCACGGCCACGACGACCGTTGTCCAGCAGCGCATCGACGGATTCCTGCAGCATACGCTTCTCGTTGCGCACGATGATATCCGGCGCATTCAGATCCAGCAGGCGCTTCAAACGGTTGTTACGGTTGATAACACGACGGTACAGATCGTTCAGATCCGAAGTCGCGAAACGACCACCGTCCAGCGGCACCAGCGGACGCAGGTCCGGCGGCAGAACCGGCAGCACTTCCATGATCATCCAGCCCGGGCTGTTGCCCGACTTGAGGAAGGCTTCCAGCAGTTTCAAGCGCTTGGACAGCTTCTTGATCTTGGTTTCGGAATTGGTCTGCGGCAGCTCTTCGCGCAGCTGCTGACATTCCTCTTCCAGATCGATGGACGCCAGCAGTTCCTTGACCGCTTCTGCACCCATGCGCGCATCGAACTCGTCCCCGAATTCTTCCAGCGCTTCAAAATATTGCTCGTCGTTCAGCATCTGACCACGCTCAAGCGTAGTCATGCCCGGCTCGATCACCACGAAGGACTCGAAATACAGTACGCGCTCGATATCACGCAGCGTCATATCCAGCATCAAACCGATGCGGGACGGCAGTGATTTCAGGAACCAGATGTGGGCAACCGGTGAAGCCAGCTCGATATGACCCATGCGCTCACGGCGCACCTTGGTCTGAGTCACTTCAACGCCACACTTCTCACAGATGACACCACGGTGCTTCATGCGCTTGTACTTGCCGCACAGGCACTCGTAATCCTTCACCGGGCCAAAAATCTTGGCACAGAACAGACCATCACGCTCCGGCTTGAAGGTACGGTAGTTGATGGTTTCCGGCTTTTTGACCTCACCGTAGGACCAGGAACGGATCATCTCCGGTGATGCCAGGGAGACGCGAATGGAGTCGAACTCTTCGGATTGTCCCTGGGACTTCAGCAGATTCAGCAAATCTTTCATTGTCTATAGCTCCTCGCGGAGTTCTCTGCGCCGGAGCCCCTTTCTGCAAAGGGGTCCCGGCTGGTGATCATTAGGGACTTATTCGCTTTCAAGCTCGATATCGATACCGAGCGAGCGGATTTCCTTGATCAACACGTTGAACGATTCCGGCATGCCCGGTTCCATACGGTGATCGCCGTCGACGATGTTCTTGTACATCTTGGTACGGCCGTTCACGTCGTCCGACTTCACGGTCAGCATCTCCTGCAGAGTGTAGGCCGCACCGTAGGCTTCCAGCGCCCAGACCTCCATCTCCCCGAAGCGCTGACCACCGAACTGCGCCTTACCACCCAGCGGCTGCTGAGTCACCAGACTGTAAGAGCCGGTGGAACGGGCGTGCATCTTGTCATCCACCAAGTGGTTGAGCTTCAGCATGTACATGTAACCAACCGTTACCGGACGATCGAACAGATCACCGGTACGACCGTCGTACAAGCGTACCTGACCGCTGTCATCCAGATCGGCCAGACGCAGCAGCGCCTTGATTTCGCTCTCCTTGGCACCGTCGAAGACCGGCGTTGCCAACGGTACGCCGCGGCGGAGGTTGGCCGCCAGCTCCAGGATCTCATCATCGCTGAAGCTGTCCAGATCTTCCTGATGACCCGCGGTCAGGCCGCCGTGCTCACCATTATAGATCTGGTGCAGGAACTCACGCAGTGCCTTGACCTTCTCGGCCTTGGCCTGCTCCTGTTCCAGCATCACGTTGATCTTGCGACCCAGACCGGTTGCGGCCATGCCGAAATGCGTTTCCAGAATCTGTCCCACGTTCATTCGCGAGGGTACACCCAGCGGGTTGAGGACAATGTCGACCGGCTCGCCATGGGCGTCGTACGGCATGTCTTCTACCGGCATGATAACCGAGATAACACCCTTGTTACCGTGACGGCCCGCCATCTTGTCACCCGGCTGGACGCGACGCTTGGTGGCGACGTAGACCTTGACGATCTTCAGTACGCCCGGCGCCAGATCGTCACCGGTCTGCAACTTGCCTTTCTTGTCTTCGAAACGCTTGTCGAGGTTCTCGCGACGCTCTTCCAGGTGCTTCTTGGCCAGTTCCAGTTCTTCCGCCACGGTTTCGTCCGCGACACGAATCTTGAACCAGTCCGGTTTTTTCAGCTCGGCAAGGAAGTCTTCGGTGATCTCTTCACCTTTCTTCAAGCCGGCGCCGCCTTCGGCACTCAGGCCAAGCAGCTTGCGCTGCAGACGCTCGAAAGTCGCCTGCTCAACAATGCGGAACTCTTCGTTCAAGTCCTTGCGGATCGAGTCCAGCTCAGACTTCTCGATGGACAGAGCACGCTCGTCCTTCGGCACACCGTCACGGGTAAATACCTGAACGTCGATAACCTTGCCGACGGTACCGGTTTTCACACGCAGAGAGGTGTCCTTAACATCAGACGCCTTCTCGCCGAAGATCGCACGCAGCAGTTTCTCTTCCGGTGTCAGCTGGGTCTCGCCTTTCGGTGTTACCTTGCCCACCAGGATGTCACCCGGGCCTACTTCAGCACCGATGTGCACGATACCGGCTTCATCCAGCTTGGCCAGTGCAGACTCGCCCACGTTGGGGATGTCAGAAGTGATCTCTTCCGGCCCCAGCTTGGTGTCACGCGCAACACAGGTCAGTTCCTGAATGTGGATAGTGGTGAAACGGTCTTCCTGAACCACACGCTCGGAGATGAGGATGGAGTCCTCGAAGTTGTAACCGTTCCAGGGCATGAACGCGATACGCATGTTCTGCCCCAGAGCCAGCTCGCCCAAGTCAACGGACGGGCCATCGGCCATCACGTCGCCCCGCTGCACGGCTTCGCCCGGACGCACAATAGAGCGCTGGTTGATGCAGGTGTTCTGGTTGGAACGCACGTATTTGGTCAGGTTGTAGATATCCACACCCGCGTCACCGGCGTGCACTTCATCATCGTGCACACGTACGACGATCCGCGCGGCATCCACAGACTCGATCACACCGCCACGACGGGCTACCACACAGACACCGGAGTCCTGCGCTACGTTGCGCTCGATACCGGTACCGACCAACGGCTTCTCGGCACGCAACGTTGGCACCGCCTGGCGCTGCATGTTGGAACCCATCAAGGCACGGTTGGCGTCATCGTGCTCCAGGAACGGAATCAGAGAGGCGGCAACCGACACTACCTGGCGCGGTGACACGTCCATGTACTGGACACGTTCCGGCCCCATAACGGTAAATTCGTTCAGGTGACGCACGGCCACCAGCTCATCGGTCAGACGGCCTTCATCATCCATCGCGGCGGAAGCCTGAGCGATGATGTACTTGTTTTCTTCGATCGCGGACAGGTAATCGATTTCATCGGTAACCTGACCTTCCACCACTCGACGGTACGGCGTTTCAAGGAAGCCGTAGTCGTTGGTGCGGGCAAATACCGCCAGCGAGTTGATCAGACCGATGTTCGGACCTTCAGGTGTTTCGATCGGACATACGCGACCATAGTGCGTCGGGTGTACGTCTCGCACCTCGAAGCCGGCACGTTCACGGGTCAGACCACCCGGGCCCAATGCGGACACGCGACGCTTATGTGTCACCTCGGACAAGGGGTTGTTCTGGTCCATGAACTGGGACAGCTGAGAAGAACCGAAGAACTCCTTGATCGCGGCGGCCACCGGCTTGGCGTTGATCAGGTCCTGAGGCATCAGGTTATCGGACTCAGCCATGGACAGACGCTCACGCACGGCGCGCTCGACACGGACCAGACCGACACGGAACTGGTTTTCGGCCATTTCGCCCACGGAGCGGATACGACGGTTGCCCAGGTGGTCGATATCATCGACGGTACCCTTGCCGTTACGGATCTCGATCAGGGTTTTCATCACGCCCAGAATGTCATCCTTGTCCAGGATGCCATTACCGGTCACTTCGTCACGTCCCAGGCGGCGGTTAAACTTCATGCGACCGACGGCAGACAGGTCGTAGCGCTCGTCAGAGAAGAACAGGTTCTCGAACAGACCTTCCGCCGATTCCTTGGTGGGCGGCTCGCCCGGACGCATCATGCGGTAGATTTCGACCAGCGCTTCCAGCTGGTTGCGGGTCGGGTCGATGCGCAGAGTGTCTGAAATGAACGATCCGCAGTCCAGATCGTTGGTGTACAGTGTCTCGATGCGATCGATGCCCAGCACCTGCATCTTGCCGATCAGCTCTTCGGTCACTTCCGCGTTGCAGCCGGCAATCAGTTCGCCAGTGCTCGGATCCGCCAGATTACGCGCCAGAGCCTTGCCGATCAGATATTCGGTCGGTACCTCCAGCTGTTCCATCCCGGCCTTGGCCATCTGACGGATATGACGCGGTGTAATACGGCGACCGGCTTCAACGATGACATTGCCTTCCGGGTCCTTGATTTCAAAGGACATGGTTTCGCCACGCAGGCGCTCAGGAATCAGGTCCATCCGGATACCGTCCTGCGTCAGTGACCAGCCGGTATTTTCGAAGAAGGTTTCCAGAATTTCTTCCGCTTCGTAACCCAGCGCACGCAGCAGAATGGTCGCCGGCAACTTGCGGCGACGGTCAATACGGACAAACAGGCTGTCTTTCGGGTCGAACTCGAAGTCGAGCCAGGAACCGCGGTAGGGAATGATACGCGCGGAGTACAGCAGCTTGCCTGAAGAGTGTGTCTTGCCCTTGTCGTGATCAAAGAATACACCCGGTGAACGGTGCAACTGAGACACGATTACACGCTCGGTACCATTCACTACGAAGGTACCGTTTTCGGTCATCAGGGGCATTTCGCCCATGTAGACTTCCTGCTCCTTGATGTCTTTGACCGCCTTGGTCGAAGAATCGCGATCATAGATCACCAGGCGCACTTTGACGCGCAGAGGAGCGGCGTATGTGATGCCACGCTGCTGACACTCTTTCACGTCGAATACGGGTTCGCCCAGGCGGTAGCCGGCGTACTCGAGGGCTGCGTTGCCAGAGTAAGAGACAATTGGAAATACGGAATTGAACGCTGCGTGCAAGCCTTCGTCACGACGTCCTTCGCCTACGTTGCCGTCTTGCAAGAAGCGACGGTAGGAGTCGAGCTGAATCGCCAACAGGTATGGCACATCCATAACCTGCCGCAACTTAGCGAAATTCTTGCGAATGCGTTTCTTCTCAGTATATGAATAAGCCATCAGTGTTCCCCAGCATCTGCACCCAGGTTGAGAAGCCAGCCCCTCTCGCATGCCTGCGAACGGGCTGTATAGCCATTATTTATTTGCTGTTATAAATAACGGAAAAAGGCCGGTGGCGTTTCGCCACCAGCCATACGCTTTTCAAGCAGTTTTACGCTGCTTTTTGCGCATCAACGCGATTACTTGAGCTCAACAGTCGCGCCAGCTTCTTCCAGCTCTTTCTTCAGAGCTTCAGCTTCTTCTTTAGAAGCGCCTTCCTTAACGGTAGACGGAGCACCGTCAACCAGTTCTTTCGCTTCTTTCAGACCCAGACCGGTCGCACCGCGAACAGCCTTGATGACGTTTACTTTCTTGTCGCCGGCAGCAGCCAGAACAACGTTGAACTCGGTCTGCTCTTCAGCAGCACCAGCGTCGCCACCAGCAGCGCCAGCTACAACAGCAGCAGCAGCGGTAACACCGAATTTTTCTTCCATTGCTTCGATCAGAGCAACAACGTCCTTAACGGACATTTCAGCAACAGCGTTGATGATATCTTCGTGAGTCAGAGACATGATTCAAATCCTGATAATTGGGTAGAGCGATAGCTCATTAAAAACGTTCAACAAGCAGCCAAGAATCGATCTTAGGCAGCCTGCTCTTTCTGGTCGCGAATTGCCGCAATAGTACGAACCAGCTTGCCAGCTGCAGCTTCTTTCATGACGCTCATCAGCTTGGCGATAGCTTCGTCGTACGTCGGCAGGCTTGCCAGCATTGCGATATCAACCACTTCGCCTTCGAACGCTGCAGTTTTCAGTTCAAACTGCTCGTTACCTTTCGCAAAATCCTTCAGGATTCGCGCACCGGCACCCGGGTGCTCGGTAGAGAATGCGATAATGGTCGGACCGACAAAGCTGTCCTGCAGACATGCGTAGTCAGTGCCTTCTACTGCGCGGCGAGCCAGGGTATTACGTACGACTTTCAGCCATACGCCGTTCGCACGGGCTTCTTTACGCAGAGTAGTCATTTCTTCTACAGTCACGCCACGAGAGTCGGCAACAACTGCGGAAAGAGCAGACTTGGCAGCTTCCTGGACTTCAGCGACGATCGCTTTTTTGTCTTCGAGTCCTAATGCCACGATTTACTCCTGGATTTAGTCTTTCGACTGTTTACCAACCACCCCTTGCAGGGCTTGTGAGTACGGTGGTTTTGATTCGCGTGAATCTCACCGTCTGCGCAGGCTGGTGTTTCCATTAAGATGCCGCCACCGAAGGTGGGGCATCACCTGCGGTCTTTGACGGCCTTCGTCTCTGTCTAACAGGTCACGAAGACCCTCAAAAAACCTTTACGTCGATCAGAAGCTCAGAGAGGACTGATCGATCGACAGACCCGGGCCCATGGTAGTGGACAGGGTCACTTTCTTGACATACACGCCCTTGGCAGATGCCGGCTTCAGCTTCTTCAGCTCAACCAGCAACGCTTCCACGTTTTCCTGGATTGCCTGACCTTCGAAGCCCAGCTTGCCAACAGAGCAGTGAATGATGCCGTTCTTGTCGGTACGGAAACGCACCTGACCCGCCTTGGCATTGTTAACGGCAGTTGTCACATCCGGAGTCACGGTACCCACTTTCGGGTTCGGCATCAGGCCACGCGGACCCAGGATCTGACCCAGCTGACCAACAACACGCATGGCGTCCGGAGTTGCGATCACAACGTCAAAATCCAGATTACCGGCTTTAACCTGTTCAGCCAGATCATCGAAGCCAACCACGTCAGCACCGGCCGCTTTCGCTTTCTCGGCGTTCTCACCCTGAGCGAAGACAGCAACGCGTACTTCTTTACCAGTACCGTTCGGCAGTACGCTTGAACCACGTACAACCTGGTCGGATTTACGCGGATCTACACCCAGGTTCACGGCCACGTCTACAGACTCGGTGAACTTGACTGAAGAGATCTCACCCAGCAGCGCAACCGCATCTGCTACCGGGTACAGCTTGCCGCACTCAACCTTCTCACGGATCGCCTTCTGGCGTTTAGTCAGCTTAGCCATTACTCATCACCCTCTACGACCAGACCCATGGAACGAGCGCTACCAGCAATTGTACGAACCGCCGCATCCATGTCGGACGCAGTCAGGTCAGGCTGTTTGGTAGTTGCGATTTCTTCCAGCTGAGCACGGGTAACAGTACCCACTTTCTCAGTGTTCGGACGCGCAGAACCGCTCTTCAGACCAGCCGCCTTTTTCAGCAGGATAGCTGCCGGCGGAGTCTTGGTGATGAATGTAAAGCTGCGATCGCTGTATACAGTGATAACAACCGGCACCGGCAGACCCGGCTCCAGGCTTTGAGTCTGGGCGTTAAACGCTTTACAGAACTCCATGATGTTAACACCGTGCTGACCCAGAGCAGGACCTACGGGAGGACTCGGGTTAGCCTGACCAGCTTTCACCTGAAGCTTGATATAAGCATTGATTTTCTTAGCCATTAAGCTACTCCTTTGGGTTCAAACGCCCCGCGGGGCTCCCCTTTCTTCAACAACGAAACCGCCCTGAGGCGGCTTCATTCCAAACTCAGCCCTTTTCGACCTGAGTAAATTCCAGCTCAACCGGAGTTGAGCGACCGAAGATGAGCACGGCAACCTGCAGACGGTTCTTCTCGTAGTTGACCTCTTCGACCACGCCGTTGAAGTCAGCAAAGGGACCATCGATGACACGCACCATCTCACCCGGTTCAAATACGGTTTTCGGACGCGGCTTATCAACACCACTCTCGACGCGCTGCAAAATTTCCTGCGCCTCTTTCTCGGTGATCGGAGCCGGCTTATCCGCCGTACCACCGATAAAGCCCATCACGCGCGGGGTGTTCTTGACCAGGTGCCAGGTTTCATCATTCATCACCATCTGCACCAGAACATAGCCCGGATAAAACTTGCGCTCTGATTTGCGCTTCTTGCCGTCACGAATCTCGACCACTTCTTCGGTCGGCACCAGAACCTCACCAAACAGATCCTGCATACCATGCAGTTCGACCCGCTCTTTAAGGGTATTCATGACGCGCTTTTCATAGCCGGAGTAGGCATGCACGACATACCAACGCTTCTTGTCCATGTCCATGCTTACTTACACCTCTTAACCAATAGCGCCGGATACCAGCCAACCCAGCAGGGTATCAAGACCCCAGAGCGCCAGCCCGACCAACAAGACAGCCAACACAACAATCGCCGTTGTCTGCAGCGTCTCCTGGCGCGTTGGCCAGACCACCCTGCGGATTTCGTTCTTGGCTTCTTTGAACAACTGGAAAAATGCTTTACCTTTTGCTGTCTGCAGTGCGACAAAACCCGCAACTACAGCCAGCGCAACCAGTGCCAGCACGCGATATAGCAGAGACTCACCCGCAAAAATGGAGTTCCCCACAACACCAGCCGCCACCAATGCGACCACGACAACCCATTTCAGGCCATCGAGTTTAGATCCTTCGGAAGTCACTTTAGAATTCACGCTTGGAGCCTCGGCTTAATGAAAGCTTGCGCTTTTGTGACACCATTCCCGATTAGGAATGGCAGGCCAGGAGGGAATCGAACCCCCAACCTGCGGTTTTGGAGACCGCTGCTCTGCCAATTGAGCTACTGGCCTGTTGCGTAACAGGGAGGCACATTATATGCACCTCCCTACCTGTATGCAACAGGTAATTACCGAAATTACTCGATAATTTTAGCTACCACGCCGGCGCCGACGGTACGACCACCTTCACGGATGGCGAAACGCAGACCGTCTTCCATCGCGATCGGGTTGATCAGGGTAACAGTCATCTGGATGTTGTCACCCGGCATGACCATTTCAACGCCTTCCGGCAGTTCGCACGCACCCGTGATGTCAGTGGTACGGAAGTAGAACTGCGGACGGTAGCCTTTGAAGAACGGAGTGTGACGACCGCCTTCTTCCTTGCTCAGTACGTAGACTTCGCCTTCGAACTTGGTGTGCGGAGTGATTGAACCCGGCTTGGCCAGAACCTGACCACGCTCAACTTCGTCACGCTTGGTGCCACGCAGCAGCGCACCAACGTTCTCGCCTGCACGACCCTGGTCCAGCAGCTTGCGGAACATCTCAACACCGGTACAAGTCGTCTTGGTGGTGTCCTTGATGCCGACGATTTCGATTTCGTCACCAACGTTCAGAATACCACGCTCGATACGACCGGTTACTACGGTACCACGACCGGAGATAGAGAACACATCCTCGATCGGCATCAGGAACGGCAGGTCAACAGCACGCTGCGGCTCAGGAATGTACTCGTCCAGAGTCTCAACCAGCTTCTTGACAGCTGCCTGACCGAAACCATCCTGATCTTCGCCGTTCAGTGCTTTCAGCGCAGAACCTACGATGATCGGAGTGTCGTCACCCGGGAAGTCGTACTGGTCCAGAAGTTCGCGAACTTCCATTTCAACCAGTTCCAGCAGCTCTTCGTCATCAACCATGTCTGCCTTGTTCAGGAAGACAACGATGTACGGTACACCAACCTGACGAGACAGCAGGATGTGCTCACGTGTCTGCGGCATGGGGCCGTCAGCAGCAGAACATACCAGGATAGCGCCGTCCATCTGAGCAGCACCGGTGATCATGTTCTTAACGTAGTCGGCGTGTCCCGGGCAGTCTACGTGCGCGTAGTGACGGGTCGGTGATTCATACTCTACGTGTGAAGTAGAGATGGTGATACCACGCTCACGCTCTTCCGGTGCATTATCGATACCGTCGAAGGCAACGGCGTCGCCGCCCCATACTTCTGCACAAACACGAGTCAGTGCAGCAGTCAGAGTGGTTTTACCGTGGTCAACGTGACCGATGGTGCCCACGTTAACGTGCGGCTTGTTACGTTCAAATGATTG
>NZ_JACEMT010000038.1 GCF_013868415.1 Marinobacterium marinum | reverse complement strand
GCGCGTTGAGTCGGCAGGAGGAGGTTGGCCGCCGTCAAATCGACATGGGAATCCCACCAGGGGTCTGTACGGGTTTTATCCTGAAGCCGGTATCAGGGATACGTGGCAAGAGCTGTAGATACGCCGTATGGCGTCTGGCGTGAGGACAAAGTGAAGTGCTAAAAGGCAGGGAAAGAAGGGCCCCGACACATCCATTGTTAGGGGCCCTGTCACCGACATCCTTGTCAGCCGCTGCATACTCCGATGCAGGCGTTGAGGTACCGAGACTCCACTCAGCTAGTCACGTCCTGTGAACCTCGAAAGTATAATAACCATTCGCTCTTGACGGTCATATAGGAAAAATTCCTAAATGTTCATTCAATGCCGTATTGTTCGCGGTAAGCCCGGATGGCAGCCAGCTCCTGTTCCATGTTGCCCCGGGATTCCAAGTATGAAATCAGGTCACCAAGACTGATAATACTGATAACCGGCATGTTGTAGTCACGCTCGACTTCCTGGATGGCTGACAACTCGCCTGTGCCCTTTTCCTGTCGATCAAGAGCAATCAGGGTTGCTGCAGGCTGTGCGCCGGCCTGGTCGATGATTGCCATGACTTCCCGTATGGCTGTACCTGCAGTAATGACATCATCAATAATCAGTACACGGCCTGCCAGCGGGGCACCGACCAGATTGCCGCCTTCACCGTGATCCTTGGCTTCTTTGCGGTTGAAGACGTAGGGAACGTCCTTGGCATAATCGTTCGCCAAGGAAACACAGGTTGCGGCAGCCAAGGGAATACCCTTGTATGCGGGGCCGAGCATGACGTCATATTCCACCCCGGCATTTTCCAGCGCCGCGGCATAAAAACGGCCAAGTTTGGCTAGAGCCTGGCCAGAGTCAAACAGACCGGCATTAAAAAAGTAGGGGCTTTTGCGGCCGGATTTAAGTGTAAATTCGCCAAAGCGAAGGACTTTTTTCTCCAGCGCAAACTCGATAAATTCCCGTTGATAGTCCAGCATGACGTTCTCCGCAGTGGTAATAAAATCATGGCTATGATACCTGCTGCATCGAGTCGCATCCATGCGGGATTTGGCTAGAAAAATTTCAAATTTGGCTGCTCAGTGGGTACAATTCTCTTTTACCTTCCATCCCATATTCGTTCGAATAGGCTCAACGGGGCATAAGACACTATGCGTGTGATCACCTTCAATACTCAGGGTATTGAACAGGCGGCAGACAATGGCTTTTTTGACTGGATGATCCAGCAGGATGCTGATGTGGTATGTCTGCAGAATCTCAAGGCCAAAGAGTATCAGCTGGATGGTGACCGTTATCACCCCGAGGGTTACCATGCGTACTTCTTTGACGCTTTTGAGGATGGATTCAGTGGTGTAGCACTGTATACCCGCCATCTGCCGAAAGCGATCATGACCGGTCTGGGGTTTGAGCAGTGTGATTTCAACGGCCGCTTTATCCAGGCAGATTTTGACAAGGTCAGCGTCAGCTCAATGACGGTTCCATCGGGTCTGCGCAGCGATGAAGCCCAGGCATCCAAGATGGAATACCTAAACCTGTTCATGGGGCACCTGAAGAAAACCCTGCGCAAGCGTCGGGAGTTTATCTTTGCGGGTACGTTCAATATCGCACACCGGCCGATCGACCTGAGCAACTGGTACGTCAATCAGCGTGTTTCCGGCTTCCTGGCTGAGGAGCGGGAGTGGATTGAAGAAGTATTGGGCGAGATGGGCTACGTGGATGCCTTTCGAGAGATCAACAAGGCTGAACGCCAATACACCTGGTGGCCTGATTACAATCGTGCCTGGAACCTGAATGAAGGTGCGCGTCTGGATTATCAGCTCACGACGGCCAATCTGCGCAAAACGGTCAAGGATGCTCGTATCTACCGTGATCAGCGCTTTTCGGAACATGCTCCATTGACGATCGATTACGATATCGATATCTGATATGGCGAGGCGGCCGGCAGGGGCCGCCATCGGTTTCTGTCTACATGTTGTAAGGCAGCCAGGTCGACAGGGCCGGCAGGCAGAACAGAATCACGATAGTGACCAGTTCCATCAGAATGAACCAGGATGCTCCTGAGAATACCTCGGTGAGGGTTGTATCCCTGTCAATACCCGCGATCACATAGACATTCAGTCCTATGGGCGGTGTGATCAGGCCGATTTCACACATTTTGATAGCCAGAATGCCAAACCAGATGGGGTCATAGCCCAGCTCGCTGACAACGGGAAATACGATCGGCAGGGTAATGACGAGCATGGAAAATGCGTCCAGAAACATGCCCATGGGGATGTAGATCACCAGAATCAACGCAATGATCAGCAGGGCGGGCAGCGGTAGGTCGCTGACCAGAGACGACATCATTTGCGGAACCTGGATCAGGCTTAAAAAGAAGCTGTAGATACCGGCACCCAACATGGTCATCATGATCATGACGGTCGTATTGACGGCATCGCGTGAGGAGTGACCGATTGAGTCCAGCTTGTTTTTCAGGCTTTGGCGAGAGCCCAGCAGAAACAGGATAGAGGCAACGGCACCGAGAGAAGCCGCTTCGGTCGGTGTTGCCCAGCCTGTATAAATGCTCCCCAGCACGACAATGATCAGGAACATCAGCTTCCAGGCATGTACCAGCGACTTTAATCGAGGGCGCCAGCCTGCACGTTCTGCGGGCGGGCACATGTCTGGGTGACGCAGTGAAACCAGGAACACCCCCAGCACAAACACCAGCACGGACAAAAGGCCGGGCACTATGCCTGCAATCAGCATCTTACCGGCGGAGACTTCGGTCAGGGCGGCATAAAAGACCAGCAGTACACTGGGGGGGATCAGGACACCCAGCACGCCACCGGCAGCAACACAGCCGGCCGACAGGCGCCGGTCATAGCCGGCGTTTTTCATTTCCGGTAGCGAGATCGAACCGACGGTGGCGGCTGTCGCGACACTTGAGCCCGAGGTGGCCGAAAAACCTGCGCAGGTGAGAATGGTTGATATAGCCAGACCGCCGGGAAGGTGACCACACCAGTGCCTGGCGACATGGAACAGAGACTTTCCGACACCGGCGTGCAAGGCGAAATTGCCCATGATGATGAACAAGGGAATCACGGTCAGAAGGTAGGCGGCCGTTTCATCAAAGGCGAAGGTGCTGAGCACGTTGTAGACGTAGGTAAAATCCTGCACCAGGATAATACCGATAATGCCGGTAATACCGAGAGAGGCAAAGACCGGAATGCCCAGTCCCATCAAAATGAAAATAAGAGCAATGGACAACAGGCCCAATATGATTGGATCAGTCATTGGTCTTCTCCCGTTTGTAACCGAAAGCGAGGGTGGCATGTAGCAGCATCTGAAGGCTGGCCAGTGTCAGGCCAAAGGCGACGATAATCTTGACCCACCAGATCGGCATTTGAAAAATGCCCCAACGGAATTCCCGGTCCATAAATGAGCTGTACGCTCCTTCTATCGATGGGATACTGATGATAGCCAGAAAAACGGCGGCGCAGAGCCAGGCAATGCCTTCCCAGAACTGTTGTATGTGCGCGGGGCGCTTTTCACTGATCAGTGATACACGAATATGCTTTTTGTCACCTTGTGCCCAGAGCAACCCCAGATACACGATGATTGCCATCGAAATTTCCGAGAACTCATAAACACCCGGCAATGGGAAATTGAACAGGCTTCTGGATGTGGCATCCAGTGCGGTGGATAACATCATGAGCAGGATGGCTGCGGCTGCGATGCAGCCGGTAGTATTGGCTAAGCGGGCTTCCCACTTTTTGACTTGTTCCAGCATGCATCACCTCGAGGGGTCGATAATGTGTCTGAAGCAGCCGGTGAAGGTGCTTCAGACGTCAAGGGCAGGTGCATGCCGTGTCAGGCAAGGCCCGTGTAGATCTCATAAGGTGTTTTCAAGCGACCATCGGCGTCGTGTCGCTGGATGGCGGTGGTAATGATGGATTGCATGGCGTGGCCGTCGATACCGGCTTTGCCGGCTACGTTGTCTACCCAGTCATTGACCTGTGTGGGCTGGACCCGTTTGCGGGCCGCCTCAATCTCGGCAGCTTCCCACTGGCTGAACCGAGCCCCTTCATTCATGGCCTTGCGGACACGGTTTTCGGCAATGTCTGAATAGATATCGTGATATTTGTGCTGATAAATCTCCTGAGTCAGCTCATTGACCACCGCCTTGATGTCATCGGGGAGAGCATTCCAGGCATCAATACCGATAACGGTTGCGGAGGGGGCGTGGGGGCCTGAGCCGATCTCGGTGATGTAAGGGGCCGCTTCATGCAGGCCGTAACTGATTGCGGTGATGAAATCGAAACCGAAAGCGCCATCCAGAACGCCGCGCTCCAGGGCCGAGTAAACCTCGGGAGCGGCCATTGGAATGGCTCTGCCGCCTAGTTTTTCTACCACATCCGTTCCGACTCCGTAACCACGGATGCGCTTGCCTTTCAGGTCTTCGATACTGTTGATCGGCTCACGGGTGATGAGTGGGCAGTAATACCAGTTGGTCCAGTAGAGGACTTTGGCCTTGTGGCGAGATTCCCATTCCTGGCGCAGTGGCGTGTATTCGTCATAGACATCACGGCACACCTTTAGCAGCGCATCGGCACGGTTCATTTTGTAGTACCACTCGAGTCCTCGTGTGGTAGGCAGGTCGCTCTGATAGTAACCGGGGGCAATCAATGATATTTCGGAAATGTTGTTCTTGATCGCTTTCAGGTGGGCGCCGGCCTTGTTCAGGGACTGGGCCCAGTAGTACTGGATTTCGATCTCGCCATTGGTGCGTTTGACCAGCTCGTCCAGAAACCAGCGGTCCAGCACGGACGGTGATGCATGTTCGGTAACGTAGGAGTCGTATTTCAGGCGCTGGGAGGTCTGTGCCAATACCTGGCCCGGCAGGGTTGTCAGGGTAATGGCGCCGCCTACCGATACTGCACTCAGCTTGAGGAATTCTCTTCTTTTCATTGTATTTTCCTGGCCTGTTTGATTTATTTTTATAATGCCTCATGCCCTGATCAGGCAGATAAGACTGACAGAGACCTGTATCGGGCCCCTTTATTTTTGTGCCTGACTAGCATCCTAACGGCCTTGTCTACTTATCAATATTCGTAGTACTACGTATAGGGTTAGGGAATTTCAGGCCTGGACCTGAATGATTTTCGATACCAGCTCGGCAGTATTGCGGCATCCCAGTTTTTTCATGATCTTGGCGCGGTGGGCTTCTACGGTGCGATGGGATATATCCAGTCGTTTTGCGATCTCCTTGCAGGTATAGCCGTTGGCGATATACCCCGATATTTCGCGCTCGCGTATCGAGAGGTTGCCTTCCTGATCCGGTCGGATATTGATGCGAGTGAAGGTCCAGATGGCGAGATCAAAGGGGGCTGCCGGAGTCAGTGTCTTGCCCTGCGTTTTGCACCAGAACATTTCGCCGTTCTTGCAGCGCATGAACCGCTCATCGATGCAATGGTGCTCCTTGAGCAGCTCCTGATAGCGCAGCTTTCCGATCAGCTCGTAGTCCTCATAGGAGGGGTACATCTTGAGCATGAGTTGGCCGACCAGCTCGTTTTCGGGGTAGCCGAACAGTTTGCAAAAGGCTTGATTACAGGCTTCCACCTGGCGGTGTCGCGTAACGACAATGGCGCAGGGCGCATGCTCGAACGCGACTGACAGAATGTTATCGGACAGAGGTAGCGAGCTCATGTTGTGTCCTCATACGGCTGACTGGGCATACTTACTGGCAGGTCCAGCCGCCGTCAATGGGCAGTGCCGTTCCTGTCATGCTTTGTGCCATATCGCTGACAAGGTATTCCACCAGACCTGCGACCTGTACCGGATCAATCAGCCTGCCGGATGGCTGTTTTTCCCTGACAAGGTCATAGATGGCGGCCTCGCGTGTGCTTTCCAGCTGACGTTGGCGCGCTTCAATTTGAGGTCCCAGCAGAGGTGTATCGGTCCACCCGGGGCAAATGGCGTTAACGGTGATGTTCTGCTCGGCGGTTTCCAGAGCGGTTACTTTGGTAAGGCCGACCAAACCATGCTTGGCAGCGACGTAGGCGGCCTTGTGGATGGAGCCGACCAGGCCGTGAACTGAGGCAATGCTGACAATACGCCCCCAGCCGGATTGACGCATGAGCGGGATGCTGCGCTGCATGCAGCGATAAACGGCGGTCAGGTTGATAGCCAGAATGTTAGACCAGGTGTCCAGAGGAAAGGCTTCGATCGGTGCCGTGTGCTGGATAGCGGCGTTATTCACCAGAATGTCGATGGAAAAGCCATGATCAACGAGATCATCGAACATGGCATCGATTTCATCGACCAGGCTCAGGTCGGCACGGCGGTAGGTGACCCGTGCCGCCCCCAATTCTTCCAATTTGGCATGGAATGAGAGTACGGTGCTGTCGTTACTGTCCAGTCGGTCATGCAGGATGATGCTGTGCCCCTGACGGGCCATGGCGATGCAAATAGCCTGGCCTATCCCCCCCAGGGCGCCGGTTACCAGAACGGTGCGGCTTACTGTTGTTGTTATTGTCATTTTGTATCACCTGTATTTGATTGTTATTCGCTGTCACGTACCAGAATGCTGGCGTAATTGGCCACGGCAAGCCCGCCCATGTTAAAGACGGCTCCCAGCCTGGCCCCCGGAATCTGGCAGCCTCCGGCTTGTTCCAGCAGTTGTCGGGCTGCCATGACATGCATGGATACACCGGTTGCTCCAACCGGATGGCCCTTTGACTTGAGACCACCTGAGGGGTTAATGGGCAAGCGACCATCCTTGTACACCCAGCCCTCGTTGAGAGCACGGGCCCCCTTGCCATAAGGGGTCAGTCCCATACTCTCGTAGATCATCAGTTCCGCGATTGTGAAACAGTCGTGGACTTCGGCAAAGGCAAGATCATCCAGCGTCACGTCCGCATCACAGAGTACCTTTTTCCAGGCCAGGGTCGCACCCTCCAGAATGAGCGGATTACGCTTGCTCATCGGCATGTAGTCGGTCGTATGGGCTCGGGCCAGGAAGCGTACCCGCTGGGGAGCGGCCCGAGAGACGTTGTCGGCCGCCAGTACCAGGGCGGCAGCTCCGTCGGAGACAGGCGAGCAGTCCGTGCGCTTCAGAGGGCCGGACACCACCGGATTACGCTCGGATTGGGTATGGCAAAAATCTATATCCAGTGCTTTCTGAAACTGTGCCAGCGGGTTATGTACGCCGTTGGCGTGGTTCTTGGCCGCGATTTTGGCCAATTCATGGGAGTGGTCCCCGTGGGTGTCGAAATACTGTTGGGCGATCCGGGCAAACAGCCCTGCGAAACCGGCGGTTTCTCCCTGAGCTTCCGGCTGATAGCTGGCACCGAGCAGGCCCTTGCCGATCCGCTTGGCATCAGCCTGCGTCATTTTTTCAGCCCCGATCACAAGTACCTTGCGTGCCAGTCCGCCGGCAATCAGGTTGATCCCCTGATGAATGGCGGCAGAGCCGCTGGCGCAAGCATTTTCGACACGGGTACAGGGCTTGAATCTGAGCCCCGGCAGGGCATTGAGTACCAGAGAAGCGGGAAATTCCTGGTCGCACATGCCGCTGTTGAAGTGGCCGATGTAGACGGCATCAATTTCTTCAGGATCGGTTCCTGATGACTCCAGAGCTTCGATGGCGACCTGAGCAATCAGTTCTTCCAGCGACTGTTCCAGTTTGCCGAAACGCGAATGCCCTGTGCCGATGATGTAGGTATGCATGAGAATGTGCTCCTTTACTGTGGGTTCAGGTTCTGCAGCCGGTCACGCAGCTCGGTTTTGAGTATTTTGCCGTAGGCGTTTTTGGGCAGTTCCGACAGGAAGTGGTATTGCTTGGGGCGTTTGAAACGTGCCATATGATCAAGACAGAAACGGTCCAGCTCGGTTGCGGACAGCGCTTCTTCCGCCACGATGAAGGCGACTACTATTTCACCCCAGTCCGGGTGCCGCTCGCCAACGACGGAGACCTCCTGAACGCCGGGGCAACTCAGCAAAACCTCTTCTACCTCACGTGGATAGATATTGGTGCCGCCGCTGATAATGACGTCCTTGAGTCGGTCGGTCAGATAAAGGTGGTCGTTTTCGTCCAGATGACCGACATCGCCGGTCAGCAGCCAGCCATCGACCAGCGCGTTGCCGGAGGCTTCCTCGTTGCCCCAGTAGCCGCTCATGACGCTGTCGCCACGGACACAGACCTCGCCGGTTTGGCCCGCCCCGAGCAGCTCGCCGGATGGAGCACGAATGGCGACTTCCACCTGCGCATGAGGCTGTCCGGCTGACAACAGGGGGGCGCCGGTTTCAGCTTCGGATTGCAGGTAGCGGTTCAGGCTTCGGTGTTGCTCCCGGTTCAGGCAGGTGATGGTCATGGGACTTTCGCCCTGACCATAGATCTGTGCCAGGCGGTAGCCGAATACGTCCAGCGCTTCGTTCAGGTCTTTGGCGTACATGGGCCCACCGCCATAGACTATTGTGGACAGATGATTGACGGCCAGGTGCGCTTTGTGGGTGCCCAGGTAATCCAGAATGCGCCTGATCATGGTGGGGGCGAGGAACATCGACAGCTGATCATGAGCATTGACGGTGTGGATAAAGTGTTCGGGCGTGAACTTGGCCGGAGCAGGAATCAGGTTGGCGGCACCGGCCATCAGAAACGGGATGATGTACAGTCCCGAACCGTGTGACATGGGAGCAAAATGGACCAGCTTATGCTCCCGGCTGACGTTATCCACGCCGAGCAGGTAGCTGGTTGCCATGGTGGTCAGGTTGAGGTGGCTGAGAGTTGCACCTTTTGGCTTGCCGGTTGTGCCACTGGTGTAGAAAATCCAGGCTGCATCGCGGGAATCTCGAAAGCGATGGCCGGGCAGAGCCTGGCTCAGGTCCCGGCCCGACAAGCATGGTGACAGGATCCTGACCGACTCGGGAAGACTGTTCGGCGGAACATCTTCGGCAAACAGGAGACGGGCATCGCAGTTGGAGAGGATATATTCAACTTCCGGGAGGGTCAGCTTGTGGTTGATTGGCACCGCCACCAGCCCCGCATACCAGATAGCGCACAGCAACTCGATATACTCTGCACTGTTTGGCAGAAACAGCGCAACCCTGTCGCCGGGGGCAAGCCCTTCCTGTTCCAGCAGCAACCTGCCCAGGTGTCGGGCTTTGGTGTCCAGGCTGGCATAGGTGTGTACTCTGTCATCACCCACGTAAATTGCCGCTCGTTCCGGGTGTTGTCTGGCATTGACAGCCAGGTAATTGGCTACGTTCAAGATCGTTCTCCTACTGACAGAGCTTTTTTATTGTGCTGACAGAATAGGATTCCCGAATACTTAGGTATATACGTAGTACTACGAGGTTGAGCGAGTAATGCAAGATCTGGATTGAGGGAAGGCAGGGAAGGAGGTGCCGGACCGAGGTGCGCGCTGGTCCGGCAGGGGAGAGACTCAGTCGGCCAGAGCTTGCTGCTGCAGTTCCAACAGTTCGGAAATGCCTTTTCGAGCCAGTGCCAGCATGGCATTCAGCTCATCCTGTGAGTAGGGAGCTCCTTCGGCGGTGCCCTGCACCTCAATAAAGCCACCGGCGTCTGTCATGATGACGTTCATATCGGTTTCAGCGGCGGAGTCTTCAGCGTAATCCAGATCCAGTACCGGCTCGCCCTTGTAGATGCCGACGGAAACGGCCGCGATCATCTGCTTGACCGGGTTGCCCTTCATGGCGCCATTTTTGTCCTTCTTCAGCACGGCGATAGCGTCCATCAGCGCCACGCAGGCGCCGGTAATGGAAGCGGTTCGAGTGCCCCCGTCAGCCTGAATCACGTCGCAGTCGATGGTGATGGTATTTTCACCCAGTTTATTCAGGTCCAGCGCAGCCCGCAGGGAGCGGCCGATCAGGCGCTGAATCTCGATGGTGCGACCGGTCTGCTTGCCGCGAGCGGCTTCGCGGTCACTGCGTGTGTTGGTTGAGCGAGGCAGCATACCGTATTCGGCCGTGACCCATCCTGAACCGCTGCCGCGCAGAAAACGGGGTACGCCACGGTCGACAGTGGCGGTACAAATGACTTTGGTATCACCGAATTCGACCAGAACCGAGCCTTCGGCATGACGGGTAAAATGACGGGTAATACGGATATCGCGCATCTGGTCCGGCTGTCTTCCGCTGGGACGCATTTTGTTCAGTCCTAGGTTCTGCAGTTGTTCCGAAAAGCTCGAACTCATGTGGCCTACCCTTATGTGTCTCCATCCTGTTCGCGCAGGGCGTACGGATGGCTGTTAGAATATTGAAGACGCAATTCTAATAGAGATTGATCGATTATGACACGAAGCATGACCGCCTTTACGCGACAGGAGATGCAGCAGCCCTGGGGGACCTTGATTTGGGAGCTGCGCTCGGTTAATCATCGTTATCTGGAGCCGCATTTTCGCTTGCCCGAGTCCCTGCGGGACATCGAGGGGCACCTGCGCGAAGCGCTGCGTCATGCCGTCAGTCGCGGCAAGGTGGAGGCAACGCTGAGATTTGTACCGGAAAAGTCGGCGGAAACTTTGCAAGTCGACTCCACGCGCCTGCATGAAGTACTGGCAGCAACGCGTGACGTGCGGATCGCCGGAGTTGAAATGCAGGCGTTGAACCCGCTGGAACTGCTGGCCTGGCCCGGCGTGTTGGTTGAATCGACGCTTGATATGCGTGAAGTGAAGCAGCAGGCGCTGGTTGTCTTTCGGTCGGCCCTGAAAGACCTGGTTGCCGGACGTGAGCGGGAAGGGCTTGAGTTGAAGCAGCTGGTGGCGCAACGGTTGGACAGCATTGGGGTCATTGTCGCCGAGATTCAGAAAATGATGCCGCAGATTCTGCAGGCACAGCGTGATAACTTGCAACAGAAGCTGTATGAGCTGGCAACGGGGCTGGATGCGGAGCGGCTGGAGCAGGAAATAGTGCTGATGGCCCAGAAAGCGGATGTGGATGAAGAGGTGGACCGGCTGCAGACCCACATTCAGGAAGTGCGTCGGGTCCTTGAGCAAAAAGGTCCTGTCGGGCGGCGTTTGGATTTCCTGATGCAGGAACTTAATCGGGAAGCCAATACCCTGTCATCCAAGTCTATTGTCGCCGCCACGACGCGTAACGCAGTTGAACTGAAGGTACTGATCGAGCAGATGCGCGAGCAGATCCAGAATATCGAATAGAGCCTCACCGGCTCCAATCGAACAGGCAATACGGAAAAGCATCGTTATCGGAAATTTTCGCCATGCGATGCTTTTTGTATTTTTGGCGTATTTCCTTTTATTTTGCATGAAAAAGCAGCAATCATGCCATTTTTACGGCAGCTTTTGCTCTTTGTATTGCAGCTTGCGGATGGTCATGCGGCTAACGTCGCCTTCCTTTGCATCGTAATGCATAGATATGCTAAGTATTTAAAAGGGCTGCGCTATGGAAGTGGTCAGGGGGCTCGAGCGGGCCCTGCCGAACAGATGACGAGTGGGAGATCCGAGATGACGAAGCTGAAAGCTCTGGTGGGAGCGTGCACGGTTGCACTGGCGACTCTGGGAAGTGCTGTAACGGCCGAGGCCGCGACCTGGCGGTATGCCTTTGAAGAAGCACTGACCGATGTTCAAGGGGTCTATGCCAGCAAGTTCAAGGAACACATTGAGGCCAATTCGGATCATACCGTGCAACTGTTTCCGTACGGCACTCTGGGTGAGTCGGCGGATATCATGGAGCAGGCCCAGGCCGGCCTGTTGCAGTTCGTGGACCAGTCTCCGGGCTTTACCGGTTCGCTGATACCGGAAGCCCAGATTTTCTTCATTCCCTACCTGCTGCCTGAAACACATGATGGCCTGGAGTATTTTTTCCGCAACAGCAAAGCGATCAATGAGGCTTTCAAGTCCATCTACGCACAGCACGGGCTGGAGCTGTTGAAAATGTTCCCGGAAGGGGAGGTGGTGATTACCACACAGGAGGCCTTTGACAGCCCCGCCGGGCTGGATGGCGTCAAGATTCGGGTGATGACCAACCCGTTGCTGGTGGAATCCTACAAGGCATTCGGTGCTACCCCCACACCCCTGCCTTGGGGCGAAGTCTATGGCGGTCTGCAGACCAATATCATTCAGGGGCAGGAAAACCCCCTGTTCTGGGTTGAGTCCGCCAAAATGTATGAAGTGACGGACGTGATGACCTTTACGGGACATAACAACTTCACGACGGCAGTCATGGCCAACAAGCGCTTTTTTGATCGTTTGCCCGAACAGGACCAGCAGTTGGTACAGGACGCGATGCAGGCTGCCTTTGACCATATCATGGTGTACCAGAAAGGGCTCAGCGAGCGCTCGCTGGAAAAAATTCTGGAACAGAAGCCCGATATGAAGATCGTGCGTCTGACGGAAGAGCAGCGTCAGCCGTTCCGTGCCGCGGCTGAAGAGGTTGAGGCCAAGTTCATCGAGATGACTGGTGACCCGGGCCGGCAGCTTCTGCAGCAGTTCAAGCAGGACCTGAATGCAGCCAAGGCTCAATAAACGCATCGGCTGACCCTCGCAAGGTCGGCCCTGGATGAGCTGCCTGACGAGATAATAACAACATGTCCGAACAGCGCCCGTCAGATCGGGCCTTGCAATTACCGGCACCTCTGGTCTGGCTTGATCGCTGGCTGGGGCGTGCCGAAGCCCTGATACTGGGCGGTGGCGTCCTGTTGATGGCGCTTAATACCGTGGCCAATGTGGTGGGCCGCTTTCTGTTTCAGTACAGCTTCTTCTTCACGGAAGAAGTGAATCGCATCCTGATTGTCATGATTACCTTTGCCGGTGTCGGGTATGCGGCACGTCACGGTCGCCATATTCGAATGTCGGCGCTGTTTGACACCCTGCCGCTGACCGGACGGCGCTGGCTGATGGCCTTTATCGCTCTGGGAACCGCGTTGGTAATGTTCGCGCTGACCTGGTTTTCGCTCCGTTACATCGGCAGCGTGGCGGATTCGGGTCGTGTCTTACCGGCGTTGCAGATACCGGTCTGGTGGATATTTGTATGGGTACCCCTGGGGCTGGCGGTCACGGGGATCCAATACCTGATGACCGTATTCAAGAACCTGGCGGGGCACGATGTCTATCTGTCGACTCAGGTGAAGGATGGCTATGACGATCGCTAGGCCAGGGTGCAGGCAGTATCGACATCATGCGGAGGAGCAGGGATGACGGCGTTGATGGTCGGCACAATGATCGTGCTCTTGCTGCTGGGCTTCCCGATGATGGTGACGCTGATTGTTGCGGCCTTCATCGGCTTCCTGGCGATGTTTGGCGGTGTGGATCAGATGGATTTCATGATCCAGCAGTTCATGGCCGGTATCCGCCCGGCGTCCCTGGTCGCCGTACCGATGTTCATTCTGGCGGCGGATATCATGACACGTGGCCATTCGGCCGATCGTCTGATCGAAATGGTGATGAAGTTCATTGGCCATGTGCGTGGCGGATTGGCGATCAGCACGGCAACGGCTTGCACCCTGTTTGGTGCGGTATCGGGCTCGACACAGGCTACCGTGGTGGCAGTTGGCTCGCCTCTGCGTCCGAAAATGCTTAAGGCGGGCTACAAGGACAGCTTTGTACTGGCCCTGATCATCAATGCCAGTGACATTGCCTTCCTGATTCCGCCGAGCATCGGCATGATCATTTACGGTGTAGTGTCCAATACCTCGATTTCCGAATTGTTTATCGCCGGGGTTGGCCCAGGTTTTCTGATTCTTGGCATGTTTGCGCTATACAGTTATGTCTATGCCCGAATTCACCAGGTGCCAACCGAGGCCAGGGCCAGCTGGCCGGAGCGCTGGCGGGCAGTGCGCCGAGCGATCTGGCCGCTGGGCTTTCCGGTCATCATCGTAGGCGGCATCTACGGGGGCGTGTTCAGCCCGACGGAGGCGGCTGCGGTCTGTGTGCTCTATGCAGTGATTCTGGAATTCATTGTTTTTCGTGCACTGAAGCCGGTCGATCTGTACACGATTGCCAAATCCACGGGGCTGATTACCGCCGTGGTATTCATTCTGGTAGCGGCGGGTGCGGCGTTTTCCTGGATCATTTCCTTTGCGCAGATTCCACAGGCGATTCTGGCTTCGTTGGGCCTGGCGGAGGCCGGCCCGACGGGTGTACTGATTGCCATCTCCGTAGCCTTCTTCATCGGTTGCATGTTTGTCGACCCGATCGTGGTGATCCTGGTGCTGGTGCCGATCTTTGCGCCGGTTGTGGAATCGGCAGGTCTTGATCCGGTATTGGTTGGGGTTTTGATCACCCTGCAGGTTGCCATCGGTTCAGCCACGCCGCCTTTCGGCTGTGACATTTTTACGGCTATTGCGATATTCAGGCGCCCCTATATGGAAGTGATTCGCGGTACGCCTCCCTTTGTGTTGATGCTGATCCTGGCGGCGGTACTGTTGATCATGTTTCCGCAGATTGCACTGTTTTTGCGGGATCTGGCATTTGCCTGATGCGGGTGGTTTGATTGAACGGCTGCAGTCAAGCTATAGTGCGCGCTTTGACAGTCAGATGATCGAGACGCACCGATGACACAGCTCTCCGGCACTTTATATATTCTTTCGGCCCCTTCGGGTGCAGGTAAAACCAGCCTGGTCAAGGCGTTGCTGCAACGGGATGACCAGGTCGGCGTGTCGGTGTCCCACACAACCCGTGCCATGCGTCCGGGCGAAGTGGACGGCGTCGACTATAATTTTGTCGAGATGGATCAGTTCAACGCCTTGATCGAACAGGGCCAGTTTCTTGAATTTGCCGAGGTATTTGGCAACAAGTACGGCACGTCTCAGCAGTGGGTCCGGGAGCAGCTGGCAACGGGGCGTGACGTGATTCTGGAGATCGACTGGCAAGGGGCTGAACAAGTGCGCCGCCTGATGCCTGAGGCCGTGACGGTTTTTATCCTGCCGCCCAGCCGGGAAGCCTTGCGAGAGCGTCTTGACGGACGCGGGCAGGACAGCGGCGACATCATTGACCAGCGCATGGCCGAAGCCACCAATGAGATGAGTCATTATCCCGAATATGACTATCTGCTGATCAATGACGACTTCGCGACGGCGCTGGATCAGCTGGCCTGTCTGTTCCGATCGCGCCGTCTGCGCCAGTCTGCTCAGCAGACCCGGCACCAGACACTGCTGGCGCAGCTCTTGTCTGAGCGTTGAAAGCCCCGTAAACTGTGCGGTCCCTTAGTTATTTCCAACCCTGTTCGAGGTCGCAATGGCACGAGTAACCGTTGAAGATTGTCTGGAAAATGTAGAAAACCGCTTTGAACTGGTGATGGTTGCGTCCAAGCGTGCGCGTCAGATTGCTGTTGGCGGCAAGGACCCCAAGGTCGAGTGGGAAAACGACAAGCCCACAGTGGTGGCGCTGCGTGAGATCGCGGAAAACCTGATCAATCGCGAAGTGATGGATACACCGGAACGGGACTGACCTTTTCCCCGCGCCCGTAATGCGGCATCATCAGAGGGACAGGTGGCTGGCGCTGGCCAGCCCTTAGCCCTTAGCGGAGATGTTGATGCCGACGATAGACGCCCTTTCTGATCGCCTTGTCGAATATCTGAGCCCGGAGCAGATCGCTCGGGTTCGGCGCGCCTATTTCTATGCCGAGCAGGCCCATGATGGCCAGCGTCGCAAAAGTGGCGAGCCCTACGTCACGCATCCTCTGGCGGTGGCCAATATTCTGGCCGGCATGCACATGGACCATCAGAGCCTGATGGCCGCCATGTTGCACGACGTGATTGAAGACACCGAAATTGACTATACGGGTATCGAGGGACAATTCGGTACGTCGGTGGCCGATATCGTGGACGGTGTGTCCAAGCTGACTCATCTGGAGTTTGAGACCAAGGCCGAAGCTCAGGCGGAAAACTTCCAGAAAATGGTGTTGGCGATGGCGGAGGATATCCGCGTCATTCTGGTCAAGCTGGCCGACCGTTTGCACAATATGCGTACGCTGGGCGCGATGCGCCCCGACAAACAGCGCCGCATCGCGCGCGAAACGCTGGATATCTATGCCCCGATCGCGGCCCGCCTGGGGATGCGCGATCTCCAGGTTGAATTGGAGGATCTGGCATTCCAGTCCTATTATCCGATGCGAGCCAAGCGTATACGTCGTGCGGTTGTGCACGCACGAGGCCAACGCAAGGATATCATTGAGCAGGTGCGTGAAAGCGTACAGAACCGGTTGGACCAGGAAGGTCTGAATGGCCGGGTCAGTGGTCGTGAAAAACACCTGTACAGCATTTATCGCAAGATGAAGGTCCAGCGCAAGGCCTTTGCCGATATCATGGATGTATTCGCGTTTCGCGTTGTGACCGACAGCGTAGATGAGTGTTATCGCATTCTTGGTGCGGTACACAACCTGTACAAGCCGGTTCCCGGCTGCTTCAAAGACTATATCGCTATTCCCAAAGCCAACGGTTACCAGTCATTGCACACGGTCCTGTTCGGCGCGCGTGGCATGACCATCGAAGTGCAGATTCGCACACGAGACATGGATGCCGTGGCCAGTCAGGGCATTGCTGAACATAGCCACTACAAGGTTAACGGCAGCACCGAGACGGCCTTGGGGTCCTACAATCGAGCACGCAAATGGGTGCAGGGTCTGCTGGAAATGCAGCAGAACGCCGGTGACTCGATGGAGTTCATCGAAAGCGTGAAAAAGGACCTCTTCCCCGACGAGGTGTATATCTTTACCCCCAAGGGGAGAATTCTGGAACTGCCCAGAGGGGCAACTCCGGTCGATTTCGCATATGCCGTTCACACCGATATCGGCAACTCCTGTGTCTCCTGTCGAATCAATCGGCGCCTGGCGCCGCTGTCGGAACCGCTGGAAAGCGGGCAAACGGTCGAAATCATCACCACTCCGCGTGCGCAGCCCAACATGGCGTGGCTGAATTTTGTCGTGACCGGCAAGGCGCGTACCAGTATTCGTCACTTTCTGAAAAGTCAGCAGCGCAATGAGTCCATTGAACTGGGGCGGCGTCTGCTGGGGCAGTTCATGGGCAATTATGGCGCCTCGGTAGAGGATATTGATTCCGAGCGCCTGGCTCAGTTACTGCAGGATGCCGATTTCAAGACACTGGACGACCTGCTGGAAGATATCGGCATGGGCAACCGCATGGCTTATGTCGTAGCGCGGCGCCTGCGCCCGGAAGCGCATAGCGAAACAGACGACTCGCCTGCCGAGCAGGGACGGGCGTTGGCGATTCGTGGTGCCGAAGGCATGGTGATGCAATACGCACGCTGTTGTCACCCGATTCCGGGCGATGCGATTATCGGCCATATCAGCAGTGGCCGAGGGCTGGTGGTTCACCGTACCGAGTGTCGCAATATAGGCTACCTGCGCGACAACCCTGAAAAGACCATCTATCTGGAGTGGTCCGCACCGCACAACAACGAGGAAGAGTTTGTAGTGGGACTGCAACTGGAAGTGCGCTCACAGCGGGGCATCATTGCCAATCTGGCAACGGCAGCTGCAGATGTGGGGGCCAACCTGCTGAAGATCGACAGCGGGGAGCGTGACGGTCAGCTCTGCAGCGTACAGATGGAACTGACCGTCTATAATCGTGTTCACCTGGCGCGGGTGATTCGCAAGTTGCGAGGATTGAGTTCGGTCACACACATTACCCGCCAGTAACCGAAGATCCCTGCAGGGGCATTCAGTGCCCCTGCGCTTCGCCTTCCCTGCGTGGGTCGACCCCGGCCTCCCAGCGACCATCCTGACGCAAGCGCAGGGCATGAATGCCGCTGTTCAGCTCGCGTATGTCGATCTTGTGTCCGAGCGCCTGTAGTGTCGGTGCCAGCTGTTCTGCTGTTGTACCGGCTTCCAGTTCAGTGATGCCATTGCGGTTGCTCACATGCCCCTGCTGCAGAATCTCCTGCAGTGACAGCTCCGTGTGCAGCATCAGCAGGAGGCTTTGGGCCACATAGTTAATGATACGGCTGCCACCCGGTGAGCCCAGAGCCGCCACCGGCGTGTGGTCCTGATCAAGAATGATCAGGGGTGCCATGGAGCTGCGTGGGCGCTTGCCGGGGGCGATGCGGTTGGCGACCGGGCGACCGTTCTGCTCGGGGACAAAGGAAAAATCGGTCAGCTGGTTGTTGAGCAGGAAGCCGCCAACCATCAGGGTGGAGCCAAATGCCATTTCGATGCTGGAGGTCATCGAAACCATGTTGCCCTGAGCATCACGTATCACGAAGTGGCTGGTCGACGGGCGTTCGGGGGCCTGGTCGTCGCTGCGGATCAGCGGGACGGGGCGCCCGGCTTTGGCCTGGCCCATATCTCGTTCCGGATTGATATGCAGAGCCCGCTGATGCAGGTAGGACGGTGCCAACAGAGGCTTGACCGGCACATCGACAAAATCGCTGTCGGCGACATAGCGGTTTCGGTCCGCATAGGCCAGCCGACTGGCCTGCGTCAGCAGGTGGCTGAACGCCGCGTCCGGTACCTGATCAAGGGTGATCGCCTGGGTGTTCATCAACCCCAGAATCTGCAGCAGCGTAACGCCGCCGGATGAGGGCGGCGGAAAACCGCATACGTGGTATGTCCGATAGGGGCGGCACAGAGGTGTGCGCTCTCGTGCCTGATAGCCCGCCAGATCACCATGTTGCAGACGCCCCGGGTTCGTGTCGGCCGTTTGTACTGCCGCAATGATCTGGTCCGCCAATGGGCCGGTGTACAGGGCGTCAGCTCCCTGCTGCGCAATCAGGCGCAGCGAGTGCGCCAGCGCCGGGTTGCGCAGGCGGGTGCCGACGGGCAAGGGCTGACCATCCTCCGTGAAAAAGTATTGGCGTGTTGCCGGTGTCTGTTTCAGTCCGGGATTGATGTCGGAGGCGATCAGCTGATGCAGACGGGGCGTGACGTCGAATCCGACATCGGCCTGTTGAATGGCGGGAGCAAATGCCTCTCGCCAGGGCTGCCGGCCATGACGTTGATGCGCAAGTTCCAGCATGCGCAGCACGCCTGGCGTTCCGACCGAGCGGCCGCCGACCAGTGCCTGTTGCCAGGGTATGGGGCTGCCGTCCTGATTGAGGAACAGGTCGGGAGTTGCTGCAGCGGGGGCGGTTTCACGGCCATCATAGGCAAACAGCTGCTGCTGTTGGGCATCCCAGTAGAGCAAAAAAGCGCCGCCGCCAATGCCTGAAGACTGAGGCTCGACCAGCGTCAGCATGGCCTGGATTGCGATGGCGGCATCCAGGGCACTGCCGTTGTTGTCCAGCAGGTACATGCCGGCTCGAGTTGCCAGCGGGTGTGCGCTGACTACCAGAGCGTGGTCGGCGGTGACGCTTTCCGTACGCTGCCAGCCGGTCGCATGCTCCGGGGCGAGGGACTCGTTGAGTGCGTAGGCAGTCGGCAGCCAGAGCAGCAGTGTCAGCAGGAGACAGCGAAACATCATGAACGCTCCTCGAAGGTGCCGGCCGCTCGGTTTTTAACCGTTTGTTCCGGGTGGAAAACGCGGCCATTCATGTAGATGTAGACCCCCGGCGGCATGGCCTGTGATAGTGCAACGGCCCCACCCAGGTTGAAGGCGGCGTCGCTGTCACGGAAACGGGCTGGCTGCATGGCGCCGGTGAGCACGATGGTACGTTCGGTCAGGTCCTGCAGTGCCATGGCGGTCTGGACCAGCGTATCGGTACCGTGCGTGATGACAATGTGTCGGCAATCATCGTTGGCAATGGCCGCATGCAGGGCTGCTCGATCATGCTCATCCATATCCAGGCTGTCCTTGCGCAGGATACTGCAAATCTCGTAGTCGCAGCTGACTCCGGCGGCCTCCATCACTTCACCGGCCACAGGGTCGCCAATGCTGTATTCACTCAAGGCATCATAATAGATCTTGTCGATGGTGCCGCCGGCAGTGAGAATTTTGATCCGCATAGCTGTGTGAACTTCCCGTTTAAGATAGGCTTGGATACAGTAAGGACAAATAAAATGTTACGACAGCTTAACCCAATCGGATAACGGAGAAAAAACTTGCCTGTAGGAGTCCCTGCCCCGCATGTGAATGAAGGCCAGATCACATCGATTCGTTTGGTCCTTCTGCATGACCGAGAGGGCAAGGTGCTGGCGTTGTTGCCGGCGACTGCGTTGCTGGATCTGAATCGTGTATGCCAGTTGGCCGGACGCGAGTTGCAGCCGGTGAAAGCCGAGGATGCCCGGCGCTTTTTCGGGCAATCGGCTCTGCGTACGGAAACGGGGCTGGCGCAGCTGCTGTCCCTGCCGCTATTGCTGGATACTCAGTGTCCGGCGACGGACTGGCAGTGTCTGGAGCCGTATTCAGGATGGTCGTTTGCACTGGCGGATCGCCCCGCGCATGCGCGGGTGCGGATGGGTCATTTTGCGGTGCAGGCACAGCTCCCCCAAGAGTCGATCGGCTTGAGCGACGACCTGGTGTTGAACCGGGCGGCGGGGCGCTTTACCGGCCTGAGAGTGCAGCAGCGCCTGGAAGACCTTCTGGGCTTGCCGGGGCTGTCGGAAAGCATGCATAACATCGTCCGATTGAGATCGCATCCTGATGCGAATATCGATGACCTGGTGCCGGTTGTCAGGCGAGACCCCAGTTTGTCCGCACAGGTCATGGGATGGGCGTCATCGCCCTATTATGCGGCGCCGGGCAAGGTGCGCTCCATCGAGGATGCGGTGATTCGTGTGCTGGGATTCGATCTGGTGATCAACCTGGCGCTGGGTATTGCCATGGGCAAGGTGCTGAGATTGCCGGAGGATGTGCCCAGAGGCTCGGTCAATCACTGGGATCAGGCGGTTTTTACCGCAGCATTGTGTGAAAAGCTTGCGCTGGGAGTGCAGCTGGACGAGCGGCCGCATCCCGGCTTCGCGTACCTGGCGGGCTTGCTGCACAACTTTGGTTACCTGGTGCTGGGGCATTTGTTTCCGCCGTATTTTTCGCGCCTGTCCCGTTATATAGAAGCGAATCCCCATCTGGAGCAGCAGCAGGTCGAGCAGGAAGTGCTGAATGTGACCCGTGAACAGATCGGAGGCTGGCTGCTGGAAAACTGGAAACTCCCCGCCGAAGTCTCAAGTGCGGTGCGTTGCCAGCAGGTGCCGGAGGAGGCAGGCGAGTACCAGGTCTATGCCCGGCTGTTGTATCTGGCCAGCCGTGTGTTGCGAGCCGAGGGGCTGAGTGACGGTCCCCGCACGGACATTCCGGCCGGGCTACTGGAGCAGCTGGCACTGACACCGGAACAGGTGCATCATGCCGTAGCGGAGCTGAAGGGCCAGGCCGAGAATCTGGTACAGCTGTCCAGATTCTTCGACGCGGGTACCCGCTCAGTCAATATCCGCTAGCTGCTGCTCCAGCGTTTCAAGCGCTTCCTGCCGCGTCAGCCATTCGGCTTCGGTATCGTCCAATTGGCGCTTGGTGTCGGCCTGCTTCTGTAGCAGCTGCTTCAGTTCGGCCTTGCGGGTATCCGAGTAGAGGTCGGTATCGGCCAGCGCGGTTTCGACGCTGGCCAGCCCGGCCGTCAGCGTCTCCATCTGTTGTTCCAGTGTGCCGATGGCCTGTTTCAGCGGTCGCAGCTTGGCGCGCTGTTCCGCCTGCAGACGTTTCTGCTCCTTGCGTTCTGCTGCGCTGAGTGAGCGGGGTGCATCGGGTGGCAGGTCATCAGCTGTTGCGTCACGCTTTTGTGCATCCTTGCGCTGTTGGGCCAGCCAGAGGTGGTAATCCTCCAGGTCGCCATTGAATTCGTTAATCCCGCCGTCGTGAACCAGCAGGAACTGATCAACCGTATTACGCAGCAGGTGGCGGTCATGGGAGACCAGAATCAGGGCGCCTTCAAATCCTTGCAGGGCCAGCGTCAGAGCGTGGCGTACTTCCAGATCCAGGTGGTTGGTCGGTTCGTCCAGCAGTAGCAGATTGGGCTGTTGCCAGGCGATCAGGGCCAGTGCCACGCGTGCCTTTTCACCGCCGGAAAAGCGGCCGACCGGGTCCAGGGCATCATCACCGATGAAACCGAAGCTGCCGAGGAAGTTACGCAGTTCTTGATCGGAGGCATCGGGGCTGATGCGCTGCAGATGCAGCAGGGGGGATGCCTGCATGTCCAGCGCCTCCAGTTGGTGCTGGGCGAAGTAGCCGATGCGCAGGTGCTCGCCTTCATGGCGCTCGCCCGCCAGCAGGGAGAGATCGCCTACCAGGGTCTTGATCAGGGTCGACTTGCCGGCGCCGTTGGCACCGAGCAGGCCGATGCGCGCGCCGGGAATCAGCGTCAGTGACTGGTTGTGCAGGATGCGTCGTTCGGGATAACCGAGGTCGGCATCGCCCAGTGTCAGCAGTGGCGAAGACAACTTGTCGCTGGCGTCGAAGCGGAAGGTGAAGGGCGAATCCACGTGAGCGGGGGCAATCTGCTCCATGCGCTCCAGTTCCTTGACTCGGCTCTGCGCCTGCTTGGCCTTGCTGGCCTTGGCCTTGAAGCGACGCACGAACTGTTCGATCTGTTCGATGCGTGCCTGCTGTTTCTCGAAGGCGGCCTGCTGTTGGGACAGCTGTTCGGCACGCAGCCGCTCGAAGGCCGTGTAGTTTCCCTTGTACAGAGTCAGCGCTTGCCGCGCCTGGTGCACGATATGACTGACCACGTTATCGAGAAAATCGCGGTCGTGGGAGATCAGCAGCAGGGTGCCGGGGTACTGGCGCAGCCACTGCTCCAGCCAGATGGTGGCATCCAGATCCAGGTGGTTGGTGGGCTCATCGAGCAACAGCAGGTCGGAAGGACACATCAGTGCCTGGGCCAGGTTGAGACGGATGCGCCAGCCACCGGAAAAGCTGCTTACCGGGCGCTGGGCATCATCAGGGGCAAAGCCCAGACCGGCCAGCAACTGGTGGGCACGAGACTCGGCCCGGTAGCCATCCATTGCTTCCAGCGCGGCATGCAGTTCGCCGATGCGGCCGTCCTGATGCTCGGCTTCGGCAGTGGCCAGCTCGGTCTGTACGGCGCGCAGACGATGATCGCCATCGATAACATAGTCGACGGCACTGCGTTCGCTGGCCTGAACTTCCTGTGCCATATGGGCAACACGCAACTGACCGGGCAGCTGCAGTTCTCCGGCATCGGGATGGAGTTCGCCCAGCAGCAGTTTGAACAGCGAGGACTTGCCAACGCCGTTGGCACCGACAATACCCACTTTCCAGCCGCTGTGGAGGGTCAGATTGGCCTCTGCTAGCAACTGCTGCGGGCCGCGATGTAAGCTAAGGTTCTGTATCTGAATCATGGCGGGGATATTACCACAGCATGGCCCTGGACAACCCCTTATGGCATTACGCGCTGGCACTTTATGCCGAGCCCGGAATCGAATCGACGTGCTTGCAACTGCAGCGGCAGGGAGCCGCTATCAACCGGCTGTTGCTGGCCTGCTGGCTGGGCGGTCGGGGGGTGGTGCTGGATGCCGCCCGATGGCGACAGCTGGACTCCGCGTGGCGGACCGAAATTACCGAACCTCTGCGTCTCATCCGTTATCGTGTGCGGGCTCTGCGAGAACAGCAGCCCGAGACCGGTGCCTGCTATCAGGCCCTGCGGCAGGCTGAGCTGGCTGCTGAGCAGGTGGAGCTGATGCAGTTGTATCACACCGCCATTGCCTGGCCAGTGGATCCGGCTCGGGCAGGGCGGGCATTGATACGAGGCAACCTGATCAGCTATTGTCGGATGTTGAGTCAGGCATCGGACTGGGACGAGTTGACGCAACTGGCGGATGCAGCGGCTGAATTGTCTGGCGGGGAGAGTGAACTTTCCCCCGGTCGGAAGTACTAACCACACACACTGTACGCTGAATAACGCGAACGAAGGACAGAACAGATATGAAAAAAAGCATGCTTGCCATCGCCTTGAGCGGTGCTCTGGTAGTGAGTGCGGGTGCTCAGGCGGAAGCACTGGAAACGGAACAGCAGAAACTGAGCTACAGCCTGGGATTGATTCTGGGCGAACGTCTTCAGGCGGATATGGATGAGCTGGACATCGAGGCCTTCTCTCGCGGTGTTGAGGCGATCTACAAGGATGAAACGCCGCTGCTGGACCAGCAGCAGGTAGCGGAAGTCATGCAGGCGTTCCAGACTCGCAAGCTGGAAGAGCAGCGCCAGGCGGTTGCCAAGCTGGCGCAGGATAACCTGGATAAGGGTCAGGCCTATATGGCTGAGAACGGTAAAAAGGACGGGGTTAAAACCACCGAATCCGGACTGCAGTATGAACAGCTGACCGCAGGCAAGGGCAAGAGCCCGAGTGTCGAAGATACCGTCAAGGTACATTACCGTGGCACCCTGATTGATGGTACCGAGTTTGACAGTTCCTATGCCCGCAACGAGCCGGTCTCCTTCCCGCTGAACGGGGTGATCTCGGGCTGGACCGAAGGGTTGCAGTTGATGAAAGAGGGCGGCAAGAGCCGTCTGGTGATCCCTGCCGAACTGGCATATGGTCCGGGTGGCATGGGTAACGCGATCGGCCCGAATGAAACACTGGTATTCGAGGTTGAGCTGCTGGAAGTCAATCCGTCCGACGACAAGGAATAAAGTCGTCGGTGCCTGTCGTCATGGGCGGCAGGTATCTCTAGTGCAACCAGTTGACCATGCCGTTGGAGCCAATGGCATGCCAGCTGGTGCCATCCTGCCCAAATGCCAGAGCCACAACAGCGGTACTGGTAGGGCCGTAACTGGCCCTTTTGTCCAGTTTCCAGCGCCGTATTACCTGTTGCCGGTTCAGATCCCAGAGTTCGACCGTCCCGTCGGCGCGCCCGGTCAGCAGTTGATCGTTGTTGGCGGAAAAGCGTGCACTCAGGTAGCTCAGGCGGCGTGGGAACAGTTGTTCGTCACCGCTGAGGTGGAACAGCACTTCACCCGTGCGGGTGTGCCACACGATTGCCTGATCCAGGCTGCCCGAGCTGAAGGCCAGGCGGCCGTTGGCGGAGAGGGCAACGGTATCGACAGTGTTGCCAAGCCTGACCTGTTGCAGTTCGGTGCCGTTTTCCAGATCCCAGATGCGGGCAATGTGGTCATCGGCACCGGTCAGTGCCAGGCGTTCATCAGGACTGAGGGCAACGCTGCGTACTCGAGCCGGATGCCGCAGGCGGGTATGTATGCCTCCCTGGCGCGTATCGAAGTACACGGCTTCAAAGTTGGCCAGCCCGAGCAGAGCGTAACGCCCCTCTGTCGATAGCTCGGCATCCAGTATTTCCGCCGGTGTGTTCCAGTAACCTTCTGCCGTGCCGCGCTCCACATTCCAGAGCACCAGATCCTGCGGGCTGGCCGTCAGGGCATAGCGGCCTTCGGGGGAAAAGTCGACAGCAGCCAGCGCGGTGAAGGTGCCGGGCTTATGGTTCCAGTCGAACAGACGGGTGCGTTGCTGCAGGTCCCACAGGCTGCCGCCGTGAGTGATGGCTCCGATCAGGGCCAGTCGACCGTCGGCAGACAGGTCGGCGCTGTATACCCCGCTTTGGGTGGTGAGGGCGAGGGCGTCGGACGCCGAGTCGGCACTGCTGTCACAGCCGCCCAGCAGCAGTGCCGAGAGCAGCATTACCGGCCCGGTGGCGTTCATGAGGTGCCTGCCAGATCCTTGTGGGCCGTATGCAGTATTTCGATCAGCTGGTCTTCAAGGGCAAAGCGTTCTTCCAGTCGTTCTCCCAGCTCCGACAGGTCGCGTGACAGCTGGCACAGCTGCTGCAGCGTGGGGGCTTCAAAGGTGCCGTAGGTATCGTTGAAATCCAATGCCTGATCCGTGGACGGCTGGATCTGCGGCAGCAATCGCTGGGCCTGTTCCAGACTGCCGTCGTTAAATTCGCTGCCTTCGCGCAGGAGTTGCTCGTATACCTCGAAGTGGCCTGATGACAGATAGTCCATCAGCAGCTCGCAGAAGCTATGTACCGAGCCGTTCAGAACCGTACCGGCCTTTCGAGTCGGAATGGCAACGAAGAGGGAGATGAGCTTCTGTCGCTCTTCCAGCCAATGATCAATGATCGTGCTGACTCCGCCCCAGCGTTCTTTGGCGTTGCGACATTTCTCAAGCATGACCTGTCCCTCCACTATTGTTGATTCCATACTACTGCCACCTCCGAGAGGGTGCAATACACCTGTCCGATACGTGGAGATCCGTCCGGATGCGGGGGTATACTAGTTGCTCAAGGACAAATGGAGATCACTTCATGTGGCGAAAAATCGGGTCGTGTCTGGCACTGTTGGCAGCCTTGACGGGGACATCCGCGCAGGCGGAAGAAACGGCGGAAAACTACACTGACTATATTGCGCTTAAGCCGTTTGTGACCAATTACGGGGGGCCGGGCAAGGTCCGTTTTCTGAAGGCCGAGGTGACAATGCAAGTGGAAACTCCTGCTGCACACCATGCCGTCAATGCGCATCTGGCGCATATCCGCAATGATCTGGTGTTCCTGTTTTCGGCGGTGGAAGAGAATCAGGTCGATACGGTCGCGGCGCAGAAGGTGTTGGCCGAGCAGGCCTTGCATGCCGTACAGCAGCTGCTGCAGGAAGAGACCGGACAGCCACAGGTGTCCGGCCTGCTGTTTACCAGCTTTGTGACACAGTAAGGGCCGTTTCAGCTGGCAATGTAATCGGCCAGGAAGTCGGCAAAGGCGGGGGCCGGTGTCGTTTCCAGCTCGGCCTGCTGGGCCAGTGATTCCAGGGCGGCCTGCTGCAGCTGTGTATCCGTGGCGGAGGTCAGTTCTGCCAGAGTATTCAGGCGATGCTTGCGACTCATGGTCAGAACCCATTCGCTGTGGCTAAGGCCGCTGTCACGGAGGGCGGCAAGTACCTGTGCCGAAGGTGTCAGGGAGGGGTCGGCCACCTTGGTACGCTGACTGTCGATCGCCTGGCGATACCGATGTGTGCCCTCGATGTCATCCAGCAGCTCGGCGGTACGTGCCACCTTGTCCAGAATCTGTTCGGCCAGCAGCTCACGCGGCTGTTCACCGTTGCGGCCATGCAGCAACAGGCCGGGTTCCCGTCCCCGGTTGACGATGCGTTGCTGGTTTTCCGCTACCAGACGGCACTCGCGTTTATCCAGGTCATCGGCCTGTCCCAACAGGCAGGTAACCAGAAAGGCGTTGAGGAACAGCGCCTGAGAGGTATCGATACCCAGTGGCAGCAGGGGGTTGATGTCGGTGTTGCGTACCTCGACATACTCGACACCGCGATGCATCAGGGCATGTACCGGTTTCTCGCCGGACTCGGTGACGCGCTTGGGGCGGACATCACTGTAATACTCGTTCTCGATCTGCAGCACGTTGCTGTTGAGCTGGCGGTAGTGCCCATCCACCAGAACGCCGATTTTTTCGTAGTCAGGGTGAGAGGTGTGGATGGCATGGTGCAGGGAGTTGGCGTAGCTGTCCAGGTGGTTGAAACAGATCTGCAACGCTGACTGAGCCTTGTTGGAGTAACCCAGATCACTCATGCGCAGTGAAGTGGCATGGGGCAGGAACAGGGTGTCGGCATTCAGCTGTTGCAGGTCGTGGTTGCGGCCGGCCATAAATGAAGCCGACAGGGCCGGTGAGGCACCGAACAGGTAGAGCAGCAGCCAGCCATAACGGCGGAAATTGCGAATCAGGCGAAAGTAACCGGCGGAGCGGAAGGCCTGCAGGCTGCCCGTGTCGCCTTCCAGCTGCTGCCAGACGGGCCAAAAGGCATCCGGCAGCGAGAAGTTGTAATGGATGCCGGCGATGGTCTGCATCATCTTGCCGTAACGGTACTTCAACCCTTGGCGATAGATGTGTTTCAGGCGACCCACATTGGAGCTGCCATATTCGGCAATCGGAATGCTGTCTTCAGACGGAATTTCGCAGGGCATGCTGGCGCACCACAGTTGCTCATCGCCAAGCCGACTGTAGGTGAAGGCGTGCAGCTGTGTCAGAAAATCGAGTGCCGCGGTCGGGGTGTCGTGAACCGGTGTAATGAACTCCAGCAGCGCTTCCGAGTAGTCGGTGGTGATGAAATCGTGGGTCAGGGCCGAACCCAAAGCACGGGGGTGGGGGCTTTGTGCGATTTGGGCGTCGGGGGTGACACGCAGGCCTTCCTTCTCGATCCCCTGGCGAGTCTGTGTGAGCAGAGCGGCATGGCCCGCGTGGGCCAGACGTTCGAGTTGGTGTTCGAGAGTTGCCAGCACCATGTCATTCCTGTGGTTAAGCCAATAGGGGGCGCATTATACAGCGCTTTGCCGGCCCGGTGTCATGCCGGGTCGAATCAGTGTTTTTTTCTGCCCAGACCGGCGGCCTGCAGTTTGTCGGCCAGCGATCCCTTGATCGGAGCCTGGGGCGGCCGTGAAGGCGTGGGTCTGTCTGCCGGGGCCGTACGGGGCGGTGCCGCTTCTGTTGCTGTTTTCATCGTCAGGGCAATGCGCTTGCGCGACTCGTCCACTTCCAGAACACGGACACGCACGATCTGGCCGCTGCTGACTATGGAGTGAGGGTCACTGACGAAACGGTCGGCCAGCTGGGAGATGTGGACCAGACCATCCTGGTGCACGCCGATGTCGACGAAAGCGCCGAAGTGGGTGACATTCGTCACGACCCCTTCCAGCGTCATGCCGGGCTGCAGGTCCTGAAGTTTTTCCACGCCTTCTGCGTACTGTACGGAGCGGAACTCCGGGCGCGGGTCACGGCCTGGTTTTTCCAGTTCGCCGAGGACGTCGCGTACGGTATAGCGGCCGTAGCCCTGAGCTTCCAGCTGGCCTGGATCGACCTGTTTCAGTTTGTCGGTCTGCTGCAGCAGGGCCTGCAGCTGCAGCCCGCAGCTGGCGGCGATCGCTTGGGCCAGAGGATAGCTTTCCGGATGCACGGCGGAGTTATCCAGCGGTTCTTCGCCGTTACGAATGCGCAGGAATCCGGCACACTGCTCGAATGCCTTGGGGCCCAAACGCGGGACCTTGAGCAGTTGACGGCGGTTGCGCAGTGCACCGTGCTCGTCACGCCAGGCGACGATGTTCTCGGCCGTGGTGCGGTTGAGGCCGGCGACATGGCTGAGCAGGGCCGCCGAGGCGGTGTTCACGTCCACGCCCACGTGGTTGACGCATTGCTCAATGACGCCGTCGAGGGATTCGCCGAGGCGATTCTGGTCCACATCATGCTGGTACTGGCCGACACCGATCGATTTGGGGTCGATCTTGACCAGCTCTGCCAGCGGGTCTTGCAGGCGACGGGCGATGGAAACGGCGCCACGGATGGTGACATCGATATTCGGAAATTCGGTGGCGGCCAGTTCGGAGGCGGAGTAGACAGATGCCCCTGCCTCGTTGACCAGCACAGCCTGAATATTCTGTGGCACGGCCTTGCACACGGCCTGAGCCAGCTGTTCGGTTTCGCGTGAGGCGGTACCGTTGCCGACAGCGATCAGTTCGGCACCATGCTTGCTTGCCAGCACCGTCAGCGTATGCAGCGATTTGTCCCACTGCTTCTGCGGCGCATGCGGGTAAATGGTGGTGTAATCAACCAGCTTGCCGGTGGCGTCGATCACCGCTACCTTGACGCCGGTGCGCAGGCCCGGATCAAGGCCGATGGTGGTTTTGGCACCGGCCGGTGCGGCCAGCAGCAGGTCGTTCAGGTTGCGAGCGAACACATCAATGGCAGACTGGTCAGCCTGTTCGCGCAGCCGCTTGATCAGCTCGGTTTCCAGCGATGGACGCAGCTTTTTCTGCCAGGCCTGCTGCAGTGTCTGTTGCATCCAGCTGTCCAGCTGAGCGCTGCGCAGGTGATGACGTCGGGCCATCTGCTCCTCGGGCCAGCCGTCCAGACTGTCCGGCAGTTGCAGGCCGGCCTTGAGTACGCCCTCACTGACGCCGCGCAGCACCGCCAGCGCCCGGTGGGAGGGTACGCGGGCGACGGGTTCGGCGTAATCGAAATAGTCGCGGAATTTGCTGTCCGGATCGGCTTTGCCGCGTGCGGCACGGACCCGGAAGTCACCCTGCTGCCACAGCCGCTGACGCAGGCTGCCGGTCAGATCGGCGTCTTCGCTCAGCACTTCCAGCAGAATCTGGCGGACGCCCTCGGCCACCGCATCCCCGTCGGCAAAACCGGCTGCGGGGTTCAGAAAGCGATCCAGTTCAGATAGTGGCAGGGCACCGCTTTGCAGGGTTTGCTGCGCCAGAGGCTCCAGCCCTGCTTCGCGGGCTTCCTGCGCCTTGTTGCGCCGCTTGGGACGGTAGGGCAGGTAGAGGTCTTCCAGTCGGGCCCGACTGTCGGCGGCCTGCAGGGCCTGCTCCAGTTCCGGTGTCAGCTGATTCTGTTCGCGCAGGCGCCCGAGAATCGATTCGCGGCGGCTTGCCAATTCCCGCAACTGGCCCAGTCGCTCATGCAACTGGCGCAGCTGAGTGTCGTCCAGCGCGCCGGTCTGCTCCTTGCGATAGCGAGCAATGAAAGGAAGGGTGGCACCCTGATCCAGCAGGGTAAGAGTGGCGGCGACCTGAGCCGGCTTGATGCTCAGCTCGGTCGCCAGTTGCTGTTCAATCGACATGGCGGCTCTGTTCAGGTTCAGGGCACCTGCAGAATCTGCAGGGAATTGGTGCCGCCATGCTCGCCGATACAGGCACCGCGGGTCAAGATGACGCGGTCGCCGCTGGTCAGCAGGTCCAGTGCTTGTAGGCCGGCGATAATCTCGTCATTGAGGCGGTTTTCCGGTACAGCCGTGGCATCAAAGAACATCGGCATGACGCCACGGTACAGCGCCATGCGACGCATGGTGCGGTGATTGCGGGTCATGGCGAAGATCGGAATGCCGGAGCGAATACGTGACATCCACAGCGGAGTGGAGCCGGATTCTGTCAAGCAGATGATCGCCTTGATGTTCTCCACTCCGTTGGCGGTGTACATGGCGGCTCTGGCAATGGCCTCATCGGTGCGAGTACACAGATGGTCCGGTGCGACCGGGGCCGGGCGTGACAACTGATGTTTCTCGGCCCCCTGACAGATGCGGGTCATCGCTTCCACCACTTCCACCGGGTACGCGCCGGCAGCGGTTTCGGCCGACAGCATGACTGCGTCGGTGCCGTCCAGAATGGCGTTGGCCACATCGAACACCTCGGCACGGGTCGGCATCGGGTTTTGAATCATGGTTTCCATCATCTGGGTCGCGGTGATGACCACGCGGTTGAGCTGGCGAGCCCGACGGATAATGTGCTTCTGCACGCCGATCAGCTCGGCGTCGCCAATCTCCACGCCCAGGTCGCCACGGGCGACCATCACGCCGTCACAGGCGTTGATGATGGCATCCAGCGCCTCCGGAGTCGCTACGGTTTCGGCACGTTCGACCTTGGCGATGATTTCGGCTCGGCTGCCGGCGGCTTCCAGCAACGCGCGGGCGGTTTCCAGATCCTCGGCGGTGCGTGGGAAGGAGACCGCGACGTAATCCATCTCCAGGTCTGCTGCCACCTTGATATCGTGTTTGTCCTTGTCGGTCAGGGCAGCCGCACTCAGGCCGCCGCCCTGGCGATTGATGCCCTTGTTGTTGGACAGCGGACCGCCGACAGTGACTTCGGTTTCAATGCGGCTGCCGTTGATTTCCAGTACCTTCATTTGTACACGGCCGTCATCCAGCAACAGAATATCGCCCGGTTCGCAGTCCTGGGGCAGCGCCTTGTAATCGACACTGACGGCCTGCTGGTTGCCGGCTGTTTCATCCATGGCAGCGTCCAGGGTGAAGTGGTCACCGACTTTCAGTGTGATCGGGCCGTCCTTGAAACGGGAGATACGAATTTTCGGGCCTTGCAGGTCTCCCAGCAGGGCAACGGATTCGCCGGTACGACGGCAGGCTTCGCGTACGGCTTCGACGCGGCGGCGGTGGTCGGCAGAGCTGCCATGGGAGAAATTGAGCCGCACGGTGTTGACGCCGGCACGGATGAGCGCGTCCAGAGTGCCGGGGGCATCAGTGGAGGGACCCAGGGTGGCTACAATTTTGGTACGCTTAAGCATCGATTCGGATCTCATGTCGGTGGAGGGTCGTGGTTACGACTAAAGTATGGCTGCACACGCTTTTTTTCAAGCTTCGAGCTGTTTGAATTGCTTCAGGGCCGATGCCGACCGGGTCCAGCATGCAGGCTGACCGCGGGCGTCGTTATCGTCCCTTGACCTTGCTGCTGGCCGGTGTGATGTTCCTGCTGGTGCTGATACAGACGAGCTATTTCAGTCGTCAGCAGGCGCTGGCGGAACTGCAACAACGGGCAGAAGCGGATCTGGCTCGCTATGCCTTGAGCGTACAACAGAAACTTGACCGTTATAAGGATCTGCCGCGTCTGCTGGCGACGCATTCGAGTCTGCATGAAGCGCTGACGACCAGGGACCCTGACCGGATTCAACGTACCAATGAATACCTGCAACAGGTGAATGAAACCATCGGGGCGGCGGATATTTATCTGATGAATGCGTCCGGTACGACCCGGGCTGCCAGCAACTGGTACAAATCCAGCAGTTTTGTCGGTCTCAACTTCAGCTTCCGTCCCTATTTCCAACAGGCACGTGCTGGGCGCGCCGGGCGCTACTTCGCTCTGGGAACCACCTCACGCCAGCGGGGCTACTATTTTTCCTGGCCGGTTATGGATGAAGCACAGGTAATCGGAGTGGTCGTCGTCAAGATTGACCTACATGACATTGAGCAGGACTGGAACGACCCACTGCAGGATCTCGCCGTCACCGACGAGGATGGCATCATCGTGATTTCAACACGTCCCGAGTGGAAGTTTCACGCGTTGGAAGCCCTGGCTCCGGCCGATTTGAAACGGGTGGTGGACAGTATGCGCTATCTGGATCGCCCACTGTCGTCATTGCAGCTGATGCGCAGTGAAATACTCAATGAGCAGGCTCGCTTGATAACGCTGCAGGAGGGCGGGGTGTCCGAACGATCGGTGCGGCAGCAGTATCTTCAGCTGCAGCGCCCGGTGCCGGAAACCGGCCTGAGGGTGTTGGTCATGGCGCGTCTGCAGCCGGTGAGTGACGCCGTATTGCAGGCATCGATACTGGCCGGATGTGCCTGTCTGGCGGCCTTGCTGCTGGTACTATTCATTCAGGCTCGCTGGCGCATTGTCCGCGAGCGGCGTGAATATGTGCAGCAATTGCAGGGGGCCCGTGATGCACTGGAAACCCGGGTGGCGGAGCGTACTGCAGATCTCAGCCGTACCAACGCCCGACTGCTGGACGAAATGGCACAGCACCGCAGCACGCAGAACGAGCTGATTCAAACCGCCAAATTGGCCGTGCTGGGGCAGCTGGCAGCGGGGATCAACCATGAACTTAACCAGCCCCTGACCGCCATTCGCAATTATGCCGACAATGCTGCGGCCTTTCTGCGTCTGGGCAAAGCGCCCAGGGCTGAGGTCAATCTGCAGGAAATCGCCGGGCTGACGGAGCGGATGGCCAAGATTATTCATCCGCTCAAGGAGTTCTCGCGGCAGAGCAGTGGCCAGCCGGTCCCGACCTCGCTTAAGGAGGTGTGTGACGGGGCGATGTCGATTATGTATGGCCGTTTGGATCAGCAGGGTGTGCAACTGGAGTGGCCGGAGCAGCTGGAACAGGTCTTCGTGCTGGGTGATACCCTGCGCCTGGAGCAGGTACTGGTCAATCTGCTGTCCAATGCGCTGCAGGCCATGGAGAACAGTCCCCGGAAGTGCATCGAGGTCAGCCTGACGCAGTCGGATGGCTGGGTGCAGCTGTCACTGCATGATACGGGACCCGGTATTGCAACGGACGATTTGCAGCGCGTGTTCGAACCCTTTTATACCACCAAGGAACAGGGGCACGGACTGGGGTTGGGGCTATCGATTTCGCACCGGATCATGGACAATCTGGGCGGCCGTCTGACGGCTGCCAACCATTCCGAGGGCGGGGCGGTGTTTACCCTGTCACTGCCGGTGCCCCGGTCCGTGCAGGGACCGCCGGAACAGCGTGTTTGCCAATCAGGAGCCCACGATGTCTGAACCGATTCCTTCCCCCGTGATCCTGGTCGATGATGAACACCATATCCGGATGGCGGCGGGGCAAACGCTGGAACTGGCGGGTCATGAAGTGACAACGCTGGAGCGTGCCGAACCCGCATTGGAACTGATTGATGCCGATTGGCCGGGAGTGTTGGTGACCGATATCAACCTGCCCGGTCTGGATGGCCTTGAGTTGATGCGGCGTGTGCGTGCCATTGACGCCGATCTGCCGGTGATTCTGATTACCGGGCATGGTGACATCTCCATGGCGGTCAGTGCCATTCGGGATGGGGCATACGACTTTATTGAAAAACCCTTCGCGTCCGAGCTGCTGCTGGATGTGGTACGGCGGGCGCTGGACAAGCGCACGCTGACGCTGGAAAACCGCCACCTGCGCGAGGCGCTGGAAGTCCAGAATGCGCCGGGGCCGCGTATTATCGGGAATACCCCGTCCATGCTGGCTCTGCGTCAGTTGGGGCGGACTGTGGCCGATATGCCGGCGGATGTCCTGATCCAGGCGGAAACCGGATGCGGCAAGGATCTGCTGGCGCGCTTTCTGCACGAACAGGGCAAGCGTCGTGAACACAACTTTGTCGCGATAAATTGCGGTGCAGTGCCGGAAAACCTGATCGAGAGCGAGCTGTTCGGTCATGAGGCAGGCGCATTTACCGATGCCAAAACCCGGCGTATCGGCAAATTCGAGCATGCCAACGGCGGTACCCTGTTTCTGGACGAAATTGAAAGCATGCCTTTGCCGCTGCAGGTGCAATTGCTGCGAGTTCTGGAAGAACGCTCGATAGAGCGCCTGGGCTCCAATAACGTTATTCCGCTGGATCTGCGTATCGTGGCCGCGACCAAAATCGATCTGAAGCAGGCGGCAGCGGAAGGTCGCTTTCGCGAGGACCTGTACTACCGGTTAAATGTGGTGCGGATGGATATTCCGCCGCTGCGGGAACGGCGTGAGGATATTTCTCTGCTGTTTCAGCACTTTGCCCTGATCGCGTCGTCCCGTTACGGCCGTGAAATCCCGCAGTTGTCTGCGGCCCGCATGCACAGCCTGATGGTGCACGACTGGCCCGGCAACGTGCGTGAACTGCGCAATCTGGCCGAGCGCTATGTGCTGCTGGGTGAAAACTGCACCTTCGACTTCGAGAACCGGCCGATCACGGCGCTGGAAGGGAGTCTGACGTTGCCGGAACAGGTGGAGCAGTTCGAAAAAATGCTGATTCAGATCGAACTCGAGCGTCATGGTGGTTCGATCAAGGATACGTTGCACAGTCTGGGGCTGCCGCGCAAGACGCTGTACGACAAAATGAAGAAACACGATCTGGACAAGAACGACTACAAGCCGTAGTCGTCGCTGCCGCGGTCATCCCCGTCTCGGGCGGATGAACGCGGCATGACCGAGGTCAGATACGGAAGCGGTTTACCATCTCCTCCAGCTGCTGAGCCAGCTGCGCCAGCTCATCCGACACGCGGTTCAGGTGCTCGGAGCGCTCGGCGGTATCGTCGGCGCTGCGGCTGATTTCGGTGATGCTGTGCTCGACACTGCCGGCCATCTCGCTTTGCTCGCGCACGGCGCTGGCCACCTGATGGTTCAGGTCGTTGATGACACGCACTTCCTCATTGATATTGGTCAGTGCCGTATTACAGCGTTGTACCTGCTCGACGCCCGCTCCCGCCGCTGACAAGGCCTGAGTCATCACGTTGACCGCATCCTTGGCATCATTTTGCAGGGTGGTGATGATGGCGTTGATCTCTTCGGTGGAGTTGTGTGTTCGGCTGGCCAGGGTGCGAACCTCATCAGCTACCACGGCAAAGCCGCGTCCCTGCTCGCCGGCACGGGCCGCCTCGATGGCTGCATTCAGTGCCAGCAGGTTGGTCTGCTCGGCAATCTTCTGGATAACTTCCAGCACCGTACCCACGTTCTGGCTCTGGCTGTCCAGTTTCTCGATCACGCCGGTTGCCTGGTCGATGTGTTGTTGCAGCTGCTCGATGGCGGCAATGGCCTGCTGTGCAATGGCGGCCCCATCGGTGCTTTCCTGTAAGGCCATATCGGAAGCCGATACGGTGTTCTCGGCGCTGGCGGCAACGCTGCGCGTGGCCACTTCCATTTGCTCCATGGCGGAGGCAACAGAACTGGTTTGCAGCTGCTGGTGGTGAACGGCCTGGGTGGAGCCCGTGGCGACCTGGCTGATACGGCTGCCCGAGTCGGCCAGGCGGGAAACGGTTTGATTGACCTGTTTCATGCCGTCATGGATGTTGTCCAGCATGGCATTGAAGGCTGTGGACATGCGGCCGATTTCGTCGTGTGAGGACACGTTGGTACGCAGTTGCAGGTCACTGTCGCGTTCAATCGCGTGAATGGTGTCGGCGAGGCGGTTGACCGGGGTGACCACGATACGGCGCAGCAACAGGCTGATCAGGATAATGCCGGCTATAAACAGACCCAGTTCGATCAGCGCCACGTTGATCAGGTTGTGGTTGACCTGCTGATCCAGGGCGGCAAATGAATAGGTCACGCGCACCGCTCCGACCACGTCGCCTTCCGGCACCTGGTGGCAGAGCAGGCAGTTGGTGCCCTTGTAATCGGCCAGCGCTTGCATGGGCGTGACGACCGTCAGTCGGTGCCCCTGGTCGTCATCCAGCTCGACGACGACATGCTCGCCTTGCATGGCGCGACGGTCCAGGTCGTCCACAATGTGCGAATCCTCGGTGCCGGGACCATAAACATCCGTAATCTGCTGACCCCGAATGATGCGGGCTTCGGTGATGGCGTCGTTCGAGAGGATTTTTTGCTGCAGAGTGCCGCGATTGGCCATGGCGCCGCTCAGCATCAGCATGTTGATGCTGTCGAAATAGGAGTCGGCGGTGTTCAGCGTGCTTTGCGTCACGACCTCGTCTACCAGTGAGGTCTCACTGCGATAAATGGTAGTCAGAGAGCTGAACAGGATAACCACAAATACAGCAACCAGTGACAGGTTGACCTTGTGTTGTATGGAAAGTCCGTTTTGCACCTTAGTTCACCCTGTTTTGACGGGATCTGTGGAATGACGCGAATCGATAACAACAGTATACAGAGCCTAAGTTAAAAAACGCTGATTTGCCACAAGTGGACAGTCCGTTCGGAATGGGTGGGTGTCCACCCATTCCGAACGGGCAATTGGGTCGTCATCCGCCAATCGAAAGAGGTCATCAGGCGGATAAGAACATGATTTTTAGTTCATAACACACTGATATTTAAAAGATATTTCAATTGTTGATTATTCGGTCCACAGTCTGGCACCGGCTTTGCTTATATCGCCATGTGCCGGGCTGACTACCCCCATCCCCAATATCAGAGGGGTAGCAGACCCGAGATGCAAACAACATTATCAACACTTGGAGAAATTCCTATGCGTTTACTGACTGCCGCTATTACCTCCATGGCGCTGACATTCGGGGCTCAATTTGCCATGGCAGCCCCGATCGAACTGAAGTTTTCCCATGTCGTGGCCGAGAATACTCCCAAGGGACAGATGGCGCTGAAATTCCGGGACCTGGTGGCCGAGCGTCTGGGAGACAAGGTGGAAGTGAAGGTATTCCCGAACTCCCAGCTGTTCGGTGACAACAAGGTGCTGGAGGCGATGCTGCTGGGTGACGTGCAGATGGCTGCGCCGTCCCTGTCCAAATTCCAGAAGTACACTACGTCGCTGCAGATCTTTGACTTGCCTTTCCTGTTCGAGGATATGGCGGCAGTTGACCGTTTCCAGCAGAGCGCTCAGGGGCAGGAACTGCTGAATTCTTTGCGCAAGCGCGGCCTGGTCGGGCTGGGCTATTTGCATAACGGCATGAAGCAGCTGTCGGCCAACGATCCACTGCGGGTACCGGCGGATGCAGCGGGCAAGAAATTTCGCATCATGACCTCCGATGTATTGCAGGCGCAGTTTGAAGAGCTGGATGCGGTGCCGCTCAAAAAACCGTTCTCCGAAGTTTTTACCCTGTTGCAGACCAAGGCAATTGACGGTGCCGAAAACCCCTGGTCCAACATCTATTCGAAGAAGTTTCACGAGGTCCAGCCGTATATCACTGAAACCAATCACGGTGTTCTGGACTATCTGGTGGTGACATCGGCCGAGTTCTGGAACGGGCTGGATGATGAGGTGCGTGCCGAACTGCAGAAGGCGCTGGATGAATCCATTGCCTACGGTAATGCGATTTCCGATCAGCAGGCTGCCCGGGATCGACAGGCGATTATCGACTCCGGTCGTTCCGAAGTGATTGCCATCACGGCAGATGAACGTCAACAGTGGGTGGATGCGATGCGACCGGTCTGGAAACGGTTTGAGGATGAAATCGGTGCTGAGTTGATTGACGCCGCACTGCAGTCCAACAACTGATCCTGTTCCGCTCGTGATCCATCGGGGGGGGAGTGCTGGGCTCCCCCTGCGGCCGGACGCCCGGTGGCGGACCGGCCGGAGATTGGGGAAATGCTATGTCTGTACGTAATCTGATCACTCATGTCGAAGAGGCGATACTGTCCTTGTTGCTGCTGGCAATGACGCTGTTGGTGTTCGTCGAAGTGATTGCCCGTTTCGGCTTTAACGCCGGAATTCACTGGGCGCAAGAGGTGACGCTGCTGCTGTCGTCCTGGTTTGTTCTGTTTGGTGCTTCCTATGGCGTCAAGGTCGGTGCTCATATCGGCGTCGATGTCTTTGTTAAACAGTTGCCGTCCGGCCTGCAGCGTGGCGTGACGTTGCTGGCGATCCTGTTGTGCCTATTCTACTGTGGTCTGTTCATTTACGGCTCCTGGGTGTACCTGGCGAAGATGAAAATGATCGGTATTGAACTGGAAGATGTGCCCATTCCCAAGTGGACGGTCATGAGTATTCTGGTGATCGGCTTTGGACTGTTGCTGATCCGCTTTTTACAACTGGGCTGGAAGGTGCTCAGGGGGGAGGCGGAAGGGTTTCATTTTTCCGACGAGGCTGAAGAGAGCATGGAAATTGCCCGTGAGCTGAAAAAGGCCAACGGGGAGGAAAGCAAATGACCATCGCCGTACTGTTTATTCTTCTCTTCGGCTGCATGCTGATGGGGATGCCGATCGCCGTTGCGCTGGGCCTGTCCAGCATGGTGACGATTCTGCTGTTTTCCAATGATTCACTGGCGTCGGTGGCGCTGAAGCTGTTCGAGGCCACATCCGAACATTACACGCTGCTGGCAATCCCGTTCTTCATTCTGTCATCGGCGTTCCTGTCGACCGGTGGGGTTGCCAAGCGGCTGATCAATTTTGCCATTGACGCCATCGGCCATGTGCGCGGGGGACTGGCGATGGCATCGGTCATGGCCTGTATGCTGTTTGCCGCGGTTTCCGGCTCTTCGCCTGCCACTGTTGCGGCCATCGGCACCATCGTGATTGCCGGCATGGTGCGCTCGGGCTATCCGGAATCCTTTGCCGCCGGTGTGATTGCCAATGCGGGTACGCTCGGCATTCTGATTCCGCCGTCGATCGTGATGCTGGTCTATGCTGCAGCGACCGAGGTATCAGCATCGCGCATGTTCATGGCCGGCTTTGTTCCCGGTTTGATGATGGGGCTGTTGCTGATGGTTGCCATCTATATTGCGGCACGGATCAAAAAGCTGCCGTCGCAGCCCTTCCCCGGTTTTGGCCAGTTGCTCCGTTCCGGGGGGATTGCCATGGGTGGGCTGATGTTGATCGTGATCGTGCTGGGGTCCATTTATGGCGGTATTGCTTCGCCAACCGAGGCGGCGGCGGTCGCGGCGGTCTACGCTTATGTGATTGCGGTGATGGGCTATCGTGATATCGGTCCGATGCAAGGTGTGGCCTGGCGCAAGGCGGATGAGCCGATGGCCGGCGCAGTGTTGCGTAATGGCGTGCAGATGCTGCTGGCGTTGCCGCGTTCATTCTCGCACCCGGAAGTGCGCAAGGTTTTTGTGGATGCGTCCAAGGTATCGATGATGCTGCTGTTCATCATTGCCAATGCCATGCTGTTCGCCCATGTGCTGACGACCGAACGCATCCCGCATCAGATTGCCGAAGTGATTATCGAGTGGGGGCTGCCGGCCTGGGGATTCCTGATAGTGGTCAATATCCTGCTGTTGCTGGCCGGCAATTTCATGGAGCCGTCAGCCATTTTGCTGATCATGGCGCCTATCCTGTTCCCGATTGCGGTACAGCTGGGGATCGATCCCATCCATCTGGGCATTATCATGGTGGTGAACATGGAGATCGGCATGCTGACGCCGCCCGTTGGCCTGAACCTGTTCGTGACCGCCGGTATCACCGGGCGCAACATGGTGTGGGTCATCAAGGCCTGCCTGCCCTGGCTGGGACTGCTGCTGTTTTTCCTGATGCTGATTACCTATGTGCCGCAGATCTCTCTGTTCCTGCCGGAACTGATCGATGAAATGAAGGGCTACTGACAGAATCAGGTGCCAACACAGTGGCATAACCGCTGCCTCGGGGCGGCGGTTTTTTTATGCGCCGCGGTTGGCGCTATAATGTCGACCCTTTCGTTTAACCCGACGGAGAGTCGACATGCTCGGAGTATTTGCAGCAGTCTGGGGCTTTATCGGCATTTGCCTGCTGTTTTCCAGTGCCATCTATCGTCTGAGCGGCGTGGCACTGGAGATGCCGCTGGATACCTTTGGCTGGCATCACTGGCTGGCGCTGTGTGTGTGCCTGGTATTCATGGGATTTGCGGAAGGATATCGAGGCTTTCAACAGAACTTCTCGCCCCGTGTCGCCGCTCGTATTCGTTACCTTCGGCATAATGTCACTCCGTTGCGTGCGTTACTGGCCCCGGTCTTCTGCATGGGGTTCTTTCATGCCGAGAAGCGGCGTCGGATCGTAACCTATTGTCTGACGGGCGGAATCGTCGGGCTGATACTGCTGGTACGGCTGCTGGAGCAACCCTGGCGGGGCATTGTCGATGCGGGGGTCGTGCTGGGGTTGAGCTGGGGGCTGGTGTCTCTGGCTCTGTTTACCTGGCAGGCCTTTACCCGTGCCGATTTTGCTTACTCGCCGGAAACGCCATGCCAACAGGCTACCCCCTCTGCCGGAGCAGAGAGGGCAGGACCGGTTTAACCGAGGAACAGCTTGTATGCCGGGTTATCGGTTTCATCGTAGAAAGTGTAGCCGATCTCGTCCAGGAAGCGGATCACCTGATCCCGTTCGGCCGGCGGGACCTGCATGCCGACCAGAACACGGCCATAGGCTGCGCCATGGTTACGGTAATGGAACATGGAAATGTTCCAGCGTCCGCCCAGCTTGCTGAGGAACTTCATCAGGGCGCCTGGACGTTCAGGGAATTCAAAACGGTAGACCACTTCGTTATCCAGGCTGGCCGGTGCATGTCCCCCGACCATGTAGCGCACATGGAGCTTGGCGGTTTCGTCATCGGTCAAGTCAACGACGGCATCCAGGTGCTCGTGCAGCTCGGCGAGCAGTTCCTCACGACCGTCGTTGTTGGGACGAATCTGAACGCCGGCAAAGACGATCGCCTGTTCGTCATGGCTGTAACGGTAATTGAATTCGGTAATGTTGCGTTTGCCCAGGACCTTGCAGAAGGTCTTGAAGCTGCCGGGGCGTTCCGGGATGCGGGCGGCAATGATGGCTTCGCGCTGTTCGCCCAGCTCGGAGCGTTCGGCAATATGACGCAGACGGTCGAAGTTGACGTTGGCACCGGAATCGATGGCGATCAGCGTCTCGTCGCGTGCGCCCTCGCGAGCCACGTATTTCTTCAGACCGGCCACCGCCAGTGCGCCAGCGGGTTCGGTTACTGAGCGGGTATCATCGAAAATATCCTTGATGGCGGCACAGATCTCGTCAGTTGAGACCGTGATCACCTCGTCGACATGGTCCTTGCAGATCTCCCAGGTATTCTCGCCGATCTGAGCCACGGCAACGCCGTCGGCAAAGATACCGACTTGATCCAGCACGGCCCGGTGGCCCTTTTCCATCGCCAGAGCCAGGCAGGCCGATTCGGCGGACTCAACAGCAATAATGCGCGTTTCCGGGCGCAGGTATTTGACGTAAGCGGCCACACCGGCGATCAGACCGCCGCCGCCGACCGGAACAAAAATGGCATCAATGGGGCCGCTTTCCTGCCGCAGGATCTCCATGGCAATGGTACCCTGTCCGGCAATAACATCCGGGTCGTCATAGGGGTGGATGTAGACCAGCCCTTTTTCGTCCATCAGCTTTTCGGAGTGCCTGCGGGCATCATCGAAAGCATCGCCGATCAGCACGGCCTTGCCGCCCAGGCGTTTGACGTTGTTGACCTTTACATCGGGAGTGGTTTTGGGCATCACGATTGTGGATTTCACGCCCAGCAGGCGTGCGGCCATCGCGACCCCTTGAGCATGGTTGCCGGCCGAGGCGGTAATCACACCGCGGGCCTTTTCCTCGTCGGTCAGTTGCGCCATTCGGTTGTAGGCACCGCGCAGCTTGAATGAATAAACGGGCTGTTCATCTTCGCGCTTGAGCAGGACCCGGTTGCCCAGGCGTTCGGACAGGCCACGGGCTTCGTCCAGTGGCGTTTCGATGGCGGCGTCATAGACCCGCGCTTCGAGTATTTTCTTGATATATCGATGTGGCATAAGGCAGGTATCTGTATCCCGGTAGGGCGTGCTTTGAGCAGGGCCCAGGTGAGCAAAGTATGGCCAAATGGTATCGGCTCTACCGTTCAGCGTCTACAAGGGCAACGGCGGGTTGCGTATAATTGATGTTCAGTTTGAATCAGCAATGGATACAACCATGACACAAGACGAGATGAAACAGGCGGTCGCGCAGGCAGCCGTCGACCATATCAAGGGGCGCCTGAAAGATGACAGCATCATCGGCGTGGGAACCGGCTCGACCGCGAACTGTTTTATCGATGCGCTGGCGACGATCAAGAACGATTTTGCCGGGGCGGTGGCCAGTTCGGATGCCACGGCCGAGCGTCTGCGCGGACATGGTATTGAAGTCTTCGACCTGAATGCGGTCAGCGAGATGGAGTTCTATATTGACGGGGCCGATGAATTTGATCGTCATCTGAACCTGATCAAGGGCGGCGGCGGTGCGTTGACCCGTGAAAAGATCGTGGCTGCGGTTGCCAGAGAGTTTGTTTGCATCGTTGATCAGTCCAAACAGGTGGACCTGCTGGGCACCTTCCCGCTGCCGGTGGAGGTGATCCCGATGGCGCGTTCACATGTAGGTCGTCAGCTGGCAGCGCTGGGTGGCCAGCCGGTGTACCGTGACGGGGTGGTCACCGATAACGGCAACGTGATTCTGGACCTGCATGATCTGGACATTCTTGATCCCAAGGCACTGGAAGTGCAGATCAACAACATCGTCGGAGTTGTCACCAATGGTCTGTTTGCCCGTCGTGGTGCGGATATTATTCTGATGGGTACGCAGGAAGGGGTACAAACCATCCGTTCGGCCTGAGGTCTAGAGCGGTTCCGGGGGAGTCGCGGCGGATGTGTCGGCAGGCTCTTCCCGTTCAAGAAAGGCGAGGATTGGGCAGTCGGCAGTAGCGCCCTTGCCATCACAGAGTGCCGACAGTCCCCTCAGGGCCTGCTGAATACGCTGCAGGTCGTTGATTCTCTGTTCGATCTCGTTGATGCGCTCATCCACCCGCTGTTTGACCGCAACGGATTCCTGTTCCGGGTGGAGCTGCAGTTGCATCAGTTCCAGCGTCTCGTCCAGCGTAAAGCCCAGACTTTTGCAGCGCTTGATAAAGGCCAGACGTTTCAATGTGCTGTGGGGGAAAACGCGGTAGCCGGAAGGCAGGCGGTCGGGCGGAGGGATCAGGCCCCGGCGTTCGTAGTAGCGTAGTGTCTCGACGCTGAGGCCCGAGTGGCGGGCAAGTTCACCAATCTTGAGAGTGCCCATTGCTGCCACCTTAATGGTAGAGGCTTACCATTGCACGATTTTGGTCAGTGCGATGCTCACCGGCATGGTGACCCACAGCATTGCCAAAATGTTGATGAAAAACCAACCGAAACCGGCGGGATCACGGAAGTTTTCGTCATGATGTGCCATTGTCTAACCTCACATAACTGTTTATTTGTTGATCAGTATCAAGACAGCCGATTATAGCCAATACGCTGGCGCTTTTATAGCCAGGTATTGGCATTGTTTTTGTAAGGTTTAATGACAATGCCGCCGCGGGCTTAGCCCGAGCGCAGCAGGCGGTAGCATTGCGACAGTGGCAGCGGGCGGCGAATCAGGCTGCCGATCAGCACAAACATCAGTGCGGCCAGCAGCGGCAAGCTGCCCCATAGCTGCAGGTGCAGACGGGGTTCCATCTGCAGTAGCCATTGATGCAGCATGGCCAGAATGCCTTCGGCTCCCGCACTGGCCAGCAGTCCGCAGACGAATCCCAGCAGTAAAAATTCAAGCAGATCAAGCTGTTGTGCCTGTCTGGCGGTGACGCCCAGTGTCTGCAAAAGGGCACTTTCGAAACGGCGTTGCTCCAGCGCCTGCAACAGGGTGACGCTCAGCAGCAGCAGGCCGCAGATCAGGCTCAGGCTCAGAATCAGGGCCGAACTATCGCCCAGGTGCTGCAGCCACCCTGCCAGTTGGGTCAGCAGTTGGTCAATGTCGATCAGCGTCAGGGACGGAAACTGCTCCAGCAATTCACGGCTGGTGGCGCGTTCTTCTGGGGCCAGATGAAAGCTGGTGATCCAGGTCGAGGGTGCGTTTTGCAGCGCTTCCGGGTTGAAGATGATGTAAAAGTTGGGTCGGAAGGAGGTCCAGACGACCGAACGGATATTGCGGATTTCGCCTTCCACCTGAGTACCGCCGACATCGAACCCCAACCGGTCACCCAGTTTCAGACCCAGTTCGTCGGCCATGTCCTGTTCGATGGAAATGGCGCCGGTATCACCGGATTGCCACCAGTCGCCGGCGACCAGTGGGTTATGAGCCGGCTGCTCTGCGCGCCAGCTCAGGTTGAGTTCGCGCCTGAGGGTATTGTGATTCTGTTGAGCGGTGGTCAGTTGCGGCTTGATCGGTGCGTCGTTCAGTCGGGTCAGACGTCCGCGAATCATGGGATAGAGCTCGGTGTTCAGTTGGCGCTCGGCGAAAAAACTGTCGACTCCAGCCTTTTGCCAGGGCTGGATATTGATCAGAAAATAGTTGGGGGTGTCGGCTGGAAACTGTGCCTGCCACTGCTGCATCAGATCGGCGCGGCTGACCCAGGTGACACTGAGCAGGGTTAACAGCATGACGACGACGGCCGCCTGTAGACGATGCCACTGGCGTTGCTGACGCAGACGCATCAGTAACAATCGTCCCAGCAGCAGCCTGCGCGCCAGGGGCTGGGCCAACAGGGACAGGCCCGTCTGGGCGAGCCAGCCGAACAGGGCGCCACCCAGCAGCAAAAAGAGTAGCAGTCCCAGTGCGGCCAAGGGTGCCTCCAGAAATGCGAGTAGCGTGGCGGCCAGCAACAGCAGCGAAATGCCCTGCAACAGCAAGGCGGTTCGGTCGCGCGGCGGTGTGTCGCCACGCAGCAGATGGGCGACCGGAATCCGGGCCAGTTGCAGAATGGGGGGGAGGCCCAGCAACACCAGCAGTGCCAGCCCCAGTCCTGCACCGCTGAACCAGAGGAGTCCGCGTGCCGAAGGCAGGGCCTGTGGCAGCAGTTCGGCCAGCCACTGGTAAACGGCCAGCTCCAGCAGGTAGCCGGTCAGGACACCCAGAGCGGCGGTCAGAGCCCAGGCGAAGAGGAGCTGATACAGGTAGACACGTATCAGCTGGCCTGGCTTCAGGCCCAGATTGAGTAGCAGGGCGCTGCGGGTATGCTGGCTGAGGGTGAAGCGGCGCAATGACAGGGCAATGGTCATGGCGGACAGCAGCAGTGCGATCAGGGCGCTGAGCTTGAGGTAGTTCAGTGCGTTGCCCAGTACGTTGCCGGTCAGGGGCTGATCGGTGCTCAGGGCGTGCAGGCGCTCATGACTGTCCAGTGTCGGACGCAGCGCGTTGTCGAGGGCGAGAATGGCGTCGGGCGGACCGGCAAACAACAGGCGGTAATTGGCCCGGCTTCCGGGTGCCAGAACTCCGCTGGCCTCCAGGTCGGCAGCATTGATCAGAATGTGCGGGCTGAAACTGCGAAAGCCTGAGCCCCGGTCGGGGGAGGCCAGCAGTTCGCGCGTGACCTTGAGAGGCTGGTAGCCGAAGTCCAGCTGTGCGCCCGATTGCAGCTGTAGCTGTGTCATCACTCTGGGTTCGACCCAGACCTCACCCGGTGCGGGTACCCCGTTTCCTGGGGGCTCGGTGACCAGCTCGCCACGCAGAGGGTAGGGAGCCTGCAGTGCCCGTACCGAGACCAGCATCAGGTCGTCGCCTTGCCCCACCATACTGGGAAACTGGATGACCGAGGTGTGCTGAATGGATGCCAGTGGCAGACCCTGTAGACGCTCAGCCGTCAGGGGGCGGCTGCTGCTCAAGACCAGATCGGCACCGAGCAGGGCGGCACTGTCGCGCAGCAGCCCTTGTTCGAGTCGATCACCCAATACGGACAACAGGGTCGTGAGTGCGATGGCGACCCAGCTGGCCAGCAGCAGGGCGCGCCATTCGGTTGTGCGTAACTGGGTCAGCAGCTGGCGACCGGCCAGGCGGGGCAACAGATTCATGATCGGCTTTCCTCCAGTTGGCCGTTGTGCAGATGCAGGCGACGCTGGCAGCGGTTCGCCAGGTCGATGTCGTGGGTGATCAGAATCAGTGTTGTACCGGCACTGGCATTCAGGTGGAACAGCTGATCGATGATGTGGTGGCCGGTGTCGTCATCAAGGTTGCCGGTCGGTTCATCCGCGAACAGCACTTTGGGCTGGGTGGCAAACGCACGAGCAATGGCAACGCGCTGCTGCTCGCCACCCGAGAGTTGAGCGGGATAGTGGTCAAAACGTGCTCCCAGCCCGACTTGCTCCAGCCAGTGGCGAGCCTGATCATCGGCGTCGCTACGCCCCTGTATTTCCAGCGGCAGGCGCACGTTGTCCAGAGCGTTCAGTTCCGGCAGCAGATGAAATGATTGGAAGATGAAACTGATCTGTTCCAGGCGCAGGGCTGCGCGGGCATTGTCGTCCAGTTCGTCCAAGGGCTGGCCGGCAAACAGGATACGTCCCTGGCCGGGAGAGTCCAATCCCGCCAGCAGACTGAGCAGGGTCGATTTGCCGGCACCGGAGCGGCCGATAATCGCCAGACTCTCGCCCGGCAGGATGCTCAGGTTCAGATGACGAAAGAGATCGACATGACCGGCTTGTGTCCGGAAACTTTTTGCGACATCTTGAGCCTCAATAATCGGCTTTTCACGGTTGAGGTATGACATGCGATCCCTGATCTCTCTTTTGTTGGTATTGGTTGTTTGGGCATCTCCGCTGCAGGCTCGAACCCTGCTTGTGCTGGGTGACAGCCTGTCGGCAGCGTACGGGTTGCCGGCCGAAGATGGCTGGGTCAGCCTGCTTGAGCAGGAACTGAAACAGCGCAAGCTGGCCGAGCGGGTGATCAACGCCAGCATCAGCGGCGAAACCAGCAGTGGCGGTCTGCAGCGCTTGCCGCGCTTGCTGGCCGACTACCGTCCTGATCTGGTGCTCCTCGAACTGGGTGCCAATGACGGGCTGCGGGGCACGCCGCTGCGGGTTATGGAGCAAAACCTGCGCGGCATGGTCGAGCTGAGCCAGGCATCGGGTGCCGAGGTGATGTTGATCGGGATCCGGATCCCACCCAATTATGGACCTCAATACACGGAAAGGTTCTATTCCATTTATCCAGACCTGGCGCGGGAATACCAGGTATCGCTGGTGCCGTTTCTGCTGGAACGGGTAGCGCTCAAGCCCCAGTTCATGCAGGCGGACGGGCTGCATCCAACCGCAGCGGCTCAGCCCATTCTGCTGCAGACGGTATGGCCGCACCTGTACCCGCTGCTGCAGGCTGGCGCCTCCTGACGATGGTGTTCAGCCATTGTTGCTGCGCTTTATCAGCCATCCTGCTTGGTTGATGGCCTGAAAACAAGAAAGGCGCCTTGCGGCGCCTTTTCTTATTACAGCAACAGAGCTTAGCCAGCGAAGTTTTCGTTGACGAAGTCCCAGTTGACCAGTGCCCAGAAGTGGCTCAGGTACTCGGGACGCACGTTACGGTAGTCGATGTAGTAGGCGTGTTCCCACAGGTCGACAGTCAGCAGTGCGGTCTGGTCAGCCGTCATCGGCGTACCGGCGTTGCTGGTGTTGACGATTTCCAGTGAACCGTCGGCGTTCTTCACCAGCCAGGTCCAGCTGGAGCCGAAGTTGTTCACTGCCTTGTCGTTGAACTCTTCCTGGAATTTTTCGAAAGAACCCCATTTGGCCGCGATGGCATCAGCGATAGCGCCTGTTGCCGCACCGCCACCGTTCGGAGACAGACAGTTCCAGTAGAAGGTGTGGTTCCACACCTGGGCCGCGTTGTTGAAAACGCCGCCTGCCGGAGCAGTCTTGATGATCTCTTCCAGAGACTTGCCTTCAAACTCGGTGCCCGGTACCAGACCGTTCAGCTTTACAACGTAGGTGTTGTGGTGTTTGCCGTGGTGGTATTCCAGGGTCTCCTGAGAGATGTGCGGTTCCAGTGCATCAATGGCATACGGCAGTGCCGGCAGTTCGAAGCTCATAGTAATCCCCTATATGACAGGTTCAGCAGAAACTAGTTGTTGTCTGTGGAGGTTCGCCTCCATCGTGTCTCGATAATAGCACTGATGATCGGCATTATCATGACACAGTTTGTGCGGTAATCCGGGCAGCGGCTTCCCGATCCTTGCCCTCTGCCCGGTATTAGATGGAGGCGGTTTCCCGAGATACAAGGGGAGGCTCGACGCGGGTCTGCAGTTGCTGGACCAGACAGAGCGCGGCAATGGCTCGTCCTTCCGAAAACGCCGCCTGCGTGAACAGTTCGGGCAGGCGCGACATGGGCCAGGGAATGACTTCCAGCGGTTCCGGTTCGTCACCTTCCAGTTTGCTGGGATAGAGATCACGGGCCAGAATGACTTCCAGACGGTGTCCCATATAGTTGGGCGCAGCCGTCAGTTGACGGACATGGGACAGTTGGCGGGCGGCAAAACCGGCCTCTTCCTGCAGTTCCCGATTGGCGGCCGTCATCATATCCTCGCCGGGGTCGATCAGGCCTTTGGGCAGGGTCAGCACGTAATCCTCGAGCCCGGCGGCATATTCGCGGATCAGCAGGACCTCGTCCTGTTCATTAATGGCAACGATCATGACCGCGCCCAGACCGCCGGTGCGCAGTCGCTCATAACGGCGTTCAACCCCGTTGCTGAAGCGCAGATCCATGGCCTCGATATGAAACAACCGGCTGTTGGTGACTTGGGTTAACTTCAAAATCTCGGGTTTGGCAGTCATACTGAATATCCGCAAACTGTTATTAGCTGTCTGAGTGTTCCCTGATTATGCTTGATTGGCAAGCCATAGACACCGTTCTCCTCGATATGGACGGAACCCTTCTCGATCTGCACTTCGATTCCCACTTTTGGCTGGAGCTGCTGCCTGCACGCTATGCCGCCCGACATGGGGTGGAGCTGGAACAGGCACGGCACTGGCTGCATGAGCGCATACGGCAGGAGCAGGGCGCTCTGAGCTGGTACTGTCTGGACTACTGGACCGAACAGCTGAATCTGCCGGTGGCCCGGCTCAAGCGTGAGATTATGGATCGGATCGGATTTCGACCGGGGGCGCAGGCCTTCCTGGCGGCCCTGAAAGCCAGTGGGCGCCGTACGGTAATTGCGACCAATGCGCACCCTGACAGCCTGGCCCTGAAAGTTGAAGTCACGGCGCTGGATACGCTGGTGGATGTGGTGATCTGTTCCCATGATTTCGGCTACCCGAAAGAATCCCAGTCGTTCTGGCAGGCATTGCACGAAGTCGAACCCTTTAATCCGCAGCGCACCCTGCTGGTGGATGACAGTCTGGCGGTGCTGGATTCCGCCGACCAATACGGCATTGCCCATCTGCTGTCGATTACCCGGCCGGACCTGACGCAACCGGCCCGCCGGATTGATCGTTATGACGCCACCGACGATTTCAGCGAGGTTATTGACGCATTATGAGCCACCATCACAAGGCACAGATGGAGCAGGACAAGCGCCGACAGAGCGGGACTTCCGTGCGGCTGGACAAATGGCTGTGGGCGGCCCGTTTCTACAAGACCCGGGCATTGGCCAAGCAGATGATCGAAGGCGGCAAGGTGCACTACGACGGCCAGCGGAGCAAATGTAGCAAGGCGGTTGAAGTCGGCGCGCTGATTCAGCTGCGGCAGGGCTATGAAGAAAAGACGGTTGAGGTGCTGGCGCTGTCGGATCAGCGGCGCGGTGCCGAGGACGCACAACGGCTGTACCGTGAAACCGAAGACAGCATTCAGGCGCGAGAGGCGCGGGCACAGGCCCGCAAGGTGCAGGGCAGCGCGCCGGACCATCGTCCCGATAAAAAGAGCCGACGCGAACTGCTCAGAATCAAGGGCAGCTGGGATTGAACGTCCGGTCCTGCTTTACCCGCTGAAGAAGGGCAGACGGCCCAGCAGTGGAATGCGGCCGGCCAGACGGTAGAGTGGTCCCAGCAGGCGCAGCAGACCCCGGTTCAGCAGTTGGGGCAGCGGCGAGGCGTAGGCCCAGGCCAGGGTGACCAGCGCCAGGCTGAGGCCGCCGACCGCCGCATCGGTAAACCAGTGCGCACCGCCAAACAGGCGTGGCAGCATCAGGAACAGGGCCAGTGCCGCTGCCACCAGTGTACCGACGTTGCGAGCGTTGAACAGCAGGAAGCCGAGCCAGACCAGCAGCACACTGGCATGGTCGCCGGGAAAACTGGTCGAGGCGCTGTCCTTGGCCGGAATCTCGGGCAGTTCACTGCTGAAGCGGAAGGCGGGTTCCAACTGAAGCGACGGGCTGGGGCCGCTCAGACCATTGGCTTCGGAGTAATCGGACAGCACTTCACGCATGGGCAGCATCAACAGCATCAGCAGCAAAAAACCGGTGAAGCCGGCCTGTAGCTGATTGCGCTTGAGTCCCAGTCCCGGAAAAATCAGGAAGGCCAGCATGAGCAGCGCCGACAGGGCATCCACTTCACGCGTGTTCATCCAGGCCCAGAAATGGCTCCAGATATCGCTGGCAAACAGTGAGCCGTTCAAGGCATAGAACACCTGAGTGTCGAGGCTGCGCCAGAGGGCCCGACCGTTTTCATTAATGAAGCTGAACAGCAGGAGGGCGGCGGCCAGATGCATGCCGATCAGCAGGGCGGGACGCCAGCGGGTGGAAAACACGGGGTCTGGGGTGATCATTTCGGACTCATTCGGCTAGAATTAGGGTTTATCTATTCTAGCAACACCGTCTGACTGACTCACCTGGTCAGGCCAGAAAACCTCGGGAACCGTTTGATGAGCAACCCTGATCAGATTCAGCGTATTCTTTTTGACCAGATTGATGTCCGTGGTGTGGTCGCGGGCCTTGAAAACAGCTATCAGGAGGTGCTGGCCCGTCACGATTATCCGGACGTTCTACAGCGCCTGCTGGGCGAAATGCTGGCGGCGGTCAGCATGCTCAGTTCGACACTGAAGTTTGAAGGGCGACTGCTGTTGCAGGCGCAGGGCGAGGGTGCCGTCAAACTGCTGATGGCCGAGTGTAACCATCACCGGGACTTGCGTGCCATTGCCCGCTATGACGGTGAAGTTGCCGACCTGGCCTTTAACGAACTGCTGGTCAATGGGCGCATTGCGTTGACCATCGAGCCCGAAAACGGTCAGCGTTATCAGGGTGTGGTGCCGTTGGAACACGACACTTTGGCCCGGTGCCTGCAGGCCTACTTCGAGCAGTCCGAGCAGTTGGGTACGTCGATTCAACTGGCAGCCGACGGACAGCGGGCGGCGGGGTTGATGCTGCAGGTGTTGCCGGCGGAAGGCACCGGCGAGGAAGACTGGAACCGTATCAGCATGCTGGCGGCGACACTGCGTGACCACGAACTGCTGGAGCTGGATAACGAGTCTTTGCTGTATCGTCTGTTCCACGAAGAAACCTGTCGTTTGTATGAACCTCAGGCGCTGACGTTCAAGTGTGACTGCTCGCGTGAACGCAGTGCCGAAGCGCTGAAATTCATGACGGAGCAGGAACTGCTGGATATGCTGACACAGCAGAATGGCAGCATCGATGTCGGGTGTCAGTTCTGCAATCAGCAATACCATTTTGATGAAACCGACATTCGCGCATTGTTCAGCGAGCCGGGCTATCTGGATGAGGATGGGCGGATGCACTGAACCGACAGGTGGCGCTCGGACGCATGAATGCCAAATGAGAATGATTCAATGCAGTCCCATCAGCGTACATTTTGTGCAATAATAGCGCCCCAAAAATAACGATTCGAACTGCGTTAACCGGAACGCAGCAGCCTTTTTGCTTTCAGGTAATAGTTTGGCAGAGTGCCAAGGGAATCCAGTAATGACCAAAGAAACCGTCAATAGCGTACACGTGAATCTGACCCCGGCTCAGCTGGTGGAGCGTGCGATTCAGCGTAATGAAGGTGTCCTGGCTGACACCGGTGCACTGGTTGTCACCACCGGACAGCGTACTGGCCGCTCGCCGATGGATCGTTTCATCGTTGAAGAGCCCAGCACGGCTGACGCCATCGATTGGGGCAACATCAACCGCCCCTTTGATGCTGACAAGTTCGACGCCCTCTGGGGTCGAGTGGAAGAATATCTGGCCGACAAAGAGCACTTTGTTGCCGACGTTCACGTGGGTTCGGACCACAATCACTATCTGCCGGTGAAAATGACCACCGAAACAGCCTGGCAGAACCTCTTTGGTTTGAACCTGTTTATCCGCCCTCACGAGTACAACCCGAAGGGCAAGGAAGAGTGGCAGATCATCAATGCGGCCGGTTTTCAGTGTGAGCCCGAGCGCGACGGCACCAACTCCGATGGCTGTGTGATCCTGAACTTTGCCAAGCGCAAGGTCCTGATTGCCGGCATGCGCTATGCCGGTGAAATGAAGAAGGCCATGTTCTCCGTGCAGAACTTCCTGCTGCCGGAAAAAGACGTCCTGCCGATGCATTGTTCGGCCAATATCGGCGAAGACGGCTCTACCACTCTGTTCTTCGGCCTGTCCGGTACCGGCAAGACCACCCTGTCCGCTGACCCTGAACGTTACCTGATCGGTGACGACGAGCACGGCTGGGGCAAGGGCGTGGTATTCAACCTGGAAGGTGGTTGCTATGCCAAGACCATCAACCTGAGCAAAAAGAACGAACCGATCATCTGGGACGCCATCCGTTTCGGCGCCATTGTGGAAAACGTTACTCTGGATGCGGGCCGCAAGGCGGACTACAACGATACCAGCCTGACTGAAAACGGTCGTTGCGCCTATCCGCTGGATCATGTCGAGAAGCGTTCCGCCACCAACATGGGTGACGAGCCGGATGCCATCGTTTTCCTGACCTGCGACCTGACCGGTGTACTGCCGCCGGTATCCGTACTGACCAAGGAAGCGGCCGCGTACCACTTCCTGTCCGGTTACACTGCGCTGGTCGGTTCTACCGAAATGGGTTCCGGTGGCGGTATCAAGTCAACCTTCTCTACCTGCTTCGGTGCGCCTTTCTTCCCGCGCGCAGCACACGTGTACGCCGAACTGCTGATGAAGCGCATCGAAGAATACGGCTCTCGCGTTTACCTGGTGAACACCGGTTGGACCGGCGGTTCTTACGGTACCGGCGAGCGCTTCAGCATCCCGACGACCCGTGCCATCATCAGTGCCATCCAGAGTGGCGCGCTGAAAGATTGCGAGACCGTGCAGCTGGACGGCATCAACCTTGCCGTACCGACAGCGGTACCGGGTGTGGACAGCAAGCTGTTGAATCCGCGTGATACCTGGGCCGACCCGGCTGCGTATGACGCTGCTGCAAGTGATCTGGCACAGCAGTTTGTCAGCAACTTCACCAAATTTGCCGGTGTGTCCGAAGAGATCGTGACGGCAGGCCCCAAAGCCTGAGTCTGACCTGAAAGCAAACCGGATAAACGCCCTGCGATTGCAGGGCGTTTTTGTTTGTGCGCGGCTCAGGAAGTGGAGGCGGGCTGTTTAACCGACCGGACCAGCCAGTACTGACGCCGGAAGCGCGGCAGCAGTCGACTGCACAGTGCAATCATGACCAGTGCGAAAGCCAGACGTGCCCAGAGAATGCCGGACAGGTCGGCTCCCAGCAGCAGAACCAGCAGAGTATCTTCGATCAGGCTGTGGCACAGCCCGAGCAGGCTGATGGCGCAGAAGATATCGGCCGGGTCGATATCCCCCTTTTCCGCCTCGCGAATCAGCAGGCCGCCGCCGTAGGCAAGGCCCAGTGTCATGCCGATCAGGGTGATGGAGAGGGCATTGGGAGCTATGCCGATCAGTTTCAGCAGGGGGCGCAACAGCCATTCCAGCAGGCGTTCAATGCCAAGCAGACGCAGAATACGCAGGGCGGTGATCAGCAGGACGATGACCAGAGCGGTCCAGAACAGTGTTTGCAGTTGGCTCCAGCCCCAGTCCAGCCAGCCGTTGCCCACCGGGTCAGGTGTCCAGGGCGTGCGTGCCGTGTCCTGCAGGGTATCGCTCATACGATAGCTGTGATGCAGAATGAAGCCGAGCAGCAGGCCGCCGCCGAGGCGTAGTGCCAGTTGTGGCAGAACACGGCAGCCGGCCTTTTGAGCCACCCGGATCTCGACCGGCAGGTTGTGAGCGCTGAGCATCAGCGTACCCAGTACGGTGACTTGGGCCAGGCTCCAGCTGTCGGTTCCGGCGGTAGAAAAAAAGATCACGATGCCGGTATAGATATTGGTGAGCAGCGTGGTGGCCCAGATCAGGCCTGCTTCGGGAGGCAGTCCCAGCCCGCCCATGAGGGGACCAAGCAAGCGGGCCAGTTGTTCGGTTGCACCCAGTTCGGTCAGAACCCTGACAATCAGAATCGCGGGGATCATGATTTTGAACAGGGTCAGAATCACGTTGTAGCTGTCGCCGGCAATTTCCCTGCCGGCGTGCAGCAGCTGTTTGAATATCAGTTGGCTTTTAATTTGAAATCAATACTGCGCAGGTAGGCAGCCTCCTGTTCAAGGTCGGCGCGGGTCAACGGATGATGGTCGAGCCAGCCGGGCGGGAAAGTCAGATCGATTCTCGTCCCATCCACGCGCAGAGTAAAGGCGGGCAGACGCGCCTTGCTGCGGCTGCGATGCATGATCACCGACAGGCGCAACAGCAGACAGAGGTAACGATAGGGATGACGCAGTTCGTCGGGAAGCTGGCGGTACTCTTCCTTGGGGAACTTGCGGCGATGACCGCGTACCAGAAAGGCCAGCAGTTGCTGCTCCAGTCGGGTAAATCCGGGCAGGTCCGAGTGCTGTAACAGGTAGGCGCTGTGTTTGTGAAACTGGCTGTGTGAGACCGCCAGTCCTATTTCGTGGCAGCGGGCGGCCCAGCTCAGCATATCGTGATAGCTGCCGGCCTCCAGGTCCCAGTCATCCTTGACCTGAGCCAGAGCGATCAGGGCGGTTGCTTCGATTCGCGTGGCCTGTTTACGGTCCAGCAGGTAACGCCGGGTGAGTGCGTGAATGGTGCGCTCGCGCACGTCTTCGTGGCGCAGGCGTCCAGCCATGTCGTAGAGAACGCCTTCACGCAGGGCACCTTCGGAAAAACTCATCTGTTCAACACCGAGAGACTCGAAAATGGCGCTCAGGATGGCGACGCCGGCCGGCAGTACCGAACAGCGTTCCGGCTTGATGCCGTCAATATGGAGTTGTTCCACATTTTTGCACTCGACCAGATAGCGGCAGAGCTGGTCCAGTGCCTGACGCGTGATCTGCTCGTGGCTGAAGCCCAATGAAATACAGGCCTGCAGGGTAGCCTTGACGGTGCCGGATGCACCGACGCTGCTGCTCCAGCCGAGACGGCGGTAGTCGCGCCGGATCGACAGCAGTTCCTGCATGGCGGCGGTGCGTGCCGCCCGCATGGCCGTTTCGGTAATGTGTCCATCGGCGAAGAACTGGTCGGTGTAACTGACACAGCCCATGTGCAGGCTTTCGCGCACGCGTGGCTCAAAACGTTCGCCGATAATGCATTCGGTACTGCCGCCGCCAATATCCACGACCAGGCGGCGTCCACTGTCGTCGGCCAGGGTATGGGCGACGCCGAGATAGATCAGTCGTGCTTCTTCGCGCCCGGCAATGACCTCCACGGGGATACCGAGCAATGCCTGAACCCGGCGGATAAATTCATCGCTGTTGCGCGCCTGGCGCAAGGCGTTGGTCCCGACGATCCGGATGGACTGGCGAGGCAGCTCGCTGATGCGTTGCCCGAACCGGCCCAGGCACTCGAGACCACGTGCCATGGCGTCTTCGGTCAAACAGTCGTCGGCATCCAGCCCCGCCGCCAGCTGCACCTTCTCCGACAACACATCCAGCGGTTTCAGCTCACCGGCAAACAGCTGGGATACGATAATGTGAAAACTGTTCGACCCCAGGTCGATGGCGGCCAGCAAAGAAGGTTCGGGAGTCGGGGCCTGCGATGGATCCTGAGCGTGCATTAAACAATATCCTCTGTATCAAACGCGTACTAGCGCTTAAAAATACCGGTTATGTGGTCCTGCGCGCTACCCCATTTTAATGACAGTCACCCGCATGGCGGGTGGAAAGGGTGGGAATATGGCGGGAATCTGTAACAGGTGTTATCATCGATTCCATCGTTTCTAACGCACCAGGTGCACTGGAGAATCTATCCATGAGTGAAAATATCGTCAACGTAACGGACGCCTCCTTTGAAGAAGATGTGCTCAAGGCAGATGGCGCTGTACTGGTAGACTACTGGGCCGAGTGGTGCGGACCTTGCAAAATGATCGCCCCGGTACTGGAAGAAATTGCCAAGGAATATGACGGCAAGTTGAAGGTCTGCAAATTGAACATCGACGAAAACAACGAAACCCCGCCGAAGTTCGGCATCCGCGGCATCCCGACCCTGATGCTGTTCAAGGGTGGTAACGTTGAAGCGACCAAGGTCGGCGCCCTGTCCAAGTCTCAGCTGGCCGCCTTTATTGACGCCAACCTCTGACAGCGTCTCGGATAACGCAGCCGCCCCGGCTGCGTTTTTGTTATTATCGGCTGGACACTGTCCCGGTTAGCTTTTATAGTAGATTCACTTGTCGGCCCGGCGATCCACTCCGTGGGCTTCAATAGCTGTATCTTAACCTTATTCTTCTGACTAACCTCCCGGTTTCCATCCGTAACCAGTCGATAGCGGCTGCTTCCTGAAAACTATGAATCTTACCGAACTCAAACTGAAAAGCGTTCCGGAACTTCTGGAAATTGCTACCGAAATGGGCCTCGAGAACATGGCCCGATCTCGCAAGCAGGATGTCATTTTTGCCATTCTGAAGCGTCACGCCAAAAGCGGCGAAGACATCTATGGCAATGGTGTGCTGGAGATCCTGCAGGATGGTTTCGGCTTCCTGCGTTCCGCCGACTCCTCCTATCTGGCCGGCCCTGACGACATCTATGTATCGCCGAGCCAGATTCGCCGTTTCAACCTGCGTACCGGTGACACCATTGCCGGTAAGATTCGTCCGCCGAAGGATGGCGAACGCTACTTCGCGTTGCTGAAGGTCAACGAGATCAACTATGACCGCCCTGAAAACGCGAAGAACAAGATCCTGTTCGAGAACCTGACGCCGCTGTTCGCGCAGGAACGTCTGCGCATGGAACTCGGCAACGGCAGTACCGAAGACCTGACCGCTCGCGTAATCGATCTGGTCTGCCCGATGGGCAAGGGTCAGCGTGCCCTGATCGTGTCACCGCCGAAAGCCGGTAAGACACTGATGCTGCAGAACATTGCCAACAGCATCACCCGTAATAATCCGGAATGCTACCTGATCGTTCTGCTGATCGACGAGCGTCCGGAGGAAGTGACCGACATGCAGCGCACCGTGCGTGGTGAGGTGGTTGCGTCGACCTTTGACGAGCCGCCGGCGCGGCACGTACAGGTTGCCGAAATGGTGTTGGAGAAGGCCAAGCGTCTGACTGAGCACAAGAAGGATGTGGTGATCCTGCTGGATTCCATCACGCGTCTGGCTCGCGCCTACAACACGGTCATTCCGTCATCCGGCAAGGTGCTGACCGGTGGTGTTGATGCGCACGCTCTGGAACGTCCGAAGCGCTTCTTCGGTGCGGCCCGTAACATCGAAGAGGGCGGCAGTCTGACCATTATCGCGACGGCACTGGTCGATACCGGGTCGAAGATGGATGAAGTGATCTTCGAGGAGTTCAAGGGTACCGGTAACTCCGAAGTGCACCTGGATCGCAAGATTGCTGAAAAACGCGTGTTCCCGGCGATCAATATCCGCCGTTCAGGCACCCGCCGTGAGGATTTGCTGACCAGCGAGGAAGAGCTGCAGCGCATGTGGATTTTGCGCAAGCTGCTGGATCCCATGGATGATTCCGCCGCGACCGAGTTTGTCATCGACAAGCTGAAGGATTTCAAGACCAACGACGAGTTTTTCCTGTCAATGAAACGCAAGTAAAACGATCGTCACCGGCCACCGGATCGGCCTCACAGGGTAAGCGTAAAAACTTACCCTTTTTTATATGCGGAACCGGGGGCTGACGAGAACCGAGGCGGCCCGACCCCATACGGGGCACGACCCGTTTGTCGCCAGCCTGGACGTAGCTAAATCTGAGACGAGCCAATCCATGTCGACACCCAAATACAAGGACCTGCGTGACTTCATCACAATGCTGGAGCAGCGCGGTGAATTGAAACGCATCAGCATGCCGGTGGACCCGGTGCTGGAAATGACCGAAATCTGTGATCGCACGCTCAGGGCCGGAGGCCCGGCACTGTTGTTTGAACACCCCAAGGGGTATGACATGCCGGTACTGGCCAACCTGTTCGGCACCCCGGAGCGGGTGGCGTTGGGTATGGGCGAAGAGTCGGTAACGGCGCTGCGTGAGGTGGGCAAGCTGCTGGCACAGTTGAAGGAGCCTGAACCACCGCGCGGCATGAAGGATGCCTGGGACAAGCTGCCGCTGTACAAGCAGGTGCTCAATATGGGACCCAAGCAGATCCGCAAGGCGCCCTGTCAGGAAGTGGTGATCGAAGGTGATGAGGTCGATCTGCACCAGATCCCGATTCAAACCTGCTGGCCCGGCGATGCCGGTCCACTGGTTACCTGGCCGCTGGTCGTGACACGAGGGCCTGAAAAACCACGCCAGAACCTGGGCATCTACCGGCAGCAGCTGATTGGTCGCAACAAGCTGATCATGCGTTGGTTGGCGCACCGGGGCGGCGCACTGGATTTCCGAGAGTGGCAAGCGGCTCACCCTGGGGAAAAATTTCCGGTTGCGGTGGCATTGGGTGCTGACCCGGCGACCATTCTGGGAGCTGTGACTCCGGTGCCCGATACCCTGTCCGAATACGCCTTTGCCGGTCTGCTGCGTGGCGGCAAGACGGAGGTGGTCAAGTGCTTAGGCAATGATCTCCAGGTGCCGGCCAGCGCCGAGATTATCCTCGAGGGCTACATCGACCCCGAGGAGATGGCAGATGAAGGTCCGTTCGGTGACCATACCGGCTATTACAACGAAGTGGATTCCTTCCCTGTATTCACGGTTGAACGAATTACCCGGCGGCAGGATGCCATTTATCACAGTACCTATACCGGCCGTCCACCTGACGAGCCGGCGGTGCTGGGAGTGGCGTTGAATGAGGTATTCGTGCCGATCCTGCAGAAGCAGTTTCCCGAGATTGTCGATTTTTATCTGCCACCGGAGGGCTGCTCCTACCGCATGGCCGTGGTGACCATGAAGAAACAGTATCCGGGACACGCCAAGCGGATCATGCTGGGCGTTTGGTCCTTCCTGCGTCAGTTCATGTACACCAAGTTTGTCATTGTTTGTGACGACGACGTCAATGCCCGTGACTGGAAGGACGTCATCTGGGCGATCACTACACGCATGGACCCGCAGCGGGATACAGTGATGATTGACAATACGCCGATCGATTATCTGGATTTTGCCTCTCCGGTGTCAGGGCTGGGCTCCAAGATGGGGATGGACGCGACCAACAAGTGGCCGGGCGAAACCAGTCGTGAGTGGGGTGAGCCGATCACCATGGACCCGGCGGTGAAGGCGCGGGTGGATGAAATCTGGGACCAGCTGGATATATGTTAAACCCAATCGACCGAACGGCGGATCTGTTCGGGCAGGGAGAAGAATAGGTGTTTTCCGTAGACAAGAAGTATTGCGATATTACCGGTTTCAATGCGCTGAACCATGATGTGTACAGGGTCCGACTGAGGCTCAAGGCCGATGACCCGGAATCGGTGCACTTTCGTGCGGGCCAGTATCTGGATCTATGTCTGCCGGATGGCAAAAAAGCCTCGTTTTCCATAGCCTCGGCCCCGGATCAGGGGCGTGACCTGGAACTGCACATTCGTGAAGTGCCGGGGAGCGAGTTCAATGCGCGTATCCTGGAGACCCTGAGAACGCGAGACGAGATCGAGGTTGAACTGCCCAAGGGCGAGGTGAGCCTGAGTCAGGCGGAGGTGACACCGGACACCCGCTTTGTCTTTGCTGCAGCCAGTACCGGGTTTGCCCAGATCAAGAGCATGGTTGAACATCTGCTGGCCAACCAGGTGTCTAACCCGATCGATATTTACTGGGGAGCGCGGGTCGAGGCTGATCTCTATCTGGAGCGACTGCCTCAGCAGTGGGTATCCGAACATGCCAATGTGCGTTTTGTGCCGGTGGTGAGTGAGCCGGAGAACAGTCCGGGTTGGCAGGGGTGTACCGGGCTGATGCCGGACGTACTGGCGCAAGAACTGCCCGCTGATTGCGCCGATCTGGCCGTATATGCCTGTGGTTCACCGGGTATGGTGCATGCATTGGTTGATCGCCTGGAAGCTCGCGGTGTCCGTGCTGATCAGATCCATTCGGATGTGTTTGCCTGGGCACCGCGACCGGGCAAGAGTGCGTCCTGACAAAGCGATGCGGGATATGAAAAAGGGCAGTGTGAACTGCCCTTTTTTGTACGTTTGGTTTAGTGAGTTTCTTGAGGTAGAGGCAGCGCGGGCAGTTGTGGCGCCACGCGAGTGAAATTAGCCTGCATCAGCTGGGATGCACGCTCGGTTTCACCCAGGTGCTGCAGCAGGCGCTGCAGTTCGCCGAAGGTTTCCACGCGTGGTGCCAGTTCGAAGCTGCGTTCGAAGTAACCAATGGCTTGTCCCCAGAGGGAGTTGCGCATGCTCAGGCGGCCCAGCGTCAGCTCGAGTTCGGCGCAGTCCGGGTGTTTTCGGTGCCAGCCCTTGGCAGTATCCAGCTGTTTTTGCGGATCCTTGCCCGCCAGTGTGCCGTAGACCTCGACCAGGTGGTTGTCCCATTTGCGCTTGATCAGGTCCTGCAGTACTGCCTCCGCTTCAGCTTCGGCACCAATCTGGCGCATCAGGTCGCTGTAGCGGGTGATGAGTTCAGGATCACGCAGCAGGTGTGCAGGCACGGCCTGCCAGCTGCGGCTGAGGACGCGCAATTTTTCCTGTTCGTCAGTGTCGGCCGGCAGCGTTGCCAGGCTTTGTGCCAGGCGCTGCAGGTGGCACTGTTGCTCCAGCTGCATCATTTCACGGTCGTTGATCACGCCTTGCCGTTTCAGCTCGGGCAACAGCTGAATCAGGGCCAGCCAGTCCTCCAGACGCAGGTAGACCTGTTGCAACAAGCGCAGAACCTGGGAATTTTTCGGTGCCAGACGACGCAGATTCAGCAGGTTGGCCAAGCAGGGCTCCAGCTGACCGCGCTCCAGCTGGAAAGTGGCCTGAGTGAGGCCAATGGTGACCTCTGCCTGGGGAGTGGCGGTCCGGGCCTTGTTGAGCAGGGCATCGGTGCCGCTGTGGTCACCCTGTTCATGGGCGGCACGTGCTGCTGCCAGGTACTTGATGGCCGGCAGGTCGGAATGTTCGGCAGCCTGACTCAAGTAACGCTGGGCTTTCCACCAGTTGCCTTCCGACAGCGCGATCATGCCCTTGAGTGACTTGCGGCGGTTGGCCTTCTGGCTGCGTCTGCTCTGCCAGCCCCGGACTTTGGCGCCGGGAAGGTGAGCGTTGCCGATCAGGTTGAGCAACCAGTGGCCCAGCGCAAAGGCGACCAGCAACAGCAACAGCAGTACCCACAGGCTGGTTTCAACCGTCGTCTCCTTGTAGGCCAGCAAGACGTAACCGGGGTCCTGCACCATCATCTGGCCCAGCCAGGCACCGGCGACCAGGAATATCATCAGGAAGATAAACAGCTTCTTCATGGATCAGCCCTCCGCCCGCAGGTCCTGCATTTGACGCAGGTAGGTTTTCAGACTGGCCAGCGAACCGGAAATATCCGGCAGTTCGGGGGCCACGTTGACCGCTTTCAGTTCCTCCAGGCTGTTCAGCATGGCCTGGGTAGTGGCGCTTTTGGTATCAAAGTGGCTGCCGATCCAGTCATGGGCCTTGGTCAGGCTTTCATCGTATGCCTGTTGCTCGCGCTGCAGCAGCGCCATCTGGGCCTGCTCCATCATCAGGTGCAGGTTTTGTTGCAGGAAGAAGGTTTGCTCCGGTGACATCAGCGGCTTGACCGGTTCGTCGCGGTGCTGGATGACGATCAGTGTCTCGAACTTATCCACAGCCTTGTTCCAGCTGGCCTTGAGGCCGTCTCCCCAGGACTTTTCCACACTTTCCGGCGTGATCTCTTCCAGCAGGGCGGGCAGCTTGCGCTTGTCGGTGATGGGCGTTACACGCAATTCATTGACCTGGCGGTTCAGTGCGGACAGTTGCAGGAAGATGCCTTCGGTATCCAGTGTGGGGACGGCCTTCAGCGCGGCGATATCATTCGCCAACGCCTTACGAACGTCATACAGGCTGACATCGTCCGCCTCGCGCAGGCTTTCGTCGGCGGACTTCAGCAGGGTCAGGGCACCGGCCGGCGTCTGCTCCATCATGACACGCTGATTCGCCAAACGCAGCAGATATTCCACTTCGGCCAGCAGCCAGTCCTTGCGACTGACTTCGGCGTCAGCAGTGATTTGCTGAATACTGCGTGTCAGGCGGTTCTGGAGTTCGTCAATATTGCGCTTGTCGGCTTCGGCGCGGGCCTGCAGCTGCCCCAGTTGCTGACTGACCTTGGCAACCGATTGCGCGGTGTCGGCACGACCATTGGCCAGTGCCGTGTCAATCTGCTGCTTGATCTGTCCCTGCAGCTGGCTGTTCTGCTGCTGCAGCTGCCAGCCTTCCCAGGCCATGTAGCCGCCACCGCCCAGAGCGATGACCGACAGCAGCAGGGCCAGCTTGCCGGGCCAGGTTGCGCCGCAGCGGCGTTCGCTATCTGCAGAGCCATTGCTCGCGGCGGGCGGAGCGATAGCAGCGGATTCGGAGGACGCCGTGTCGGTGGTCTGGGTGGCGTCGTCCGCTTCGGGTCCGGGAGCGGCCCCGGATACGGTCTGGGCTTGATCGTCGGTCATAGGAGTTGAGGTCGCGCTGTCTTGTTGTTCATTACTGTGCTTGCGGGTCTCTTTCATGCCGTGTTCCGGAGGTCAGGCGGGTAGCAAGGCATCGACCATTGACTGGTCGTCCGGCCCCTGGGCTACCCTGATTCGGTTAAATCCCAGCGAATTGGCCAGCTCGGCAAGGCGGGCGCTGGGTACGATGATCAGGACATCAGTCAAAGCATCAAAGGCTGCGCAGAGGTGAATCAGGTTGCGCAGGGCTTGACCACTGGTGATCAGAATAGCCGATAAAGGTTGTGCATAAATAGTACTTTGGATAACCCCCTGGGTATGTTGGGGGCAGGTGCGGCGGTAAATGTGAGCAAAGTCCACTCGAGCGCCGCGTTGGCGAAGAGTATCGGCCAGCAGGTCGCGTCCGCCTTCGGCGCGCAGAATCAGGACTTTTGCGCCAACCATGTTTTGCATGGACGGGTGTGCGAGCAGGGTTTCCGAATCGAAGCCGCCGGTCGCATACCAGGCGGGAAAGCCCAGCCGGGTCAGTGTGTCGGTAGTCTGTTGACCGATGCCAACCCAGCGCACACCCAGCGGGAGTTGAGGCCAGTAGGCATCAATCCAGTCTGCTCCGATACGGGCGGCGTTGGGGCTGACAAACACGACATCACGGTACAGGTCCAGATCCAGAATGCATTGCTTGCACTGCTGGTAGTCGGCATCCTCGCTTGAGGTCGGGACGATGTCCAGCAGGGGTAGCGCCACCGGATCGGCACCTTGTTGCCGCAGATAGTTGATCTGATTGGCAGCCTGGTGTGCGGGACGTGTAACCAGTACCCGTTGTCCGTGCAACGCTTTAACCACGTTCGGTATAGACATCTTTCAGGATGACGTCAGCCCCGGCCTCGAGCAGGCGCTCGGCCAGCGTAATGCCCATCGCCTCGGCATCGGTGCTGGGCCCCCGTATTTCGTCGCGCAGGACCAGAGTTCCGTCGGGACGGCCGACCAGGCCGCGCAGCCACAGCTCATCGCGGGCAGCATCCAGGGTGGCATAGCAGCCAATCGGGACCTGACAGCCCCCTTCCAGGCGACGGTTCATCGCGCGTTCGGCCAGGACACGGCTGGCGGTAGACACGTGATGCAGCGGTTTGATCAGGGCGATCAGTTCGGCATCGTCATTACGGCACTCAATACCGACGGCGCCTTGTCCACCGGCTGGAAGGCTTTGTTCCGGAGTGATTTCTTCCCGGATGCGGTCGCCCAGCTCCAGGCGCAGCAGGCCTGCGGTGGCCAGCAGGATGGCATCGTACTCGCCGTCATCCAGCTTGCGCAGGCGAGTCTGCACGTTACCACGCAGGAAACGTACCTGCAGATCGGGACGGCGTTCACGAATCTGTACTTCGCGCCGCAGTGACGAGGTGCCGACAATTGCACCTTCAGGAAGGTCATCAAAGCGGTCAAAGTTATTGCTGACGAAGGCATCGGTGGGACGCTCTCGCTCGCAGATGACGTGCAGTCCCAGGCCGTCGGGGAATTCCATGGGGACGTCTTTCATTGAATGGACAGCGATGTCGGCTTCGCCGCTGAGCAGTGCATGTTCCAGTTCCTTGACGAACAGGCCCTTGCCGCCAATCTTGGCCAGTGGCGTATCCAAAATCTTGTCGCCGCGGGACTCGATTTTAAGCAGTTCGACCCGAATGTCGGGGTGATGCCGCTCCAGCTCGGCCTTGACGTATTCGGCCTGCCAGAGGGCCAGCAAGCTGCGACGGGTAGCGATGCGGATAGTTCTGCTCATGGTCAAATCCTTGTCAGGAGGCGGAGCCTCGCCGGGTCGAATAAATAGCTACCAGTGTAACAGAAAGCGGGACAACGGTTGACCGCTGAAGGTCAGCCGTCAGCAAGCCGGTTGATGCGGGCTTCCCGCTGTTATTCAGTCGGCTGCCGCGGCAGATGCGTCATGCCGGCATGCCATAACGAGTGGGTCGGGGTTCAGTATTGGCCATGCTGTTGATGGGAAAGGGCTGTATAATCAGGGCATCGACATTCACCGGCCCATGCAGGGGCCGATTCAGCGTCAGCGAGGTATGAGGTGTATGAGCAAAGAGACCAATCAGCAATGGGGCGGCCGTTTCAGTGAGCCGACGGATGCCTTTGTGGCCCGTTTCACCGCGTCTGTCGATTTCGACCAGCGCCTCTACAAGCAGGATATTCAGGGGTCGGTGGCACATGCGCGGATGCTGGCCAAAGTCGGTGTACTGAGCGAAGACGAACGTGACGCCATCATTCGTGGCCTGGGCGAGATTCGTGTCGAGATCGAACGCGGTGAGTTCGACTGGTCGGTTGCGCTGGAAGACGTGCACATGAACATCGAGGCCGCGCTGACCAAGAAGATCGGCATTACCGGCAAGAAGCTGCATACCGGCCGCTCGCGCAACGACCAGGTAGCGACCGATATCCGCCTTTACATGCGCGACGAGATCGATGTCATCCTGTCCGAAATCAGCCGCCTGCAGCAAGGATTGCTGGATCTGGCCGAGCAGGAAGCGGATACCATCATGCCTGGCTTCACCCATCTTCAGACCGCTCAGCCGGTCACCTTTGGCCACCACCTGCTGGCCTGGTTCGAGATGCTCAGTCGTGACTATGAGCGCTTTGCCGACTGCCGCAAGCGTGTCAATGTCATGCCGCTCGGCGCTGCGGCGCTGGCCGGTACTACCTACCCGATCGATCGTGCCTACACCGCCGAATTGCTGCAGTTCGATGCGCCGGCCGGCAACTCCCTGGACGCGGTGTCTGATCGCGACTTCGGTATCGAGTTCTGTGCCGCCGCCAGCGTATTACTGATGCACATGACCCGCATGTCTGAGGAACTGGTGCTCTGGACCTCGGCGCAGTTCAATTTCATCAACCTGCCGGACCGTTTCTGTACCGGTTCTTCCATTATGCCGCAGAAGAAAAATCCGGATGTACCTGAACTGGTGCGCGGCAAGAGCGGTCGGGTTTACGGTCACCTGATGTCACTGCTGACACTGATGAAATCCCAGCCACTGGCTTATAACAAGGACAATCAGGAAGACAAGGAGCCGCTGTTCGACGCCGTGGATACGGTGAAGGGCTGTCTGCGTGCCTTTGGTGACATGATTCCTGCCATTGAATCACGCAAGGACGAGATGCGCGAAGCGGCGCGTCGCGGTTTCTCCACCGCCACTGATCTGGCTGATTACCTGGTACGCAAGGGAGTGGCCTTCCGTGATGCTCATGAAATCGTTGGTCTGTCCGTGGCTTACGGTATCAAGACCGGCAAGGATCTGTCGGATATGACATTGGAAGAGTTGCAGCAGTTCTCCGATACCATCGAGCAGGACGTGTTCGAGGTGTTGACGCTGGAAGGCTCGGTGGCGGCGCGCAACCATATCGGCGGTACCGCACCGGATCAGGTACGTGCGGCCGTAATCCGCGGCCGTGACCTGCTGACTGGGCGCGCTGAATAACGCGCTTCAGGTCAAACCGCTCGAGAGTGCCGTCCGGCGCTCTCGTTACCCACCCCGTTTTAGCCCTGAATGCTCGATTCGAGTTGGCCGGTATCAGGGTGTTACCCGAGCGCGCGATGCACTGGAATTCGCTGACTAAAGAAAATGATGCGAATCGACGACGCTTTGTTGGTTTTTAAGTCGGGTGTTCGAAGACGTTCGTGAAAGATCTTTAAAAATGCTGCCAACGGTCAAAAAAATGCTCGCCAAGGCTTGTAAAAAAACAGTGTTATGAAAGACTAGAAGCCGATTTTTTCGCGAATTTCACCTAACCATTATAACGTCTTCGCAAAATTAACTGGCAGCCATGAATAAAAGCCCGGATCTTGTATTAGTACTTGTTGTTGTCTTCGTGGTCGGTGCAGTGATGACCGGCATTTCTCAAAGCGATCTGCAGATCGCGGCGATGGTACAAGACGTTTTCAATAGCTGATCCGGTAAAAGCAGCAGTCGGTCGCAACTCCGTCCAGGGGGACATCCCAGGGTTCCAGTGGCAGGCGTGTCTGACGCTGAAAATCGTGCGCCAGCCCAATCAGTTTCGGCCCCTTCAATCCATGCTGCTGCAATTTGAAAGCAAAGGTCCGATCGTAGTACCCCCCTCCCATGCCCATGCGACCGCCATCGGCGGAAAAGGCAACCAGCGGCATCAATACCAGATCCAGCGCCTGTGCGGGCCGAACCGGCTTACCCTGTAACACGGGCTCCAGAATGCGATAGCGATTGCGGCGCATCGGGGTGTCGGCAGTGTAGGGTGTGAACCAGAGTCGGTTGTGACGGATCGGATGCAAAACCGGGAGGTAAAGTCGTTTGCCGAGGTGGCGACAGAGTGCGATCAGAGGGGAGGGATCAATTTCGCCATCATTGGGCAGGTATAGCGCAACATGTCGAGCCTGTCGGAACCATAGCTGTGTTCGAACGATATGGCTGAGTGCCTGCGACGCCTGGCGTTGTTGTCGTGGCGTCAGTGCCTGACGGCGGGCACGCATGTGGCGGCGAAGAGTTTTGCGGTCCTGCATCATGGTGTCGAAGGCTTCCCAGAGTGCCGGTGTCGGTCGTGGCCCTGAACCCTAAGGTTCAGAGTGGAAGTGTTTACAAGCGAATCAGGCTTTCCGTCGAACGGACATGCTCACAACACCTGTTAAACACCTCCTGGGTACTGCTTATCGGCTCGAGGGACTTGACCCACTGCCGAACACTCCAGGAACCTGATCCCATTATACCTGTTTGCAATCGGATGTCAGCCCTTGAAATTATGCCGCTCTCTGCTACGGATGTGCGTTATCTTACTGTTGGATAAAGACTTTTCAGGAAGTTGAAGAGTTTTCATGGGACTCTTTCGGCTCTTTGTGGGCCAGTCCCTGATCAATCTTCTGACCCAGGCGTCGCAGGTTGGTTTCGATATTCTGGCGCTGGGCATCCTGGCTTCTGATCAGCTCGTGCGACATGTTCAAAGCCGCCATGACGGCGATGCGCTCAAGCCCGATGATTTTGCCGGATCGGCGAATTTCCTGCATTTTCTGGTTCAGGTAATCGGCGGATGCCAGCAATTCGGCTTCGACACCATCCGGACAGCTGATCGTGTATTCCTTGTCCAGTAGCTTGACGGTAACCGTGCGTGCGTCCGCGCTCATGAATTTTGCTCCAGTGCCTTGAGTCGCCGTATCATACCCTCAACCTTGTCGCGGGTCTGGTCGTTCAGCTGGACCAGTTGCGCGCGTTCTTCGCGCAGCCGGGTTTCCTGTTGGCGCAACTGGCGGTTTTCCTGCTCCAGTTTCTGGACCTGCGCCAGCAGCTGGTCAATCTTGTGTTCGAGTGCGTTGAAATAGTGTTCGCTCATGCCAGATCCCATGCAATAACCTGCTGACTATAAACAGCTGCCTCTGCAGGGTCAATTGACACTCCGTGGCTCTGCTTATGGTGAAATGCTAGCATAGAGATCAATGCGGTGCCGGTCCCGTCCGGTTACCCTCGGGACAACAGAAATAACGCCGGAAAAATGACTATGACCCACGAACAGGCCGCTGAAGTAGAACTGCCGGATTTCGATACGCTGGCCGACAGGCTGGTTGAGGAAGGAGCGTTCACTGTATCGCCTTCGGAATTACATGGACTGCTGGCCGGTCAGGTTGCAGCGGGTGCCCGATTCGATCCGGACAGCCTACTGCAGCGGGTGCAGGAATTATTCGATATTGAGCCTTTGCGGGGACCGGCGTTGCGTAACAGCGTAATGCAGCTGTATCTGGCGACTTTGCAACAGTTTGAAGCACCGGATTTCAGTTTTGAACTGCTGTTGCCGGATGATGATCAGCTGCTGCCGATCCGCGCTGAAGCACTCGGGGTCTGGTGTGGCGGCTTCTTGAGCGGCTTTGGCCTGCAGGAGCGAAAGGGCGCGGGTGGACTCTCGGTAGAGGGACAGGAAACGCTACGTGATCTGGCCCAGATTGTTCAAATCAGTACAGAGGCCGATGCCGATTCGGAAGAGGACGAAGGTGACCTGATGGAAGTTCAGGAATACGTTCGCATGGCGGCCCTGTTGGTATTCAGCGAGTGCAACGAGCCCGATGCCCAGGCCGCTCCAGACGTGGACGCGCCTGCACCGGTCTTGCACTGACAGTTCCAGGACTCAACATGAAAATTACTCAGGACGAATATGCCCGCCGGCGTGCTGCGCTCTTGCAGCAGTTGCCCGCCAACAGTGTGGCGCTGGTGGCGGCCGCTCATTTGGTCAGCCGTAACCGGGATGCCGAATATGCTTTCCGGCAAGACAGCGACTTTTACTATCTGACCGGATTCAATGAGCCCGATGCGTTGCTGCTGTTGATACCGGGGCGCGCGCAGGGCGAATTCGTGCTGTTTTGTCCGCCACGCGACCGGCAGATGGAAATCTGGACCGGTTATCGCGCCGGACCCGAAGGGGCTATTCGTGACTTTGGCGCGGATCAGGCCTTCACGCTGGACGAGCTGGAACAGCGGATGCCGGAACTGCTGGAGGGTGCACAGCGTCTGTACTATGCCCTGGGCAATGACGAACGGCTGGATACCCGTGTGCGTGGCTGGCTGAATCAGGTGCGCGCTCGTGCACGCCAGGGCGCGCATGCACCGGACGAACTGGTGCTGCTGGATAATCTGCTGCATGAACAGCGGCTGTTCAAAAGCGAGGCGGAACTGGCCGTCATGCGGGCCGCGGCCACTATCTCGGCGGAGGCGCATTGTCGGGCCATGCGTCTGTCCCGTCCCGGTCGATATGAATACCATCTGGAAGCGGAGATCACCGGCTACTGTATGCAGCAGGGCGCCCGCTTTCAGGCGTACACACCCATCGTGGGCGGTGGTGCCAATGGCTGTATTCTGCACTACATTGAAAACGATGCCGAGCTGAAAGACGGGGATCTGGTACTGATTGATGCAGGCTGCGAACTGGACAACTATGCCAGTGATATCACGCGCACTTTTCCGGTCAATGGACGCTTCTCGCCACAGCAGAAAGCGCTGTATCAACTGGTGCTGGATGTGCAGCTGGCCTGTATCGACGCGATGCAGCCCGGCGTACCCTGGAACCGGATTCATGATCTGTCCGTCGAGCGTTTGACCGAAGGGCTGATCGGGCTGGGTCTGCTGCAGGGTGAGCGGGATGCCTTGATCGAAGACGGGGCCTATCGCCGCTTTTACATGCACCGTATCGGTCACTGGCTGGGCATGGATGTACATGATGTGGGCCAGTACAAGGTAGCCGGCGAATGGCGTCCGCTGGAGCCGGGCATGGTGATGACCATTGAGCCGGGCGTGTATGTGGCGCCGGATGACATGGATGTAGCCCCCGAGTGGCGAGGCATCGGTATCCGCATTGAAGACGATGTGCTGGTGACGGAACAGGGCCCCGAGGTGCTGACCCACGGGGTGCCCAAGACAATACACGCTATTGAAGCGCTGATGGCGCAAAACTGAGCAGCCGGAGAGGCGGGCGATGCAGCAGTATGATCTGATCATCATCGGTGGCGGAATGGTGGGTGCCAGCCTGGCAGCCGCACTTCTGCCGACGGCACGGGATCTCGGGCTGAAGATGGCATTGATTGAGGCTCAGCCCCTGCCCACAGCGGGAGCACCGGTTTTTACGCCCAGTTATGATGCCCGCTCCACCGCGCTGGCGCAGGGGGTACGTACCCTGTATCGGCGCATGGGTGTCTGGTCGGCTCTGACGGAACACCTGACATCCATCAACAGTATCCATGTGTCTGACCGAGGACGATTTGGCACTACCCGTTTGCAGGCCGAGGACGAGGGCGTGCCTGCTCTGGGGTATGTGGTCGAGAACCACTGGCTGGGTCGGGTGCTGATCAGTCATTTGCAACAGCATGCGGGTGAGCAGCTGACACTGATTTCGGCAGCCGAGGTTGACCGGCTTGTGCCCGAAGCCGCAGGCAACCGGGTGCGCCTGCAGACGGCGCAGGGCGAACAGTGGTTGCGTGCCGAGCTGGTGGTCATGGCCGACGGCGGGCGCTCCGAACTGCGCCAGCGGCTGGGTATTCATTATCATGAGCAGGCCTATGACCAGCATGCACTGGTTGCCAATGTGTCACTGGATCGTCCGCATGGACACATCGCCTACGAACGCTTTACCGAATCGGGCCCGCTGGCCCTGTTGCCCGGTGAAAGCCTGGACGGTCGCACCCGCTGCGGTCTGGTCTGGACACTGGCTGATACCTTATTGGACGAGATACAGGCCTTGGATGATCAGGCCTTTCTGGCACGGCTTCAGGATGCATTCGGCTACCGTGCGGGGCGCTTCACGGCTGTGGGTGAGCGCCATTACTATCCGCTCAAGCTGATCCGGGCCGAGGAGCAGGTCAGGACCGGGCTGGTTGTGCTGGGTAATGCCGCTCACGCCCTGCACCCCATTGCGGGGCAGGGATACAACCTGGCGTTGCGAGGTGTTGTGGCTCTGGCAGATCTGATTATCGCGCGCAAGCGCGAGGGGCTGCCGCTGGGAGCGCTGGAGGGGCTGAGTGCCTTTGTCGAGCAGCGCCGACTGGATCAGCAGCGCACCATCCTGTTCAGTGACCGAACCTTGAAGCTGTTTGCCAGCGACAACCCGTTGTTGCGCTTGGGGCGCGGCCTGGGGCTGCAGCTGCTGGACAGCTGTCCGGCAGGCAAGACCTTGTTTGCACGTTCCGCCATGGGGCTGGACCAGCCTGCGGCGCGTTTGCGTTAAAACCGGAGCATCGACATGACGAGCGAATGGCAGGCGGATCTGGTGATTGTGGGAGCGGGTATGGTAGGGCTGTCGCTGGCCTTGTCGCTGGCTCCCGCCGGGCGAAGAATCATCGTTCTGGAGCAGCGCAGCGGCGAGGTGTCGGACTGGCTTGAGCAAATTACCGAACGGCCGGGCTCGCAGTATGATGCCAGGGTCAGTGCGCTGAATCCGGCATCGGTACAGCTGCTGGAGCAGCTGGGAGCCTGGTCGACCATTATCGGTTCGGGGCGTGCTCGCGCCTATCATGATATGGAGGTCTGGGATGGCGAGGGGGGGGGACGCATTCACTTCAGTGCCGATGCCCTGCATGAAGACTGCCTGGGACATATTGTTGAAAATTCGGTGGTGCAGGGAGGGCTGCTGCGGCAGGTTGCCCGGCATGACAATCTGACTCTGCTAAGTGGTATCAGCCTGCAGAAACTGTCGGCGCCTCTGGCGGCTGGCGAGAGAACGCTGACCCTCAGCGACGGCCGTGAGCTGACCGCCGCGCTGGTGGTGGGGGCTGATGGTGCTTTGTCACGGACTCGGCAGCTGAGTGGTCTGGGCGCCACCGAATGGGACTATGGGCATCATGCGCTGGTTACGACCATTACGACCGTCCGCCCCCATGGCGAGACGTGTTGGCAGAGGTTTACCGAGGACGGGCCCCTGGCCCTGTTGCCCCTGGCTGGCGGCAATGGGCGCACCAGTTCCATTGTCTGGTCCACCTCGCCTGAGCATGCTCGCGCATTGATGGCCCTGTCTGATGAGGCTTTCCGGCAGGCCTTGGCGCGGGCTGCCGAATACTGTCTTGGCGAGGTTGTCGACAGCGCCGAGCGTCATCTGATACCGCTGCGGCAGCGTCATGCTCATCAGTATGTGGACACGGGTCTGGCGTTGGTAGGCGATGCCGCTCATACGATACACCCGCTGGCGGGTCAGGGGGTCAATCTGGGGCTCATGGATGCTGCCGCTCTGGCCGATGTCGTCGAGGCGGCCTGGCAGCGCAACGAATCCATCGCGGACCTTCAGGTGCTGCGTCGTTACCAGCGTCAGCGGCGCAGTGCCAACCTGTGCATGTCGGCAGCGATGGAAGGGTTTCGTCGTCTGTTCGCGCCCCGGTCGGCACCGGTGCGTTTGCTGCGCAGCTGTGGCATGAACCTCATGGACCGTCTGGAGCCGGTGAAGCAACACCTGGTGCTGCAGGCGATGGGACTGTCCGGAGATCGCCCCCGGCGTTTACAGCGCCGTCCCTTGACAGACGGTTAAATATTGATCTGGGGCGCAAATGCCGATACATTGTCTTCCCTTTTTTTCTGTTAACCAGTTGCGACGCGGCTCAGGCCGTGGGTCGGAACGCTGCAGCAGATGAGCTTACCGATGGGACACAAGACCGTACTTCACGCACAACATCATGCCCTGGGCGCCAGATTGGTCGATTTCAGCGGCTGGGACATGCCGCTGCATTATGGCTCCCAGGTAGAAGAGCACCACCGGGTGCGTCAGAGCGCGGGCATGTTCGATATGTCACACATGACCATTGTTGATGTATCGGGTGCGCAGGCGCGCAGCTATTTGCGTCATCTGCTGGCAGCCGATGTGGCCGGCCTCAGGCAGAAAGGTCAGGCCCTGTACAGCGTTATGCTGAACGAAAAAGGTGGCGTGATCGATGATCTGATCGTGTATCTGATGACTGAGCCCGATGCCTCGGGCGAGTGGTACCGCATTGTTGCCAACAGCAGCAGCCGGGAAAAGGATTTGCGCTGGATGGCCGATCAGGCGTTGCGCTTTGATGTGGCATTGACCGAACAGCCAGAGCTGGCGATGATCGCGATTCAGGGCCCCAAGGCCCGTCAGCGGGTTGAACAGGTTGTCAGCGAGTCACGGGCGCGGCTGCTGTCCGAACTCAAGGAGTTTTCCGGGCAGGAATCGGAAGGCTGGTTTATTGCGCGTATCGGTTATACGGGCGAGGACGGTCTGGAAGTGATGTTGCCGGAAGAAGAAGCTGTCGACTTCTGGCAGCAACTGCTGGATGCGGGTGTTACGCCCTGTGGTTTGGCAGCTCGCGAGACGTTGCGCCTGGAAGCGGGGCTGAGTCGCTACGGGGCCGAGCTGGACGAGACGGTCTCGCCGCTGGCCGCCGGTATGCTGCGAGGGCTGGATCTGGAGCCGAAAGAGCGACTGTTCGTTGGGCGCGAAGCGCTCGAAGCGGTGCAGGCCGGTGGCGTAACCTGCCGCCAGGCCGGACTGGTGATGGCTGGTGAAGCCCCCCTGAGTGCCGGGCAAAAGGTGCTGGTCGACGGGAACGCGGTGGGTGAAGTCACCAGCGCTTGTGTATCGCCAACGCTGGGTTGCGTCATTGCCCTGGCCCGAGTGCCGGTGTCGGCCGCTGATGCGGCCGAAGTGGAGGTGAGTGGCAAGCGGGTGCAGGTACAAGTGGTAACGCCCCCGTTTGTTCGCCATGGTGAAAAAGTATTTGCCTGAATGAGCCGACAATAGGAAACCGAAATGAGCAATGTCCCGAACGAATTGAAATATGTGGCCAGCCATGAATGGGTCCGTGATGAAGGTGACGGCCTGGTAACGATTGGCATCACGGATCATGCCCAGGATCTGTTGGGTGACGTGGTGTTTGTCGAGTTGCCGGAAGTGGGTGCCGAGATGGCCGCAGGCGATGATGCGGGTGCCGTTGAATCGGTCAAGGCTGCCTCCGACATCTACGCTCCTCTGAGTGGTGAGGTCGTGGCCATCAATGAGGCCCTGGAAGATGCTCCGGAAGCAGTCAATGCCGATCCCTATGGTGATGGCTGGTTCTTCCAGCTCAAGCTGAGTGACAGCCGCGAGCTGGAAGAGTTGTTGGATGCGGATGGCTACACGGCCCATTGTGACGCCGAAGGTTAAGCCGGCACAACGCGGTACCGACGGGTCGTATTACGGTTTTCGACCAACTCATCTCACTGTCCCGGCTTGTGCCGGGACAGTCATTTAAGAGCAAAGACAGAGTACAATGAACCTCAAACCTCTCATTCTTCAGTCGGGTGCCGATCGGCGCCTGCGTGGCGGGCACCTCTGGATCTACAGCAATGAAGTCGATAGTAAGGCGACGCCACTGAAAGGCTTCGAGCCGGGCGAACAGGTCATTGTGCAGGATGCGCGCGGCAAGGCGCTGGGCATTGCCACGCTGAATCCGAATACCCTGATTTGCGGTCGCTTGCTGAGTCGTGATCTGAGCCATCCGCTGGATCGCTCATTGCTGGTGCACCGTTTCAATCTGGCCAAGTCCCTGCGTGAACAGTGTTTCGATCAGCCCTGTTACCGGGTAATTTTCGGTGATGCCGACATGTTGCCGGGGCTGGTGGTGGATCGTTTCTACGATATTCTGGTTGTGCAGATATCGAGCGCCGGTATGGAAGCGGTGCTGGAGCAGATCATTGACGCTCTGAACAAGGTGTTTCGGCCACAGGCCATCGTGTTGCGCAATGACGGCAAGATGCGTGCGAGTGAAGGCCTGGAAACCTATGTTGAGGTGGTGCAGGGTGAAGTGCCCGAATTGGCTCCGCTGAATGAAAATGGTGTCAATCTGCTGGCCCCGATACTGACCGGGCAGAAAACGGGCTGGTTCTACGACCACCGTGAAAATCGTGCCAGAATGCAGACGCTGGTGAAAGGCAAGCGTGTATTGGATCTGTTCAGCTATGTGGGTGGCTGGGGTGCACAGGCTCTGGCCGCAGGTGCCAGCGAAGTGGTGTGTGTGGATGCTTCGGTAACGGCACTGGAAGTGGCTGCCGAAAATGCCCGATTGAATGATGGTGAAACCCGCTTTCGGGGGCTTCAGGGTGACGCTTTCGAATTGTGCAAGGCGCTGGTCGCGGACAAGGAACGCTTTGATGTCGTGATTGTTGACCCGCCCGCATTTATCGCCCGGCGCAAGGATATTCGTAACGGCGAGCGTGCCTATGCACGTATTAACAACCTGGCGATGCGCCTGTTAAGCAAGGATGGCACGCTGATTTCGGCGTCTTGTTCCATGCACCTGGCCAAGGACCGGCTGGTCGATATTCTGCGGGCCAACAGTCGAGAGCTGGACCGCAATGCGCAGATCTTCGCACAGGGCAGTCAGGGAGCGGATCATCCGATCCATCCGGCCATTCCTGAAACCGAGTATTTGAAAGCCTATTTTCTGCGCGTTCTGCCTGCGATCTGACCCCCATGCCACCGCCCGTCGGGGCGGTGGTTTCCTTTTGTTCGAAAGTGTGTCTGCTATTGCCTCTGCCGGGGATGCTGGTCCAATCGCCTCAGCCTTTGCCATACTCAGAGGGTATTCGGGTGAAAGGAGACATAGCATGATGCAACAACAGCGAGTCCAGGATTTGATGCAGCCAGTGCCGCATCCCTTGCGTGTGGAAATGCCCCTGTCTCGGGCGGTGGATCTGATTCTGCAGTCGGGCCTGACCGGGTTGCCGGTTGTGGATGATGCCAACTGTGTTGTCGGTTTCGTATCCGAGCATGACTGTATCGACTATCTGGTCAGTGGCAGCTATCACTGCGACAGTCGTACACTGGTCGGCGATATCATGTACCGCGAGCCCCTGTGCGCCGCGCCGACGGACAGTATTATTGATCTGGTCCAGAAAATGGGCAGCAACAAGCCCAAAACCTGGCCGGTCGCCAAGGCAGGGCTGTTGCAGGGCGTCATCAGTCGGCGGCAAATCATGCGGGCCTTGAATGCCAGCATGCAAGGTTGCCGTTCTCGCGTCTGACGCTGCTGTGGACAAAAAACGGCGGTGACCGGGCCGGGTCGCTCAGGCTTGCTATTTGCCAAACCGCAGATCTGTGGAACAATAAAAACCAAAACGGATATAGATCGGGATCAGAATTGTGATTGATGCAGACGGATTCAGACCCAATGTCGGAATCATTCTGGTTAATTCGCAGGGTCAGGTTCTTTGGGCAAGGCGTATCGGGCAGAATGCCTGGCAGTTCCCGCAAGGTGGCATACAGTCGGACGAGACACCCGAGCAGGCGATGTATCGCGAACTCGGAGAAGAGGTCGGGCTGACGGCCGCAGATGTGGAGATTCTGGCAGTGACGCGAGGCTGGCTGCGTTACCGCCTACCCAAACGCATGATCCGGCGCCACTCGCACCCGGTGTGTGTGGGCCAGAAGCAGAAGTGGTTCCTGCTGCGTATGCTCAGTGATGACAGCGCAGTCAGGATTGATCATACCGACTCCCCGGAGTTTGACGGCTGGGAGTGGGTCAGTTATTGGTACCCTCTGGGACAGGTAGTGTCCTTCAAACGTGAGGTGTATCGCAAGGCGATGAAGGAGCTGTCGCCCCGGTTGGCGCGCCTCCAGGCCGCACACTTGATAACCAGAGGAGCTACCTGATGAGTATGCTGAGTGTGCTGCGCAAGATCGTTCAGGAGGTCAGTACGGCCCCGGATCTGGATTCTGTACTGGATCTGATCGTGCGGCGCATTCAGCGAGCGATGAAAACCGAAGTTTGTTCCATCTTTCTGTTTGACCCTGCGCGCCAGCGCTATGTCCTGCGCGCGACTCAGGGGCTGAATCAGGAAGCGGTTGATCAGGTCAGCCTGTTGCCGACCGAAGGGATCGTCGGCCAAGTCGGCCAGAGGGCCGAGCCCATCAATCTGGAAGATGCCTCTCGTCACCCGGCCTTCCATTACCTCAAGGCAACGGGTGAAGAGCGCTATCACGCTTTTCTCGGCGTTCCCATTATCCATCACCGCAGTATTCTGGGCGTGCTGGTCGTACAGCAGGAAGAGCACCGTCGTTTCGATGAAAGTGAAGAGGCTTTCATGGTAACCCTGTCGGCGCAGCTGGCCGGGGTGATTGCACATGCGGAGGCAACCGGGTCGGTCAATGCCGAAAACCATCCACAGGCTCAGATGAAGCCGCAGATTGATCGCTATTTTACCGGCGTGGCGGCTTCGTCCGGCGTGGCGATCGGCACGGTTGTGGTGGCGACGCTGGCGGCCGAACTGGAAACGGTACCTGATAAACCGGCGCGTGATATTGTCGCCGAGCGGGAAGCGTTCAGAGCGGCGGTGGAAGCGGTGCGTGATGATATTCATACGGTCAGTCACAACTTGTCTCGACGTCTGCGCGCCGAAGAGCAGGTGCTGTTTGATGTCTATCTGCGCATGTTGGACGACCAGGCGCTGGTGGGTGAAATCGAAGCGCGTATTCAGGCCGGGAACTGGGCTCAAGGAGCCTTGCGCGAGGTGGTGCTGGCACAGGTGCGGCAGTTCAATTCCATGGAGGATACCTACCTGCGGGAGCGAGCCAGTGATATTCGTGACCTCGGGCGGCGTATCCTCGGTTACCTGCAGGAAAATGCGGGGCCGCCCGAAATCGAGTGCGAGGGCGACAGTATTTTGATCGCCGACGAACTGTCGCCGGCCATGCTGGGGCTGGTACCGGAAGAACAGCTGGTTGGGCTGGTGTCAGTCAGCGGGTCGGGCTCCTCCCATGCGGCCATTATGGCCAGAGCAGTGGGCATCCCAACAGTGATGGGGGTGGTAGACCTGCCGTTTACCCGTTTGGAGGGTCGTCAGGTTATTGTGGATGGCTATTCCGGGCGTGTGTATGTGAACCCGTCGGAAAAGCTGCTGGAGGCCTTCCGTGAGGTGATGCGCGAGGAGCAGTTGGTTGCGGCGGAACTGGAAGGGCTGAAACTCCTGCCGGCTGAGACCACGGATGGCTACCGGATGCCGCTATGGGTCAACACGGGGCTGGTGGCAGACGTGACACGCGCCCTGCAGCATGGCGCGGAAGGTATCGGGCTGTATCGTACCGAAATCCCCTTCATGATTCGTGACTTCTTTCCCAGTGAGCAGGAACAGCTGCAGAGCTACCGCAGTCAGCTGGAAGCTTTTGCACCGCGCCCGGTGACCATGCGCACGCTGGATATCGGAGGTGACAAGGCACTGCCCTATTTCCCCATTGAGGAAGACAACCCCTTCCTGGGGTGGCGTGGCATCCGGGTGACCCTGGATCATCCGGAGATTTTTCTGGTGCAGGTGCGCGCCATGCTCAGGGCGTCGGAGGGCTTCAACAATCTGCGTATCATGTTGCCGATGGTGACCAGTGTGCACGAGGTGGAAGAGGCGCTGCGTCAGATTGACCGGGCGCTGGTTGAGCTGCAGGATGAAGGGTATGACGTACAGCGGCCACTGGTTGGCGTGATGGTCGAAGTACCGGCGGCGGTATATCAGGTGCGTCGTTTTGCCCGGTTGGTTGATTTTGTGTCTGTCGGTTCCAATGACCTGACCCAGTACATACTGGCAGTGGATCGTAATAACCCGCGTGTCGCCGGATTATATGCCGCCTATCACCCTGCCGTGTTGAGGGCGCTGCAGTACATTGCCCGAGAGACCCGCAAGGAAGGCAAGCCGGTCTCGATCTGTGGGGAGATGGCGGCGGACCCGGGCGGTGCGCTGCTGCTGATGGCAATGGGGTATGAGGTGTTGTCCATGAATGCCAATAACCTGCCGCGAGTCAAATCGGCCATTCGCGGTGTCAGTCTGGCGCGGGCGCAGTCGTTGCTGAATCGAGTCTTGCGTATGGATGATGCTGAAGAGATCCACCGTTATCTGCGCCATACCCTGAAGCAGTTGGGGCTGGGGCAGTTGACGCGCCCACGATTGCCGCATCAGCCCCCCGGCTAGCCGCTCGCCAGTCCGGGGCGGTCCAGCAGAAATCGGCGCCGTCCACAGGGGTGGGCGGCAGCATCATAACTCTCTTCCATGAACAGCAGGCGCCCGCTGCGGTGCTGCATCAGCAGGGTGCTGACCCGTGTGCCATAGGTGTCCGAGACAATGAAGCAGGACGACAGCAGGCGTTCCCGCTCGGTTGTCAGACCGGTGTCCGGCAGTTGCCCGTCATCGGCCTGGCGACGCTCATGCAGCAGATGCAAGAGGTGCTCGGGGTTCAGTTGGTTGCGCGCCAGGGCCTGTTGCAGCCGAGCGCGGGCCTGCAAAGTTTTGGGCCAGGGGGTGTTCAGTAAGGCATTGCTGAGACCGTAGATGCCTTGCTGCAAGGGGCGGCAGTGTTGCTGTACGTTACTGTAGCTGTACCAGCTGTGGTCATCGCGCATCAGCAGATTGAAGCCGGCGTAGCGGGCATCTTCCAGACGGGTGCAGAAGTCGGGGGCTGTCAGGGATGAATCGATGAAGTCCGTTACCAGATTGCCGCGTGAACGGGGTTGTTCAGGTACGGGGCGGCGCAGGTTGCGGTGGTTGGTTACGAGGGCAAAGCGGTTGTTGTTGCCCAATCCCATCCAGCTGCCGCCTGCTTGCAGGTCGCGTCCACCGAGAATGGGGCGATCCGGCCAGATACCGAGTGGCATGGTCGGGCGCGCATGCTGCTCGTCACGGTTGGCGACGAGGATTACTGGCCAGTCCGGGTGTGCATTCAGGGCAAAAACGGCAAGGCACATGGCGATTTGGTTTCCTCCGTGGGGTTCAGGCTCTAAGATAAACCGCTTTGCCCGGCGGATACATCCATCCTGAAAAAGGGCTCTTGCGGAATTTCTGCCGGTGATGGTTGTCCGTTTTATTCTTTCCAACCTGGGATAAATGTTTATGTGGGTACATGATATCAATCCGCTGGCGCTGGAGCTGGGACCGTTACAGATTCACTGGTACGGGCTGATGTATTTGATCGGTTTCGGTGCCGCCTGGTGGCTGGGGAATGTGCGCGCCCGCAGGGCCGGTTCCGGCTGGACCGAGCAGCAGGTGTCTGACCTGGTGTTCTGGGGGGCGGTCGGGGTGATTCTGGGCGGGCGCATGGGGTATGTGCTGTTCTATAACTTCGATTACTTTCTGCAGCAGCCACTGTGGCTGTTTGCGGTGTGGGAGGGGGGCATGTCCTTCCATGGTGGCCTGATCGGTGTCATCGTGGTGCTGGCCGTTTTTGCGTATCGCAACGGCAAGTCGTTTTTTGAAATCAGTGATTTTGTAGCCCCGCTGGTGCCGATCGGGCTGGGTGCGGGACGTTTGGGCAACTTCATCGGTGGTGAAGTCTGGGGGCGGGTAACCGATCTGTCTTGGGCGGTGGTCTTTCCTCGTGCCGGTGATGGTCTGCCACGGCATCCGTCGCAGCTGTATGAGATGGCGCTGGAGGGGATTCTGCTTTTTGCACTGCTGTGGTGGTATTCGGCCCGTCCGCGTCCTCGCATGGCGGTGTCCGGGCTGTTTCTGTTGGGCTATGGCGCTTTTCGATCGCTGGTGGAGCTGGTGCGCGAGCCGGACGGGCATCTGGGCTTCATCGCCTTCGATTGGCTAACCATGGGACAGCTGCTGTCGCTGCCGATGGTGTTGCTGGGGGTGGTGCTGATGCTGCTGGCGTACCGGCGCGAGGCGGTGCGGCGGGTCTGATACTGCGAGAGTGTCGCTGGCTAAAGGGCTGCCAGCGGCATAAAATGGCGGCTATTTGTTTTTGAAACGGGGCGGTTATGCAGCAGTATCTGGATCTGATGCGAGACATCATCGATAGCGGCGTGGACAAGGGTGACCGTACCGGTACGGGCACGCGCTCCGTATTTGGTCGTCAGCTGCGCTTCGATCTGGCGCAGGGTTTTCCTCTGCTGACGACCAAGAAGATCCATCTCAAGTCGGTGGTCTATGAGCTGCTCTGGTTTCTGTCCGGCAGTACGGACAACACCTGGCTGCAGGAGCGTGGTGTGCGCATTTGGAATGAGTGGGCGCTGGAAGATGGCGACCTGGGGCCCATCTATGGCAAGCAGTGGCGTTCATGGGCCTGCCCTGATGGTTCGACCATCGACCAGATCGCCAGCGTAATCGAGCAGATCAAGCGTACCCCAAACTCCCGCCGCCTGATTGTCAGCGGCTGGAATCCGGCCGACCTGCCGGACGAGGCGATCAGCCCGCAGGAAAACGTGCGCCAGGGGCGTGCAGCGCTGCCGCCCTGTCATACGCTGTTCCAGTTTTACGTTGCCGAGGGGAAGTTAAGCTGCCAGCTGTACCAGCGCAGTGCCGATTATTTCCTTGGGGTGCCGTTCAATATCGCTTCCTATTCACTGCTGACCCATATGGTGGCCCAGCAGTGTGAGCTTGAAGTGGGCGAGTTTGTACATACCTTCGGTGATCTGCATCTGTACCACAATCATCTCAACGATCCTGCGATCGTGCAGGAACAGCTTTCGCGCACGCCTCGAGCACTGCCGCAGCTGAAGTTGAGCCGCCGCCCGGCTGACATCTTCAGCTACGAGTACGAAGATTTCGAAGTTGCCGGGTATAACCCAGACCCGGCTATTCGAGCCCCCATCGCCGTTTGATGCAAGGAGAACGTATGCGCCTGGCCATGATAGTTGCCCAGTCCGAAAACCGGGTAATCGGTAGCAACAATAAACTGCCCTGGTATTTGCCGGAAGACCTGAAGTATTTCAAGCGGGTCACGCTCGGCAAGCCGATCATTATGGGGCGCAAGACCTTTGAATCGATAGGGCGTCCCCTGCCGGGCCGGGTCAATATCGTGATTACACGCGATACGGCATGGCAGCATGATGGCGTGCGGATTGTACACAGCCTGGAAGATGGGCTGGTGCTGGGTGAAAGCCTGGCGCTGATTGATGGTGTGGACGAGGCGGTGGTGATCGGCGGTGCTGAAATTTATGCGCTCTGTCTACCGCATGCGGACCGTTTGTATCTGACCCAGGTGCATGCCGAGATCGAAGGCGATGCCTTTTTCCCGGAACTGGAAACGGACGTCTGGCAGGAGATTGGCCGGGAAGACTTTGCAGCCGTTGAACCTAATCCCTATGCCTACAGTTTTGTGGTTCTGGAGCGCGTGTCGACCGGGGTGAGGCATGCTGGATAAGTTGCTATCCGTGCTGTCTGACGGGGCCTTCCATTCAGGCAGTGAGTTGGGACGGGAGTTGGGGATCAGTCGCAGCGCAGTGTGGAAGCATATGCAGCGCCTGCAGGAGTTGGGGCTGGAGGTGTACAGCGTCAAAGGGCGCGGCTATCGCTTGCCCGGCGGTCTGGATCTGATTGATGGCGAGCGGTTGCGTGAGCAGTTGCGGTTGGATGAGCAGGATGAGCGGCTTGCCGTTGTCGAGGTGGCAATCGAGACCGAATCAACCAACAGCCAGGGCACACAGGCGCTGCAGCAGGGCATTCCTGGCGGGCTGTTTGTGGCCGAATATCAACACGCAGGCCGTGGCCGGCGTGGTCGTCAGTGGCTGAGTCCGCTAGCGTCGAGCCTGTGTTTTACACTGGCGTGGCGTTTCAATACCGGTGTAGCCGCTCTGGAAGGGCTCAGTCTGGCGGTCGGGCTGGCGCTGCAGCAGGCGCTGGTCGAACTGGGAATTGATCAGGCCGGAGTGAAGTGGCCCAATGATCTGCTGGTCGGACAGGCCAAGCTGGCCGGGATCCTGATCGAGATCAGTGGGGATGCGGCCGGAGAATGCCAGGTGGCGATTGGTGTGGGGCTGAATGTTGCGCTGCCCGAAAGGTTGGCTGAAGCACTGGATCAGCCTTGTGTTGATCTGCGCACGCTGGGGTTCACCGGTGATCGCACCGAGCTGCTGGGTGCGCTGGTGTTACGGTTGGTGCGGGTACTGCAGGATTTCGAGAATGGCGGATTTGCCCGGTTGCGGTCCGCATGGGAGGCGGTGCATGTCTTTCAGGGGCAGTCGGTGCGTCTGACATCGGGCGCGCATACCTTTGAAGGGGTGTGTCTGGGCGTGACTGATCAGGGCGGCATACGGTTGCAGACTGACCAGGGGACGGAGGTGTTCCATGGCGGCGAGGTGAGTGTGCGAGCGTATGAAACGGCTTGAGCTGGATGCGGGCAATAGTTTTATCAAGTGGCGCCTGCTGGAGCAGGGGCGGGTTCGGCGGCGGGGCAGTTGGCTGACCGCCGAGTTCAGCGCCGAACGCTTGCTGGAATGTGGTGAACGACCGGATAGAATCTGGTTTGCCTCGGTTGCCGGAGAGGTCTTTGATCGGGCCTTGCAGGCGGGGGTCGAGCGATACTGGCAGGTGCCGTTGCAGCGAGCCTGTGCACAGGCTGAAGCGGCCGGCGTTCGCAACAGCTATAAGGATCCGGCGCGCATGGGGGTGGATCGTTGGCTGGCACTGCTGGCGGCCTGGCACCAGGTGAAAGATGCTTGTTGGGTTGTGGATTGTGGCAGTGCGATCACAGTGGATTTGCTGGATGCTGCGGGCTGTCATCAGGGAGGGTATATCCTGCCGGGCCTGAGGTTGATGCGGCAGGCGTTGCTGGGTAATACGGCCGGTGTGACAGTGGATCGACCGGTTGATTCTGGTGTTGTGATGCCTGGAAGGGATACCAGTAGCGGGGTAGAACACGGGATCAATTTGCTGCTGCTGTCACTGGCGCGCCAGCTGAAAAACGATATCCCGGGAGTGGCGGATGTGCCTTCCCGGGTGCTGGTTACGGGGGGCGACGGGCGACAGTGGCTGGAGGTGATGCCGGAGGCCGAATGGTGTCCGGACCTGGTTATGGATGGACTGCGATGGGCGCTGGAGTAAGGGCATGATGCGATGGTTGGCTCTCCTGTTATTGCTGATGAATGCACTGCTGTTGCTGTGGTATGCGCAGCAGCAGACGAGCAGGCCGCCGGAAATGGCGGGCGAACAGATCAGTCGATTACGACTGCTGCATGAGCTGGGGGGTGGCGAAACTCTGCAGCCGAGAGCGCAGGAGTGCTATCAGTTGGCCGGGTTTGCCTCCCGTGCCGAGGCCGACACTGCGGCCGAAAAAATGCGCAAACGCGGTTTTAATGTTGATGTTGAGTCCATGGTGCCTGTCGTGCTGGGGTACCGGTTACGTTTGCCGAGGCCGGCAGGGGTGGAGGAGCAGCTGGAATTGCTGGATCGGCTGGCGCTGGCGGGTTGGGTGCCGCAAACTCGGGGGGGCGACTTTGTACTGGGGCCTTTTATGGGGGAGGATGCGCTACAGCAGGTCAAGCGCGAGCGGGAGGCGATTCGCTCGGTCCTGAAGCTGACCCTGGAGCAGGAGCAGATTCTGGATAACAGTCCCGGCTTTCGGCTGCAGATCGGAGTGATCGAAGGGCAAGTTGACGAGGTGCAGCTGGCTCGAATCGTGAAAGCCGGCTGGCCGGGAATAAAAGTAGAAAAAAAATCGTGCAAAGGGGTTGCACAGCCCCAATCGGATCAGTAAGATACGCACCACTTCGACAGACAAAGCCGGTATAGCTCAGTTGGTAGAGCAACTGACTTGTAATCAGTAGGTCCGGGGTTCGACTCCTCGTGCCGGCACCATGTTTGGAAGAAGTGAAGGCTGGTGGGGTTCCCGAGTGGCCAAAGGGATCAGACTGTAAATCTGACGCGCGAGCTTCGGTGGTTCGAATCCACCTCCCACCACCATTTCCGTTTAAGCGGGTATGGTATAGTGGCTATTACCTCAGCCTTCCAAGCTGAAGAGGCGGGTTCGATTCCCGCTACCCGCTCCAACGGAGTGTTGCAATAATAGAGTTATGCTCATGTAGCTCAGGGGTAGAGCACACCCTTGGTAAGGGTGAGGTCGGCGGTTCAAATCCGCCCATGAGCTCCAGTTTTGATGAAGGGTAGATATAGTGATATGTCTACCCTTTGTCGTATTTGGCGTCTTTGAAACGACTTGATCAGGTTGACCTTGCCATGGCTAAACAATCATTTGAACGTAACAAGCCGCACGTTAACGTGGGCACCATCGGTCACGTTGACCACGGTAAAACCACTCTGACTGCTGCACTGACTCGTGTTTGTGCAGAAGTATGGGGCGGCGACGCCGTTGCCTTCGACGGTATCGATAATGCACCGGAAGAGCGTGAGCGTGGTATCACCATCTCTACTTCACACGTAGAGTATGAATCACCGACCCGTCACTACGCGCACGTAGACTGCCCGGGACACGCCGACTACGTTAAGAACATGATCACCGGTGCTGCTCAGATGGACGGCGCTATCCTGGTATGTTCTGCTGCTGACGGCCCCATGCCGCAGACACGTGAGCACATCCTGCTGTCTCGTCAGGTTGGTGTACCGTACATCGTTGTCTTCCTGAACAAGGCAGACATGGTTGATGACGAAGAGCTGCTGGAACTGGTTGAAATGGAAGTTCGCGAACTTCTGGACCAGTACGACTTCCCGGGTGACGACACTCCGATCATCGTAGGTTCTGCGCTGAAAGCACTGAACGGCGAAGATCAGGATGGTTTCGGTCAGGCAGCTGTCAAGAAGCTGGTTGAGACTCTGGACGAGTACATTCCTGAGCCGCAGCGTGCTGTTGACCTGCCGTTCCTGATGCCGATCGAGGATGTGTTCTCTATCTCCGGTCGTGGTACCGTAGTAACCGGTCGTATCGAGCGTGGTATTCTGAACGTTGGTGACGAAATCGAAATCGTCGGCATCAAGGACACCACCAAGACGACTTGTACCGGTGTTGAGATGTTCCGCAAGCTGCTGGACCAGGGTCGTGCAGGCGAGAACGTTGGTGCGCTGCTGCGTGGCACCAAGCGTGACGAAGTTGAGCGTGGTCAGGTTCTGGCCAAGCCGGGTTCAATCACTCCGCACACCAAGTTCGAAGGCGAAGTCTACGTACTGAGCAAGGAAGAAGGCGGTCGTCACACTCCGTTCTTCAAAGGCTACCGTCCGCAGTTCTACTTCCGTACCACTGACATCACGGGTGCGTGCGAACTGCCGGAAGGCGTTGAAATGGTCATGCCGGGTGACAACATCCAGATGACTGTTACCCTGATCAACCCGATCGCGATGGAAGACGGTCTGCGTTTCGCCATCCGTGAAGGTGGTCGTACCGTCGGCGCCGGCGT
>NZ_JACEMT010000037.1 GCF_013868415.1 Marinobacterium marinum | reverse complement strand
CCCGGACATGTACAAATTCGTGTGCTGGATCTGGAAGAAGCGGTTAACCATTATGTCGAGCTGATGGGGCTGATCGAAACGGATCGCGACGAGCAGGGCCGTGTCTACCTGAAGGGCTGGACCGAAGTGGACAAGTTCTCGGTGGTGCTGCGAGAAGCCGATGAAGCCGGCATGGATTTCATGAGCTTCAAGTGCCTGAACGAGGAGGTGGTTGATCGCCTGAACCGGGAGTTGCTGGCGTTCGGCTGTGGCGTTGAAGAGATCCCGGCCGAGGAACTCAAGGGCTGTGGTCGCCGAATCCGCTTTCAGGCACCGACCGGGCATTACTTTGAACTCTTTGCCAACAAGGAACAGACCGGTCGTTACGGCGTCGGCAATCACAACCCGGAAGCCTGGCCCCGTGATCTCAAGGGCATGAAGGCGCAGCGGTTTGACCACTGCCTGCTGTACGGCCCGGAGCTGGACCAGACCCTGGACCTGTTCCGTGAGGTGCTGGGCTTTGACCTGTGCGAACAGATCATGACGCCGGACGGCAAGCGAGTGGCACAGTTCCTGACTACCAGCATGAAGGCGCATGACATCGCCTTTATCGATCACCCTGAGCCGGGCAAGTTTCACCATGCCTCGTTCTTCCTTGAAACCTGGGAAGATGTGCTGCGTGCCGGTGACTTGATCTCCATGACCGATACCTCCATCGATATCGGGCCGACCCGCCACGGCATTACCCATGGCCAGACGATCTACTTCTTTGATCCGTCCGGCAACCGCAACGAGGTGTTCTGCGGCGGAGACTACTTCTACCCGGACCACGCGCCGATCACCTGGGATGCTGACAAGCTGGGCAAGGCGATCTTCTACCATGATCGTCAGCTCAACGAGCGCTTCCTGACCGCTCTGACCTGAGCAATATCCTGTTAACACGCCCGCGGGCTTTGCATAGCCCTCTGCCTTGCTGACAGGCAGAGGGCGGGGCCCGCTGTTTACCACTGTACCAACCAAGAGTAGCCAAGATGAAAAAAATAATAACATCGGCCCTGGTGTCGCTTTTTCCACTGACGGCCATGGCCGGACACTATCCACTGGGCGTAGAAGGCATGCGTGCTTCCGTCATGCCGGGGCCTGGTGTGTACTACAAGGGGTATGCGCTGCATTACACGGCGGATCAGAATGCTGCGTTACCGGCCGACAGTGAGGTGAAGGTCAGTGCTCTGGCCAACCGACTGATTTGGGTAACCGACCGGGAAGTGTTGGGCGCGAATCTGGCGTTTGAAACCATCATCCCCGTGATTCATACGGACCTGAGTATCGCGGGCGGTGCCGTCAGCAGTGATGAGTGGGGGATTGGCGATATTTTCCTGGGCACCGTGCTCGGCTGGCATGGTGAGCGCTGGGATGCCGTGGGCGGCATCGGAGTATGGACTGAAACCGGTCAGGATGATGAACCGGCAGATCCTGGCCTGGGGTACAGCGAAACCATGCTGACTTTGGGCGGCAATGTTTACCTGAATGACACCAGGGACCTGTCTTTCAGTGCGCTCAGCCGTTACTCCATTGCCGATACCAGTCGAATCGAAGATGAGCTGGTCGTTGAATGGAGCCTCAGTAAACAACTGGCCAGCGGATTGGAAATGGGGCTGGTGGGTTACGACCATTGGCAGGTGGAAGGCGGTGATCAGCAACGACATGGCATAGGTGCCGAGGTCGGCTATTTCTGGCCGCAAATCATGACCGGCCTGAACGTGGCGGTGTATGACGAGTACCATGCTCGTGGTGATTTTGAAGGGACTACCTTCAGGGCGACGCTGACCAAGGTTTTCTGACAAGTGGCGACAGTCGGCAGATAGGCTCCGAGAGCTGCCGCCTGTCGCCTGCCTGCTTATGGAGTTTTCTGGTCCAGCATCGGATAGTCAATGTAGCCGCTGGCGCCGCCTCTGTAAAAGGTACGGGTATCCTGCTCGTTCCAGTCCGCTCCCTTGGCAATGCGAGTCGCCAGATCAGGGGTGGCGATGTAAGGCTTGCCAAAGGCGACGGCCTCCGCTTTGCCATCGGCCACGCAGGCTTGGGCGGACGTGGACGTGAAGTTTTCATTGGCGATATGGACGCCGCCAAAGCGTGCTTTCAGCAGGGGACTGATACTGTCGTCGGCGACATGCTCACGGGTGCAGATAAAGGCCAGCTTACGCTTGCCAAGCTGTTCCGCGATATAACCATAGGTCTCTTCACGGTTGGTGACGCTGACATCGTGTGAGTCGGCGCGGGGGGACAGGTGCATGCCAACGCGTTCGGGGCCCCAGACCGAGCACACGGCGTCGGTCACCTCCAGCATCAATCGTGCACGGTTTTCCAGCGAGCCGCCATATTGGTCGGTGCGGGTGTTGGTGCCGTCAAGCAGAAACTGCTCCAGAAGATAACCGTTGGCACCGTGGATTTCGACACCGTCAAACCCGGCCCGCTGGGCGTTTTCGGCGCCCTTGCGGTAGGCTTCGACAATGCCTGGTATCTCGTCGGTTTCCAGCGCGCGGGGAGTCACATAGTCTGTTTTGGGGCGAATCAGACTGACATGCCCTGCGGGGCGGATGGCGCTGGGCGCAACCGGTTGTTCGCCGTTGAGATAGTCGGGGTGAGAGATGCGTCCGACATGCCAGAGCTGGAGGACGATCAGGCCGCCTTCGGCATGGACGGCCTCGGTGACTTTCTTCCAGCCATTGATCTGTGCGTCTGACCAGATACCTGGTGTATCCGGGTAGCCAACGGCCTGAGGCGTAATAGCCGTCGCTTCAGAGATGATCAGGCCCGCGTTGGCGCGCTGGCGATAATATTCCACCATCAGCTCACCGGGAATACGATCGTTCTCCGCGCGGCAGCGGGTCAAAGGGGCCATGACGATACGGTTGCGCAACTGCAGGGCACCAGCCTGCAAGGGATCAAACAGGGTTGGCATCGGTCACTCCACATGATCTGTAATAGGTATTACAGATCATGTGGGTGCGGCGCCCGTTTTTCAAGCGCTGTTTTCTCAATCGGCGATTAAGCCTGTTGCAGGCGCTTGCCGGTGACATTGCCGATCACGCCGCCGGCCACCATGAACACCAGGAAGATCCAGCCGGACAGAGAGAAGTTGGCAATCGGGGTAAACAGGGCACCCACGTTACAGCCGTTGGCAAAACGAGTACCCAGGCCCATGGCCAGTCCGGCGATGATCAGCAGAACCGCTTCTTTCAGACTCAGGCGCATTTTTGACATGCCGCTGAAGAAGCGGCCCGCCAGCAACAGCGATACGATAGAACCCAGCATGATACCAATGTTCTGGACGTTTACCGGGTGGCTGAAGAACGGCATGGTGAAGATTTCAACCGGGCGGTGAGCAAACTCGGCGATGGCGACTGGATCGGCACCCAGGGCGATCAGCAGGCGGCCAAACCAGAAGCCGAATGGTGCAGATGCACCCCAGCCGGCACCGGTCACGCCCATCAACAGGGTAAACAGGATTACGATGACGGCGATGCCGGTTGTCATTGACCAGCGTGAGACAAACAGAGCCTCGTAGGTTTGGCGGCTGAAGAAGGGGTGTTCTCCCAGGTTGTGAGGCTTCTGCTCCGCCTGAGCCTGCTCGGCAGCCACACCGATATAGGTGTCGTTACGGCGGCGACGCTGTTCATAGCGATGTGCCAGCCAGCTGACGATAGCGGCCAGACTCGCGGTTAATACGATGGCACCAAAGTAGCCTTGCATGGGGTCGTTCGGGAACAGATCCGGCAGGTAGACCCCCTGGTTGGCATAGGTTTGGGTTGAAATCAGCGTATCGGTAATCCAGGTCTGGGTAGACTGCAGGGGAAAGCCGAGAAACACGCCGGCACCAAAGCAGGTCAGAATAAGGGCCGGGCGTGTCAGGTTGCTGGAAAAATAGGTCAGCACACCGGATGCACAGCAGCTGGCAAAAGACATGCCGAAGCCGAAAAGAATGCCACCGACCACCAGTCCGGCGTTGATCGGGTTAACCCACAGATCCAGATCTTTGGGGTTCTGGTTATACAGAAAGGCTGTGGATGCGATGGCCGTGGCAGTAAACATCAGCATCAGGCTGCGCATCAGTTTGGTTGACCCGGCGCGGTAGGCGCGGTTTACACTGCCGGCAAAGCCCAGTGCGGCACGTGTCAGGGCATAGCCGAACCCAAGGCCGATCAGCAGGCGGAAAAAAATATCGGGCTCAAGCGCCAGGCCGCCGGCTGTCAGAATCAGGGCAAGCAGGGCAAAGCCGCTCAGGTTCTCGGTTTTGTTCATGGTGTCTTCCGTTGGGTGTACGCAGGACTGAAGTCGCGGGAGGAGGCGGTCCCGATTGAAGACGTTTATGCTAATTCTTTTTTGATATGAATCAATATTAATCAAAGACTAATATGGAATAAGCAAATAACGGGAAGAGGTGGTGCCGGAGCAGGACGACCGGCACCTGGCGGGATCAGAACACTTTGGTCAAGGTAGCGCGCAGTTGATAGCCTTCAAAGTCGCTGTCGGCATCGTATTCATTGTAGGCTGCCAGGTTCAGGCCCATCATGCTCTGTGGCCAGAAATAACCGGCGGATGCACCAACAGCATGTTTCTGTTCATCGCCTCCTTCAACTTGCCAGCGGTCGTAGCCGACCAGACCCAGTTCCAGGCCGTTGGATAATTGTTTGCTCAGGCCCCATTCGATAAGAAACTCGTCATCCCGGCTGTCATCGGCGATGGAGTAGCGCGACAGCGCACTGAACGCCAGGTCCTGGTTGTCATTGAGGTAGACATTGCCGCCCAGAGTCAGCATGGTCTCGGTATAACCCAGTCCCGGATCGGCAGGTTCGTCGTCCTGGCCGGTTTCGGTCCAGACGCCCACACCGCCAACGGCATCCCAGCCCTGTCCGTGCCAGCCCAGAACGGTACCGAAAAAGATATCACCGATACCCCATTCACGGCTGGCAACGGCACCGTCGGCAATATTCAAGTCGGTATGAATGACGGGAATAATGGTTTCAAACGTCAAGTCACCACCCAGTACCTGGGTGTCGGTGACCCAGATCAGGCGGTTGGCCAGAGCGTTGACCTCCACCTCGCTATTGGCCGGCAGGGCCGAGTGGGTATCGGCCTTATAGTGAACGGCATAGCCTTTATAGTAGACGCCGGGTCCGGGAACAATGGATGCGCGCATAGCTTCAACGCCCGGAGTGTAATGGCCGGCAGTGGCCGTCAGTGGCAGCAGGGTGGCCAAAGCGGAGGCTAGAACTGTTTTTTTCATTGTTGTCTGTTTCGTTCGGTTAGGGTTATGGATTGTTATGGAGCGAACACAAAAAAACGCGCCCGGTTAGGGGCGCGATTTGCAATGACCGACTAGGAGCGCTCGATCAGTACTCGTTGAGATCTTCGTACGGCAGGCCAACATACTGCTCGGCAATGACCTTGCGACCGTTTTCAGAATTCAGGTAGTAGTTGAACTCCGACTTCATGAAGCGACCGAACATCTGGGCATCAATACCGCCGTTGCTCACTTCTTCGCCGAAGTCGTGCATCATGTTGGTCATCCACCAGCTGAAGCGCTCGCCATTCCAGACGCGGCGCAGGGCGATATCGGAATACTGCTCAATGTAACGGCGGTCGCCGGTTTCATAGACGCGAGTCAGGATCTTGTACAATGTGGCCACGTCGGAGGCCGCCAGGTTCAGCCCCTTGGCACCGGTCGGCGGCACGATGTGGGCGGCATCTCCAACCAGGAACAGGTTGCCGTATTGCATGGGTTCGCAGACGAAAGAGCGCAGCGGAGCAATACTTTTCTCGATGCTCGGGCCGGTGACGACGTTTTCGGCAATTTCGGCGGGCAGGCGTTTTTTCAGCTCGTCCCAGAATGCTTCGTCAGACCAGTCCTCGATCTTGTCGGTCAGCGGGACCTGCAGGTAGTAGCGTGAACGGGTCGCGGAGCGCTGGCTGGCCAGAGCGAAACCGTATTCACTCTTGGCGTAAATCAGTTCATCGTGGCAGGGCGGAGTGTCCGCCAGCATGCCCAGCCAGCCGAACGGGTAGACGCGTTCGAACTCGGTCCGTACTTCTTCCGGAATGGTTTGACGAGAAACGCCGTGGAAGCCGTCGCAACCGGCAACAAAATCACAGTCCAGGCGATATTCTTCACCCTGATGCTCGAACGTGACGTAAGGCTTGTCGCTCTTGACGTCGTGCGGCTGCACCTTATCGGCTTCGTAATAGGTTTCCAGGCTGGCAGCCTGACGGGCTTCCATCAGATCCTGGGTGATTTCAACCTGGCCGTAGCAGACTACAACGTCGCCACCGGTCAGTTCTTTCAGATCGATACGGGTGCGCTCGCCGTTTACAACCAGTTCGACCCCTTCATGAACGTGACCTTCTGCATCCATGCGCTCGGCAACACCGGCTTCACGTACCAGATCAGCGAAGCCCTGTTCCAGGATACCTGCACGGATGCGGCCGAGAACGTAATCACCGGTTTTGCGCTCGAGGATAATGTTGCTGATGCCTTTGCGTGCAAGCAGCTGACCCAACAGCAGACCGGAAGGACCTGCGCCGATAATGGCAACCTGTGTTTGAATCGTTTTCATAATGGTCTCGTTAAAAATTCAATGTAATCGGGGAACATAAGATTCCTCTATCATTCAGCATCCAGAGAGTGGCTTGAATGGAAAATACCGACGCAGGCTTGCACATTTTAAACACCGGTCGTGTTTGAAATGTACAAGTGGTTATTGGAACCTGTTGTTTAGGGTTTTATAAAAGGCTTATGGTGACAAGAATTTATATTCTCGATTGTTATTAATCTGTTTTTTTATATGCAGACTTAGATATTCAAAATTGTAAAGACCTTGGTCATTTGCGTGAGGCTGCCGCACTGGGCAGCCTCTTCGGTTTTATCCGCAACGATCAGAAATCATTTTCCAGATCGATGCCGGATTTGCCGGGTGCCAGAATGTTGTTCGGGTCCAGCGCACGCTTGATGGCGTGTTCGACACGGCGTTTGGTGGTGCCGTAGCTCTGGGCGACGCGATCCTGGAACTGGGTGTTAACGCGATAGACTGCGTAACCGCGCTTCTCGAACTCGTCCAGCAGTTCGTTAAAGCAGGCTTCGGCGCGTGCACGTTCTTCATCGTTGGTACGGTCGTACAGGACATCAATGACGTGATGCATATCGCGCCAGCCGACAATGAACTCGCCAACGTAGTCCAGGCCATGCTTGTTCAGAATATCCTTGGCCAGAGCGTACTGTTTGTCACACTCGCTGCCACGTGCCTGGCTGACCGGGGCAAACCACATGGAGCCACCGCCGCCACGCCAGTTGTACAGACCGAATTCCTGCAGGTTGGGAACACCGGTCATCAGTTTTGCACGATAGTCGAACGGCTCGGTGCCGCCGGCTTCTTTCTCGGTGATCAGTGTGCCCTTGCCAAGCTGTTTCAGAGCGCCCTGCACAATGTTCCAGTTCACCTCGACCTGTTCCTGGGTACCGTACAGGCAGGCATACAGGTTCCAGGCCCCCAGCTTTTTATCCTTCTGGATCTGCTTGAGGATATGCTCGGGGGTTGCGCCCGGTTCGCTGGTGTATTCGGCACGTCTGGTGTTGCAGGTGGCGGCTTCCCAGAGCAAACCGGCGATGACGACAGCGTTCGGAATAACCTGAGCGATACGCAGCGGGCGAATGAATTCAACGATCTCGGCGATATCGGTATCGTTCTCGAAACGGATTTCGAACGGCTTGGAGACCGGCGGCTTGGGCATCAGCCAGAAGCCCATCTTGGTGCAGATGCCATAGTTGGCCTGAGTAAACATGCCATCCAGTGTCGGGCCATAGCCCCACTTGAATACCTGCCAGGCATTGTCGCCTTCGACGCCACCCATGCCGGTACGGTAGACATCGCCGTTGGCCATGACCATTTCCATGCCGCACTGCATCAGGAAGTGTTCGCCATAGGGGGTGTAGCCGACACCACGGTCCATGGTATTGCCTACCGGGCCTGCGATGGCGGAGGGAGCGGAGAAGGACAGCATCAGCGGGATGTTGTTTTCTTCCAGGTAATCGTACAGCTGCTGATAGGTCACACCCGGCTCGACCAGAGCCGTGCACAGGTCCGGATCGATGTTGATGATCTTATTCATCTTTTTCAGATCAAGGATGACCTGGCCGCGCTGGCCCGGAGCGGCGCTGCCGTAGCCGAAGTTGTTGCCGGTCGAGATGGTCCAGACCGGGATCTTGTACTCGTTACAGATCTTGACGACACCCTGCACCTGTTCAACGGTGGTGGCCGTGACGGCGGCAGAAGGCGTGTTTTCCGCTACATCGCGGGGCATCATGATCTTGGTGTAGGGGGTCAGCTGATCGCCCTTGATCAGGACGTTTTCTTCACCCAGCAGAGCGCGGAACTTGTTGACGGCCGCTGCAAAATCACTGGCGGTTACGCCCTGGGGCAGAACGGCATTGGTTTGTTGACTCATGGCTTCAAACCTCGATTACAAAAGAGACAAAGCGGCCTTCAAGGCGCTTGCTTGTGGTCGGCAGATACGCGGCATCGACCGGCGCACTGGGGCGTGCCAGGGCATGACCCAGGTGGGCCGCCCAGTGGCTGGAAGCGGCTCCGGTGCGTGCCGAGGCCAGTTGCAGAGCCGTCTTGCGGGCAAATGGCTGCTCTGCGTTCAAACGAAAACCGGCGGCTTCCTGTTGCAGCTGCTCGGCCAGTGCCAGCGCCGAGCCTTGCGCGGCGCGATCGTTGATGACCTGGTGGCGGGTTTGGCGCGGGTCGGCACTGTGCTGGCCCAACCAGGTCATGCGTGCACCGGCGTGTCGGGCCAGGGTGGTCAGCAGTTCACCGGTAGCGTCATCGACCATGCCGATCAGGCGTATGGGCTGACCGCTGTGCAGCGCTTCGGTAACGGCCGTCAGCGGATTGCTGTGGTCGGTACGCAGCAGAGTAACGGCTTCTCCGGGCAGGGCGGCCTGGATACCGGCTGCAAAGCTTGATTCAATAGCCGCATTGCCGGCCAGCACCAGTGTGGCCGGCGAGTTGCCGGTCGTGATGCCCATGGCGGCCTGAGTCAGCCCGGAATGGCTCAGTATCAGCCCGCCGGCACCGGAAGCCAGGGCGCCCTTCAGAAAGGAGCGACGTTTCGGATTCATGGCACTCACTCCTCGTTCTGGGGCGCGGGGCTGGTGCTGATGTATTCGGCCACCGATTGCAGTGCCTGGTCATCAATGAAGGAGGCACGGAACGCCGGCATGGCGCGGAAGCCGTGACGAACAATAGCCGTGATATAACTTGGCGGCAGGCTGCGACCCTTGATGGTCGGGCCGACACCGGCTTCGTGGCAGTGACCACAGACCTTGGCGTAGATCTGCTCTCCGCTTTCCCACTGGCTGTCATCTGCAGCCAATGCCTGGCCTGAACCCAGGATAAGCGCGGCCCCCAGCATAACGGGGCGCATGAACTGTCGTTTCAGGGCTTTCATATTATTCTCCCTTGCCTTAGAACGGATACGGACGCGGCGTGTGCTGCACCGTGATCCAGTGATCAGTGGTGAACTCGTCGATCGCCCAGTCGCCATTGAAGCGTCCGACACCGGAGTTCTTTTCGCCTCCGAACGGCGCATTCGGCTCATCGTTGACCGGAATATCGTTGATGTGGGTCATGCCGGCCTTGATGCGCTGTGCGAACTGAACGCCGCGCTCCAGGCTGCCGGTAAAGACCGAACTGGACAGGCCGTAGGTGCTCATATTGGCCAGAGTCAGGGCATGTTCGGCATCTTCCGCACATTGAATGCCAACCAGCGGGCCGAAGATCTCTTCGCGAGCGATCTCCATGTCAGCCGTTACATCGGCAAACACGTGAGGCGGCAGGACATTGCCCTGAACATCACCGGATACCAGCACCTTGGCGCCTTCGCTTTTTGCAGTGCTGATCTTCTTGAGCAGGCCTTCCCGCTGCCGAGCGCTGGCCACGGGGCCGACAGCGGTTTCCATCAGATTGGGATCGCCGCATTTGAGCTGGCGAACGCGGTCGGCAAAGCGCTCACAGAACTGTGCGTACAGTGGCGCTTCGACGATGATGCGGTTGATCGCCATGCAGATCTGGCCGTTGTGCAGGAACTTGCCGAAAACCGCCGCGTTCACGGCCTGTTCGAGATCGGCGTCGGCCAGGACGACGAAAGGACTGTTGCCGCCCAGTTCCAATGCAACGTGCTTGAGATGGTCGCCACCGCTGGCAATACGACCGATATTACGGCCGACTTCGGTAGAGCCGGTAAAGGAGATCAGCGCCGGTGCCGGGTGCTCAACGAAGGCATCGCCGATTTCAGAGCCGGGGCCGACCACAACACTCAGCAGACCAGCCGGCAAGCCGGCCTCTTCAAAAATACGGGCCAGCAGCAAGCCGCCGGTTACCGGGGTATCGCTGGCGGGTTTGATGACGACGGCATTACCCAGTGCCAGGGCCGGGGCCAGGGAGCGTTGCGTCAGGTGTAGCGGGAAGTTCCACGGGCTGATGATGCCGACAACGCCCAGGGGCTTGCGATAGGCACGGCTTTCCTTGCCCGGGACATAGGATTCCAGAATGCGACCATGAACGCGGCTGGGCATGCTGGCGGCTTCCAGGGTGATGGCGCGAGCTGCGCCCCACTCGATGGTGGCCTTCAGGCGGGTGCTGCCGGACTCGCGTACCAGCCAGCTGACGATCTCTTCCTGGCGTTCATCAAAGATGCGCACCACGTTCATCAGCACTTCGGCGCGTGCCGCCGGTGTCTGTGAGGCCCATTCGGTCTGAGCACGCTCTGCCGCTGCAAAGGCCGCGTCGAGGTCGTCACGGGTGGCCATGGGCAGGTCCAGCAGGGTGTCACCGTTATAGGGGTTGGTGACGACGAGCGAGCGATCACCGCTGCCCGTGCGCCATTCACCGGCGAGAGGCTGAAGTTCCAGGTTGTTATAAGCGTTGGGTGTCATGTTCATCGTTTCTCTCAGTTTTCGGAGTCTATAAAAAGAGTGTGCATCCCTATTCATATTTTCGATAACCGGGTTATCGAGTGCTCCGATTTTCGTTTTCACAGGTTGTTTGTGCTGAGCGAACAACAACTTTATTTAATCAGGGTGTCATAAAGTCCGAGTAATGCTTATACAATAAGCGTGCCAACTTTTTAGTTCGGGGGTTTGCCGCATTTTAATGCGGGGTGTAGCGCTCTGTTAGACGAAAGGAGGGGGTGATAAAAATCATAGATTTTCAGCAGCTGTTATAATTTCATGCATAAAATCCTGCACTCAAAGACATATAATTATTATGGTTAATGATCGCGATAAGGTACTGGAGGCGGAGTTTGTGGGTCGCTTCCGTGAACGTAACAAGCAGTTTCTCGTTGATCGGCGGTTTCAGTTCAATGCGGAGGGGACGCCTTCGGCGGAAGACCTGGCCGATAGCCTGAGCTTTGATTCGGGGGACGGTAATATTTGGCTGGCCGGGCAGCGCATCATGTTCATGCAGGCCGAGGTGTTCGGCAGTATTCGACGTGAACTGATTGAGAAGCTGGGTTATCAGCAGGCGCGGCAGCTGTTCATGCGCATGGGGTGGCAGGCCGGGGCGCGTGATGCCGCGAGAGTGTGCGAACTCTGGCCCAAGGGAGATGGTGCCAGCCTGTTCTCGGCCGGGCCGCGCTTGCACAAGCTGAAAGGGATGGTCGATGTGGAAGTGGTCCAGATCGAAATCGACAATGCCCGAGGCCGGTTTCAGGGTGAATTCCTGTGGCACAATTCGCTGGAGGCCAGTGAGCACCTGGCGCGTTACGGTGTCAGCAGCGAGGCGGCCTGCTGGATGCAGATCGGCTACGCCAGTGGCTATGCATCGGCTTTGCTGGGACGCAGCGTGGTATACCGTGAAGTCGAGTGCAAGGCGTGTGGTCATGAGCACTGCCGTATTGTCGGCAAGGCAGCCGAGCTGTGGGAAGATGGCGGTCAGGACCTGTTTAATGCCGTCGACAGTGTTCATGCCCGCGATGCCCAGGATGAGCATGAGGATGACAGCCTGATGGTTGGGGGGTCACCCGCCTATCTGGCGGCAACGCGGCTGTTGTCCAAGGTGGCGCCGACCGAAGCGACCGTTCTGTTGACCGGAGAGTCCGGAGTCGGCAAGGAGCTGTTTGCTAAAAGCCTGCATCAGCAAAGTCGGCGCAAGGGTGGGCCATTGGTATCGCTGAACTGTGCGACGCTGCCTGAAAATTTGGTTGAGGCCGAGCTGTTTGGTGTTGAGAAAGGGGCTTTTACCGGCGCCGACAAATTGCGCGCCGGACGTTTTGAGCGAGCGCATGGTGGCACGCTGTTTCTGGATGAAATCGCGACCCTGAGTCTGGCGGCACAGGGCAAGATCCTGCGTGTTCTGCAGGAAGGCGAACTGGAACGTTTGGGCGGCAGCAAAACGGTCAAGGTGGATGTGCGCATTGTGGCGGCTACCAACCTGGATTTACGCGACGAAGTGGAAGCGGGTCGTTTTCGTGAGGACCTGTTTTACCGTCTGAATGTTTTCCCGATCAACTTGCCGCCTCTGCGTGAACGTCGAGAAGATCTGCCTTTGCTGATGAGCTATTTTCTGGATCATTACTGCAAGCGTTACAACCGACACTTGACCGGTTTCACTACGCGCCTGGTCAATACGCTGCTGGCCTATCGTTTTCCGGGCAATATTCGTGAACTGCAAAACCTGATCGAGCGCGGCGTGATTATTGCCGAAGATGGCGATACGCTGGACTTTACCCACCTGTCGTTGGGCGAAAATGAGCGGTTAAGCCGTCGTGAAAGTGATGGTAAGGAAGCGAATACACCGCCGTTGCAGGCGACCGAACCGGAAGCGTCGGAGCATGCTGTCGAGAGCGATGACCCCTTGATGCGCCTGCGCGATTTTGTCAGTGGTCGAAACGCGGTGCTGGATACGTCCTTGGGCGAGGTCGAGGGCCTGTTGATTACGGCGGCAATGGAACGTTGCGACGGCAATATTACCGCCGCAGCTCAGATGCTGGGAATGACTCGAGCGCAGTTGAGCTATCGGCTTAGGGACAGGAAGTAATCGAGCGCTTATCCCTGATCGCGATGCTCGCGGAAGGTGGTCGGGGATGAGCCCACGCGGCGCTTGAAGAAGCGAGAAAAGTAGGCCGGATCGGAAAAGCCCAGGTCATAGGCGATCACCGCCACGGGAACGGTGGAGTAAATCAGCATGCGCTGCGCCTCCAGTGCCAGACGATCCTGCAGCAGTTCGCCCACACTTTTTCCGGCCATGGCGTGACAGGCACGGTTCAGACCGATGGGTGTCGTGCAGAGAATGTCGGCGTAGAACTGGCAGGGGTGGTGCTCGCGATAGTGCTGCTCAATCAGTTCACAGAGCTTGCGATAGCGTGTGGCGTAGCGGTCTTCCGTGGCGGGCTGACTGCCGGCATTGACCAGACGGCCCATTTTTATCAGCAGTGAATACATCAACCATTCGAACAGGGGCTGTTTCCCTGTGGCGTTGTTCTGGTATTCACGTGTCAATTCTTCGGTTAGCTGGTTAATGAAGGTCAGATCGTTGGGGTGGTTACCCAGCGGGATGACCTGTGCGGACTGCATCAACTCGTTGTGGAAGGGGAAGCTGCGTTGGAAGCGTTCGTCGAGCAACAACAGGCGTGAGAGTGTAATCACATAGCCAAGCGTGATGTCGCGTTCAAAGGCAAAGCCGTGCACCACGCCGGGCGGCAAGGTAAACAGGCAGGGGCCGCTCAATTCCAGCTCCTGACCATTGAGATGAACGCGTACCTGCCCCTGGCGTACATATACCAGTTGGTACATTTGCGGGTGACTGTGGACATTGATGGTCCAGTCAAACAGTCGGGCTCGACTCTTGATATCCTCGATATGAAAAAATTCCGGGTCCTGCCGTGAGGGTTCTTCCTTGTAGAGTGCGTAGGTCGAGATGCCGGCGGTGTCAGCAGGGTGCCGGTAAAGCATGGGGTAAACCTCCCGGAATATAATGGAAGCAGGAGCCCGCCGCAGGCATTGTTGCGTGCGGCGGGCGCGAGGTTACAGCAGCCCCAGTGCGAGCACCGGGAAGGCGATGATCAGAGCCAGACGGACGAGATCCGAAATCACGAACGGCATCACGCCTTTGTAGATGTTGCCGATGGACACATCCTTGGCGAATGCCTTGATGACGAACACGTTCATCCCTACCGGCGGGGTGATCAACCCCAGTTCGACCGTAATGACCGCTACCACACCAAACCAGATGGGGTCAAAACCGGCGGCCTGGACCAGTGGGAACACCACCGGCACGGTCAGCAGCAGCATGGCGATGCTGTCCATAACGCATCCGAGCAGCATGAACAGCAGCAGGATGGCGAACAGAATCATGTACGGCGACAGGTTGAGAGCGTCGACGTAGTCCACCAGCTCAAACGAGATGCGCGATACGCTGAGGAAGAAACCGAAGATCTCGGCCCCCAGGATCATGAAGAAAATCATGGCTGAGGTGATCAGCGTTTCCTGCAGGGCATCCATAAAGCCGGCCCAGCCCATGCCGCGCTTGACGGCGATTATCAGCGTGGAAAAGGCGCCAACAGCGGCGGCTTCTGTCGGGGTAAACAGACCCAGGTAGATACCGCCGATGATGATGGCAAAGACGCTGGTGAAGGGCAGCAGGCCTTTCAGTCCCAGCAGCTTCTGCGCCAGAGTTGTTGCTTCTCCCGGTTGAGCCAGTGCCGGATTGAGGCGCACGATAATCGTTACCGTAACGGCATAGAGAACCAGGCCCAGCAGACCGGGGATCAGCCCGGCCATGAACATGTCACCGACGGACTGCTCGGTAATCAGTGCATACAGCAGCAGGGCGATCGAGGGCGGAATCATGATGCCCAGCGTACCGCCTGCTGCCAGCGTACCGGTTGCCAGTGAGTCGGCATAGCCATGCTTGCGCATTTCCGGTAAGGCGACCCGGGACATGCTTGCTGCGGTGGCCACGGATGAGCCGGAAATGGCCGAGAAAATACCGCATGACATCAGTGCAGCCAGCGAAATACCGCCGCGCCAGGCACCGAACAGGGCTCGTGCGCCGGAAAATAGCTGGTCTGACATCTTCGAGCGGGAAGCCAATACGCCCATGAAGATGAACATGGGGATGGGGCTGAAGTTGTAGTTGGTCAGGGTTTCAAACGGCGCATTTTCCAGAATCGCCATGGCCGGGTCGAAGGCGATGATCCAGGCAAAGCCAACGAAGCCGGCGATTGCCATGGTCAGGGCGATGGGGATGCGGATGGCCAGCAGGACCAGCATCAAGCCGATACAGATAAAACCGATGCTTGCACTGCTCATGACTTGATCCCCATGACTTTGGCGCCCCGGTCAATGGACACCATCAATGAACGCAGGGCCAGCATGACGGTGCCAAACAGCGTGGCGGCGTAGATGTATGACATGGGCAGCATCAGATCCTGAGTGGTTTCACCACTCATGTGGGCCGAGCCGACAGCATGCCAGAAGCGAATGCTCATGCCGGTGCCCAGCAGGGTATAACCGGCAAAGCACAGCATTTCCAGCGCGGTTTTCTTGCGCTCGGACAGTTGCTCGGTGAACAGATCAACTACAACCTGAGAGCGATCGACACACCAGGGCAGGGCATAGAGAATGGCAAACAACAGCGCAAAGCTGACCAGCTCGATTCCCCCCAGGAAGGTGAAATCGAGGCGGCCATCAGTGAGTCGGAACAGTGCGCGGGTGATAACATCGATCAGCACGATGGCCATCATGGCGACAATCATCAGGCCACTCAGGCGCATCATCAGCTGGCAGACAATATCGACCAGGCGGGCTAAGGGGTTCATGTCAGGCTCCGGTTCGGCACAATTCAGCGGCACTGTTCGGCCAGTTCGCGTGCCCGCTCATACACCTGACGAGCGGGCAGCCCCTTGGCCTCCAGATCGTTGATGTACTCTTCCGAAGCGGCGTCCAGTACCGGTTTCCATGCCGGATTGTTGGCGCCACCTTCAATGGTCACGATGGTGTGACCCGCGGCAACGGCGTCGGCGCGTCCGGCAGCATCGGCCTTGTCGAAGACATCACCGGCCTTGCGGGCCCATGACAGGCCGGAATGATCATTGATGACCTGCTGCAGATCTTCCGGCAGGCGGTCATAGACCGACGTGTTCATGGTGACCACAAACGACAGGCTGTAAAGGCCGCCGATTTCAGTGTGGCTGTCGGCCAGTTCGTTAATTCTGAAGGCTTTGACGCCTTCCCATGGCAGAGCGACGCCATTGATAACACCGCGCTGCATGGACTGGTAGGAGGCTGGAGCAGGCATGCCGACGGGGGCAGCGTCCAGGCCTTCCAGCAGTTTGCCGGCCACGGAGGTCGGGCGGCGAATGCGCAGGCCGGCCAGGTCTTCAGGCTTTTCGACAACCTTGCCCTTAAGGTGCAGGTGGCCCTGGCCGTGAGTGAACAGGAACAGGGGGCGGGTGTCCTTGTATTCGTCCGCGATCAGGCCTTCATCATACAGGCTCTGTACCACACAGGAGCCCTGGCGCGCGTCCTCTACCATGCCGGGCAGTTCGACAATCTGAGTCAGCGGGAAGCGGTTGGCGGTATAGCCCTGCACCGTTGCTGTCATATCGGCGATACGGTTGATGACGGCATCATACTGGGCCGGTGGCTTGGCCAGAGTGGAGCCGGGGTAGACTTCTACCTCGATGCGGCCGTTGGAGGCGGATTCGACCGAGTCGGCCCAGGCCTGAAAGACTTCGGTGTGATTGGGCGATACTGCCGGCCAAAAGTGGGAAAAGCGCAAGGTAACGTCGGCTGCCTGGGCTGCGGTGCAGACCCCGAGGGTTAACAAGGTGGCGACAGAGGCCGATTTGAACAGCATTTTCATGGTTGAGTACCTGTGTCTTGAGTTGTTATTAGATGGGGACTGAAAGTGAGAGCTTGCCGGAATCAGGCAAACTCTTCGGTATCGATTTCGGCCTGCTGTATGGCGTTGTAGCGCGGGCCGTGAACGGTGTTTCGGTTGATCAGTGCATCCAGCTGAGCAATGGTTTCGGCTTTCAGCTGCAGGGGGGCAGCGTTCAGGTTTTCCTGCATGTGCTCAACGGAGCGAGTGCCGGGAATCGGTACAATGAAATCACCCTTGGATTTGACCCAGGCCAGCGCCAACTGGGCCGGGGTACAGCCGATTTCGTTGGCGATGGCGACATAATCGTCCAGCAATTTCAGGTTGTACTGGTAGTTTTCCTTATGGAAGCGCGGCATGTTGTTGCGGATATCCTTTTCCACCAGGCTGTCTGCATCCAGCAGGGTGTTGGTCAGGAAACCGCGGGCCAGCGGACTAAAGGCCACAAAAGCAGTATCGCTGTCACGGCAGGCGTCCAGTACGGCAATCTCGGCATTGCGGGACCAGAGCGAATATTCGGTCTGCAGAGCGGCGATGGGGTGCACGGCCTGAGCACGCTTCAGCGTGGCAGCGGAGACTTCGGACAGGCCGATGGCGCCGATCTTGCCTTCACGAACCAGGTCGGCCAGTGCGCCGACACTCTCTTCGATCGGTGTTTCGGGATCGAGGCGGTGCAGATAGTAGAGATCAATGTGGTCGGACTGCAGGCGACGCAGGCTGGCTTCGCACTGAGCGCGAAGTGTCTCGGGGCGGCCGTTGATCTCTTTCTTGCCGCTTTCCTGACCGATTGCCATACCGCACTTGCTGGCCAGGAACAGCGAGGTGCGCTGCTCCTTCAGGGCCTTGCCGACCACGATTTCGTTACGACCGCCGCCATACAGTGTCGCGGTGTCGAAGTGGCGATATCCCATGTCGAACGCCTGCTGCAACGCTCTAACCGCATCACCCTCTGACAGCGGAGTGCCATAGGCGTGGGACAGGTTCATGCAACCCAGGCCGATGCCGGGATGATTGAAGTGGTTGCTCAGCATGTTGCTCATACGGGGTTCCCCTTTTCTTCACTCAGTAACACGTTATGGTCGGCGGCGGACCGACCGTCTGTTAGCGATCGGCTTCCAGGCACTGTTCCAGCTGGTGCAGTGTTTCCATGGCGGGCAGGCACTGGGCGACGCTGGAGTTGGGTTCACGGCCTTCCTGAATGGCGGTGATGAATTCGCGGTCCTGCAGTTCGATGCCGTTGTTGGACACGGCAACGCCGGTCAGATCAATCTTGTTCTCATTGCCGTCATACAGGTCGTCGTAACGGGCAATGTAGGTGCCATTGTCACAGATATAGCGGAAAAAGGTGCCGAAAGGACCATCGTTGTTGAAGGACAGAGACAGGGTGCACAGAGCGCCGCTGCCGGTTTTCATGCCGATGCTCATGTCCATGGCGATGCCGAGATCCGGGTGGTGCGGGCCTTCCATCGCCTGTACTTTGGTGGCGGCTTCGCCGGCCTGGTACTGGAACAGGTCCACGGTGTGGCAGGCGTGGTGCCACAGCAGATGGTCGGTCCAGGAGCGAGCCTGACCCTTGGCGTTGGTATTGGTGCGACGGAAGAAGTAGGTTTGAACATCCATCTGCTGGATGTTCAGCTCGCCGGCCTGGATCTTGTTATGAATCCACTGGTGGCTAGGGTTGAAGCGACGGGTGTGTCCGGCCATGGCGACCAGGCCGGTTTTCTGCTGCACTTCGACCAGCTTGCGGGCATCTTCGATGTTGTCGGCCATCGGGATTTCGACCATAACGTGCTTGCCGGCTTCCAGGCACTGGATTGCCTGGGAGGCATGCATCTGGGTCGGAGTGGCCAGGATCACGGCATCGACATCATCACGCGCCAGGGCTTCGGCCAGATCCGTCGTGTAGTGGGGAACGTTACGTTCTTCGGCGAACTGGCGAATCGCGTCGATTTTGGTGCCGACCACGGAGGTGACGGTAGCGCCGTCGATCGCTGCGATGGCGTCCATGTGTTTCATGCCAAAAGCGCCGCTGGCGCCTGCTACACAAAGTCTCATGTGGGTGTCTCCTGCTGCTGAGCCTGTGAATTCACTGTCCGGTGGCGGGTAAATTGCCCCGGTACGTTAGATTAGTACCGGAAATCTATCACTCAGGTTTTGTGCTGAGTAATTGAATAACCTCCGGTGGTATTCAAATTTTGCATAGAGGTGGGGTCGTTTTAGATGTCGGAATAGCGTGATGCGGAATCCCTGATCATTTCCAGAAAGCGACTCTGAGTTGGTGTCGGCTGCCAGTCTCGGCGCAGCGTGATGCCGATAGGGCGGCGTGTATGGCTCAGCGCGAAGGGTATGACCCCGAGGATGCCGTGACGCAGTTCGTGCTCGATCTGATGGGCCGATATCAGGGTGAGTCGGTCGCTGCCAATCAGCAGTTCTCGAATAAGTATTTGTGAACTGCTTTCAACAATACGGGTCGGTAAGGGGATCTGTCGGTCGGAAAACAGAGTGTCGAAAAATGCACGGGTCGGTGTGCCCTTGCGTGGTACGACCCAGCTGTAGTCGGCCAGGTCTTCCAGTTGCAAAGGCGCGGCTCGGCGCAGGGGGTGTTCCTTGCGACCGACAATCGCCAGTGGTGGTGACAGCAGTTCTTCCTGAATGACGTCATCGGCAGGGGCCGGGGAGCGCAGGGCGCCGACGAGAAGGTCCAGGTCACCGCTGCGCAGGTGAAACAGCAGGTCATCATAGGGCGCGTCGACCACGTTAATACCGATATCCGGATGGGCGAGACTGAAGCGGTTGATGACATCAGGCAGAATGGAGGTACGGGCCAGCGGCATGCTGCCGACTACAATCTTGCCCACTTCGCGAAATTGCAGGGCGCTGATTTCATAATAGCCCTGCTCGATTTCGGCAAATCCCAGCTTGGCGGCTCGCGCCAGAACTTCCGCAGCACGGGTCGGTGTAATACCGGAACGGGCCTTTTCGAATAATGTGATACCCAGCAGGTGTTCGAGTTCACGTCCGGCACGATGCAGTGAGGATTGAGACAGTTCCAGATTGCGGCTGGCAACGCTGAAACTGTGGCTTTCGGTAACCGCAATCAGGGCGCGAAGCTGGGTAGTCGTCAACATGGGCAGTAGCTGAGAGGGGCTGCCGTTCTGGCTCAGGCTGCTCTTGAGGGCGGCTCTGATACCCCGTTCAAGATAACTCATGCAGCGGCGTGACCGGTTATACCAGACCTCGCCAGGCGGAGTGGGAAACATGCCGTTTGAGTGGCGTTCAAACAATTCGGTTTCCAGTAGTGCTTCCAGTTTTCCTATTGCCTGGGTAATGGCCGGTTGGGACAGGAATACACGTGGGGCCGCCTTGCTGATACTGCGGCATTTGGTTACCTCCATGAATACGCGCAGGTGTCTCAGGTTCGGCATGGTAAACTGCATGATGGCTCCTGAAAAATGGGATGATTGAACTGTGCGTTCACAAAAATCAATAGTATTGCGGTCAAATTGAAATAGCCAGTCCGGCAACGCTTGCCAATACTAGAGGCACTTTGATTCAGCCACATTAACGTCTATTGAAGGTGCCTGAGATGATTATCGATTGCCATGGTCACTACACCACGACTCCGCCACAGGTGGGTGAGTACCGCGAAAAACAGAAAGAAGCCGTTGCCAAGGACCCGAGCTTCGTCGGTGACAAGGGCCAGATCGTCATCAGCGATGATCAGATTCGCGAAACCATCGTGAACAACCAGCTGCGTCTGCAGCAGGAACGTGGTACTGATATGACCATCTTCTCGCCGCGTGCCAGCTGGATGGGCCATCACATCGGTAACGAGCATACCAGCCAGTTCTGGACCGAACATCAGAACGACCTGATTCGCCGCGTGTGCGACTTGTTCCCGAAAAATTTCGCGCCGGTTGCTCAGCTGCCGCAGTCTCCGGGTGTTGATCCGGCCAAGTCGGTTCCGGAAATCGTTCGTACGGTAGAAGAGATGGGCTTCATCGGGATCAACCTGAACCCTGATCCCAGCGGTGGTCACTGGAACGGCGCTTCTCTGGCGGATCGTTCCTTCTACCCCATCTACGAGAAGATGGTCGAATACGATATTCCGGCGATGGTACATGTCAGTGCGGCCTGCAACGAGTGCTTCCACACGACCGGTTCACACTATCTGGGCGGTGATACTACCGGTTTCCAGCAGTTGATGATGTCCGACGTGTTCAAGGACTTCCCGGAACTGAAAATCATCATCCCGCACGGTGGTGGTGCCGTACCTTACCACTGGGGTCGCTTCCGGGGGCTGGCACTGGACCGTGGCTTCGATCTGGAAGAGAAGGTGCTGAACAACATCTACTTCGATACCTGCGTGTACCATCAGCGCGGTATCGACCTGTTGCTGGATATTGTGCCGACCAAGAACATCCTGTTCGCCTCCGAGATGATTGGTGCCGTGCGCGGTATCGACCCGGAAACCGGCCACTACTTCGATGACACCAAGCGTTACATCGACGGCAATACCGCGCTGAACGCCGAGCAGAAGCAGGATATCTTCGAGCATAATATTCGTCGTGTCTTCAGTCGCCTGCAGATCCCGGCCTGAGCAAGGAGTCGATCATGAGAGAAAATATTGTTGTTCAGCATATTGAACGTGCCGATCAGGCCGTGATTGATGGTCTGGCCGAATGTGGCGTGGCCACTATCCATGAAGCCCAGGGCCGTGTTGGTCTGCTGGCGCACTATATGCGCCCGATCCAGCAGGATGTGGCCGTGGCCGGTTCTGCAGTGACCATTTCCGGCGCTGCCGGCGACAACTGGATGATGCACGTGGCGATCGAGCAGTGCCAGAAGGGTGACATGATGGTGTTTGCGCCAACGTCACCGTCGCTGCACGGTTTCTTCGGTGATTTGCTGGCCACTTCTGCGCAATCGCGCGGTGTCGTGGGCCTGATCATCGATGGTGGCGTGCGTGATACTCGTGATTTGCGCCAGATGAACTTTCCGGTCTGGTCCAAGGCCGTATTTGCCGAAGGCACCATCAAGGAAACTCTGGGCTCGGTCAACGTGCCGCTGGTGTGCGCCGATGAGCGGGTCAACCCGGGCGACGTGATCGTGGCTGACGATGACGGTGTGGTGGTGGTTCGTCGTGAACACGCTGCAGCTGTGCTGGAAAAAGCTCAGGCTCGTATGGTGCTGGAAGAAGAAAAGCGCGTGCGTATGGCCAACGGCGAGCTGGGTCTGGATATCTACAACATGCGTCCACGCCTGAAAGAAAAGGGCCTGAAGTATGTCTGATGGCGTTCGCTGCATGTGGATGCGTGGCGGTACCTCCAAGGGGGGGTATTTCCTCGCGTCCGACCTGCCGGCCGATACCGCCGAACGCGACGCCTTCCTGTTGCGGGTCATGGGTTCGCCCGACCCGCGTCAGATCGACGGCATGGGCGGGGCCGACCCGCTGACTTCAAAGGTTGCAGTGGTCAAGCCGTCCAGCCGTGAAGATGCCGATGTGGAGTACCTGTTCCTGCAGGTGTTCGTCGATCAGGCAATCGTGACCGACGCGCAGAACTGCGGCAACATCCTTGCCGGCGTCGGTCCCTTTGCCATCGAGCGCGGCCTGGTGGCGGCACGGGATGGCGAGACTGAAGTGCGCATCTTCATGGAGAATACCGGCCAGATCGCCCGTGCCCGCGTCTGCACGCCTGCTGGCAAGGTCAGCTATGTGGGCATGGCCCGTATTGATGGTGTGCCCGGCGGTTCAGCAGCACTGCCGATCACCTTCGAGGATACCGCCGGCTCCAGCTGTGGCGCACTGTTGCCCACTGGCAATGCCGTTGACACCATCGATGGTGTTGCCGTGACGTTGATCGACAACGGCATGCCGGTCGTGGTGATGAGCGCCGAAGACATGGGCATCACCGGCACCGAGTCTCGCGAGGCGCTTGAAGCCAATAGCGCATTGCGTGAGAGGCTGGAGTCGATCCGGTTGCAGGCGGGGCCATTGATGAACCTGGGCGATGTCAGCGAGAAGTCGGTGCCGAAGATGAGCATGGTCAGCAAGGCAACCAACGGCGGATCCCTGTCGACCCGCACTTTCATCCCGCACCGCTGTCACGCCTCTATTGGTGTGCTGGGTGCGGTCAGTGTGGCGACTGCTGCCGTACTACCGGGCTCTCCTGCTGCTGCGGTGGCCGATATTCCGGCTGGCGAACGCAAGACCCTGTCGGTCGAGCATCCGATCGGCGAAATGAGTGTGATACTGGATATGGATGCCGAAGGTCAGGTGACCTCCGCCGCCATTCTCAGAACGGCACGCAAGCTGTTTGACGGCGAAGTGTTCACCCACAACAACTGATTCAACAGGTGTACCGAGATGATGGATCCTGATTACCTACCTTTCCACGCCAATCCGAGCAAGCCTGAATTCAAGGCGCCGGAAGGTGCCGTTGATGCCCATTGCCACGTGTTTGGTCCGGCAGACAAGTTTCCGTACCATCCCAAGCGCAAGTACACGCCCTGTGATGCGCCCAAGGAAAAGCTGTTTGAACTGCGTGATTACCTCGGCTTCTCCCGCAACGTGATCGTGCAGGCCTCTTGCCACGGTACTGATAACGCGGCATTGGTTGATGCGCTGGAAAATGCCGGTGAACTGGCCCGTGGCGTGGCCGTGGTTGATCCTGGGATCACCGAAGAAGAACTCAGGGTGATGGACAAGGCCGGTGTACGTGCCGTGCGCTTCAACTTCGTCAAGCGTCTGGTCGATACCACGCCGAAAGAGGTTTTCCTGTCGATTGCCGAGAAGATCAAGCCGTTGGGCTGGCACATCGTGGTGTATTTCGAGGCGCCGGATCTGGAGGCGTTGATTCCTTTCCTGAACGAGCTGGACACGACGATTGTGGTTGATCACATGGGGCGCCCGGATGTGACCAAGGGCGTTGAACACGCGGATTTCCAGCGTTTCATCGACTTCATGACAAGCAATGACAAGGTGTGGGTCAAGACTACCTGTCCCGAGCGGCTGACTCAGACGCCGCCGGATTACCGTGACGTGGTGCCGTTCATGAAAGCGCTGGTGGAGAAGTTCCCGGATCGTTGCCTGTGGGGTACCGACTGGCCGCATCCGAACATGAAGTCTCATACACCCGATGACGGCAAGCTGGTGGATGTGATCCCACAGATTGCCCCGACAGCCGAGCTGCAGCAGAAGCTGCTGGTCGATAACCCGATGCGACTCTACTGGTCCTGACTGGAGATTCGATGATGACTACACACCGTGAGATACCGGGCACCATCTTTTTTGACGGCCCCATGGCCACCAAGGGCTATGGGCTGAACAAGATGTGTTACTCCTTCAACAGCACTGAAGGTCGCGACGCATTCAAGGCTGATGAAGCGGCCTACTGCGACAAGTTCGGCCTGACCGAGGCGCAGAAAGAAGCGATCCTGGGGCGCGATATTCTGGCGCTGCAGCGCGAAGGTGGCAGCATCTATTATCTGGCCAAGTTCGCCGGCCTGTTGGGATTGAACATGCAGGACATCGGCGGTCTGCAGACCGGTCGCACCACCGAAGAGTTTCAGGCATACCTGGAAAGCCAGGGCAGGGGGAAGAACAATGGCTAAAGTGATTGGTGGCATCACCACCTCCCACATTCCGGCGATCGGCATCGCCATGGACCGGGGGCTGGAAGACACTCCCTACTGGAAGGACTTCTTTGCCGGTTATCCGCCCGTGCGCGAGTGGCTGAATGAACAGCAGCCTGATATCGCCATCGTGTTCTACAACGACCACGGTTTGGAGATGTTCCTGGACAAGAAGCCGACGTTTGCGTTGGGTTGCGCACCGCAGTATGAGAATGCTGACGAGGGCTGGGGGATTGCCACCATCCCGCCGGTCACGGGTGAGACCGAGCTGTCCTGGCATATCGCCAATGAACTGATCGAGCACGACTTCGATCCGACCATCTGCCAGGATATCAAGGTGGATCACGGTCTGACCGTACCCTTGTCGGTTATGTACCCGGGCCACAACTATCAGCACCTGAAGGTGATACCGGTGTGCATCAACTGCGAACGCTACCCGATGCCCAAGCCGTCTCGCTGCTTCGCGCTGGGCCAGGCGATCGGCAAGGCGGTGGAATCCTTCGCCGGTGACCAGAAGGTGGTGGTCTTCGGCACCGGTGGTTTGTCGCATCAGCTGGATGGCGAGCGCGCGGGCATCATCAACAGCGATTTCGATATCGAGTGTATGGACAAGCTGGTCAGCGATCCTGAAGCCCTGACTCGGTACAGCAACGACGATCTGGTCGAGATCGCCGGTGCCCAAGGTGTCGAACTGAACATGTGGCTGGCGATGCGCGGCTGCATGCTGGGTGATGTCAAGGAAGTACACCGCAACTATGTGGCACCGATTTCCAATACAGGGGCCGGATTACAGTTGCTGATCAACGGTTGAGTCTCTACGTCTAGTAGGTCAGACCTGTGTTACGGTCTCCCTCCCTACAGATCTTTTACCCCGGCATGTCCGGGGTTTTTTATGCGTGTCGGAAGGCGTCGTGCTCTGCTTGTCTAGTCAGCACCCTGGGTCAGGTTGTTGTACATTTTGGCCAGTAGAGTGTTGGCGCGTTCGATCTGAGCCGAGGTTAGCCCCTTGAAGCTGCGTCTGAACAGCTGGCTTACCGAGCCGCGAATTTCTTCCAGCCGCTCCAGCCCCTTGCCGGTCAATGATACCAGGGTAACACGGCCGTCTTCAGGGGAGGTCTTCAATAATACCAGTCCCTCATCCCGCATCCTGTACAGGATTTTGGTGGTGGTTGGCAGCTTTGCAACCGCGTGCCCGGCTATTTCCGAAATGCTCAGTTCCGAATGCTCTTTCAGGATCATGATGATACGCCAGCGCGGAATATCCATATCAACCCTTTTAAGCAGCCTGTCCATTTCCTGAGTGTAGAGAGCGTCGAGCTGCGCAACCCAATAAAACGGAAATTCACAGCGTTTGAAGTTGTCGCTGAGCGGGTCATACATGTCGATCTTGCGTCTGGTACTCATTAAAAGGGGTCTCCGGAATGGGGGCTGAAGGTCAGGAAGGCAGGCGCCATGGTGGTTGATAAGGAAAGTATATCGCTAAAGGGAAGTTGATGAAATTTTTGTTGGGATAAAGGCGTGAACGTTGCATTTATAGCTCCCGTTAGTGGGATGTTTAGATATCGGAAATGGTTTTTTGTGATCATGATCAATGTTTTTTGAATTTCTTGATTTTGTTTTTTTGTGTGAATTTGTGGTCTTTTTATCTGTTTTTTGTCGATTTTGTTGGATTTTGGTCTTTTTGGGTGTGTTGTGGGTATTTTTACGTATTGGTTGTTTTTTGATGAAAATCATTGGATACGGAGATTTCATTTAGTTGACGAATCAAGTGATAGGTGAAATTCTTTGTTGCATCTTGAGAGGTCAGTGGTGCAAGCCTTGGGAACCTCCGGCGGCATGCAATCAGTTGCCCAGTGAAGGCGATGGCAGTGGTGAGGCCGTCTTCTTGAAAATAAAGACAACAACACAAGGGAGCCGAGCAATATGCCTGGTTATCAAATCGATAAATCCCTCTGGGGCGGGGAGACCGTATTCGATGCCCTGCTGAACGAGGTGCGTGCGCGCCGGCAGGAGTTCGAGAGCCAGCGATATATCTCCCAGGACATCATCGAGTCCTTCAAGGACATCGGCGTCTACCGGGCGATGGTTCCCAAGGCGTTGGGGGGTGACGAGCGCAGTCCGGTGGAATTTTTGCAGATGGTTGAAGCGCTGGCGGCAGCGGATGGCTCTGCAGGCTGGGTGGCCAGTTTTGGCATGAACCCGGCCTACCTGGCGGCCTTGCCACTGAATACGGTTGATAAGGTCTGGTCCGAAACCCCCAATGTTGTATTTGCCGGTGGCATTTTTCCGACTCAACCCGCTCGGAAGGTTGACGGTGGTTTCATTGTCAATGGCCGCTGGAAATTTGGCAGCGGCTGTATGGGAGCCTCTCTGATCGGTGTTGGGATTCAGCCGGACAGCGGTGAACCCTTGCCGCGCATGGCGGTGATGCCGGCAGACAAGGTGCGTATCGAGCCTAACTGGGATGTCATCGGCATGGTGGGGACGGGGAGTCACGATCTGGTTGTGGAAGAGGTCTTCGTGCCGGAGGAATGGACCTTCGTGCGCGGCGGCAAGCCCAATATCGATTCCGATTTCTTCCGTTATCCCTCTTTGGCATTTGCGGCACAGGTATTGTCCGTAACCACGGCCGGTCTGGCGCGAGAGGCGCTGGATGTAGTACAGGCCATGGCCGCAGGGCGCAAGTCCGTGACCGGCGCACCCAACCTGGGTGAGCGTGAATATGTCCAGATCGAAATTGCCAGAGCCGAGGCGAAAGTACGTGCTTCCCGCGCCTTTTTCTATGAAGCCACTGAAGATGCCTGGAATCGAATCAAGGCGGGGGGGGAGCCCGGACGTGATCAGGTCAATCTGGTACGCCTGGCGACCACCAATCTGGCCCACGAATGTGCCGAAGCCATCCGCTCAACTTATCAGGTGACGGGGATGACCGGCACCTATAACGATCATCCGCTATCCCGAATCCTGCGTGATTCCATGATGTGTACCCAGCACGCATTTATGGGGGCCATCACCCTCAAGAATGCGGGGGCCATGTTTTTCGGCCACGACCCTCTGCCGGGTTATCTGTAACTGAACAATAACAAGGAGATACACCATGAGTGACAACAAACCTTTGCGCGTTCTCTTCTGTATGGGCATCAACCAGAACTTTATGGATGCGCCGCGCGATGAGCAGCTCGAAGTCTGGGCGGCATTCGGAGAAATGTGGAACGCAATCCACGACATGGACGGCGTTGAAGTGATTGGCAACATGGACGATGACCAGAGCATGGTCGGTCCTTCAGCCGGATATCCCTGGACGACCTACCTGCTGGCCGATGTGGCCGATTACGATCGCGTGGTGGCCTGTTGCAACCTGTTCCGCAGCACGGAAGTCGGTCAGGGGCCTTACAAGCTCTGGCGTTATGCCAAGGTTGAAGCGCGTATCGGTCGTGAACTGATCGTACAGCGGAGCTGAGGCGGCCGATATGAGTGAGCTGGAGCAGTTGCGTCGTCGCGTGAATGCGCTTGAAGCGGCACGAGAGGTGAGCGCCTGCCTGCATGAATACATGCAGCTGTGTGACTACCTGGATGAAGGGTTTGACCTGGAACCGTTGGTCGCGCTGTTTACGGCGGACGCCATCTGGGAAGGAAGGGGCCAGCGCTATGCTGCCACCTTTGGTCGTCGCGAAGGGCGGGAAGCGGTGCGTGCCATGTTTGAGCAGTACACCCGACCACCGGCTCACTTTGCCCTCAATGTGCATTTTCTGACCTCCGAGAAGGTAGACGTCGAGAGTGAAAATGATGCCGCAGGCACTTGGGTGCTGTTGCAGACCGCCACTTTTGCAGACGGGCGCTCCCAGTTGAGCAGTGCGTTGCTGGATGTGCGTTTCCGCCGGGAAGGCGGGAAGTGGAAGATTGCACATTTCTGTACCACGAGTCGCTTTAATCGACCGGTGCACACGCCCTGGGATAACCCGCAGCCGTTGCCGGTACCTGAAGAAGAATAAGCGTCGCGGCGGCAATCATCATGCCGGCCGATCAAGAATAAAGAGAGCAAGACCATGAGTGAACTGATCGAGATGCAGAACATCAGCTTGAAAGCGGCTGAAATGGTTGAAGAGGGCCGAGTGCATAAGGCCCTCTATTCAGACCCGGCCATTTTTGAAGAAGAGCTGGACAAGGTATTCAACAACACCTGGGTATATGTCGGTCATGAAAGTGAAGTGCCTGATGCCGGGTGTTACAAGACCGCGTGGGTCGGGCGTCAGCCGGTTATCCTGAGCCGTGATCGCAAGATGAACCTGCATGTGCTGCAGAATCGCTGCCGCCATCGTGGTGCGACGGTGTGCGAGGGACGCAAGGGCAAGACCAAAAGTTTTACCTGCCCCTATCATGGCTGGGGCTACGGCTTGGATGGTGCGCTGCGTGCACTGCCAAAACCGGAAGAATATGAAGGTGTTCTGGACAAGAATGAACTGCCTCTGGAACGCCTGCGGGTTGAGACCTATCAGGGCCTGGTTTTTGCGACCTACCGTGAAGACTTGGAGTCGTTGTACGACTTTTTGGGCGGAGCCCGGAAATGGATCGACTTGTTCATGAAGCAGGGGGGCGGTTATCCGGTCAAGGTGTTGGGTGAACATCGTTTCAACTTCCCGGGCAACTGGAAGATCCAGCTGGAAAACACCACGGATGCCTACCATTTCCCGATTATTCATAAGTCGTTTATCACCTCACTGGATGATGCGACGGCGGATATTTTCGATTTCCTGCATGGCGATGGTTTTGTTGAGGACCTGGGGAACGGCCATAGTGTCATGGTGATGATCCCCGAATTGGTGGATCTGGAAGACAACCTGGATCAGCCGATTCCGCCACGTTTCCAGAAGCTGGCAGATGAGCTGCGGGCCGAAGGTCGCTCCGAAGAGGAAGTGCAAAAGCTGGTGCGTGCGGCGCACGGCACGGGCTTCAACCTCAATCTGTTCCCGAACGTGTCCTGTTCCATGGCCTTTCTGCGTGTTTTGCGTCCGGTCAGTGTCGGCGAGACTGAAATCCAGCATGTGGCATTGGGTGGTGCAGGTGCGCCGGCGCCCTTTAACCGCAAACGCATGCGGTTGCACGAGCACTTCCAGGGACCGATGGGATTCGGCACCCCCGATGACGGTGAGGCCTGGGAGCGTGTACACAAAGGATCGCAGGCGGGACAGGATGGCTGGATTCTGGTCAATCGCGGCATGAACAACCTGCATCAATCCCCGGATGGCAATGTGGCTGGAGCCGTGTGCTCCGAAACCGGCATGCGCGGTGCCTATCGTCAGTACAAGAAAGTGATGGCAGCAGGGGAGGACAAGTAATCATGAGCACTCAGACGCAGATACTTAATGATGTGACGGCTTTCATCTGGCATGAGTCCGATCTGCTGGATCACAAGGGTTATCAGGACTGGCTGCAGTTGTGGAATGAGGACGGACTGTACATCGTGCCGGCCGAATTCAATGCGGATGGTAACTACGAAGACACCCTGAATCTTGCCCTGGATGATGCCGACATGCGCAGCATGCGCGTGGCACGTCTGGAAAATGGCGAGTCCGTGTCGGCCAACTCGACCGGCAATACGATCCGGATGGTCTCTCGGGTGCGGGTGTTGGAAGCGGGTGACGACCTGGTAATTGCACGCTGTGCCATGACACTGAATGAAATGCGCCACGGCAAACTGGTGACCTACCCGGCCGATGTGGAATACCGCTTGCAGCCGACAGGTGACGGTTACCGTCTGGCCGGGAAGGTCGTGCGTTTGATGCATGCCGACAGCTTCTTGCGCACTGTCAGCTTCATTTTCTGAGGAGGTGTGGCATGGCTAACCTGACAACACCTCAGATCGCATTGATAACCGGTGCCGCCCAGGGGCTGGGTTACAGTATCGCCGCTCGTTTGCTGCTGGCCGGTTACCGGGTGGTGCTGACCGACGTGAACCGAGAGGCGGCCGAACAGGCTGCGGCTGCACTGGACCCCGAAAGCACACAGGTTCTGCCTCTGGGCTTGAATGTGGCCTGTCGTGAGGACTTTGACGCGGCTTTGCGCGCTACGCTGGAGCACTGGGGGGCCTTGCATGTACTGGTGAACAATGCGGCGGTGACCCGCGCGACGCCGGTCATGGATATCAGTGCACAGGAGTTTGCCGAGGTCGTGAATATCAATCTGGGAGGCACCTTCTCTGGCTGTCAGGTGGTGGGGCAATACATGGCCGAGCAGGGCTATGGCCGCATCATCAACATGGCTTCGCTGGCGGGGCAGAACGGTGGCACATCAACTGGTGCGCACTATGCCGCGTCCAAGGGCGGCATTGTGACCCTGACCAAGGTGTTTGCCAAGGAGCTGGCCGGACGAGGCGTGACCGTGAATGCGATTGCGCCAGGCCCGATCGACTCGCCCATGGTGAAGGCGCTGGTACCCGAAGAACGGTTGACGGGGCTGCTGGGAGCCATTCCGGTCGGACAGTTGGGCGAAGCCGATTTTGTAGGAGACATGGTCGTGCAGCTGGCTCGTCCGGAAGCCGCTTTTGCGACGGGTACCACCTGGGATATCAATGGCGGCTTGTTCATGCGCTGAGGCAACCATTATGACGATTAGTATCGAAAATACGCTCATTAACGCCAGAGTACAGCGGCGCGATGATCACACCGACGATATCGCAGTGTTCGAACTGGCAGCGGCTGACGGCAGCTCCTTGCCCGCATTTGAAGCGGGCGCGCACATTGATGTAGTGCTGGGACCGGACCTGATCCGCCAGTATTCATTGAGTAACGCTCCCGGCGCCACGACCTATCGTTTGGGCATTCTCAATGACCCGAATTCGCGAGGTGGTTCCCGCAGCATTCATGCCGATTTGAAAGCAGGCGCTGAGGTGCAGATCAGTGCGCCACGCAACCATTTCCCGCTGGCGATGGAGGCTGAGCACAGTGTGCTGATTGGCGGCGGGATCGGTATTACGCCGATGATCGCGATGGCCTACGCCCTGCAGGCGGCGAACAACTCCTTCGAGCTGCATTATTGCTGTCGCAGTGAAAGCCGAGCGGCTTTTCTGGATGAGTTGCGGCAGGCGTTCGGCGACCGTCTGGTCCTGCATTTTGATGATGTGGAGGCGGGCGGACGAATCGACCCGAAGTCCTTGGCAGCGGCACGGCCGGGCACTCACCTGTACGTGTGTGGTCCGGGCGGATTCATGGATTGGGTCATTGAGCAGGGCAAGGCGGCGGGACTGCCGGATCAGCAGGTTCATTTCGAGTACTTCAACGCGGATGTTGATATCAGTGGTGAGGCGTTTGAAGTCTATGCCGAGGCCAGTGATGTCACCGTACAGGTGGGTCCCGAGGAAAGCATTGCCAGTGCCTTGAAGGCGGCTGGCGTACGAGTACAGATGTCCTGCGAAGAGGGCGTGTGCGGCACCTGTATCTGTGATGTCAGCGAAGGCACGCCGGATCATCGCGATCACTTCCTGACCGAGGAGGAGAAAGAGGATAACGACCAGATTGCGCTCTGTTGCTCGCGCGCCAAGAGCAGTCGTCTGGTTCTGGATATCTGATTTGCAGACCTGGCGTCCTGAGGGTTGTGCTCAGGGCGTATAACCGGTTTTGAACCGGAATAAAAACCCAATCGGGAGACTATAAAAATGAAAACGATTCTCCGCGTTGCAGCGACTGCAACAGTTGCACTACTGGCCTCCACTGCGCAGGCCGAAACCCGCCTGACCATGTCATCCTGGCTGCCGTCCGGACATCCACTGGTACAAGACGTAATGAAACCCTGGGCGGCCAGCGTTGCAGAAGCCACGGACGGCCGTGTCAAGGTCATTATCCTGCCATCGTCCCTGGGCCATCCGAAGGTGCATTACGATATCGCCCGTGAGGGACAGGCCGATATTACGTACGGCGGACACGGTTATACGCCGGGACGTTTCAAGTTGTACAAAATGGTCGAGTTCCCGTTTGGGGGCAATAGTGCGGAAGCAACTTCGGTCGCCTACTGGAACGTGTACAACGAATATCTGAAGCCGGCCGGTGAACATAAGGATGTCAAACTGCTGGGTCTGTTCACACACGGTCCGGGTCATATTCATAACAGCAAGCGAACGGTTCAGTCTGCCGAAGATATGAAGGGGCTGAAATTGCGCGTCGGTGGCGGTGTTGCCAGTGACCTGGCCTCTGCACTGGGGTCGGTTTCTATCCAGAAACCCTCTTCCAGCAGTTACGAGCTGGTTTCCAGTGGCGTAGCCGACGGCACGCTGTTTCCGCATGAATCCGTCGTAGCCTTCAATATCGAAGACAAGCTGACGCACACCACGCTGGTCCCTGGCGGAACCCACAACTTCAGTTTTTATCTGGTTATGAACCGTGATCGCTTTGCAGACCTGCCGGAAGAAGATCGAAAAGCGATCGAATCGGTATCGGGCGAGGCTTTTGCACGACTGGCAGGACGCATGTGGGATACCCAGGATGCCAAGGGACTTGAAGCGATTCGTGCAAACGGTAATGAAGTGGTGACGGCTCCGGATGCCTTCCTGACTGAAATTCGTCAGGCCAGTGCACCGATGGAAGAGGCGTGGCTGAAGGTAGCGGATGAGCAGGGGGTTGATGGTCGCGCCGCACTGGAGGCGTTCCGTGCACAGAGCCATCAGCTGGACCAGAGTCTGACACAGACGCGCTGAGGTGAAAGATGAGCTCAACTCGTACACAGAGTCGTGGCTGGTTGTCACGTGGAGAGGGAGCGGTCAAAACCCTGCTGAGTGGAACGGCAGCCCTGGTCATGTTTTTGATGATGGCGCTGACCCTGGTTGACGTACTGGGGCGCTACCTGTTTTCAACTCCCGTGACAGGTGCCTTTGAGGTGACGGAGTTGATGTTGGCAGCGGTCATCTTTCTGGGGTTGCCGTTGATCACGGCGGAGGGTGGCCACATAGCCGTGGACATCCTCGACGCGGCGCTCAGTGACCGGGTGCGTCTGATCCAGTACTGGTTGGTTGGGCTGATCAATGTGCTGGCGTTTGGCATCTTCTCTTGGGTGCTGTGGAGGCTCGCCTTCAAGGTGCTGCGTTACGAAGATACAACGGCGGTATTGCAGATCCCCTATGCCTGGCTGGCATTTCTGATGGCGGTGACGACATCGGTGGCCACCCTGGCACTGATGGCCAAACTGTTCTCCAACCGCCCGGGCAAAACATCGACAGGAGAGCCTTAATGGAAGCAAGTCTGATTGGTTTTGCAGCATTGATGATGCTGATTCTGGCTCGTGTGCCCCTGGGAGTCGCGATGGGTATTGTGGGTGTGGTCGGCTTTGCTCTGGTGCAGCAGGTGACCTACGGCAACCCGCGTGGCTGGGATACGGCCTTGAACATGATAGCGTCAACTGCCTTCGATACGGGGCTGGCGTATGGACTATCGGTCGTGCCCCTGTTTTTGTTGATGGGTAATCTGATTACGGAATCAGGCATGTCCAAGGAGCTGTACCGGGCAGCCAATGCATTTCTGGGCCACTTCAAGGGTGGCCTGGCGCTGGCGACGGTCGTGTCCTGCGGTGCTTTTTCGGCCGTGTGCGGCAGCTCGATGGCAACTGCAGCCACCATGTCTCGTGTCGCCATGCCCTCCATGCGGGAGTACAAATACTCCGATAGCCTGGCGACTGGCGCGATTGCGGCCGGAGGAACGCTGGGGATTCTGATTCCTCCCAGCGTGATTCTGGTGATCTATGGCCTGATGACGGAAAGCGATATTGGCAAGCTGTTCATCGCCGGTTTATTACCGGGGCTGATCGGGGTCATTCTATACATGTTGGCCGTGGTGTTTGCCGTACGCCTGAAACCGGAAATCGGACCGGCGGGCAAGCGCTCCAGCTGGAAGGAACGCCTGTTGTCCATGCGGGGTATCTGGGGGATCAACCTGATCTTCATCATCGTTATGGGCGGGATTTATGCCGGGATTTTCACGCCGACGGAAGCCGCCGGTATCGGGGCTTCGGGGGCCTTCCTGATCGCATTGTTCAGCGGGAAATTGAATTTCACCATGTTTCAGCGCTCGCTGACGGGCGCTGCACGTACAACGGCCATGCTGTTTTTCCTGGTTATTGGTGCGGTGATTTTTTCCAACTTCATCAACCTCACCGGCATGCCCATGATGCTGAAAGACTGGGTTCTGGAATCCGGCTTCAGTCCCTTTACGGTGATCCTGATTCTGGTGGGCGTTTACCTGCTGTTGGGCTGTGTGCTTGAGAGCATGTCCATGATACTGCTGACGGTGCCGGTGTTTTACCCGATGGTCGAAGCGATGGGGTTCGACCTGATCTGGTTCGGCATTCTGGTGGTGGTCGTGACCGAGATCAGCCTGATTACGCCACCGGTGGGCATGAACGTGTTTGTGTTGAGAGGGGTTGTGCCTGACGTGAAACTGTCCACCATTTTTCGTGGCGTCACGCCGTTCTGGCTGGCGGATATCGTGCGCTTGGTGCTGATTATTACGATTCCGTCCCTGTCTCTGATGCTGCCCAATGCCGTGGGCTAGGGCAGCAACGATATCGTGAAAACAATCTATAAGAAAACGATGAGGTAACCCGATGAAAAAAGGTGTAATGCGTCCCGGACATGTACAAATTCGTGTGCTGGATCTGGAAGAAGCGGTTAACCATTATGTCGAGCTGATGGGGCTGATCGAAACGGATCGCGACGAGCAGGGCCGTGTCTACCTGAAGGGCTGGACCGAAGTGGACAAGTTCTCGGTGGTGCTGCGAGAAGCCGATGAAGCCGGCATGGATTTCATGAGCTTCAAGTGCCTGAACGAGGAGGTGGTTGATCGCCTGAACCGGGAGTTGCTGGCGTTCGGCTGTGGCGTTGAAGAGATCCCGGCCGAGGAACTCAAGGGCTGTGGTCGCCGAATCCGCTTTCAGGCACCGACCGGGCATTACTTTGAACTCTTTGCCAACAAGGAACAGACCGGTCGTTACGGCGTCGGCAATCACAACCCGGAAGCCTGGCCCCGTGATCTCAAGGGCATGAAGGCGCAGCGGTTTGACCACTGCCTGCTGTACGGCCCGGAGCTGGACCAGACCCTGGACCTGTTCCGTGAGGTGCTGGGCTTTGACCTGTGCGAACAGATCATGACGCCGGACGGCAAGCGAGTGGCACAGTTCCTGACTACCAGCATGAAGGCGCATGACATCGCCTTTATCGATCACCCTGAGCCGGGCAAGTTTCACCATGCCTCGTTCTTCCTTGAAACCTGGGAAGATGTGCTGCGTGCCGGTGACTTGATCTCCATGACCGATACCTCCATCGATATCGGGCCGACCCGCCACGGCATTACCCATGGCCAGACGATCTACTTCTTTGATCCGTCCGGCAACCGCAACGAGGTGTTCTGCGGCGGAGACTACTTCTACCCGGACCACGCGCCGATCAC
>NZ_JACEMT010000036.1 GCF_013868415.1 Marinobacterium marinum | reverse complement strand
CGTGAGTACGAAGCGCAAAAGCAGGAGTAATCCATGTCGTTTGGTGCCTGGTTGAAAGCGCACTATGACGAGAAGGGGCCGGTCCGTTGGCTGGCCTTTTTTCTCGAAGTGGTGTCGGCAAGCGTACTGTTCTTTCTGATGGCGTTGACCTGTGTCGACGTTTTTGGCCGTTATCTGTTTAACAGTCCCATTCATGGCGGCACCGAGATGACCGAGATCGGTCTGGCGGTGATGGTGTTTGCGGCGATGCCGGTCATAACCTGGCGGGGCGGTCATATCGTGGTTGACCTGCTGGACCGTTTTCTGGGTTCGAAGATCGTCAAGGTACTGTCGTTGCTGGCGGCGCTGGTCATGTCATCGTCCCTGTACTTTCTGGCACTGCGTATCTTCGAGTTGGGCGAACGCTCCATTCGTCGAGGTGTCGTGACCGAGTTTCTGGCGATGCCGAGCGGTTACATCGTGCAGTACATCGCGATCATGAGCTGGGCCACGGCCCTTGGCATGATCACCTATGGCGTCTATCGCATCCTGTTTCAGGATCAAGACTAACCCGAACCGGATACAGGTATCTCGATTATGTCCGTAGTTCTGATCGGCTTTGCCGTTCTCCTGTTTCTGATCATCGTGGTGCGGATGCCGATTGCATTTGCCATGGGGATCGTCGGCTTCTTCGGCTTTGCCTTTTTGCAGGGCCTGGAGCTGAGCAATATTGCCAACTTCCGTTGGACCGGGGCGCTGTCGATGGCGTCCAACCGCGTGATCGACACCGTGCAGGAATACAGCCTGTCGGTGATTCCGCTGTTTATCCTGATGGGTAACCTGGTCACTCGCTCGGGCCTGTCTCAGGAACTCTATGCGGTGTCCAACGCCTTTCTGGGCCACCGCAAGGGCGGCCTGTCGATGGCAACTGTTGTGGCCTGTGGCGGTTTTTCCGCCATCTGTGGCTCCAGCCTGGCGACCTCCGCCACCATGTCCAAGGTGGCGATGCCGCCGATGCGCAAGTACGGATATTCCGACGCGCTGGCCACGGCTTCCATTGCCGCCGGCGGCACCCTGGGTATCCTGATTCCGCCCAGCGTGATCCTGGTGATCTACGGTCTGTTGACCGAGTCCTCCATTCGTGAACTCTTCGCGGCCGGCTTCATACCGGGCCTTCTCGGTATCCTGTTGTACCTGGTGGCGGTGCGCTATGTGGTCTGGCGTGATCCCAGTGCCGGTCCGGCCGGTGAAAAGACCGAGTGGCCGGAACGCCTGCAGGCCATGAAAGGCGTCTGGGGTGTCCTGGTACTGTTCACGGTGGTCATGGGTGGTATCTATCTGGGGATTTTCACTCCGACCGAAGCGGCCGGCATCGGTGCCGGTGGTGCCTTCCTGATTACCCTGTTCCGTGGCCGCATGACCCTGCGCAACCTGTTCGAGACGCTGGCCGATACGGCGCGGACCTCGGCAATGCTGTTTGCGGTGGTGATCGGTGCCCTGATCTTTTCCGACTTCATTAACCGTGCCGGTCTACCGACGATGCTGCTGGAGCTGGTGTCCTCCATGAATGTGCCGCCGATGGGTGTGATCCTGGCGATTCTGGGCATCTATATCGTGCTGGGCATGGTGTTCGAAAGCCTGTCGATGATGCTGTTGACGGTGCCGGTGTTCTACCCGCTGGTGGCCAGTCTGGGCTATGACCTGGTGTGGTTCGGAATCGTTGTCGTGGTCGTGACCGAGATCAGTCTGATCACTCCGCCGGTGGGTATGAATGTGTTCGTACTCAGTGCAGTATTAAGGGATGTGAAAACGGGCACCATCTTTAAGGGCGTAACCCCGTTCTGGTGTGCCGATATCGTGCGCCTGATGCTGATCGTGTTTGTCGCTCAGATCGCGTTGTTCCTGCCGGAAATGCTGTACCGCTAAGCGGTGCGACTTTGTCCGTTCTGCGTGGGTAGAGGAGTAGAAGTATGTTCCATGATGTGAAAAAAATTCTGTACGTCTCTGATCTTGAAAAGGGCTCTCGCCCCGCGTTTCGTGCGGCCGTAAGCCTGTGTGGGCATTATGCCGAGTCGCAGATTACTTACCTGCATGTGATTGAGTCTCTGTCGGGCACAACCCGCAGTGTGCTTAGCAACATGATGGAGCAGGAAGAGATTGACGACATGCTGAAAAAGGGCGTTGAAGCCTTGAGCGAGCGTATTCGTGATCGTATTGAGCGCTTCTGTGCCGATGAACTGGAAGAACATGAAGTTCTCAGTCTCAAGAACATTGATGCCCGTGTGGAAGAAGGCACGCCCTGGCGCAAGATTCTTGAGATCGCCGACGAAATCAAGGCGGATGTGATCGTCATGGGAACCCGTAAGCATAGCGCCCTGGGGCAGATGTTGATGGGCTCCACCGCAACCAAGACCCTGACACACTCCAAGCGTCCGGTCCTGATTGTTCCTCTGCCGGCGGCCTGATCGCGGCATTCGCATACTGGCGGCGTCTGCCGCCGGTATGCGCCATCTCCTTCTGCGTTCGCCTTTATGGCGAGTGTCTTTTTGTTTATTACCCCTGAAACTGCCACTATAACGCCCACTTCGATGAGCTGTGTGGATTCCGTTTGATGTCAGCCCTGACCGACAAACTGTTACCCTTTCTGCGCTGGCGTGACCGGGTCACGTCGGACAACCTGAAAGCCGACTTCATCGCCGGGCTGACCGGCATGGTGCTGGTGTTGCCGCAAGCCGTGGCCTACGCCTTTATTGCCGGACTGCCGCCCGAGTACGGCCTCTATACTGCCATGGTTTCGGCGGTGGTGGCCTCTCTGTTCGGATCGTCCTGGCATCTTGTTTCGGGCCCGACGGCAGCACTGTCGATCGTGGTCATGAGTGTTGTCAGCGGGCTGGGTGATTTTTCCACTGGGCAGTATGTGGGGTTGGTGATCAGCCTGACCCTGCTGACGGGGCTGATTCAGCTGATGCTGGGGCTGTTCCGTATGGGCAGTCTGGTCAACTTCATTTCTCACACGGTGGTGATCGGTTTCACTGCCGGAGCCGCGATATTGATTGCCGTCAGTCAACTTCAACATCTGTTCGGGGTAGAGCTGCCCGACGGGTTGTCAGTGCTGGCGACCCTGGAACACTTGATGGCCGAATTCGCTGGGCTGAACCCGGTAGCCTTGCAGGCGGGGCTGGCAACATTGGTGGTGGCCGTCCTCGTGCGCAGGCTTAACCGCAAGTGGCCGCACCTGTTGATGGGCATGGGCGTCGGCAGTCTGCTCTGCTACTGGCTTGATCCGGCCGGGAATGCGGTGGCATACGTGGGGGCCTTGCCGGGTGACTTGCCGCAGCCGGAGCTGCCGGAATTTTCCTTTGCCACTCTGGAAATGCTGGCGCCGGGTGCGTTGGCGGTGGCGCTGCTGGGGTTGATTGAAGCGGTGTCGATTGCGCGTGCCATTGCCGTACGCTCGCATCAGCAGATCGATGGTAATCAGGAGTTTATCGGGCAGGGTTTGTCCAACGTGGTTGGCAGCTTTTTTGCCTGTTATGCCAGTACCGGTTCATTTACCCGTTCGGGAGCCAATTATGATGCGGGTGCCCGTACGCCGATGGCAGCCGTGTTTGCCGCCATACTGTTGGCTCTGGTCGTGGTGGCGGTACCACAGTTGACGGCTCGTCTTCCCTTGGCCGTCATGGCCGGTTCCATCCTGCTGATTGCATGGAGTCTGATTGATTTCAAGAGCATACGCCACATCCTGTCCAGCAGTCGTGCCGAAGCGGCAATTCTGCTGGTAACCCTGCTGTCGACGCTGCTGGTTGAACTGGAGTTCGCCATTTATATCGGCGTCATGCTGTCACTGGCGCTCTACCTGCGCCGTACATCCCAACCTCGCGTTACTCAGGTGGCGCCATTGCAGCAGAGCGAGCGTCGCCATATCCGTAATATTCGGCGTTATCAGCTGGAAGAGTGTCCGCAGCTGAAAATCATCCGTGTGGATGGTTCGCTGTTCTTTGGTGCCGTGGACCATGTTCAGCAGGAGATTCGCCGCTTGACAGCTCCGGGCAGCGGAGTGAAACACATCCTTTTGATTGGCAAGGGGATCAATTTCATCGATGTGGCCGGAGTGGAAATGCTGCATCAGGAGATTAATCGCCTGCATATGATGAGCGGCGATATTCTGTTCAGCTCACTGAAGGGCACGGTGGTGGATGAGTTGGAGCGAACGGGGGCGCTCAAGCTTTTGGGGGAGCAGCGTTTCCATGAAACGCCGCGCTCGGCCATTGCCGCTCTGATCGCACAGCTGGAGCCGGATCGCTGTGCCGTCTGCAAGCAGCGTATCTTCGGTGACTGTCCCCCCACCGAAGAGCTGTAATCACTCTCTTGTCAGAGGCTGCCGATGTGTTGTTAACGTATTGCAACAGGGTGGTCTCGGACCTGTGTCGTATCGAAAAATATACACTCCACTTGCCTAACAGTTGTTCGATTAGTGTCTATAGTATTGGATAGACGTAGCGTGCAAAGCGTAATGGCGGTGCGTTCAGGGGGTACTTAAAACAGGCAGGTTGGTACCATTTTCATACTCTGAGTCTGCAGCAGCAGACGAGGAGGAATGAAATGACAGATGTGGCAACTTCCCGGCAGCAGGACCCTGAAGGGGTGTTTGTAGACCGGCTGATCAGCGCAGGCCTGGTCAGCCGCAGTGATATTGAACGCGTAACGCAAATGCGCACTTCCCAGGTCGAGCCTCTGTCTTGGCCGACTCTTCTGGTTCGTTTGGGGCTTGTGTCCGAGCGTGACATGGCCACTGCGCTGGCAGAATATCTGCATGAACCTCTGGTGTCCGCTGCGATACTGAGCGAGCGTTGTGACCCTGCGCCGGGTCTGAGCGAGCGCTTCATGCGAGAGCATCAGGTACTGCCGTTGCAGATCGAAAATGGCTGCTTGCCACTGGCCATGTCTGATCCGCTCAACCCGTTCGTGATCAATGCCGTCGCCATGGCACGGGATCTGCCGGTGCAGCCCCGTTTGGCTTTGGGCTCGGAAATGATGCCGGTGCTGGATCAGCTGTTCGGCGAAGGCCAGAGCCAGATGGGCGATATCCTGGCCGATGTGTCGCCTGCGGAGGAGCAGGAAGAAAGTCTGGAAGAGCTGCTGGACATGGCCAGTGGCGCACCGGTGATTCGTCTGGTCAATCTGATTATCCAACGCGCCGTGGCGGCCCGTGCCTCCGATATCCATATCGAGCCGTTCGAAAATCAGCTGAAAGTGCGCTATCGCATCGACGGAGTGCTGCAGGATAGTGAAGCGCCGCCGGTGCAGCTTTCGCCGGCGGTGATTTCGCGCGTCAAAATCATGGCTCGGTTGAACATTGCCGAACGGCGTTTGCCCCAGGATGGGCGTATCGAAATGCGGGTTCAGGGCAAGGACCTGGATATGCGTGTATCCACCGTTCCTACCATGCACGGTGAAAGTGTCGTGCTGCGTTTGCTCAATCGCGAAAGCATCTCCTTTGATTTCGAGTCGCTGGGATTTACCGAGGACTGCCGCCGTCAGCTGGATGAACTGCTGGCGATTCCCAACGGCATGATCCTGGTGACCGGCCCGACCGGCAGCGGCAAGACAACTACCCTGTATACCGCCCTGCATCAGCTCAACACCCACGAGCGCAAACTGATTACCGTGGAAGATCCGGTGGAATATCAGTTGGAAGGTATCAATCAGATTCAGGTGCAGTCCTCCATCGGACTGTCCTTTGCCAATGCCTTGCGCTCCATCGTGCGTCAGGACCCGGACGTGATCATGGTCGGGGAAACACGAGACCTTGAAACCGCTCGTATTTGTGTGCAATCGGCGCTGACGGGCCACCTGGTGCTGTCAACGCTGCATACCAATGATGCGGTGTCCAGTATCACCCGTTTGCTGGAAATGGGGGTAGAAGACTACCTGCTGACGTCAACCCTGAATGCAGTGCTGGCCCAGCGTCTGGTGCGCAAGCTCTGTCCTCATTGCCGAGAGGCCCATGATGCCCGGCCGGAGCTGGAACGCGATATGGAATTGGCACGCTTCGCGCCAGCCGGGCGCCCGGTACAACTGTGGCGTGCAGCCGGATGTGAACATTGTCAGGGTACGGGCTATTACGGGCGTCTGGTGATTCATGAGCTGCTGCAGATGAATGACGAGATCCGCCGCTTGGCTCTGGACCATGCGGATGCGGGGCGGATGCAGGCTGCCGCACGGGCGGCGGGGATGCGCAGCATGTATGAAGATGGCTGCATGAAGGCAGTGCAGGGGCTGACTAACCTGGAAGAAGTGATTCGCGTCACGCAGGAGTAATTGATCATGGCCCAGTTCACGTATCTCGCGCTGACTCAGGAGGGTGAAGAGCTCAAGGGAGAGCTGGAAGCGCGAGACAGCGACAGTGTGGTGCGCCAATTGCAGGTCAAGGGTCTGATTCCGTTGCGCATAGAGCCCGCAGGGCAGGGGACGGACATCAGTCGTTGGCTGACGCTGGAGCGCAAGGGACAGGCCCAGCAGCGTGTGTATCAGTTTACTCAGGAGCTGGCGGAACTGATGCATGCGGGGCTGTCACTCGATCGGGCGCTGAGCATCATGTTGCAGGTCAGCCCGGAGCCGGAACAGCAGGCGCTGCTCAAACGTATTCAGAGCGGGGTACAGAAGGGCCGTTCGCTGTCGAAGGCACTGGAGGAGCAGGATGGCCGGTTTTCGTCCTTTTACGTCAGCATGGTGCATGCAGCGGAAAGTGCGGGCAGTCTGGATGAAGGGCTGAGAGACATGGCGGCCTATCTGGAGCGCAGCCAGGCGCTACGCGAGAAGGTAATGTCGGCGCTGCTCTACCCAATGATTCTGCTGCTGGTCGCCATCCTCTCCCTGATCATCATTCTGACTTATGTCATTCCCCAGTTCGAGCAGCTGTTCGCCGATATGGGGCAGGCGCTGCCGCTGGCGACACGCGTCGTGATGGCCATGGCGGATTTCGTTCAGGTGTTCGGTCCGTTCGTCCTGATCGGCATGGTGTTGGCGAGTATCGGGCTGAAACGCTATCTGCGCAATCCCGAAGTGCGTCGCAGCCGAGACCGGTTACAGCTGGAACTGCCCTGGATCGGCGAGTTGAGTCGGCAGCTGGAAACCGCTCGTTTCAGCCGCAGTCTGGGTACGTTGCTGCGTGGGGGCGTGCCCATGGTCAGCGCCCTGGCGATCGCAGGGGATACGCTGAGTAACCGGCAATTGGCCGAATGGGTGCGTCAGGCGGCCGAAGAGGTCCGCGCCGGTCGTCGTTTGGCTGATCCCCTGCAAGCCAGTGGTTGTATGCCGCTGCTGGCGATTCAGATGATTCGGGTTGGTGAGGAAACCGGACGGCTGGATGCCATGTTGTTGAAAGTTGCCGATCTGTATGACCGCGAGGTCGGCGTCAGTATCCAGCGCATGCTGACGGTGCTGGAGCCGCTGATGATAGTCGGTCTCGGGTTGATGATCGCCGGCATCATTATGTCGATTCTGGTGGCCATCATGTCGATCAACGAGCTACCGCTTTGAACTTGCGAGGTTAATGTCATGCAACGACAGAATCGATGTTCGGGTTCATGTCAGGCGGGTTTTACGCTGCTGGAGTTGCTGGTTGTACTGGTGATTCTGGGCCTGCTGGCCAGTCTGGTCGGACCTCAGGTATTACGTCATGTTGGCAGTTCGAAAACACGAACCGCTGCACTTCAGATCGAAGAGTTGGGAGCCGCACTGGATCTGTACCGGCTGGAGGTGGGCGCCTACCCCAGTACCGGTGAAGGACTGGAAGCACTGGTCAGTGCGCCCAATGGTACGCGCAACTGGAATGGCCCTTATCTGAAGAAAAGCGTCGTACGCAAGGATCCCTGGGGGAATGACTATCACTACCAGTATCCGGGCAAACACGGTGAGTACGACCTTTATTCAATGGGCGCCGACGGACGTGAGGGCGGTGAAGGGGAGAGTCAGGATGTGCGCAGCTGGGATTAATGCCCGCTGTCGGGCGTATCTGGTGGGCATGACACTGCTGGAGCTGCTGGTGGTTTTGGTGATTGCGGCGCTGATGCTGGCTCTGGTCGCCCCGAATATCGGCAAGGTACTGCCGGGCGCGGAGCTGAAGGGGTTTGCTCAACAGAGCGCGGCCCTGCTGCGTGAGCGACGCAGCGAGGCGCTGGTTCGGTTTGAAGCGCAAACTCTGGAAGTGGTGGCCGAGCAGCACTCATACCGTCTGAATGCATCAGAAGTATTGCCCTGGCCGGACGGGATTCAGGTGATGCTGACCGTCGCGGCCGCTCCGGGGGGAAGCGAGCAGGGGATGGCTGCACCGAGTCTGGTGTTTTATCCGGATGGCAGCAGCAGCGGCGGAACCTTGACCCTGAGCCGGACGGGAGAGCGCCCGTATAGGATTCAGGTTGAAGCCCTGACGGGCAGGGTGGTGATTGATGGCTGACCATCCGTCGCGCAGTGCCGGTTTCACGCTACTGGAGGTGCTGGTGGCCTTTGTCATTCTGTCCGCTCTGTTGGGGGTGGTGATGAGACTCAATGCACAAGCACTGAATATCGGCATGCGTGCGGCCGAGCGACAGCAGGCACTGATGCTGGGGCGTTCTCAGCTGGATCGAATTCTGGCGCGGCGCAACCTGGTGCCGGGCACTGAGCAGGGCGCATTTGAGCGGGGCGACTTCCACTGGTCGCTGGAGGTCGGCGCGTTCACCTGGCCCGAACGGGGGCAGGCGCAAATGGATGCAGGCGGCCAAGTCTATCGCATCACGCTGACGGTGTACCGAGGTGAGGCTATCGCCGTACAGCTGACGACCCTGAGATTGGGGGTCGCGTCATGAGTCGGTCGGCCGCGCGAGGATTTACGTTGATAGAGCTGCTGATCGCGCTGGTGTTGACCGGGCTGATCATGATGCTGTTGTTCGGTGGCTTGCGGTTAAGTACCCGCAGCTGGGACAGCAGCGAACGCTACCAGCAGCAGGTCAGTGAACAGGCATTGCTGCAGCAGCGGTTGCGCGACTGGATATCACAGGCTCTGAGCAGACGAGTACGCGGCCCGAATGGTGAGGTGCTGTCGACGTTTTGGGGGGATCGTGACGAGCTGATATTCATGGCTCCGGGACGGGACAGCGGTCCGTCCGGGGCGCTGTACTGGTACCGCCTGTACCAGCGAGAGGAACAGGGGAGGTCAATGCTGATGCTCGCGATCCGCCTCTTTGATCAGGAAGAAGCCGTGGACTGGAATCGGCTGTTTGCCGTCGATGAGGTCGGAGTGGAGGGTGCGGATATCCAGATTGATGAATATCCACTGATGTCTTTGGGCGATGGGCAGCTGGAAATGCAGTACTGGGAACAACCGGATCAGCTCCCGGTTGTCCGTTCGGACTGGATTGACCAGCCGCGCCTGCCACGCCTGGTTGAGGTGAGGGTGACGGAGTCGGAGTCACCCCCTGTCAAGGGGTATTGGCCGCCCCTGGCTATTGTGCTGGAGGAATACAACCATGCAGTGCGGCAGCGTTGATCGGTCAGGAGCAGGGCGAGAACCATGCCGGGGCGTTGTCCTGGTCACCGTGCTGTGGGTGCTGGCCTTGCTGAGCCTGATTGCGACCAACCTGTCTTTGGGGGCACGAAGTTTCAGCCGACAGACCTTGAACCTGGAGTACGGCATGCAGGCAGGGCTGGCGAATGATGCGGGCATGACCTGGGCACTTTGGAACCTGCAGCAGCCACCGGCCGGCGCCTGGCTGGCGGATGGCCAGGTGCACTGGATGTGGCTCGACGATATGCAGGTCGGGGTTCGGCTGCAGGATGAGAGCGGCAAGCTGGACCTGAATCTGGCACCGGCCGAGCTGCTGGATGCCTTGCTGGTGCCGGTGCAGGAAGACAGCCGTTTGCGGGCACAGCTGGTCGCGGCCATTGAAGACTGGCGGGATGCTGACGATCTGGTACGGCTCAATGGCGCCGAAAGCGAGCAGTATCGAGCGGCAGGGTGGTCTGAAGGCCCCGGTAACCGTCCCTTTGTGTCACTGCAGGAGCTGAACCGAGTGTTGGGCATAACGCCCGAGGTTTATCACTACATGTTGCCTCACCTGACGTTGTCTACACGGGTGCAGACGGTGAACCCCAAGCTGGCGTCCTTCGAGGTGTTGATGGCCCTGCCCAACGCCAGTCCGCATGTGGTTGGTCAGTATATCAGGCAGCGGCGAGAGGCGCGGGCAGCCGGGCAGCCGATCCCCGAGTTGCCATTTAATGCGGCGCCCTATAGTGCGGAGCGGCGCAGCGGGCTGCACTACCGCGTGGATGTGGAAGCCCGGCAGGGAGAGAGGGTACGGGTACGGCGTGCTGTCTTGCTGTTGAGGCAGGGTGCACAGATGCGGCTGACGCCGGAGCATGCCTTGCCGATTGAAATCCCGTTGGGAGATCCGACAGAGGAGGGCCGATGATGAGAACACAGGCAGGCAGGCTGTTATTGGTGGCCAGTCGCATCAAGGTGTTCTGGAGCTGGTGGCGTACAGAACTGGAAGCCCTGATACCGGCAGGCTGGCGTCGGCAGCTGCAATCACGTGTCCGCCGGCTCACTTATACCGGTGACTCGTTCCGGTTTGAACAGGGTGGTGACAAGCTGCAGATCGAAACGGACCGGCTGGCAGGGCATCCGGCATTGAAGTCATGGCAGCAGCAGGGGCGCAAGCGTACGCCCTTGCTGGTGGTGCTGGCTCGAGATCAGTTGCTGCATCGGGTTATACAGTTGCCCGCAGCCACGGAGCCGCGCCTGGCCTCAGTGCTGGGGTTCGAGCTGGATCGACATACCCCTTTCAGTGCCGATCAGGCCAGCTACAGTTACCGGATCGTACATCGTAACCGGGCTGCACAGCGTATCGACGTTGAGCTCTTCGTCCTGCCCAACATACGACGTGAACAACTGTTGAATGTTCTGCAACGGGCCGGACTACAGCCCGTCTGGTTGATCCCGGAGGGCTGCGAGGTCGATACGCACCTGCGCAACCGGCTGAATCTGCTGCCGGTTGCGCAGCGTCCACCCAGGCCGATACAGGCACGCTGGTCCCTGGCGCTGCTGGTCGTGCCGATACTGTTGTTGATGCTGCTGTTCTATCGTCAGGAGGAGCGGCTGCAGGCTCTGCAGGACAGGGTGGAGCCCTTGAGACAGCAGGCAGAACAGGCGCAGGCCGTGCGTGAAGAGGCACGTGATCTGGAGCAGGGATGGCGTTTTATGTATGAACGCCATCAGGCACAGATATCTCCTCTTGCGGTGATGAACGAGTTGACTCGGCTACTGCCCGATAATACCTGGCTGAACCGTCTGGAGTTGGAGAACGGTGAAATTCAGATGCAGGGCGAATCGGCCAATGCATCCGGCCTGATCGGACGGCTGGAAGGCTCGGCGCTGTTGGAAAGCGTCGGGTTTACCTCGCCCGTGACCGTCAACCCCCGCTCCGGTCAGGAACGCTTCGGCATTCGTGCTCAAATCGTACGGGAGGTGCAGCCATGAATACACTGTCGCCGCGTCGCAGTCGCTGGCTGGCCGTTGGGTTGCTGGCGCTGGTGCTACTGCTGCTGGTACGCATACTGTTGTTGCCGTTGTGGCAACACTGGTTCGGTACGGCCGATGCCATTGAAAGACTGGAAACGCGTATTGAGGTGTACCAGCGTTTGATCGATGCGCTGCCACAGGAACAGGAGCACCTGCAGGCCTTGCAGGCAGCGACACCGGTCACAGAATGGCTGCTGGATGAAACGACTCCGGCACTGGCCGCTGCTCGGTTGCAGCAACTGCTGCACAGCCGGGCCGGGCAGAGCGGGGTACAGGTGGTCAGTACTCAAATTCTTAATACCGATGCATCGGAAACGGTGCAGCCGGTGGCCGTTCAGGCGCATCTCCGTGCCGAACTGACTGCGCTGGTGGGATTGCTGTACCAACTGGAGTCAGGCCAGCCGCTGCTGTTTATCGATAGTATCACTTTGCTGTCCAACCCCCGTGCGCAGAGCCGGACTCGACTGGCGCGCAGTACCGATACCAGGCCCCATCAGCTGGATGTGCGGCTGAATGTAACCGGATATGCCGCAGAGGGGGGGACGCCATGAATGCTATACGCATGCGGTATCGGCTGGTATGTCTGCTGTTGCTGATGATGCTGCCGGGCCTGACGAGGTCAGATACCCAGGCCGCTCCGGGAGTACCCGACCTGCAGTTGCCGCCGGCACCGTCGCTGGGGCAGTTCGATGAAATTCTGGAACGACCACTGTTTTCGCCCAGCCGCAGTCCCGACGTTGATACCGGTCCCGCACCGGATCAGGCAACGGCCGAGGAGTTGAAAGCACAGTGGCAACTGACGGGCATCCTGCTGGTCGGTAGCGAATTCAGGGCACTGTTACAGCAACGTAACGGAGGGCTGCAACGTGTCCTTGGTACCGGCATGCCGCTGGATGACAGCTGGGTATTAATCGCGATTGAACAGAATGCCGTGCGGCTACAGGCGGGTGATGTTGAAGTGCAGCTGGTATTGCGAGAACCGAGAGATACCGGGCCCGTACAGCGGCGTTCGGATCGTATAAAAAACGGGAGTGGCAGCCGAGCATCCGGGATGGCACCGGACCAGCCACCGCCCAAGGAGGTGTCCAATGAATAATCACTGTGTTCCAAGCCGGGACCACCACCGGGCCGGTTGGTCAGGAGCACGTTTGCTGGTGCTCGGCTGTATAGTACTGGCGTTGAGTGCCTGTGCTTTGGACAGTGCACAGAATACCAATGCCCTTGACAGCCCCTGGCGTGAGGCCGATGTGTTTGGATATGGCGTGTCCAGAGGGCCATCCGAAGGTGTGCCGCTTCCGGACGGTGCGGCTACCGTACCGGATCGGTTCTCGGCGGAACAGCCCGGTATCGCCGGAGAGTCGGTGCCGAATGCCGAATATTACACCGGGACCGGCACCTTTGTGGATTTGAGTGAACGCCCCCAGGTCGAGCCCATCAATGGTGATATTACCTTCAATTTTCAGGATGCCGAGATCAGCGAAATAGTGCGTACCGTGCTGGGCGATATTCTCCAGGTGAACTATATCCTGGATGACCGTGTGCGGGGCGTAGCCAACATGCAGACGGTACGCCCGATCAATCGTGATGCCCTGATCCCGACGCTGGAGAAGCTGTTGCAGGTCAATGGTGCCGCTCTGATCGATCAGGGGGATTTTTATGAAGTACTGCCGATCGATAGCATCAACGGGGGAACGGTCAGTCTCAAGGCAAACTTGAGCGCAGACCGTGGTTACCAAATGCTGGTGATTCCGCTGCGTTACATCGGAGCTCAGGAAATGGTCAAGATCCTGGAGCCCATGAAGCCCGCTCAGGGGCTGTTGGAGGCGGATGTTCGCCGCAATATGGTGACTTTGGCCGGAACGCAGGCGGAACTTATCAACCTGAAGGAAACCATCAAGGCGTTTGATGTCGACCAGTTGCAGGGCATGTCGGTAGGGCTGTTTCGCCTGCAGGCGGTCGACCCCGAGCTGCTGATGAGTGAGCTGGAAGTGATCTTTGGCGATTCTGCGGAAGGCCCGTTGGCGGGAGTCGTCAGTTTTCTGCCCATCGAACGCTTGAATGCCCTGCTGGTGATTACACCGCAGAAAAAATACCTGCGCGATGCCGGAGCCTGGATTCGACGTCTGGACCGGACAGAAGGAGCCCAGGGGTTGGGGATGTATGTCTACTATGTTCAGAATGGTCGAGCCGAGAATCTGGCCGATATGCTGGGCGAGTTGTTTACGGGCCAGCGTCGTGCTCGGGCCGAGCGTACAGGCACCTCACCGCAGCCGGTTGTATCATCGGTGCAGACGGAGGGTGACGGTGAGGATGGGGCAGCTGCCGCGCGCACTGATATGCGCGGTGCCAGTCCGGCCAGTCTGGATGTCGGCGATGTCGAAATCATTGCCGATATCGAGAATAATGCGCTGCTGATTATGGCTTCACCGACCGACTACGACAAGGTATACCGGGCCATTCAGAAGCTGGATGTACTGCCCTTGCAGGTGCTGGTTGAAGCAACCATTGTCGAGGTCTCGCTGGAAGATGAGCTGCGCTATGGTCTTAATTGGTTCTTCAAGAGTCATCTGGGTAACAGCAGCAGCGGAACCGGCACGCTGGGAAGCTTCTCGCAGGCGGCGGCAGACGCGCTGAAGACCGCGACCTTCGAAGTATTCAAGGCGGGCCAGACGCGGGCGCTGTTGAACATGCTGGCCTCCGATTCCCGGCTCAATGTGGTGTCTTCGCCTTCCTTGATGGTACTGGACAATCATACGGCGGAAATTCGCGTGGGTGATCAGGTACCGATACGTACATCGTCGACCACCAATACCGCCAGCGACAACCTGAACACCACCAGTACCATTCAGTATCGAGATACCGGTGTCCTGCTGGAAGTGACGCCAAGGGTCAATGCGGGTGGCATGGTGGTGCTGGATATTACTCAGGAGGTGAACGATGTGGCTGAAGAAACCACCAGCTCTACCATTGATTCCCCCACCATTGTGCAACGTCGGATCAATACCAGTGTGGCAGTGCAAAGCGGTGAAACTCTTGTGTTGGGCGGACTGATCAAGGAAAACCGCAGCAACGGCAGCGAAGGCGTACCCTACCTCCGACATATGCCGGTTGTGGGCTGGGCCTTTGGCAGCCGTGGCAAAAGCATTAATCGTACCGAGCTGGTGGTAATGATCACACCCACGGCGGTGACCGACACAGCCGATGCTCGCGCCGTGACCCGCGAATACCAAAACAAGCTGAGAGGGCTGGAACTGCCGCCTCGAGCGCCGGATCGCCCCTGAGATAAACGCCCGTTGTCAGGTCAGGCCCGGCAATTGCCGGGCCTGTTTTATTGTTGGTACCCCTGTCAGTTTTGCCTTACAACCCTGTCATTTTGTACTAATGCCTTTAATTTCAATGTCTTGCCTCCTGGCTGTGGCTATTTGGCTCGGTCGCTTGTTAACCCCGTCGCTCGTAACTATCTGAATGAAACCATAAAACCTTTATTAAACAGCTAGTTATAAGGTTGGCACATTCCTTGAATTAAACAGGTCACCATGCGGCTTTGGCGATTGAATGACGCCGGATTCATCCCGTTGGGGAAAGTGGTACGAGTCCGGTGGTAGAGGGGTGAGGCGCAGCCTCGATTCTCAACTATTCATCAAGCCATTGTGATGCTTACTGCTGCAGTGCTTACACAGGCTGTGGGGTATCGGAGCTGAAGGAAAACCGAGCAGTGAGCCAAAGCCGCAATCAGCTACCGGTCGCAAGGGGAGATGGAACAGGTCGGCAGGCGTGAACCTGAAACACGCAGGCCGGAGGAGGTGGGACATGTTGTCCCGAAATGCTTATGCCATTAACTGGCGCAAGCTGCTTTGGCTACCCTTGGCATTGATCACACTGATGATGTCCTGGGGCGCTCAGGCTGTTACGCCAGTTCAAATTGGCTTTACCTTGGAAGGTTGTCGTCTGGAAACGGGGGCAACCTATGATCAAGCCAACCTAATCTGTATTGCACCCAGTGCACAGAAAAGCGGATATACAACGGGTAACCTGGGTAAGCAGTGGGCCGAGCTGGACTATGTGCCCCACCGCGTAACCTTGGCGAACGGGAACGGTGACCAGGTATTCAACTTCGTCGTGGCAGGGGACTATCAGCCCAATAACGGTACTCAAACCGGGTGGGATGATATTACTCCGCTGAAACTGAATACCGACTTGTCCGACGGCAGCTGTAAAGAGGTTGATTCCGGTGCCGGCTGGGCCTTGACCGACGGGGTCGGGGGGGCCGATGTCAGCATTTATCGTCTGATTGAGGCGGACATGCAGGCGGGAGAAACCTGTGTTTACGACTATGCCCAGCGCTTGTCATTGGGGGCCAGCGAGTTCAGTGGCTCATCCCTGCAATCCAACCTGTGGAACGAGTTTTTCGATAACTCCAACATCGGTGAAAAACGTATCCAGTTGCCGGTGGCTGATATCCTGCCTCAGGAAATGAGCAAGGATATGATGGCCTGGCAGGACACCATTTATAGCTGGAACCTGATGAAGGAACCCGGCTCAATACACCTGCCGTTTGGCGATACCTGCGAACGGGATGACCCTCTGACCGAATCAACGGTGATGACGATCACCTGGACCAAGGATTCGGGCACGCCGGGGATGGTGGATATCTACACTACGATCTATTTGACCAACCCGGCCAAACTGCCGGTCAAGGTCACCGTGACCGATACCGTCTATGGCACCTATGGAGGCAGTGAAGGCATTCTGGATGAACAGATGGTGGTTGAAACGGTACCCGCAGCGAATGATGAAGGCAGCGGTACGGCGGTTATTGAGCTGCCCAAGCTGACGGTAGCGGCAGGTGTCACCAATCTGCATGATATCGCCGTGGCCACCTATGAGGTTGTGGTCGGTGAGGACGTGATTGAAGTACCTGGCAACAAGGAAGCGACTGCTACAGCCGATATTCAGCCCAGCGGTAATGTCACCAACAATACGGCGGTGATTACAGACCTGATTGGCCCGATGGCTGATGACGGGGCCGGTTATCAGTATACCGTTGCGTTTGAAGGTGCTCCGATTGGCAGCTTCCTGAACGGCTATGCCGGTGAAATGACGACTGGAGAGGTTGCCTGGAATTCGGGTGAGCAAAGCACCAGTGGCAGTGTTCAGTTACGCCAGACCATCTATCTGGATGAGCCGGTCGACAGTTACGGTGAGTTGCCTGATGTGGCAACACTGATGGCTTCGGATGCCGGCGAGCCGCTGGTGGCCGATGCCAAAGTGACGTTCTCGGATGACCCGACCGTCAGTCTGACCATCCACAAAACCATCGACTTGATGCTGGACGAAGGTGAAAGTGCCACGTTCACCTTTGATGTCTATCGCCTGACAGATGGACCGGATGTGCTGGTGGAAGAGGGTGTCCAGATCAGCTTTGGTCCGGGACAGCAGGAGAACCATGCTGTTGTCGCGGGGCTTGATCCGGATTCCACCTACCGAGTGGTCGAAGTGTCCGGTTCCGATGGCTTCAGTATGGATCAGGACCAGTATGCCGAGATCTATCTGCCCAGCTGTGAGGGTGCTGTCACCTTCGACAACCAGGCTGAACCGGCTTCTGCCATGGCCATCAAGGTCACCGTGCCGGATACCGAAAGCCCGGCAGGCTTCAGCTTCCTGCTGACAGGCCCAGGCCTGGGTGCCGGTGTTGAAGCGGTGTCTGATGGTGACGGTAATGCACAGTTCCTGGTGGACGGCGAGCCCGTCGCCCTGTTTGAGGGTGAATACACCATTGAGGAAATCAACATACCGGAAGGCTGGGTATTGACCGGCGTATCGGGTGATGGTGCGGATGAAGAAGCAGGCAGCTGCCTGTTCACCGTTGATTTGCCGGATAGTGCCGGTTACACCTACATGTGCCAATTCGAAAACACTCGACTGGCCAAAATCATTATTGTGAAGGAAATACAGGGCAGCTCCTTCCTGGATCTGAGTGGCGCCTTCCTGTTCTCCGGTGGCGATAATGTCGATGGCTATGATTTCAATGCAGCACTTGCCGGTGGCAGCTGGGAATTCTCGGATGCCAATCCGGGGGATCAGCAAAGTGAAACCTTCGATGGACTGATGCCGGGGACCTATACGGTCGAAGAAAGCGGTATGCCGGACCTGTTCGGTTTGACTCATGTTTCCTGTCTTGATGAGGACCAGGGGGTTCTCGAGTTTGAAAACATGGCGACCATCAACCTGAATGCCGGTGAAGAGGTGACCTGTACGTACGTGAACACCAAACGTGCCGCTCCTGGTCGTTTGATCGTACATAAACGGACCTATGGCGGTCTGGGCACCTTCGATTATACCGGTGATCGCGTGTTCTCGCTGATGACCATGACTGAAGGCGAATATGTCGCCAGCCAGACGTTTGTGGGTCTTGAGGCAGGTGTCTACAACATTGCCGAAACCATCCCGGCGGACTGGGATCTGACCGAGCTGTCATGTGAGGACCCGCATGAAGTGGACGGCAACACGACTCAGGTTGATCTGGGCAGTGGTGCCATATCCGTCAGCATCGATGATGGCGAGCTGGTGCAGTGCTACTACACCAACGTGAGCAAGGCCTGGATCAAGCTGGTCAAACACACCGTACCGGCAGGCGCCGAAGGTGACTTCACGTTTGAAGGCGATCTGTCAGGCAGTATCGGACATGGCGGCTCTTTGCCCGGCATGCCTGAATATCTGGCGGTGCAGGCGTTCACTCAGGAAGATGGTGTAATCGTCATGGAAGCCCAGTACACCAGTGAAGAAACGGTGCCTGAGGGTTGGGACCTGACCAATATCACCTGTGAGGAAAGCAAGGTGATGGATAGTGAAGGTGTTGATCATATGGCCGTCTTCAACGTGCAACCGGGCGAATACGTCACCTGTACGTTCGAAAACACCAAGCGTGGCATGGCGGAAGTGCTGAAAACCGTATCCGGCATGGCGCCGAATGGCATGTATCCGGCCTTTGACTTCCAGATCCTGCACGGCGGCAGTGCTGTCGCTCAGGGCACTACAGACCCGATCACCGGCTTTGCAGCCTTCAGCTGCCTTGACGGTGCCGATCCGAGTGTATGTCTGAATGTCGATGGCATGGCCAAACTGGTACCGGATGAGTACGAGTTCTGCGAGCTTGATGTTCAGCCAGGCTGGATGTTGACCGGCAGTAGTCAGGATGGGCCTCTGGTCTGGTATCCGTGGCACCAGGGCGAGGACTACATGGGTGAATGTGCCGCCTTTACGCTGAGTGCCGGTGAAACCGAGCAGTTTGATGTGGACAATACACCGCCTCCAGGTGGCAAGGCCCACACCATCGGCTTCTGGAAAAACTGGACCAGTTGTGACGGCAAGGGCAACCAGTATGATCGCTGGATGACCGATCCGGAGTTCTACAACATTCTGGATGAATTCCTGCCGATCTTCCTGCATCCGGAAATGGAAGTCACTCAGTGTGCCGTGGGTGTCGACATCCTCGACAAACGTGACTACCAGGACCCGTTTGCAGTTGGCGATGGTCGTAAGAAAGCCAATGATGCGGCGTATGCTCTGGCTTCCCAGCTGATGGCGGTACAGCTGAACCTGGCTGCTGCAGCCGGTACCTGTCCGGAGCTGATGGACGCCAAAATGGCTGCCGAGCAGCTGTTGGCTGATATCAACTTCACCGGCACCGGTGACTATCTGAATAAACCGAAAGGACCGAACAAGGCTTTGGCTCAGACTGCCAAAGAATTGGCCGGTATATTGGATAGCTATAACAACAACATGCTGTGCCCATACACCAACGGTGACTAGGCACTAGCCCTTGAAGAGGGACAGGCCGCAGCGGAGCAATCCGCTGCGGCCTGTCAGTTTATGAAGGGCAGGGTTACTTGTTGTTCCCCTTACCCTTATTGCCGGAAGTGGTAGTGCTTGAACTGTTGGCAAGCCGCTGCACATAGACTTGTGCGCTGGCAGTCTTTTCGCCATCCGAAATGGTATAGCTGAAACTGTCATCCTTCTTGAAGGGTTTGCCCGGGGTATAAGTCAATGTGCCATTGGCGTTGAGACGTACAGTACCCTTGCTGCCCTGAGTGAAGCTGACGATCTTCAAGGCACTGCCTTCAGGGTCATAATCATTGGCCAGGGTGTCGATCACCACGGGGGTATCGGCAGCCGTGGCGGCGCTGTCGTTGTTGGCCACGGGTGACTGGTTGGGCTCCACCGGTTCTACAGGATCAACCGGCTCGACGGGGTCAGTCGGATCAGTGGTCTCGATAACCGGGTTATCGACAACATAGGTTACCTGGTGACGGGTGCCATATCCATTGGCATCGGCATTGATATCGATTGTATAGAAACCGTCAATGGCGCTGCTGCTTGAGGTGACGTTCAGCGTGGTCTCTGCACTCTCACCAGGCTGCAGTGTCAGCGCGGTCTGCGCAAGGCTGCTGCTCCAGCCGGATGGGACCTGTTTGCCAAGAGCGAAGCTGTTGGCGGCACACTCAGGGCTGTCCTGATTGGTCAGGGTGAGGGTGTAGGTCACGCGGGTACCTGCGGGCACCCAGGCACTTTCACCGGGCGTTACGCTGAGTTTGGGGTTGGCGGGAACACACTGAGGGATAGTCACTTCGCCGTCCAGCTGGACATTGACGCTGGCGATATTGCCGTCGACCCATTCGGTGGCCAGGGCGAGACTGGCTTCTGGGTCATTAAACACCAGGCCTGTTTCCAGCGCCGGGTCCTGACGATCGGCATAGCTGGATGTTGCACTGTTGGGCGTCATATCGAGCAGGAAGCTGGTATCGCCACGGTCTTCTACACCGGTGCGCAGAACCACGCCATTCTGCAGATTGGTGTTGTTTTGGAAAATGCTGTCGAATCCCTGTGCCTGACGATATTCCAGGTAGTACCAGCTTGGTTTGCCGGAAGCGCTGTCGATACCCTTGGGTATTTTCAGAGCCTTGATACCGGTTCCCTGAGCATCGGCATAGGGCTCAAGGTCGTACAGTCCGCTGCTGGTCACCGTGTGCAGCTGACTGCTGTCGAGCCAGCCCAGGCGTTCTTTCTGGTAGGCGCTGAAGTGCCCCTGGCTTTGTCCCATGATATCAACACTGTCGCCGTACTCGCTTGCAGTGCAGTCGGTACCGATCGAAGCGTCGCCGCAGTCCAGTGAGTGAGCATGGTACAGGCCCAGGTTATGGCCCAGTTCATGGGCCAGGGTATACAAGTCCATGGAGCCGTTGATCAGCGTGGAGGACGGACTGCCGCCAACAGAGCCTACACCGGAAAACGGGCAGGACGATACATAGGGCATAGCGAAGATGCGGCGGTTATAGGCATTCAGGTCATAACCGGCGTCGGTTGCGGCGGCCTTGGCTGCATCCAGAATGGCGGTGGTATCACAGGAAGCCTGACTGACGGGAAGAGTCAGCCAGGGGGTTACCTGGCCTTCAAGCCAGGTCTGGCCAAACGAGTTTTCGCGCATGAACTGATCGACGGTGCCAAACACCATGCTGTCGGCCTGAGCGACCGTCCAGGGCTGGTCGGTATTGTCGGCAAAATTGATATTCACGATCAGAGTGGACTGCTTGCCGAAGGTGTCAGAGTTGGCGGCCAGCGTGCCACTGCTGGTGCTTTCACTGCCGGCTGCAAGCATCAATGTGGTTTCTGATGCGGCAATGCTGCCATCGTTCAGCGTGTCGTCCTGAGGGTCCGGTGCCAGCAGCACACCACGGATGATGGCTTCATCACCCTGTTTCAACGCGGGGGTACGTTTTCCGGGGTGGATCCTGAAACGTTCACCAAAAGGTGTTTTCACAAAATGGCGCAGGCGATGAGAGCCGTCGGGGCGGTCTTCGTAGAAGACTTCCAGGGTGCCCTGCAGCTCGACCTCCTGTTCCAGCAGAGACAGTACATCAGCCGGCAGGCCTGCCTGTTTACGGGCAGGAATCGCAGCGCTGTTAATGATGGCCGGGTGTTGCTCAACCAGGGCTTGCAGGGTGGCGCGACGTTCTTCGGCCTTGGTGATCAGTTGCTCGTGCAGCCGTGCTTTTGCGTTGCCGTGGGCCTGTGACCAGCGTTTTTGCAGGGCAATCAGTGCTTGGGTATGGCCAAAGGCTTGCTGCCGTGCCTCGTCAGTTGTCGAGGTGGCGGCATGGGCTGCTGGTGCAGCGTGTAAAGAAGGCGATGCAGTGGCAATGCTGGGCGTCAGAGTGCCCAGCGCTGCGGTGAGACTGGCGGTTATCAATGAACGAGCAACAAGAGGCCGGTTAAGGCGCATAGATGTCTCCTGAATATCATGAAATAAAATAATCGGCCATGGGGGGGTGGCGGATGCCGAGTCGCCCGGTTTATGTCAGGGGGCGTTTTCGGATTAAGACGTTTGTCGTATGTAAAAGGTGTTTAACAATGAATGTTGGGAGCGGATCATAACAAGCATAAAAACGGGAGTTAAGGCGGGTAATTTGATTCAGCCAGCGTACATAAATGAAAACTGATTCATTATTGTTACAGTCCTGGGGATAATAATAGATTTATGTTTAGTCTATGAAACAGTTTTATTTATATTGGACTGGAGTGTGTGCCAGTTTTAAAGACACAGGCTAAAATCAATGTTTCGTTTTATTAACAGATCGTGGGTAAATCGGGAGGAAAAATATTTTAGATCATTTTGCTATATATGTGTGGGATTTTATTCATTTCAGCTGCTTTCAGGCGGAAGGGGTGGTGTCGGGATGCTGTGTCATACGATCGGTTTCGTCCCACAGGGTAATGAACCCGGGAGGAGTATCGGGTTCAGTTGTAAAAGCCGGTTTGTATCGAGACCAGGGCGGTGAAACCCTGGCCGCCTCATGAGCCGCCGTTGTGGCGTTGGGTGTGGTCTGGGGTTCGTTTGGCACCCTGGAGGCTTCAGGTCCACGCCTGATGAATCGGTGATGAGCAAAAGCCTTGCGTAAATGCTTCATGGCAGCCACCTCGCCTTGGTCTAAAGCATCCAGCAGATATTGGACCATAAAACGAAGTTTTCAATAATATCAATTTGTTATGTCGTCTTTGGTGGTATTTTTACGAGCAATGCAGGGATAGATTGTAAGCCAGGGGCAACACTGACCGAGCGGGGGCGGCTCAGTCATGGAGGTTTAGTGAGGCGTGGAGTCCTTGTGGTGGTGCAGGTGATGTTTTTCAATCATGCGATAGAGTGTGACGCGCGAAACATCCAGTACTTTGGCAGCCTTGGAAACATTATGCCGGCATTGTGAGAGCGTATGCTCGATGACGGTGCGCTCTGCTTCGGCGCGTGCTTCTTCCAGCGTTTTGAGGTTTTCTCCGGGTGTCAGCGGCAGAGAGTCGGTTTCCAGGTTCAGGTCTTGAGGGGTGATCATGTGGTTGTCGCTCATGATCATGCCGCGCCGGACGCGGTTGATCATCTCGCGTACATTACCGGGCCAGGTATGTCGATTGATGGCGTTGATGGCTTCTTGTGTGAAGCCCTTGAGCTGTCCCTTGTGGTCACTGGCAAACTTGTTAAAGAAGAAGCGGGCCAGCAGTTCCTTGTCGGCGCCGCGATCACGCAGAGCCGGTACCCGGATATTCAGGACGCTGAGCCGGTAAAACAGATCTTCGCGAAAGCGTCCTTCTTTTACAGCGGTCTCCAGATCGATATTGGTGGCCGCGATAACGCGAGTATTAATTTCCAGACTTTGATTGGAGCCCAGGCGCTCGATAGTTCCTTCCTGCAGGAAACGCAGCAGGTGTGCCTGCAGGTTGGCTGCCAGGTCACCGACTTCATCGAGAAACAGTGAGCCCTGGTGGGCCGCCTCAATGCGTCCCAGGCGGCGCTGGCTGGCTCCCGTAAAGGCACCTTTTTCATAGCCGAACAGCTCTGACTGGATCAGGCTTTCCGGCAGTGCACCGCAGTTGACCGGGATAAACGGATGGTTGCGGCGGCTTGAGCGCTGATGAATGGCGCGGGCTATCAGCTCCTTGCCGGTGCCGCTTTCGCCGGTGATCAGTACGGCGGCATCCGTTTTGGCTACTTTGCGGATTTGTTCGAAAATATCCAGCATCAAGGGGCTGGCGCCGACCATTTCGAAGGGCGCATCGCTTTCCAGCTTGCGGCTTTCGATATGCTGCAGGTGGTAGAGGCCATAGGCGTGCCCCAGAATGATCGACAAGTGCTCCATATTGTCGCCCAGCGGTAATGAGCAGTAGTCATAGAAGTTCTCGAACAGCATGCGGCGCAAGCCGACATCCTGCAGCTGTTCGGGCCAGATGGCGGCGATCCAGGCAATCTGATGGTGCTGCTGGAAAAAATGGATCAGAGCTTCATTGTGGGCATCATCGTTCCAGTCAAAGCAGGCCAGCCCAACGATAAAGGGCTCGATCTGCAACAGGCTTTCCGCTTCCGCCAGACTGGTGGCGACATGCAAGTGCCAGCCTCGAAACCCCGCCGGGGACAATTCCGGGTGGGGGCGGCTGGACAGGTCGATCATCAGCAGGGCTCGTTCCGTCTCTGGATAAGGGCGCTCCTTGGTGTGGGTCATATTCATCGGTGCCACCTCGGTTGGTTTACAACCCGGTTCAGAGCTTGGGCTACACTAATGAAAATTGTAGTCATACTTGGCACAGAGCGGCTGTATTAATAATCAATCAAACGTTTGAAATGCTGCATTATATTCATGTTGATTCATGATTATTACAGCCTGAATGCTCTGTTGTCCCGACTAAAAGCCACTATAGTTAACTCAGGTTGGCAATCGGCGGGCGGGCATGTATATGTACTGTGAATACTTTGGTTTGCGTGAACCACCCTTTTCAATCGCGCCGAATCCGCGTTATCTCTATATGAGTGAACAGCATGAAGATGCCTTGTCTCATCTGTTATATGGTATCGAGGCGGATGGAGGATTTATTCTGTTGACCGGCGAGGTCGGCACCGGAAAAACGACCTTGTCGCGGCGCTTGATTGAGCAGTTGCCTGACACGACCGATTTCGCTTTGATCCTTAATCCTCACCTGCAGCCACTGGAACTACTGCAGTCGGTGTGTGACGAACTCGGTTTGAATCCGCCCGGTACGACTGAGCCTTCCATGAAGGCGCTGTGTGACCGTATCTACCGTTATCTGTTGCAACAGTACGGGGCGGGGCGCAGTACCCTGCTGATCATTGATGAAGCCCAGCAGTTGCCATTCGAGTCGCTGGAGCAGTTGCGTTTGCTGACCAACCTGGAAACCAGTGACGCCAAGCTGCTCAAGGTGGTCTTGATCGGGCAGCCAGAATTGCTGGCGCGTCTGGCCCAGGATGATTTACGCCAACTGTCACAGCGCATCAGTGCTCGTTTTCACTTGGGCCCCTTATCCGAATCCGACCTGCCGCACTACATCCACCATCGTTTGCAGGTCGCGGGGCTACGCCGTCCGGTCTTTCCCCCGGCAACACTGAAATACCTGTACCGGCTGTCGGGCGGGTTGCCGAGGGTCGTCAATCAGATCTGTGATCGGGCCCTGCTGGGGACCTATGTGCAAACCCGTAACGAGGTCAGTGTGCATACGCTTGAGAAGGCGGCGCGTGAGGTATTGGGGCAGGTTGATACCCCGAATCAGACGCTGCAGCGTTCCCGCTCGCTTTACGTTTGGCTGCTACCGGCCTTGCTGGTTGGTCTGCTGGGGTGGGGCGCAGGGCTGGCGGCATCCATGCTGTTTGCCGGGCAGTGGGAGTGGCCCTCATGGCTGCCGGGGCAGGCGCGGCCCGAACCGGTATCGGTGCTGACGGACGCTGAACGACGGGCGTTGCGTGCCCAGCTGTTTCCCTGGGAAAAGCTGGCGCCCGTGAATGAGGTTGCTGCGGCGGTAGCTGATCCTGTTCCTGTTTTGAGCAGCGTAAGCCCGAGTGTCAGTCCGGCATCTGAGCCGCCCCCCACCGACAGAGGACCTGAGGTGGCGCCTGATAGGGAGGAGGTCGTCAATCGCTGGGAGCGTCTCGACGCCTGGCCGGCGCCTGCTGATTTGGATCTGGCACAGGTACAGGCGTTTGTGGGGCTGTTTCAATACTGGCAACGGGAATATGACCCGCGCCTGGAGCCTGTGGTATGTGACTTTGCGGAGCGCCAAGGGTTGGGATGCCTGACGCTGGAGGGCGACCTGACCTTGTTGGACCGGCTGGATCGTCCTGCCGTAATCACGTTGAGGCCTGGAGGTACGCCCTATGCCGCACTGTTGACCGCCCTGACGCCGGACTCGGCAGAGATAACCGTTAACGCCGAACAGCGCAGGCTTTCCCGTGCCGTATTGCAGCAGTTGTGGGGCGGACAGTTCACGCTGTTATGGCAGCCGCCACCGGGGTATCGCCAACCGCTGTGGCCGGGTGCGCAGGGAGAAGGCGTGGCCTGGCTGGCCGAGCAGCTGAACCGTCAGCGGGGCGGTCGGATCAACGCACCGGCCAAGACACGGTACGATGCCGAGGTGTTTCTGAAGGTCAAGGCGTTTCAGCAGCAGCAGGGGCTGACAACCGATGGCATTGCCGGTCCCCTGACACTGATACGGCTCAACAACCAGGTGCGGACGGACCTGCCACGGTTGAGCGGTTAGGAGGCAGTCATGTCCTATATTCATGAAGCGCTCAAGGCCTCCGCCGAGCAGCGCCGTACCGCCCAGTCTCCCGTCGAACCCGTTGTTCCGCCGGTGACTGCGGCGGCTGACAAAACGGGTCTTGTCCGCTGGCTGGGGCGTGTTGTTCTGGTGATGTTATTAAGCTTGTTGCTGTACTGGTTCTGGTTTCCTCCCGCCCCTGAGGTTCAGGCACCGGCAGCAACGGAGCCTGTAGACGCGAGTGTGCAGCCACCGGCAGGAGAGTCTGCCTCGGTACCGGATCTGAGTGGGGTGAAAATAGCCATTCGCAAGGAGGCCCCCGAACCTGTGCGTCCGGTGCCCGCGCCACCCCCTGAAGTGGCCGAGCCAGCTGCAGTTGCTGCGGAGCCCAAATCTGCAGACATGTCGAGAGAATCGGAACCGGGCGCTGCGGTTCCGGTTGATCCCTTTGCGCACCTGCCCTACTTGCGGCAACTGCCGGCTGCACAGCAGCGAGAGCTGCGGGATATCCGATTTACCGTGCATATCTATTCGGATGTTCCCGGCTCCAGAATGGTCAAATATCAGGGACGTGTTTTACGAGAAGGTGATTTTGTCCGCCCCGGTTTGAGAGTCGAGGCGATCATTCCGAGGAGTGTGGTACTGCAGTTCAAGGATCTTCGCTTCAAAGTACCGGCCCTGTAAGGCACAGGAGCAAGGCTGGACCTGATACGGGCGTTCGCTGGTATACTCGACGGCTGATTTCGGCGACAGGAACAGTCTGATGTATCAATATACCCTTACCCCCGCTTTCTATGACACCGATGGATTGGGGCATATCAATAACACACGGGTGCCACAGTGGTTCGAGGCGGCACGTAACGACCTTTTCCGCATCTTTACGCCTGACCTGGACATGAAAAAATGGCAGCTGATCATGGCACGCATCGAGGTGGATTACCTGGGCGAGCTGTTTTACGGCCGCGATGTCGAGGTGCGTACCTTTGTCAGCAAGATCGGTAACAGTTCCTTCACGGTATTGCAGGAAGCTTGGCAGGACGAAAAGCTGGCGGCGCGTGGCAAGGCGTTCATGGTGCGGTATGACTTTGCCAACGGTCGTGCCATGAGCTTGAGCGACGAACAGAGGGGAATGCTGGAAATCCATTTCAAGGCCGACGAAACGGTCTGATGACTCGCCCATATCCGCACGACAGGAGCGCGCATGCTCGATTCTAACTCTGCCACTTTGTCCGCCGGTTTCAAATGGCTGGTCGGACTGGCCTCTTTGATGATTATTCTGGGGGGGCTCAAGATTGCCGAAGCCGTTGTTGTCCCCATGTTACTGGCTATTTTCATTGCCATTATCTGTGCGCCGCCACTGGCCTGGATGACCTCCCACCGTGTACCGCCCTGGCTGGCGGTCATGTTGCTTGTGTTGGGCCTGATGGTGTTCAGCTGGGTACTGATGCTGTTTGTCGGGTCCGCCATTGATACCTTTACGCTCAGGCTGCCAATCTATCAGGAACGGCTGCAGGACGAAGTCATTAAACTGTTGCCGAATCTGGAGCGCCTGGGCCTGCCGGTGACGCAGGAACAGCTCCTGAACCATTTCAATCCGGGATCAGTGATGCGGTTGGCGGGCAATGCCCTGACCAATCTGGGTGGTTTGTTGACCGATTTGATGCTGATCATCTTCGTGGTGATTTTCCTGCTGATGGAAGCCACCCTGCTGGGAGACAAGCTGCACAAGGCGTTGCCCAATGCCGAGCATTCGATGCAGCAGGGCGGTGATTTTGTACGCAAGGTCAACAAGTATCTGGTGATCAAAACCACGGTCAGCGTGGGCACCGGTTTCCTGGTTACCTTGTGGCTGTGGATTCTGGGTGTGGACTTCGCCCCCCTCTGGGGTTTGGTCGCGGCGCTGATGAACTTCATTCCGACCGTGGGTTCGATCATTGCGGCGGTACCTGCGGTACTGCTGGCGATTGTACAGTTGGGCCTGCCGGATGCGGCGCTGGTGGCGCTGGGTTACATTGCCGTCAACCTGCTGATGGGTAATGTGTTGGAGCCGCGTTATATGGGCTCAGGGCTGGGACTGTCGCCGCTGGTGGTGTTCCTGTCCTTGATGGTCTGGGGGTGGATGTTTGGTCCCGCGGGCATGTTCCTGTCGATACCCTTGACCATGATAGCCAAAATAGCACTGGAGCAAAGCCCGTCGACCCGCTGGGTGGCCATCATGCTTGGTAACTGACCCAGGGCCTTCCGGTCGCGGTACGACGATCATCCCGAAGCGCCGTCGTATCGTGTCCGGTTGTCAGGTGTTCTACACCTTAAACCTGTACAATGCCGCGCTGAAAATACACGGCCATGAAGGATTCACTCATGTTACCAACCGAAAAAGTACTGCTTGAGATCAAGCGTTCCCCGATGGCATTCAGTCAGGGGGTGCGGGATCTGATAATCGCTCTGGTGCTTGTCTGGCTGACGCTGTGGGCGCTGTCTGATGTACCTTTCTGGGATAGTTGGTGGCTGGTCGAAGAATACCGCACGCTGGCGACGCGCTTCTTGTGGGAGGGCGCGGGCATTCCGGCGACCTGGGTTGCCGCTGTGCTGGGGCTGGTAGCGGCCTGGGTAGGGTTGAGTGCCATACGTCAGTTGCTCACGGAATGGAGTCGGCGCTACCGTCTGACCGGTCAGCGCGTACTGGCGCATACCGGTGTATTGGGGCGTAAGGTTGACCAGCTGTACCTGCTCAGCGTGGATGGTGTGTCACTTGAACAAAATGTGCTGGGGCGTTTGTTGGGACATGCCAGCCTGGTCGTGGCCGGGCGCGGAAACAATCAGGTGCGTTTTGACTATGTGCGTCGTCCCGATGAGATTCGCGACAAGATCGACCGTTGCGTATTGGCGCGGCGCAGTAAGCCACAGGCATAAAAAAACCTCCCGAAGGAGGCCGATCCCCGCCGGTCAGTGCCAACCGGCGGGGCGTTGGTCAGATCTTAGATCTTGCCAACCAGGTCCAGAGACGGAGCCAGAGTCGCTTCGCCTTCTTTCCATTTCGCCGGGCATACTTCACCCGGGTGAGCGGCTACGTACTGGGCAGCCTTGATCTTGCGCAGCAGGTCGTCAGCGTCACGGCCAATGCCTTCAGCAGTGATTTCAACCGCCTGGATCACACCCTGCGGGTCGATCAGGAAGGTAGCACGGTCAGCCAGGCCCTGGCCTTCGCGCATAACACCGAAGTTGTTGGTGATAGTGCCGGTCTGGTCGCCTACCATGAAGTAGTTGATCTTGCCGATGGTGTCAGACGTGTCGTGCCATGCCTTGTGGGTGAAGTGAGTGTCGGTCGACACGGAGAACACTTCAACGCCCATTTTCTGCAGTTCTTCGTACTTGTCAGCAACGTCGCCCAGCTCGGTCGGGCAAACGAAGGTGAAGTCTGCCGGGTAGAAGAAGAACACAGCCCACTTGCCTTTTACGTCCGCTTCGGTGATTTCTACGAATTCACCCTGTTTGAAAGCGGTAGCCTGAAACGGTTTGATCTCAGTATTCACGATACCCATTGGTGTATATCTCCTTGACTCGAGTGAGTGGATCGCTTGGAAACGGTTCTATACTAGCGTTGCCGCTTATATTTTGTAAATTAATAAAACCTAACGACTCGATAGCTTTTATTAATACCAGTTCCCTTGTGGATCATGATAAGTCGTGTTTGTGACGGTTCGGAGGCTCAGCTCTCCAGTTTCCAGCGCAGCGTTTCACCGGCACGCAAGGGAACGATGATGTCTTCGCCAAACGGCATTTCGGCCGGTACCTGCCAAGCCTCTTTTACCAGCGTAATGCTGTCACTGTTGCGTGGCAAACCGTAGAAATCGGCACCGTGGTGGCTGGCAAAGCCTTCCAGCTTGTCCAGTGCGTCCAGGTCTTCAAAAATCTCGGCATAGAGTTCGATGGCGGCGTAAGCGCTGTAGCACCCGGCGCAGCCGCAAGCACTTTCCTTGGCGCCTTTGGCGTGTGGGGCCGAATCGGTTCCCAGGAAAAACTTCTTGCTGCCGCTGACCACGGCATCCTGCAGCGCCTGCTGGTGTACGTTGCGTTTCAGAATCGGCAGGCAGAACAGATGGGGGCGGATGCCGCCAACCAGCATGTGGTTACGGTTGAACGCCAGGTGTTGCACGGTGATGGTGGCACCCACGTTATCACCGTGGGCGTTGACGAATTCGGCGGCGTCCCGAGTCGTGATGTGCTCGACCACCATTTTCATATTCGGGTGGCGACCGGCCAGCGGGGTCAGAATCTCGTCAAGGAACTGCTTCTCACGGTCGAATATATCCACGTGTTGGTGGGTCACTTCGCCATGTACCAGCAGGGGCATGCCAGCCGCTGCCAGCGCAGCACAGATTTCATCCAGTTTGCCCAGATCCGTTACGCCTGAGTCCGAGTTGGTGGTGGCGCCTGCCGGGTAGAGCTTGACGGCCGCAACCTTGCCTGTGGCTTTTGCAGCCGCAATCATGTCCGGTGTGGTGTTGTCGGTCAGATAAAGCGTCATCAGCGGATCGAACCGGCTGCCTTCGGGGGCGGCGGCCAGAATGCGCTCGCGGTAGGCCATGGCCTGCTCGGCATTGGTGACCGGTGGCCGCAGGTTCGGCATTACGATAGCGCGGTGCATCTGGTTGGCGGTGGCCGGTACAACATGCTGCAGCACATCACCGTCACGCAGGTGAAGGTGCCAGTCATCAGGGCGGGTAATTGTCAGGCGATCAGTCATCACAGGGTCCCGATTAAGCGGTTGGAAAGAGCGGTTGAAGAGAGGCAGTATATCGGATTGAACGTTCGGGGCCGAATTCGAGTCACAGGGGGACATCGTCCCGAGAATACAGCGGCTTGAGTAAAGCCTGGTTAAGGAAAAACTGCTACACTTGTATACTTTTGTCAGCAGTTGGTCCTGTCGTTGTAAAGCCCGTCATTGCTGCATGTGTGCGGGTGGCGCGAATAGGCGACAACAGTGAGTGTTTGAGGGTATGTTCGGGGGGTATCGGAACTGCCGAATACACTGTCAGCAGTGCCCGCAACACGGATGCGGGCATCCTTGAATCTGATGTGCGAAATTGATTAATGAACTCGGTTGTGTTTATCCATCTATACAATGATCGTAGTGGAAGCCCCAAGGTGTTGCTGCAAGCGATTAAGGCGCTGCACGCAGCAGGGCTAGAGGTGGAGACACTGACCAGTCGTCACTCCGGCGGGTTTCTGGATGATGTCCCCGGTCGGCGCAGGGGGCTGTTTTATCGTCGCTCGGAAAACAAGCTGCTGACACTCTTTTGGTATCTGGTGTCACAGGTGCTGCTGTTCTTCCAGTGCCTGGCCTACATTCGAAAAGACGTGGTCTTTCACGTCAATACCATGATGCCCTTTGGGGCGGCTTTGGCAGGCTGGGTCATGCGGAAGCGGGTGGTGTATCACGTGCATGAAACATCGATCAAACCGCCGTTGCTCAAGAAAATCCTGCGTGCGTTTATTCGTCTGACAGCGCGACATGTTATTTTCGTCAGCCAGTATCTGGCTCGAGTGGAAGCCGTTGCAGGCAAGCCGAGCTGCGTGATCTACAACGCGCTGGATACACTGCCGGCCGCCAGAGTACCGCGCCCGGCCGATCAGTTTGATATCCTGATGGTTTGCTCGCTGAAAAAGTACAAGGGGGTGGATGAATACCTGCATCTGGCTCACCGTTTTCATGACCGGTCGGACGCCGGCAAAAAGGCCGTGCGTTTTGTGCTGGTGTTGAACGCTGATGAGGCGGAGGTCGAGCACTATTTTGCGGGTCGGGCATTGCCGGATAACCTGAGTGTCCACGCACGTCAAAGCGAATTGTCATCTTTCTATGATCAGGCCTCTGTTTTGCTGAATCTGTCCCGGTCTGATGAATGGATCGAATCTTTCGGCCTTACCATTGTCGAGGCCATGTCACACGGCCTGCCGGTGATAGTGCCCCCGGTGGGAGGGCCCGTTGAGCTGATTACACAGGGTGAGGAAGGCTACCGACTGTCCTGCTATGATCTTGACACTATCGAGCGGCATCTTGTCGAGCTGGCCGAGGATAGGGCCTTCTATCAGCAGATGTCCGACAGGGCGTACCGGCGCGCGCACGATTTTCTGCCATCCCGGTTTAATGAAGCCATCACATCTTTTTACCGGAATGAAGTGTTTGTATGAGGCATGAAGGGATAAAGCATCTGGCCATTCTGGGGACTCGTGGCATACCGGCACGGCATGGCGGTTTTGAAACCTTTGCCGAAAAACTGTCGGTGTACCTGGTGGGACGGGGCTGGCAGGTGACCGTGTATTGCCAGGAAGAGGGCCGGGGCGCGATATATGAAAGCGAATGGCAAGGCGTGCGTCTTGTCCATGTTCCGGTCAAAACGGCAGGGGCTGCCGGTACCATCCTTTTTGATTGGAAGGCAACCAGACACGCTCTGTCCGAGCCGGGCATCTTTCTGACGCTGGGTTATAACACGGCCTGCTTCAATGTGCTGCAGCGACTGGTCGGGCAGACCAATATCATCAATATGGATGGTTTGGAGTGGAAGCGCGAAAAATGGGGTGTGATGGCCAAGCTCTGGCTGCGTCTGAATGAACGTGTGGCCTGCAGAACGGCGAATCATCTGGTGGCCGACCACCCGGAAATCAAACAGCATTTGATGACCTGCGCACCCGAACGCAAAATCACCATGCTGCCGTATGGGGCCGAAGAAGTGACGGCAGCCGATGCCGCACTGCTGGAGCCTTACGGACTGCTGCCCGGGCGGTTTTCGGTGGTGATTGCACGTCCCGAGCCTGAAAATTCATCGCTGGAGATCGTGCGTGCGTTCAGCCGGAAACCGCGCCAGCATACCCTGGTCGTGCTGGGCAGTTTTTACCCGGATATTGTGCCGTTGCACCGAGAAGTGCTGGACGCCGCATCTGATGAGGTCCTGTTCCCGGGGGCGATCTATTCAGCCCCGACGGTTCAGGCCTTGCGCTTTCATGCGCGCCTGTATTTGCACGGGCATAAGGTTGGCGGGACCAATCCGTCACTGGTTGAAGCGCTGGGGGCGGGGTGTGCCGTGATTGCCCAGGATAACCCGTTTAACCGCTGGGTGGCGGGCGCGGGCGCGGTCTATTTCAAAACGGAAGCGGACTGCGTCGACCTGTTTGACCGCTTGCTGGACAATGAACAACAACTTACAGATCTGAAAACTGCCAGTCGTGCCCGGTTTCAACAATGCTTTACCTGGCCGCATATACTGCACGACTATGAACAACTGCTGCTGGGGCATTACCCGGTATCGGAACAAGAGTAAGGGGAGATATGCGAATTCTGATTACCGGTGGCGCCGGTTTCATCGGCTCGGCTGTTGTACGCCATTTGATAGCAAATACCCGGGCCGACGTGGCTAACCTGGATAAGTTGACCTACGCAGGCAACCTGGAATCGTTAACGTCGGTGGAAGACTCGCCCCGATATCGTTTCTATCAGGCCGATATTGTGGATGCGGAAGCACTGGACGGGATTTTTGCCGACTTTCAGCCAACGCACGTGATGCATTTGGCGGCAGAAAGCCATGTTGACCGTTCGATTGACGGCCCGGCCGATTTCATCGCGACCAACATCGTGGGGACTTACACTCTGCTGGAGGCAGCCCGCCGTTACTGGTCCAAACTGTCGTCTGAGCAGCAGTCCGCCTTTCGGTTTCATCATATATCGACGGATGAAGTATACGGTGACCTTGAAGGCACCGACGACCTGTTTACGGAAACAACCTCTTACGCGCCCAGTTCACCCTACTCGGCATCCAAGGCCAGTTCAGACCACCTGGTACGCGCCTGGCAGCGGACCTACGGGCTGCCGACGCTGATTACCAATTGCTCCAATAACTACGGCCCTTACCACTTCCCCGAAAAGCTGATACCGCACATGATTTTGAATGCGTTGTCGGGGCAGCCATTGCCGGTGTATGGCGATGGTGGCCAGGTTCGGGACTGGCTGTATGTGGATGATCATGCACGAGCGCTGGTGACTGTTGCGACTCGGGGCCAAGTAGGGGAGACCTACAACATCGGTGGCCATAACGAGAAGCGCAATCTTGAGGTGGTTGAAACCCTGTGTGAGTTGCTGCAGGAGATGGCGCCGCCGGGGTCTTGCGCGATTGCAAAGGGGGCTTCCACACAGGGTGTCGTCCACTACCGTGATCTGATTACGTTTGTGAAGGACCGTCCGGGGCATGATGTGCGCTATGCCATTGATGCGAGTAAAATCCAGCGTGAACTGGATTGGGTGCCTGAGGAGTCGTTTGAAACCGGTATTCGCAAAACAGTGCAATGGTATCTGGACAACCCTGAGTGGTGGCAGCGAGTGCTAAGCGGAGACTACCGTTTGGGTCGATTGGGCGACAAGAGCGAAACGGCTCATTGATGTCTCCTGTTTTTTGTTATTGAGGTGATCCATGAAAGGAATAGTCTTGGCGGGAGGTTCAGGCACGCGTTTGCATCCCATCACGCGTGGTGTCTCCAAGCAGTTGCTGCCGATTTACGACAAGCCGATGATTTACTACCCCCTGTCGGTGTTGATGCTGGCGGGTATACGGGAAGTATTGATCATTTCCACGCCGGAAGATCTGCCCAACTTTCGCAAACTTCTGGGCGATGGCAGCGAGTTCGGCGTTGAACTCAGCTACGCCGAACAGCCTTCGCCGGATGGCCTGGCTCAGGCATTCATTATTGGTGAGGATTTTATCGGCACCGACTCGGTGTGCCTGATTCTGGGCGACAATATTTTCTATGGCGATGGTTTTACCGGCATGTTGCGCGCCGCCGCTGAGCGACACAAAGGTGCAACCGTATTCGGATACCATGTAAACGATCCCGAGCGGTTCGGTGTGGTGGAATTTAATCAGCAGGGCAAGGCGCTGTCGATCGAAGAAAAACCGACCCACCCCAAATCGAGCTATGCCGTCACAGGCCTCTACTTCTATGACAACGATGTGATTGAAATTGCCCGGCAGGTCAAACCATCGCATCGAGGCGAACTGGAAATTACCGATGTGAACAATGCCTACCTTCAGCGCGGTGATCTCAATGTCAGCCTGTTGGGGCGTGGTTTTGCCTGGCTGGATACAGGCACTCACGATTCGCTGATGGAAGCCAGCCACTTTGTCCATACGGTGGAAGCTCGCCAAGGGTTAAAGGTCGCCTGTCTGGAGGAGATTGCCTACCGTCAGGGCTGGCTGAGCGCGACCAGGCTGGAACAACAAGCTCAGGCGCTGAGCAAGACCGGTTACGGACAATACCTGAAGCGCCTGTTGCAACAGGAGATGCAATGAACGTTATCGAAACCCGATTGCCGGGCGTACTGATCATCGAACCGACCGTATTTGGCGATCATCGCGGTTTTTTTAAGGAAACCTTCCAGTTGGAGCGTTATCGCGAAGCCGGTATTACGCTGCCGTTCGTGCAGGATAACCATTCCCGCTCACAGAAGGGGGTATTGAGAGGTCTGCACTTCCAGAAAACCCGCCCCCAGGGCAAGCTGGTGAGCTGCAGCCGTGGCGCGGTGTATGACGTGGCGGTTGATATCAACCCCGAGTCGCCTACCTGCGGACAATATGTGGGCGTCGAGCTAACCGATGAAAACCATCGCCAGCTGTGGGTTCCGCCCGGCTATGCGCACGGCTTTTGTGTGCTGAGTGATATTGCCGATTTCCAGTACAAGTGTACCGATTACTACCACCCGGAAGATGAAGGTGGGCTGCTCTGGAATGATCCCGATATTGGTATTGAATGGCCGATTGATGAGCCACAGCTTTCGGCCAAGGATCAAGTCAACCTGACCTTGAAAGCACTGCTGGCACAGGGGTAAATCATGCGTGTTTTGATTACGGGTGCCCGTGGACAGGTGGGGCAGGAATTGTTGCGCCTTGCGCCAGAGAGTGTAGAGGCGGTAGGCGTCGGGTCTGACGAGCTGGACATCACGCGGCTGGAAGCGGTTCAGGCTGCCGTGGAGGTTCGTCAGCCCGCACTGATCATCAATGCGGCGGCCTATACCGCTGTTGATAAGGCCGAGTCGGAGCCGGAACGTGCCTATGCCGTGAATGAAACAGGCATCCGGAACCTGGCACAGGCGGCCGCTGCGGCGGGTATCCCCGTGCTACATATCTCGACCGATTACGTATTTGATGGCATGGCCCGGCAGGCCTACCGTGAAACGGATACCCCCTGTCCCGCCAGCGTATACGGTGCCAGCAAGCTGGCCGGTGAGCGTGCACTGGAAGCGACCTGTCCACAGCACATCATCATGCGTACCAGTTGGGTGTTTGGCCGTTTTGGCCACAACTTTGTGAAAACCATGGTACGTCTGGCGCGTGAGCGGGATGTGCTGGGAGTGGTGGCTGACCAGTCAGGTGGGCCAACGGGGGCAGCCAGTATTGCAGCGGCCCTGTGGGCCATGGCCCTGCAGTATCAGACTCAAAAAACACTGCCCTGGGGTGTTTATCACTTCAGTGGCGCTCCGGCGACCACCTGGCACGGGTTCGCGGCTGCCATATTCGAACAGGCCCATCGGCAAGGGCTGATTCAGGCTATCCCGAGGCTCAATGCCATTACGACTCAAGACTACCCGACACCGGCGCGCCGGCCTGCCAATTCGGTATTATCGTGTGAACGCATGATGACGGTATTTGGCATTGCTCAGCCGGACTGGCATGTAGAGTTGGAAGAAATGTTAGGTGACGCTTAATTACAACAGCTTAGTGCTATTGTCTAGCTTATGAAACCATATAAGAAGTGATAAGGTTCGACGCACGCATATTAACGGCGTTATTAATGAGAGTCAATATCATTTGAGTCGCCGCTGAAATAAAAGCCATGGCTTGGGCGATATTGACTGACAATCGGCAAACAGGGGTGTTGAGGATTGCCCGAAATGTAACCTCCGGGCGGTAGCGTGTCTGAAGCGGTTTATCCGGCCCTTCTGTGCCGTGCCGTTTGGCTTGTACCGGTATTCTCAGCGTCCTGAATCGGCAAAGGACCTGCCCGAATGAAGATTGAGCATCATGGAGCTCGCAACGGCGTAACCGGCTCCTGTCATCAGTTGCACGTCAGCGATAACACGAGTCTGCTGGTTGACTGCGGCCTGTTTCAGGGCAGCGAAGCAGGTGACGAGAATACGCACGACCGCCATCAGATTGATTTTGATATCAGTGGCGTCATCGCACTGATTGCCACCCATGTGCATATTGACCATGTGGGGCGTATTCCCTGGCTGTTGGCCGCAGGCTTTGATGGCCCGATCATCTGCTCTCAACCTTCGGCTCGACTGCTGCCGCTGGTGCTGGAAGATGCTTTCAAGCTGGGTATCAGCCGTGACAGGGCTCTGGTTGAGCGTTACCTGTCACGGATAGAATCGCGTCTTGTCGCCTTGCCGTACAAGCACTGGTTTACTCTGCTTGAAACGCCTGAGCAGAGAGTGCGAGTTCGATTACAGCGCGCAGGGCATATCCTGGGCTCTGCCTATGTAGAAGTGGATATAGAGAGCGTTACCCGGCCAGCATCAAAAACTGTCCCTGCCTTGAGTCAAGTGACTGCCGAGTTCAGTGGAAGTTCATTAAAGTACAAAAACAGTACCCGGATCGTTTTCTCGGGTGATTTAGGGGCCAGCCATACACCGCTGTTACCCGCGCCTCGGCCGCCGCAGCGGGCCGATGTCCTGGTGCTTGAAAGTACCTATGGCGACCGCAACCACGAAAGCCGTGCCACCCGAAAGCACCGTTTGAAGGCCGCTATCGACCGAGCCTTGCTGAACCGGGGGACGGTACTGATACCGGCCTTCAGTATCGGACGCACTCAGGAACTGCTGTATGAACTGGAAGAGCTGCTGAAGGGGCAGGATGACTTGCCGGTGATTCTGGACTCGCCCCTGGCTTCAAAATTCACGGCGGTCTACCGTGAACTGCAGCCCTTCTGGGATGAAGAGGCACATGCCCGCTTGAGGCAGGGCCGTAAACCGCTGGCGTTCGATACTTTGCTAACGGTAGACAGCCATGATGAACACCTGAAAATGGTCCACCACCTGGCGCGTTCAGGCAGGCCCGCAATTGTGATTGCCGGCAGCGGCATGTGTAACGCCGGACGTATCGTGAATTACCTGAAAGCGATGCTGGGCGATAAACGCCATGATGTGCTGTTTGTCGGTTATCAGGCGGAAGGTACGCCCGGACGAGCCATACAGCAGTACGGCCCCAAAGGTGGTTATGTGGAACTGGATGGCGAGCGATACACCATCCGGGCGGGTGTTGAAACCATAGGCGGCTACTCGGCCCATGCCGATCAGCAGGGACTGGTTAGTTTTGTGAAGGGCATGAAGCATAGACCGAGTGAAATACGGTTGGTGCATGGGGATCGCGTTGTCAAGAAAGCACTTAAAGCCGCCCTGCAAAGGGCTTATTCAGGTTTGTATATCAAGGAATAACCAGGTTACAGCATGACCCAACTCACCTGCTTCAAAGCCTACGACATCCGTGGCCAACTGGGCACTGAACTCAACGAAACCATCGCCTACCGTATTGGCCGTGCCTATGCCCAATACCTGAATGCGAAAAAAGTTGTGGTCGGTGGCGATGTACGTGCCACCAGTGAAGCACTCAAGCAGGCCCTGGCACAGGGCATCATAGATGCCGGTTGTGATGTCATCGATCTGGGAATGACAGGCACTGAAGAAGTGTACTTTGCCGCATTCCATCTGGATGTAGACGGCGGCATCGAAGTTACCGCCAGCCACAACCCCATCGACTTTAACGGCATGAAGCTGGTCAAACGCGATGCCCAGCCGATCAGCGGCGATAGCGGCCTGAAAGAGATACAGCAGCTGGCCGAACAACAAGCCTTCACCACGCCAGAACATATAGGTCAGCTCAGCCAACTGAATCTGCGACAGGCGTACCTGCAGCACCTGCTGACCTACATTGACCTGCAACAGCTCAAGCCTTTGAAGCTGGTCGTCAATGCCGGTAACGGAGCCGCTGGGCCAGTAATCGATGCGTTGGAATCCGAGCTACAGCAACGTGGTGTTCCGATCATCTTTATCAAAGTACACCACCAGCCTGACCCGACATTCCCCAACGGTATACCCAACCCGCTACTGGTAGAAAACCGTGACGCTACAGCCCAAGCTGTTATCGAACATCAGGCCGATATGGGTATCGCTTGGGATGGCGACTTTGATCGCTGCTTCCTGTTTGACGAACAGGGCCAATTCATCGAAGGCTACTACATTGTCGGCTTGCTGGCCGAAGCCTTCCTGAAGAAACACCCCGGTGAAAAGATCATTCACGACCCACGCCTGACCTGGAACACCATCGACATCTGCAAACAATACGATGGCCAGGCGATCCAGAGCAAAACCGGCCATGCCTTCATCAAAGAGCGCATGCGCAAGGAAAACGCCATCTACGGCGGCGAAATGAGCGCGCACCACTACTTCCGTGACTTTGCCTACTGTGACAGCGGCATGATCCCTTGGTTGTTGGTGGCCGAGCTGATCAGCACCGAGAAAAAAACACTCTCGCAACTGATTCACGAACGCCAGCAGGCCTACCCGTGCAGTGGTGAAATCAACTTCAAGGTAGCGGACGTGAAAGCCTGCATCCGGAAGGTGAAAGCACACTTTGAGGATCAGAGTCCGTTAATCGATGAAACGGACGGATTAAGCATGGAGTTTACAGACTGGCGGATGAATATTCGTGGGTCGAATACCGAGCCGTTGTTGAGGTTGAATGTGGAGAGTCGCCGGGATAGCGAATTGGTCGTGTGTACAGTGAATAGCGTTAAGGAATTGATTCAAAGTTGAATATGAACATCACTATCGCAGGTACCGGCTACGTGGGCCTGTCCAACGCTGTACTCCTGGCCCAGCACAACAACGTGATCGCACTGGACATCGTGCAAGCTAAGGTTGACCTGATCAACGCGCGTCGCTCACCGATTGAAGATGCCGAGATAGAAAACTACCTGGCCGGCAAGCCGCTTAATCTGACGGCCACAACCGACAAACAGAGCGCCTACGCTAACGCTGATTTCGTTATCATCGCCACCCCCACCGATTACGACCCCGACACCAATTTCTTCAACACCCAAAGTGTCGAAGCCGTAATCAAAGACGTACTAACGATAAACCCACGTGCCATCATGGTGATCAAATCCACTGTGCCGGTTGGCTATACCCAAAGCGTCAGGGAAAAGTTCGGCAGCGACAACATTTTGTTCTCACCGGAGTTTCTGCGTGAAGGCAAGGCACTGTATGACAATCTCTATCCCTCGCGCATCATCGTCGGTGAGCAGTCTGAAAGGGCGCAAACCTTCGCCGCCTTGCTACAGCAAGGCGCGACCAAACAGGACGTGCCTACCCTGTTTACCGACAGCGCTGAAGCTGAAGCGATCAAACTCTTCGCCAACACATACCTAGCAATGCGTGTCGCCTACTTTAATGAATTGGACACTTACGCTGAAAGCCATGGCCTCGACAGCCGTCAAATCATCCAAGGCGTCGGGCTGGACTCGCGCATCGGCATGCACTACAACAACCCCAGCTTTGGCTACGGCGGTTACTGCTTGCCCAAAGACACTAAACAACTGTTGGCCAACTACGCCAACGTACCTAGCAACCTGATCCGCGCCATTGTCGACTCCAACACCACCCGCAAGGACTTCATTGCCGAATCCATCCTGAAGCGTAACCCCAAGGTAGTCGGCATCTACCGGCTGGTGATGAAATCCGGCTCCGACAATTTCCGCGCCTCGGCAATTCAGGGCGTGATGAAGCGGATCAAGGCCAAAGGGGTAGAGGTGGTAGTGTATGAACCGGTACTTGATGCCGATAGCTTCTACAACTCCCGCGTGATCCGCGATCTGGATGAGTTCAAGCAGATCAGCGATGTGATTATCGCCAACCGCCAGGCGGATGTGCTGGAAGATGTCGCCGCCAATGTGTATACGCGGGACCTGTTTGGTAGTGATTAACGTGTAGATACCACTACTGTGGGAGCCTGCTTGCAGGCGATGACCTACCCAACCAATACGTTCAGGTTACAAAAAGCTACCCAGTAGCTCGCCCAAAGGTAAACACCCATTATGAAACTCCTCATAACCGGCGGTGCCGGCTTTATCGGTTCGGCGGTTATCCGCCACATCATCCAAAACACTCAGGACAGCGTCGTCAACGTCGACAAGCTCACCTATGCAGGCAACCTGGAAAACCTGCGTGAAGTCGACAGCTCTGACCGCTACGCCTTCGAGCAGGTCGATATCTGCAACCGCACCGAGCTGGAGCGAGTATTTGCTGAGCATCAGCCCGATGCCATCATGCATCTGGCCGCAGAAAGCCATGTAGACCGCTCCATCGATGGCCCGGCTGCGTTTATTGAAACCAACATCGTTGGCACCTACACCTTGCTGGAAGTCGCTCGCAGCTATTGGCAAGGGCTGGACGATACACGCAAACAGGCGTTTCGCTTCCACCATATCAGCACCGACGAGGTCTACGGCGACCTGCCGCACCCGGCAGAGGCGGATGATGCAACCCAGCACTTGTTCACCGAAACTACCGCCTACGCACCCAGCAGCCCATACTCTGCAAGCAAAGCCAGCTCGGACCACTTGGTACGTGCCTGGATGCGCACCTATGGTTTCCCGGTGCTGGTCACAAACTGCTCCAACAACTACGGGCCGTATCACTTCCCGGAAAAGCTGGTACCGTTGATGATCCTCAATGCGCTGGAAGGCAAGCCGCTGCCGATCTATGGCAATGGCGACCAGATCCGCGACTGGCTCTATGTGGAAGACCATGCTCGTGCACTGTATAAGGTCGTCACCGAAGGCAAATTAGGCGAAACCTACAACATCGGCGGCCATAACGAAAAGCAGAACATCGAAGTGGTCCACACCATCTGCGATATTCTGCAGGAACTGGCCCCGGCTGAAACCCGCTACCGTGACCTGATCACGCACGTACAAGACCGCCCCGGCCACGACCGCCGCTACGCGATTGACGCCAGCAAAATACAGCGCGAACTGGGTTGGAAACCGGCAGAAACCTTCGAGTCAGGTATCCGCAAAACCGTACAGTGGTATCTCGACAACCTGGAATGGTGCCGCCGTGTACAGGATGGCACCTACCAGCGTGAGCGCCTTGGGCAGCTCTGATTACAACAGTTTCAGTTACAAGGACAGACCATGAAAGGCATTATCCTCGCCGGTGGTTCCGGCACCCGTTTGTATCCGATCACCAAAGGCGTGTCCAAGCAGCTGCTGCCCATCTACGACAAGCCGATGATCTATTACCCGCTCTCGGTACTGATGCTGGCCGGTATCCGTGACATCCTGATCATCTCCACCCCCGAAGACCTGCCCAACTTTGAAAAACTGCTGGGCGATGGCAGCAACTTCGGTATTCAACTCAGCTACGCCGAACAGCCCAGCCCGGACGGTCTGGCGCAGGCCTTTATCATTGGTGAAGAGTTTATCGGTGATGACAGCGTCTGCCTGGTACTGGGCGATAACATCTTTTACGGTCAGGGCTTCTCGCCCAAGCTGAAACAGGCAGCTGCCCGCACGTCCGGCGCCACCGTATTCGGCTATCAGGTGAAAGACCCGGAGCGCTTTGGTGTGGTCGCTTTTGATGAAAACAACAAAGCGATCTCCATTGAAGAAAAGCCCGAACAGCCCAAGTCCAACTATGCCGTGACCGGCCTCTATTTCTACGACAACGATGTCGTGGAAATTGCCAAGCAGGTGAAACCCTCACACCGTGGCGAGCTGGAAATTACCAGCGTCAACCAGGCTTACCTTGAACGCGGCGATTTGAATGTGGAGCTGCTGGGGCGTGGCTTTGCCTGGCTGGATACCGGCACCCATGAAAGTCTGCTGGAAGCCGCGCAGTTTGTTGAAACCATCGAAAAGCGTCAAGGCTACAAGGTCGCATGTCTGGAAGAGATCGGCTTCAGCAATGGTTGGCTAACAAAAGACAAGCTTATCGAGGAAGGCAAGGCGTTAAGCAAGAATGGTTATGGCCAGTACCTGTTGGCCTTGGCGGGTGAAAAAGCATGATTCCAGTAACTAAGCCATACTTCCCCAGTCGAGAAAAGCTCGATAAATACATTGATGGCATTTACGAACGTCAATGGCTGACCAATAACGGTCAGTTGGTACAAGAGCTTACAAAACGCTTGGAAGACTATTTGGGTGTTGAAAACCTGCTGCTTGTTTCCAATGGCACTTTGGCTCTGCAAATTGCCTATCGTGCTTTGGGCGTGAGCGATGCAGCACCTAGCGCACAGCCTGAGGCGATCACTACCCCGTTTACTTTTATCGCCACCGCCAGTTCTTTGAAGTGGGATGGGGTACAACCAGTATTTGCAGACATAGACCCGAATACCTGGTGCCTAAACCCGGACAACATTGAGGCGGCTATTACACCGAATACTCGTGCGATTGTTCCCGTACACGTTTTTGGTAATGCCTGTGATGTAGAGGCGATTGAGGCTATTGCCCAGAAGTACAAACTGAAAGTGATCTACGACGCCTCTCACGCTTTCGGTGTGAAATACAAGGGTGAAAGCCTGCTCAAGCATGGTGATGCCGCAACCCTGAGTTTTCACGCAACAAAGCTGTTTCACACAGGTGAGGGCGGGGCCATTATCTTCAAGCACAAGGAAGAGCTTGAGCGGGCGAAGAAGATGATTAACTTCGGCATTACAGGGCCGGAATGTATAGAAGAGCTGGGCATTAACGCCAAAATGAATGAGCTGCAGGCCGCGATGGGCTTGTGTGTGCTGGATGAAATTGAAGCCAATTTGAATGCGCGACACACTATTTGGGAGCGCTATGCGCGAGAGCTGGCAGGTTTGGTGCAATTGCAAAAGCGTAGTGACGATCTGTCCTACAACGCCGCCTACTTCCCGATAGTGTTCAAGTCAGAGCAGGAGGTAGTGCGGGTAGCAGACCTGCTCAAAGATAATGGGATTCTGGCGCGTCGATACTTTTTTCCATCATTGGAAATAGTTGAGTTTTTAGACCAAAAGGAAATGCAGCCATACTCAAAAAATATAGCAAGTAGAATTTTGTGTCTCCCAATTTATGCAGCATTGGAAAAGTCGGAACAGGAAGGTATTATTAATGTGATCAAATCACACATGAGGTTGGAGTAGAAAGTCAATGGCATTTCTTTCGTCTGAGCAACTAAATACTATGGGGTTTGCGGAACTTGGTTCGAATGTACTGATTTCGGATAAAGCTTCTTTTTATAATTCAAAAAAAATCTCTATAGGTAGTAATGTTCGTATCGATGATTTCTGTGTTTTATCAGCTGGCGATGGTGGTATTGAAATAGGAGATCACGTTCATATTGCAGTGTTTTGTTCTTTGATGGGAAATGGGCGAATAAAGCTATCAGATTTTTCTGGCTTATCTTCTCGCGTTTCTATTTATAGTAGTAACGATGATTATTCAGGTTTGTCATTAACAAATCCAACGGTCCCCGATGATTTCAAAAATGTTCGTTCCGCGGACGTCCTACTATGTAAGCATGTTATCGTTGGTGCAGGCTGTGTAGTACTTCCTGGCGTAAAAATAAACGAGGGCGCTTCGATTGGAGCACTGAGCCTAGTTTCGAAGGACTGTGAAGAATTTAAAATATATTCAGGTGTTCCCGCTAAGCCTATAAAGGCAAGAAAAAAAGATCTGAAGGCTCTTGAAATGGATTTTATTAATAAACGATGAAGATATTGCACATCGCTTCAGATGATAAATTTATAGATCATGCCTATACGGTCTTCGAGAGGGCTTATCCCAGTGAGAATGAGGTATGGGTTCTGTCCAAATCGAGCGATTTAAAATTTGTGAAGCTCAATGTAGATAAAATAATCCCTTTAAGCCTAATTAAAAGGTGGGCTCCAAAAGTCTATAAAGAATGCTATCAAAATTACGACCTGGTTGTGTTTCACTCTTTTGGTGAGGTGATTTCACCTGAGATATTTAACATACCTAAAAATATACCAACGGTATGGCTGGGCTGGGGGTATGATTACTACGACTTGATCGGTAATCCTGGTGATCTTTTACTGCCCGAAACCAAAAAAGTTGCGGTTCAAAGCTATAAAGCGCTAATTCGATCGACGATTGGTAAGGCCCTTCGGGTTGCATTCAAATTGGCTGGTATTTCAAAGTCTAGAAAAAAAGCTATAGAAAGGCTTTCGTTATTTTCACCTGTTCTCCCGAATGAATACGACATGGTGCTGAGGTCCCGTAACTGGAAGAGCTTCCCTGAACATACGAGCTGGAACTACGGTACCATGGAAGATCATCTCATTAAGGGTTTTGAAGGTGAGCAGGTAGATGGCAACGCAATCCTGGTTGGTAATAGTGCTTCACTGACCTGCAATCACAAAGAAACATTTGATTTCCTGGTTAAAACCGGTGTTGAAAACCGGAAAGTTATAGCACCGCTCAGCTATGGCGATACAGTATATGGTGAAAAGATTGCAGCACTGGGGAAAAAATATTTCGGCTTGGATTTTAATCCGCTGAAAGACTTTATGCCTATACAAGATTATGTGGCCACAATCAAACAATGCGGCTATGTGATTATGAATCATAAACGCCAACAAGCGGTCGGTAATATTGTAATCATGCTGTACTTGGGTGCTCGTGTATTTTTGCGTGAAGAAAACCCGACATTTCCGTTTCTGAAAGATTTAGGTGTTGTTATTTCATCAGTACAAGAACTGGAAAAAGACATTTCACTGTTAGACACACCGCTATCCATTGAAGAAAAGGAACGCAATAAGCGGTTAGTAAGTGATTATTGGTCAAGAGAGTCAGGCATTGCCAGGACAAAGGCACTTGTAGACCGTGCATTAAGCCTTGCAAATAAAAGCAGTTGTAAGCCAAGAGGCAATGTGTGACACCACGTAAAATAGCCGCCTTCGCCATTGGCCCGATCGGTGGCGCACTGCTGAGCCTTATCACGCTGCCGATCATCACCTGGTTCTTTTCACAGGAAGATGTCGGCAGAATGGCGATGCTGCAGGTCACTATCGGCTTTAGCACACTGCTGTTCAGTCTGGGGTTGGACCAAGCCTATGTACGTGAATTTCACGAGGTGGACGATAAACCGGCTTTGCTCAAGCGTGCTTTGTTGCCGGGTTTATCCATACTGTTTGTGACACTGCTGGTCTTGCTGTCATTCGGCGGTACCCTTGCGGGCTGGTTGTTTGAGCGCCCTGAATGGCACTTGAGCCTGCTGATAGCGACGGTCTTGCTTGCGGCTTTCATATCCCGTTTCTTGTCACTGGTGCTGCGGATGAACGAGCAGGGTCTGGCATTCTCAATGAGCCAGTTACTGCCCAAGCTGGTATTGCTCGCCATCATCGCTGGCTATGTCTTGCTGGGTGCCGATACAAGCCTGACCAACCTGGTGATCGCAAATACAGCTGCCTTTGTGTTTGTCTGCGTGGTATTTGCATTCAATACCCGCAAGGAATGGATCGCCGGAATAACTGCAACGCTTGACTGGCAGCATCTGAAACTGATGCTGCGCTTTGGTCTTCCCCTGATACTGGGAGGCGTTGCCTACTGGGGTTTGACAGCAATTGACAAGGTGTTCTTGCGTACACTGGCCAGCTTTGAAGAGCTTGGCGTCTATTCAGTGGCTGTGAGCTTTGCAGGGGCTGCAACCATTCTGCAAAGTGTATTCTCCACCGTTTGGGCGCCTACAGTGTATAAATGGGCCAGCAAGGGCGAAGGGCTGGAGAACGTACATAAGGTAAGCCGTTACATACTTGGCCTTGTTGTATTGGTGTTCTGCCTGGCGGGACTGCTGTCATGGATCGTCACACTTTTCTTACCGGCAAACTATATCGCAGTGCAATGGATTCTGGTGGCATGCCTTGGCGCACCCTTGCTCTATACCCTGTCAGAAACAACCGTGGTGGGCATAGGTATCTCACGCCGCAGCAGCTTTGCCATGTTGTCCGCTTTGGTTGCCTTTGCTGTCAATCTTGTTGGGAACTGGCTGATGATCCCGCGCTTCGGTGCTGCTGGTGCAGCCGTTAGTACCTGTATTTCGTTTTGGGTCTTTTTCGTACTGCGTACTGAGTTTTCAATCTATTTGTGGAAACCGATGCCAAGGTTGCTGCTGTATGGGTACTCAGCTTTGACGGTAGCAGGGGCCAGCATTTTTACGCTTTACGGTGCCAGCATCTACCCATTTATGTTGGCGTTTTGGGGATTGCTGCTTGTTGCGGCACTATTCAGTTTCAAAGCTGAAGTGCTTGAAGCGGTCGGGTTTGTCGCTGTCAGATTAAGAAAATAAACAAGACGCTAAAAATGGACTTAAAAGCCGAGCAGGGTACCGCAGGCAACCAGAGCGCCACCCAGGTACTCAACACACTGCTCGACCGCTACCTCAGCCCTGCATTTGGTGCGCTGCCAAAACTGGAAGTCGAGCTGATCATGCTCGATGCGCTGGAACAGTTGGGCGTGATTAGCCCGCAGCCACAGGTCTATGAGTTGGTTTCCAAACTCAAGGTAACGCGTACCAAAGCGAACAAACTGCTGTACGAGCGTGAGTTGCGTCGTTCAACCAGCACGGATCTCGATAGTCGGGTAAAGGAACTGTTGCGCAGCCCACTGATCGACAAGAAAGGCACCCACTTCATGCTCGAAGTGGATAACCCACTGCTGCTGGATCATCTGCGTGACAAGGTACGCAAGCTTGGTTACATCAGTGACGGATCTTTCTCATCCAGTCTGGTCAAACTGTCGGTCGATGCTTTCGTGGCGCTGGTAGAGGATGCGCTAAAGGACGAGCTTGAAACCGCTGAAAGAGTGCTGAAAGAAGCCGGCGCACCGGATACCAGCATTAAGGGCGTGATCAAGGCGGCCTGTAGTAAGCTTGCCCATCGAATCGCATCCGATACCGGCGAAGCCGCCATGCAGCAGGTATCAGACTTCTTCGGCGCACTGGTGGGTGGCAAGGCCGATGAGTTGAGAGCGGCGGCGGTACAAGTGTTTCAGGGGCAGTAGGCCTGATCCAAGGGCTAGCATGAGCCGAGTCGAGATCATTGAAGTCATACGCCGCGCTGATCAGGGTGTAACTCGCCCATATATCTGTAGAGGTAATGATGGCAATATCTACTTCGTGAAGGGTGAGGGTGCCAGCCGTCGTAGTCTGCTTTGTGAGTGGATTGCAGGCAAACTGGCATTGCTGACTAATGTGCCCATCGCCCCTTTCGCTATCGTTGATGTACCTGAAGAGTTGCTTGCATTCTCTGCAGGCCTGGATTTGTAAGATTTGGGCGCGGGATCGGCCTTCGGTTCGCGTGAATGCGGCGTAACCGAACTGGCATTCAGTCGTATCCACGAAATACCGCAAAATTTGCAACAGCTGGTCGCTGCATTCGATTGGTGGATTCACAACGAGGATCGTACCCTGTCGTTTGAAGGCGGTAATCCCAATCTATTTTGGGATGAGGGTGAGCGGCAATTGGTTGTCATCGACCACAACCAGTCGTTCGATACCGGCTTTGATGCAGCAAGCTTCGTTGATCATCATGTATTTCATCAACAATTCCGTTTGCTGCAAGCCGACTTGGCAGCGCTGGCCGTGTTACGGCACACAATGCACCAAGCGCTGGATAATTGGCATGCTATCATCCTCATTGTACCCAATGAGTGGTGGTACATTGATGATGAGATGAGTGTCTCGGTCAGCTTTGATACAACGCAGATTCTACAATTACTGAACAGAGTCATCGATCCCGATTTTTGGAATACGCCATGAAACGAGTAGCCTGCCAGTATGCCATTCTGCGGTATATGCCCTATGTTGAAACAAGCGAATTTGCCAACGTCGGTATTGTGCTGGCTGCCGGTAATGTAGCTTATTTCGGCTTCCAGCTGCAGGATAAGCGCTACAAGCGGCTGACCGATTTTTTCAAGGACCTGGATAGCCGCACCTACAAAACGGCTATCCAGGCGATGAAAAACGAACTCACGCGCATTCAACAACTGGCCACCAGCCAAACTGCATTGACCGATGGGCTGTTTCAGGAACTGACGCGCCCGCGTGAAGCGCTGTTCCGGTTCAGTGACCCGGGCGTGGTATTGACGGATGATCCAGCCAAAACGTTGACTGAGCTGTACGAACACTACGTCGAGCACCGCTTTGTTACGCTACAATACCGTGAAACGGTGCTCGAAAAGAGAATCAAAACGCTTTTGCATCAGTTCGATCTGGCTGATCGGTATAAGTCTGCCAAATTGGGTGATGACGAATACCAGGTTGCACTGCCGTTTGTGGCTCGCCAAGGCGAGCAAGTATGCAAAGCCATCAAGCCACTTGACCTGAACCAGCGTGAAACCATCAAGATGGTCGAAAAAGCTGGCCAGTGGCAGTTCCGTATGAATGAGCTCGCACGCCGGGGCAAAAAACCCCGGCAGATGCTCTTTGCAGTTGATGGACCCGGAAACCAAGACACACAGCATACACATGCCTACCTGCGTGCCGTTGATCTGCTGGCTGAAACAGGGGCTGAAGTTATTACAATGGCTGAAATCGAACGGCTGGCTGAGTTTGTGATTGCGTAGAAGGCTAACGTCTATTCACTATGCCGCCCCTAATTGACCTTCTCCAGCCAAGCAAACTGCACTGGCTCACCGTTCCGCGCTATGCCGTTATTGCAGTGCCGCTGCTTTTGGCCACCGGCAGCAGCGCAAGTGGGCAGGGGACAGTCGCGCTGCCATTACTGCTGATCGCCACACTCGGTTGCGTGCGCCTGGTTTGGCTCAAACGGCTGCCCCACGAGTGGGCGAGGCTCGATAAGGCTAAACATGCCCTGAATGCAGCCCAACCGGATCGCGCGATCGGCATCCTGCTCAAGCCATTGGCTTTGGCAGGCACGCATTATCAGGTCAAGCGCGCCGTCTTGCTGGCGCGTGCATATTGTCATCAGGGTGATTTCATCAAAGCGCATGAGGTACTCAGTGCACACGACACCCGATACCTGCTACCGGATGAGCAACTGAGTCTGCAAATCGCCTGGGCGCAGTTGTTCATCGAGGCTGATAATCCAGCCGAAGCCCGGCGCAGGCTGGCCGATATTTCTGATCAGGAATGCCAGGCAAACCTCAACTGCCTGCTACTCAAAGCAGAGCTGGCATTACAGGATGAGCACTACCCGCAGGCCCGGACGCTGCTGGAATCCGGTCTGGACCACTGCAAAGAGCCGGCAGATCGAGTGCTGTTACACAATAACATGGCGCGCCTGGAAGGGTTGCAAGGGCACAGGGATGCCCAACTGCGTCATCTGCAATCAGCAAGGGTAGAATTCAGCAAAGCGCCTCGCGCTGGCTTGACCGATATTGTCCACCACAACCTGGCCATCGCATTGGTGCGTAAAGGCCAACCGGAAGATGCCAAAGCGGTGTTACGCGAAGCCTTTGCAGCGGGTGATACCAGCGGATTGGCGCATGTGATTGCAGTGCTTAATAACCACCTGCACACCGCGCGTGAAGCCGGGTATGCGGACTGGGTGCGCAACATCTATGCAGAGTTTGATCGACAGCTCGAACGGTTAAAACCACGCACGTCGCGCGAACAGCTTGCACTGGATATCACCCAGCTACGCATGATGCGCAACGATGGTATATCGTGCACAATCGATAACTATCCCGAGTTGATCGAGCACCTGCTGGACAGGCTGGCAACCACCACACCTGCCGTACCAATAAGCGAGCGTGTGGCCGGGCTGGTCGAACTGCGCCATGATCTCAAGCGAGAGATAGAAACAGAACTCCAGCAAACCAACAAAGTGCCTGTGCAGCTAATCAACCTGATGCAGCAATCCGCCCAGCAGCTGCTGAAACACACCGCGACAATCGAAACGTACTTGAGTAACTTATCACCCAAACTGATCGGCCCGCTGACGCTATGGCACCGCTACCGAACAGATGCCGACAAGGCACGGATCGAACTCGCCGAAGGCTCAACCAACTTACAAGCCGCGTTCAACGCTTTGTTCGACCACCTGCGTGAAAAAGCCGAATGGTTGGCAGAACAGGGCACTGCGCAGCAAACAATAGAAGCCTGGCTGATCATCTGCGATGAGTTGGTGGCCTATCACGATCAATGGCCACCCGCAGCACAGCCCAGCTGGCGTGCGCAGTATTCAGACCTGGCCCAACATGCACTCGATCAGGCCACCGCACTGATGGCAGGCCTGAAACACCACCGCCAACAGGTCGATCAATTGATTGGCCTGGCCTACTTCAACCTGAGGCTGCGTGAAGACAAAGTCGCCGCGGCGCGTTGGATGCGTGTTGTGAAGATGTACGAGCCGTCGCTGGACCATTATGCGAGTTGGTTGAGAGGGCATTATGGGTTTGTTTGTGGGGAGTTGGATGGGGCCTTCTATGTGTGAGTTTTATTCAGTTTTTCTCTGATCTCCATTGCACCTATTTAAGATGGTTTTTTGATGAATAAAAACATAAAAGAAATTATAAGGTCAATATTAGAGCATAGGGTAGACGTCGTCATAGGATTAGTTTTTATTTCTATATTTTCTTTGATATCATGGCAATGGATTGGAGAGTCTTGTTATATAAATAAAAAAGACTTGATTATGCCATCAGTTGTTATGGTTGGCTTGTTTCTGGCTTGGATTCAGTTCTTAAGCAACAAAAGTGTACAGCGGAAAGAAGCAGCGCTTACCTATTATCCCAGGCCCATGGAGCTTGAAAGGATCGAAAATGAAATTGATAGAGTGCTAAATTTTTGGTCAAGTAGCTATGCAATGGCAAGTCACGAGGTGAAACTGATGCTTGATGAAGAAATCACCAGCGTTGAGTATCAATTATGCTGGGATCGATTATCCAACCAAGTTAAGCGCGAAATATTGGATGTATATAATAAATATCATGCTGAAAAACCTAAAAGCCAATCATATAATAGTCCAAATACAGGAGATCATAATTACGATAAGCTACCAAACCAGGTATGCGGATTGGCCTACTGTGACGATTATGCGCCTCTAATTAAAGAGCGTTTCCTTGATATTAGAAGAAAATTTCATCTTTATCTGAACCAAATAGAAGGTTTTTGTCTCGCACTAAATAAGGGAAATATTGACTCAAAAACTGCGAAGGAAATGTATGTTCACAAGCTTGAAAATCACTTCAGAAAAGCTAAGCCCTACATCGACGCGGTAAGAGCAAAAAGAAACTCACCAGAGATCTATATCCAATTTGAAAAGGTTATTGACAAGTGGAAAAGTTAATAATGAATTTTTACCCTGGCCCTTATTCCTATCCTTATTTACTTACTGCCATGGTATTCGAATTTTAATTTTGACAAGATCGATTTTTTTATTTCAACAATCGTTTTAAAATAGGCGCACATGAATTCTTCCTTGCTTAACAATCAAAAAATGTATCTTTTTATATTTGGTGTTATTTTTTTGCCCTATTTAAAGTTGATGAATTATGTTGGCTATTATATAAACTCGCTATTGATACCTTTTTCAGTAGGGATAATTTTATTAATAATTTCAATTTTTGGATCTTTTAAGTTAAGAAAGGATTTTATTTTCTTTGGTTTGGCAGTGTTTTTCTTGGGTGTGTTAAGTTTGCTTGTAGATGGTGCCCTTGGGCGGTTAACTTTATTTAAACTTTTTAATGGATTATACAGTTCAACTCTTCCATTAATATATGCGGTTATTTTTTCATTTGGAATTTCAAAGTTTGGAATTGTATTTGTACATAAATCAATATTTATCGTCTTGATTCTCAATATATCATTTTTGGTTTTTCAGTATTTTTTGTACAATGTTTTTGGATTATACATTGATATGAATTCATGGTTTAATGGTGTGCCTACAACTGCATTTAACACTGCATATATTCATGATTTTGGTGTTAGATATTCTGGTTTTTTTTTGGAACCTAGTATTCAGGCTGCGCATATTGCTGCTTTTCTTTTTCTATATTACTTGTACGGCGGGTCTTCATTATTAATTTATTTTTTTTCTGTAATTACCATATTGATAACTAAATCAACAATTTCTTATTTTTTGGTTATTCCTGCAGTTTTTTTGTTTATTGGAATTCTACATCAGAGATATAGAATCCTTTCACTGGTTGTTATTCCTTCCGCAGTAGTTGTTTTTTTAATTTACATATATGAACCACTTGTTTTGAGATATGAGAGATTTATCGAAGGTGCTGATGCTAGTACTTCACTAAGGTTAAATCTATTGTATAAATTCTTCTCTGACACTAATAAGTTGATTTATGGCTTTGGTGATGTACATAAGAAAAATCTCGAATGGAATGATCCGCTCAATTCATTGGGCGACCATACATTTTTTCTAAACCAATTTGTAGTACATGGCTTAATAATTGGTATGTTTTTTTTAATGACATACTTGTATTTTATGAGAAATGTTTTTTTAAATTTATTCTCGGCATTTTTTCTGTTGGTTGTTTTTTTGAAATTTGGGATACCTTCTTATCCGTCTTCAGCTATTTTTTTTGTTATCATTATTTGTTATAAGACTTGTAACAAATTAAATAGCAGTGTTGGGTTATTTAGTAGTAACTATAAAGGATCTTGATTTTTAAATAAATCATGTAGATAGAATTTATAATCGAAGGTTATTAATGAACACAGCTCCGATAGTACTTTTCGTTTACAATAGGCCTTGGCACACGCGAAAAACAGTTGAAGCACTCCAAGCTAATGAACTGGCAACTATAAGTGACTTGATTATCTATTCTGATGGTGCAAGAAATTCAGAATCTGTTGAAAGTGTTCAAGAGGTCAGAAACTTCATCAAATCAATATCAGGCTTTAAAAGCGTAAAGATATTTGAGCGTGATAAAAACTGGGGGTTGGCAGCAAATATCATAGATGGTGTGACGACTGTAGTTAATCAATACGGTAAGGTTATTGTGATGGAGGATGACATTGTGACTAGCCCTGCGTTTTTAAAGTTTATGAACCAGATGCTTGACTATTATGAGAAGGAAAAGAAGGTTTGGCATGTCAGTGGCTGGAATTACCCAATTGAAACTGAAGGATTAGGGGATTTTTTCTTTTGGCGTGTGATGAACTGCTGGGGTTGGGCAACTTGGGCAGATCGATGGAGTTATTTTAAAAAGAACCCAAAAGAGTTAGTTAAAAAATGGGATAAGACTAAGAAGAAACACTTTGATTTAGACGGGTCGGGAGTGTTTTGGAATCAAGTTTTAAGGAATGCCTACTCGTCACTGGATACTTGGGCTATTTTTTGGTATGCGTCTATTTATGAAAACAACGGGCTTTGCTTGAACCCCACTATTAGTTTTGTAAAAAATATCGGACATGATGGAAGTGGTACTAACTGTAGTAGTTCAAAAATTTCCCAAGAAATTTCTAGTGAAGCGTCTTTTATTGAATACCCTGTAGATGTTTTGGAGTCAGAGCAGGCTGTACATCGCATTAAGTTTTTTTACAAAATCAATACAAAAAGCTTATTTTTGCGTGGAGTTAATAAGTTTTGTAGAAGTTTTTTTAACAAAAATTTGTTTTAGTTTAATTTTTGCAATTTAAACGTTAATAATTAAAGTCTTTCATTAATATATTTTTTATATTGGCGATAAAATTTCTAGTTATTATTATATTTAATATTTGGTGAGGTTTTTTGGCTTTGAAAATAATAATGGTTCATAATTTTTATTCTTCGGCCATACCCTCTGGTGAGAACCAAGTTTTCTTGGCGGAAAAAAAAGTTTTAGAAGAAAACGGATTTTTTGTTGGTACCTTTTTAAGACATAATAATGATATAAAGAAAAAACCTGTTTTGGGTGCATTAAAATCGGCAGTTTTAGCTCCATGGAATTTTTCAGCAGTGCGTCAGCTTCGTAAGATATGCCAAGATAATAGGGTTGACTTGATACATGTACATAATACCTTCCCAATGCTCTCCCCGTCGGTTTTTTATGCGGTCCCTAAGAATGTGGCAACAGTCCTGACTTTACATAATTATAGGATTTTTTGCCCTGCGGCTATCCCTATGCGTGCGGGAAAGGTATGTACATTGTGCATTGATCAAAGGACTTATTTGCCTTCAATCTTTCATGGTTGCTATAAAAAAAGCAGAGCTGCAACGCTACCTTTAGCTTTTTCTAATGCGCTACATGACTATATAAAAACTTGGCATGATAAGGTCGATGCCTTTATTTGTTTATCTGATTTTCAACGGGAGCTGGTTATTAAAGCAGGGCTACCAGCAGAGAGGGTTCACGTAAAGCCTAATTTTTACCCTGGCAATCCTACTGTTGTGCCTTGGTCTGAGCGTAAGCCTTATGTTGTTTTTGTGGGTCGCTTAAGCTCAGAAAAAGGGGTTATGACATTAATTAGGGCATGGAAAAAATGGGGTTCATTGGCACCCGAACTGCGTATTATAGGATCTGGTGAATTGCGCTGTGAGCTTGAAACTATGTCTGCTGGACTCTCGGTTAAGTTCCTTGGGCAGCTCACTGTTGAGCAGACACAAAATGAAATTGGCAATTCTATGTTGCAAATTTTACCGTCTGAGTGGTTTGAAACTTTTGGTCTTGTAGTGATAGAAGCTTTTGCACACGGTACACCTGCTGCGGTATCTAGAATCGGTGCTTTGCCATCATTAGTTCAGCATAAAAATAATGGTCTTATTTTTGAACCAGCTGATGTCGATTCTTTGCTTAATACGGTGAGGTCTGCTTGGAGCGATCCTGCTTTACTCCAAGATCTTGCTTCAAATGCCAGGCAGTCATTTGAAAGCCATTATACAAAAGAGGCTAACTTGAAAATGCTAGTTAATATCTATGATAAGGCCATTCAGGTTGCTAAATCCAAGTAGTTTTTATGAATATCATTGATTGATTTATGCGAGGTTGTTTTGAATAGAACAGCACTAATTACAGGTATAACAGGGCAAGATGGATCCTATTTGGCTGAACTTCTGTTGGAAAAAGGCTACGAAGTGCATGGTATCAAGCGTCGTGCATCCTCGTTTAATACAGAAAGAGTCGATCACATCTACCAGGACCCACATGTTGATAATCAGAACTTCATCCTGCACTACGGCGACCTTACAGACTCCTCAAACCTCACCCGTATCATCCAGGAAGTGCAGCCGGACGAGGTGTATAACCTCGGCGCGCAGTCGCACGTGGCGGTGAGCTTCGAGTCACCGGAATACACCGCCGATGTCGATGCCATGGGTACCCTGCGCATCCTCGAGGCCATCCGCCTACTGGGGCTGGAAAAGAAGACCCGCTTCTATCAGGCGTCCACCTCCGAGCTGTACGGTCTGGTGCAGGAGATCCCGCAGAAGGAAACTACTCCTTTCTACCCGCGCTCGCCCTATGCGGTGGCCAAGCTCTACGCCTACTGGATCACCGTCAACTACCGGGAGGCCTACGGCATGTATGCCTGCAACGGCATTTTGTTTAACCACGAATCGCCGCGCCGCGGCGAAACCTTCGTTACCCGCAAGATCACTCGTGGTCTGGCCAATATTGCACAGGGCTTGGAGAAGTGCCTTTTCATGGGCAATATGGATGCGCTGCGTGACTGGGGCCATGCCAAGGACTATGTGCGCATGCAGTGGATGATGTTGCAGCAGGATCAGCCGGAAGATTTTGTGATTGCCACTGGTGTGCAGTACTCGGTGCGTGAGTTCATTAAGTGGTCCGCAGCTGAGCTGGGTATTACCCTGCGTTTTGAAGGTGAGGGAGTGGATGAAATCGCTGTAGTTGAAACCATTGATGGCGATAATGCTCCGGCGCTGAATGTCGGCGATGTGATTGTTCGCGTAGATCCGCGCTACTTCCGTCCTGCTGAAGTGGAAACCCTGCTGGGTGATCCGGCCAAGGCGAAAGAGAAGCTGGGCTGGGTGCCGGAGATCACCGTGCAAGAGATGTGTGCCGAAATGGTTCAGGAAGACCTCAGGGTCGCTAAGCGCCATGCGCTGCTGAAACAACACGGCCATGAGGTGCCGGTGTCGGTGGAAAACTGAGGGTCAGGGATGAATAAGACAATCTTTGTAGCTGGCCATCGCGGTATGGTTGGCTCTGCCATCGTGCGCCAGCTAGAAGAAAGAGGTGGCTACCGGATTCTGACGGCAACTCGTAATGAGTTGAACCTGCTCGACCAAGTAGCTGTGCAGCGTTATTTTGCTGAGCACTCTATTGGTCAGGTGTACCTGGCTGCCGCTAAGGTGGGTGGCATTCAGGCCAATAACAGTTACCCGGCCGAGTTTATCTACCAAAACCTGATGATCGAGGCCAACATCATCCATGCCGCCCATCAATCCGGTGTTCAAAAGCTGCTGTTCCTGGGTTCCTCCTGTATTTATCCCAAACATGCTGAACAGCCGATGCGTGAAGATGCGCTTTTGACCGGTGTGCTGGAGCCCACCAACGAGCCTTATGCTATCGCTAAGATCGCCGGTATAAAGCTCTGCGAGAGCTACAACCGCCAGTATGGCCGCGATTACCGCAGCGTGATGCCCACCAACCTGTACGGCCCCAACGATAACTTTCACCCTGAAAACAGCCATGTGATCCCGGCGATGATGCGTCGCTTCCATGAAGCGGTGCAGTCAGGACAGGAAGAAGTTGTAATTTGGGGAACAGGAACCCCTATGCGTGAGTTTTTGCATGTGGATGATATGGCGGCGGCATCAGTGCATGTGATGAACCTGGCCGGAACAGTCTATCAGGCCTATACCCAGCCGATGCTCTCCCATATTAACGTGGGCACAGGTGTGGATTGCACCATTCGTGAATTGGCCGAAACATTGGCGAAGGTTACTGGTTTCCAGGGTGCACTCAGGTTCGATACCACTAAACCTGATGGTACGCCGCGCAAGTTGATGGATGTATCGCGTCTGGCTTCTTTGGGCTGGCAGGCAGGAATAGATTTGGAGTCTGGTTTGCAGAGCACCTATGAATGGTTCAAGGCCCATGTTGATGATGCACGGATGGGCTGATGAAAATACTGCTCTACGGCATCAATTACAGTCCTGAATTGACCGGTATCGGCAAGTACTCCGGGGAGATGGCACGGTGGCTTGCCGAGCAAGGCCATGATGTGCGTGTGATTACAGCACCGCCCTATTATCCGGAGTGGAAGGTTGGAGTAGGTTATTCCGCGCTGCGTTACCACACGGCAGTAGAAGAGGGTGTGCGTGTTACGCGTTGCCCTTTATATGTGCCGGCCAATCCGTCGGCACTAAAGCGGCTGGTTCACCTAGGTAGCTTTGCGTTCAGTTCCTTGTTCCCCGTGTTAGTGCAATGGCGTTGGAAGCCGGATCTGGTGGTGCAGGTGGTACCTACGCTGTTTTGCTCAGTGCCGAGTTTGCTGTTGGGGCCGCTGACCGGCGCACAACGGGTTATCCATATTCAGGATTATGAAGTGGATGCCCTGTTCGGCCTGTCCCTGGCGAAAGGTGGTCGCCTTAAGCGGTTGGCCTTTGCCGTGGAGCGTTGGCTGCTCAATCGCTTTGATTGGGTGTCGACGATCTCCGAGGGGATGTTAAAACGCGCCCGCGATAAGGGGGTGGAGGAGAGCAAGCTGCTGTTCTTCCCCAACTGGTCTGAGGTTGACCGTTTCCAGGGGGGCACCCGTGATGAGGCCTTGCTGCGCGGGTTAGGGGTGGATCCCGCCAAACGTGTGGTGCTCTATTCCGGCAATATGGGTGAAAAGCAGGGACTGGAGTCGGTTATCGAGGCGGCCAAGCTGCTCCGCGATCAAAGCGATCTGCATTTCCTGATTGTGGGTGATGGGGCTGCGAAGCAGCGGCTTATCGCCCAGGCACAAAGCCTGGAATTGGAGAATGTCAGTTTCGCACCGCTACAGCCGTACGAGTCTTTGCCGGCTTTGCTGGCATCGGCAGACTGCCATCTTGTTGTACAGAAGCGAGGTGCCGCTGATGCGGTACTGCCCTCCAAACTGACCAACATTCTGGCAGTGGGTGGCAATGCGGTGATTACGGCAGACTCGGATACTACACTGGGGCTGTTGTGCGCTGAATATCCAGGTATTGCGGAATGTGTTGAGCCTGAATCGGTAGCTGAATTGGTTGCAGGTATTGAACGAGTGCTGGCGTGGTCGCAGCCTAATGCCATTGCCGCAGACTACGCACGCCAGTATCTGGACAAAGACGTATTGCTGTCCCGTTTCGTTACCGTGTTTGAGCCCAGTAAGGGCGTACAGGCAGACCAGCATGTGGATAGATAACGACACCTTCAAGACTATCGTTGACACCACGCCGCTGGTATCTATTGATCTGGTGGTAGAGAATGCCAACGGTGAGATTTTGCTGGGTCAGCGCACCAACCGACCGGCTCAGGGCTACTGGTTTGTCCCGGGAGGACGGGTTTTGAAGGATGAATCCTTGGACGCCGCATTCAGACGTTTGACCCAGGCTGAACTGGGACAGGTTTTTGAACGATCTCAGGCACGACTGTTGGGTGTGTACGAGCACTTCTATTCCGACAGTGTATTTGGCAAAGGGGAAGGGAACCCCTCAACCCATTATGTGGTGCTTGGTTATCATTTAAAGTTGGATGCCGATATGGTGCTGACACCGCCGAAACAGCAGCACAGTGCTTACAGCTGGTGGAGTCCGAAGGTGATGCGGGACGATCCACAGGTTCATGAAAACAGCCGGGCTTATCTCGCAGCGCTTTAATCAATTACCAGGAAGTTAAACATGCTTTATCCCGTCATCATGGCCGGCGGCAATGGATCACGCCTCTGGCCGCTCTCGCGTCAGCTGAATCCAAAACAATTTTTACCGTTGGCAGATAATCACCGGTCCATGCTGCAAGCCACTATTCAGCGTTTGGAAGGACTAAATACGGCATTGCTATTGCTTATCTGCAATGAAGAGCATCGTTTTATCGCTGCCGAACAACTACGACAGCTCGGTATGGAAGAGGCTAACATTCTGCTTGAGCCTGTCGGACGTAATACGGCACCCGCTATTGCACTTGCGTCTTTACGAGCTGTTGACACCTCAACGCAGGATGAAGACCCTGTGTTGTTGGTACTCGCAGCAGACCATCTGATTCAGAATGTCGAAGCTTTTCACGCCAGTATTGCAACAGCATTGCCGCTTGCCCAACAGGGTAAGCTGGTCACCTTCGGTATTGTGCCCACTCATGCAGAAACTGGCTATGGCTATATCGAGCAAGGTACAGCTTTGGATACCGGTGGTTATATAGTTAGTCGTTTTGTCGAAAAGCCGGATCAGGTTACTGCAGAAAAATATCTTTCCAGCGGTCAGTACCTATGGAACAGCGGTATGTTTATGTTCCGTGCAGGACGTTACCTTGAGGAGCTTGAACGTTATCGCCCCGATATTTTGGCTGCTTGCCGTTCAGCGCTCTCAAACGCAAATCAGGACATGCATTTTACCCGTGTAGATGCGGAAGCTTTCGCCGTCTGCCCCGATGACTCTATCGACTATGCCGTGATGGAAAAAACAGACTCTGCGGTGGTCGTGCCGCTGGATGCAGGGTGGAGTGATATTGGTGCCTGGTCTGCGCTATGGGATGTAAGCGATAAAGATGTAAACGGTAATGTTTGTAAAGGCGATGTATTGGCACATGACAGCCGTAATACTTACCTGCATGCTGAAAGTCGTTTGGTCGCCACTGTCGGTGTTGAAGATTTGGTAGTGGTTGAAACCAAGGATGCGGTGTTGGTTGCACATCGAGACCGTGTGCAGGATGTAAAAAAAGTGGTTGAGTCCATCAAAAAGGATGGCCGCCATGAACACATGAACCACCGTGAGGTATATCGTCCCTGGGGTGTGTATGATTCCATCGATAGTGGCGAGCGCTATCAGGTTAAACGTATAACGGTAAAGCCGGGGGCCAAACTCTCTGTGCAGATGCATCACCACCGCGCCGAGCATTGGATTGTTGTCAGTGGTACGGCCAAGGTGACGAACGGCGACAAGACCTATCTGGTGACCGAGAACCAATCTACCTATATCCCGGTAGGGCAAGTGCATGCGCTGGAAAACCCGGGTGTCATCCCGCTGGAGCTGATTGAGGTGCAGTCTGGGGCCTATCTCGGTGAGGATGACATTGTGCGTTTTGAAGATCGGTATGGGCGGGTTGAGTAACCGGCTGTCGTTTTCACAGAGCAGCACAGGACGCGCTGTAATAATTAAACAATCAAGGACGATTGACCATGAAAAGCATCATCATCTGTGCCGACGGGACCTGGCAGTCGCCGGAGTCGGTGCAGGCGTCTCATATCCTGCGTTTGGCGCGGGGTATTGCACCGCAGACCACTGAAGGCCACAAGCAGGTGGTTTACTATGACTGGGGGATCGGCGCTGATGGCGATCGCCTGGTGGGCGGTATTACCGGCAAGGGGCTGGACAAGAATATTCTGGATTGCTATCGCTTTCTGGTGCATAACTACGCCGTTGGAGACCGGGTCTACCTGTTCGGTTTCAGCCGTGGCGCTTACACGGTGCGCTCATTGGCGGGGCTGGTGCGTAACTGTGGTATCCTGCGCCGTGAGCATGCCGGTAAAACAGCGAAGGCCTATGCGCTGTATCGTCAGCGGGGCAAGTCGTCGTCACCATCCAATACCCGGGCTGTCGCGTTTCGCAAGGCGTATGCCGTGGCCGATATAAGCCGCATTCACTTTGTCGGGGTGCTGGATACGGTAGGGGCCTTGGGAATACCGGCACCGTTTTTGGGGACGCTGGGCAGTACACGGTATCTGTTTCACGATACTGCACCGGGTCGTTGCATCCGTCATGCGCGCCACGCGGTGTCCATTGACGAGAATCGGCAGGATTTTGAACCGGCGTTGTGGCAATCGGTAGCGGGTGTCGATGTACAGCAAGTCTGGTTTGCCGGTGTGCACTCGGATATCGGCGGTGCCTATGAAGACCGGTCTCTGGGAGACTGTGCCGGCTTGTGGCTGGTGAATGAGGCAGGCCGTTGTGGCCTGCAGTTTGAATCACATTTTTTGCAGGGCCTGTTGCCTGATCATGCAGGCCCTCAGCATAACGAGTATCGAGGTTTCTACCGCGCCATGCGGCGTCGTGCCGTCCGTCAGGTCGAGCCAGTGTTGCATGTCAGTGTACGTCAGCGCAGGGATGATCCCCGGCTGCGTTATCGCAGCCCGGCGTTGCAAGCGATGCTTGCGCGGTTGAAGGGTGACTGGTCAGGCGTACGCTGGGTTGAAGGGTAGCCAAACCTTGAATGGTAAATAGCAGGTTACGACATGGATAAACAGGTCAGTCTTGATGCCCTGTGTACGCAAAAAGCGGGTTCAGCAACCCTTGCCACCCTGTTTCAGCAACAACCGGATCGTGGTGAGCACTGTCGGGTAGAGGCGCCGCATCTGCAACTGGATTACAGCAAGCAGCGGGTGACCGATGAGTCTCTTCAGGCATTGGAGCAGCTGGCCGAGTCGGCCGACCTGCCGGGGAAGCGTGCGCGTCTGTTTGCTGGTGAGGTGGTCAACCCCACGGAAAACCGTGCGGCCTGGCATACCGCCTTGCGTGTGCCGGCTGAAAAGCAGACCGATAGTCAGTGCTGTGTTGAAGAGCAGCTACAGCGCATGTCTGTTCTGGTTGAACAGATTCAAAGTGGTGTTTGGCGCGGATTTTCCGGTAAACGTATCCGTGATGTGGTGAACCTGGGAGTGGGCGGCAGTGATCTGGGGCCTTTGATGGTAACGCATGCCCTGCGTGAACATGCCCGGCTTGAAGCCCGTAGCCTACAGGTACATTTTGCATCGACCATTGATGGTAGCCAGCTGTTTGATCTGTTGGACCACTTGAATCCGGAAACCACGCTGTTCATTGTGTCGTCCAAATCCTTTACCACGATTGATACGCTGTCCAATGCCCGCACGGTGCGCTCCTGGTTGCGCAGTTTCTGTGATGATGATGCCTTGATTCTGCGATGCCACTTTGTTGGTGTGTCGGCGGCAAAGCAGAAGATGGATGACTGGGGGATTCCGTCTGAAAACCAGTTGTACTTCTGGGAGTGGGTCGGAGGGCGCTTCTCGTTGTGGTCTACCATCGGCTTGCCGATTGCGTTGGCGCTGGGTATGCCGGTTTTCCGCCGCCTGCTGGCAGGGGCGCATGCAATGGACGAGCACTTTAGAACGGCACCCTTGCTGCAGAACCTGCCGGTGATGTTGGCGCTGCTGGGTATTTGGAACGTGAATGGGCTGGATATTCGTGCCCATGCGATTCTGCCGTATGACGGTCGCTTGAAGTACTTCCCCTCATACCTCGAACAGCTGGAAATGGAAAGCAATGGCAAATCGGTTAGCGTTGAGGGTGAGCCGCTAAACCATGCCACCTGCCCGGTGTTGTGGGGTGAAATCGGTGCCAATGCCCAGCATGCGTTTTACCAGCTGCTGCATCAGGGCACTCAATCGGTGGCGTCTGATTTTATTCTGGCGGCGCGTCGTTATGAAAACGCCGAACATTATGCGCATTATGATGAGTTGATGGCGCAGCACACACTGAATATTGCCAACTGTCTGGCGCAATCTCGTGTTTTGGCGTTTGGCAATGAGGCTGTCGAGCCCAGTGACAACCCCTTCCGCCATTATCCGGGCAATCAGCCGTCGTCCACGCTGTTGCTGGACCGGTTGGAACCGGAGTCTTTGGGCGCCCTGGTCGCAGCCTATGAACACAAGGTGTTTACCCAGGCGGTGATCTGGAACATCAACCCCTTTGATCAGTGGGGGGTCGAATTGGGCAAGCAGGTTGCGCTGCAGCTGCAGCCGATGCTGGAGCCTGGCAATGCGGCCGGTCGTGAACGGCTGGACTCGTCTACCCGTGCACTGGCAACGACGATTAATGACTTGAGAGTGCCCTCGACGCAGGATAAGGAGCCCTCCTCATGCGTGTGATGATTGAAGGCCAGGACCTGGTTGCCTGGACGCTGAGTGCTGCCCTGGCATCGACCGGGTGTCGGGTCTCTGTTTCGGCGGACCGGCTGCCCCGTGATAACCAGGAGGTGAATGAACCGGACTTGCTGCGCTTGCTGGATAGCCAGCACCAGAGTGGGCGTTTGCAAACCGGCTATCCGGATACCCGTGCGTCACTGCTGGTGATCGGTCGGGATATGGGCGGGTTTGAATCCTGTTGTCGTTATCTTGAACCCTATTTGAGTGCGGCACTGGATGATGATGGCTATCTCAAGGTCATTGCGCTGGTGCAGCCGCTACCGCTGGGAACGACTGACCGGCTGCAGCAGTGGCTGCAGGATTCAGGGCGGGGACAGGTTAAGGTTGTATACTGGCCGGCCTTCATTCAGGCCGGTCGGGCGCTGGAAAGCCTGATGCGGCCCGAGCGTATTCTGCTGGGCAGTTGTGATGAGGGTGCGATCCAGTTCATGCGCCAGTTGTTGAACCCGTTCAATCGCAGTCGTGACACCCTGATGGTCATGCCGCCAAAAGAGGCTGAGCTGAGCAAGCTGGCGATTAACGGCATGCTGGCAACGCGGGTCAGCTTCATGAATGAGCTGGCACAGCTGGCGGCGGACAAGGGCATTGATATCGAGCAGGTACGCCAGGGCATTGGGTCGGATACACGTATCGGTTTTCAGTATCTGTACCCGGGCTGTGGCTTTGGTGGGCAGGCATTCCTGAAAACCCTGGCGCAGCTGAGCGGTGAGCTGGAGCAGCGTGATACGGAAGGTGTCAGTCTGTTACGCAGTGTCTGCAGTATCAACGAGCAGCAAAAAGATCTGTTGTTTCAGAAACTGTGGCGCTTTTACCGTGCTGACCTGGCCGGTAAACGTGTGGCAATTTGGGGATGTGCCTTCAAACCCAATACCGCTTCGGTTGAGGGCAGTCCGGCATTGACGCTGGTTGAAGCCTTGTTGGCCCACGATGTGGAGCTGGCGGTGTATGATCCGCGTGCCTTGCCGGCCTTGCGCAGGCATCTGGGCGAGCGGGCCGGAGTGGTGTATGCCGATAGCCCCGAGCAGGCAGCCGAGGGGGCGGATGCGTTGATGCTGGTCACCGAGTGGAAGGAGTTTTGGAACCTGGACATGCAGGCTTTGCAGCAGCGGATGCGCAGGCCCTTGCTGCTGGATGGACGCAATATCTATGATCCTGCTGCAATGGAATTGCAGGGCTGGACCTATTCTGCGGTTGGGCGAGGGGTTAACCTCTGATCCTGCTGTTCCCTGTTGTTGACCCCTGGAATATGTGATGTCTGCTTCGTCTTCGACTGCAAGAGTAAGTGCCTATCCGGTACATCGTTTGGCCATGTTATCCGATTGCATGGCGGTTCTGGTGGGCAGTGCCCTGGCGTATCTCTGGCGCTTTGGCATGACCCCTGTATCTGATCGCTTTGTTCTGGCGACCGTGGTGATGGCGCTGTGCGTGGTGCTGGTGAATTTCAGCACCGAGTCGTACAGTCAGTGGCGCACGACAACCCTGTGGCGGTTGTTGCTGAACCTGTTGCGCAACTGGTCACTGGTGGTGCTGGTGGTTGCCACGTTGATTTTCTTTGCGGATGCCTCGCAAAAATACTCCCGTTTATGGCTGGCGCTCTCACTGCTTTTCTCCTTTATTTTGGCTGCCGGTGCGCGTATGTCAGCCAGTGCGCTGCTGGCCCGCATCCGCTCCTCCGGCCGTAACCGGCGTCAGGTCTATTTGCTGGGGCCACCCGCTTCATTGCTGAAAGTGGCGCGCAAAATGCGCAAAAATCGCACAGAAGGCTTTTCCATTGGCGGGGTGACCCGAATGGCCGAGGCTGTCGGGGACGAGGTTCTGGCCGGCGCCGTCGAGCGTATTCGGCAGTCCGGCTGTAACGAAGTGTGGATCTGTATGCCGCTGGAGATGGGGGCGGTCGTCAAGAGGCTGATGTACCAGCTGCGCAATGAAACGGTCGAAATTCGCTATCTGCCGGAACTAACCGACATTCCGCTACTCAACCACCGTGTCAGCTCGGTTGCGGGCCTGTACTCGATTGATCTGAGTGTGACGCCGATGAGCGGCCCGGCGCGGGTATTGAAGCGTTTGGAAGACCTGCTGGTAGGCGGCTTGATTATGCTGCTGATAGCACCGATCTGTCTGGCCATTGCCATTGCGATCAAGTTGACTTCACCGGGACCGGTGCTGTTCAAGCAGTATCGTACCGGCATCAACGGGCGTGAGTTCAAGGTGTACAAGTTCCGCTCCATGAAGGTACACCGAGAACAGGCTGGGCAGGTGACTCAGGCCACCAAGGGTGATAGTCGTATTACCCCCATTGGCGGTTTTTTGCGTCGTACCTCGCTGGATGAGCTGCCCCAGTTTTTTAATGTGTTGCAGGGGCGCATGTCGATTGTTGGGCCTCGCCCCCATGCCTTGGCGCATAACGAGCATTACAAGGAGCTGGTGGAGTCCTATATGCGCCGACATAAGGTAAAGCCGGGGATTACCGGCTGGGCACAGGTCAACGGTTATCGGGGGGAAACCGATACCCTGGAAAAAATGCAGAAGCGTGTCGAATATGACCTTTGGTATATCGACAACTGGTCGCTGTGGCTGGATCTGAAGATTATTGTCCTGACGGTATTCAAGGGATTTATCAACAAAAATGCGTATTAAAAGGATTGTCATGTGAGTGTGTGCAGCGCAGGGAAAGCCTGCTGGCGGGCGCACCGAGACCGATGGCTGTTTGCTGTTAATACCGCGTTGCTGGGCTGGTTCTTTATCGGCTTGAGTGCGCTGGACTTGAACCCCTCTACGTCGGGGCTTTTGCTGCTGGCGCTGCTGTGTGCCGTGCCGACCTTGCAGCATGCGCCGGAGGTGTGGTCGTCGCAGCGCAGTTGGCTGCTGGGGCTATTGCTATACGGATGTTTCCTGATTGGTTATATGGCTCTGGAAGGGGGCGACGAGTTCAGCCGTTTTGATCGACCGGCCCGGTTTGTCGCCATGACGCTGGTGATGCTGTATCTGCTGAGGTTCGGGTTTTCCGGGCGCTTTCTTTGGCTGGCGGTGCTGCTGGGAACCTTGGTGGGTACTTACACCGGTTTGTATGAGGCCTTTGTTGAGGGAGCAAAACGGGCCCGAGGCGACTTTTACCCCATCACGTTTGGCTACCTGATGGCCGCATTAAGCCTGCTCTGCTTTTTTTATGCTCGCCATGAGCAGCAGCTGGCAATACGGCTGACCATGCTGCTGGCCGGGATTGTCGGGATTATCGGGGCGTTCAGTTCAGGCACCCGTGGAGTTGCCGTGATCTTTGCTGCCGTGGCTGTTGCGGCGTTAGTGCGCTGGATATGGCGCAAGGGCATTCGCATGCGCTGGCTGGCAGCAGGGCTCTTGCTGGTCTTGGGTACGCTGACGGTCTGCTATCAAGTGATGCCACAGGTGAAGCGCGCTGTGACTCAAACGCAGTGGGAGTTGCAACAGATTCAGGCCGGTAATCTGACTACTAGTTTCGGGCAGCGCTTGCAGATGTGGTCGGTGGCTTTGCATCTGGGGAGTCAACACCCGGTCACCGGTGTTGGGCACGATCTGGAGCAGATACGCAGCCAGAGTCGGGCCTATATTGAGGAGCGGGGTTTCAGTCAGGGGGCCTTGCAATATCACCATTTTCACAATGCCTACATCGAAGCCTTTGCCAAACGGGGTTTTCCCGGTTTGGCGGTATTCCTGCTGCTGATGGTTGCGGCTCCCTGGGGGATGAAAACCCATTATCGGGATGCGGTGTTAATGATACTGGCCGTATTTGTGGTAGGCGGACTGACCGAGGCCGTCATGACCAGTGGCCGTCTGCTGTATTTGTTGATGGTTGGGGTATCGGTATTCCGGTGCCTGGATTATTTCGAGGTGCGCCGCCAGCGCGAAATGCAGGCGGGCTCCCTGGTCGGAGGCGTGGCCCATGCCTGATCGCAGCACGTCGCCTGATATGATCACGGGGTTTGTGATCAACTTGGACACGGCGGTTGACCGACGCGCCCATATGGAACAGGTGGGCGCGTATTTTGATATTCCACTGACCTTTTTTACGGCGCTGACGCCAACGACGTTGCCGGAGCGCTGGCGTTCGTATTTTTATGATGACCAAGGGCGACCCTGGGCGGATCTCAAGCCGGGAGAGATCGCCTGTTATGCGTCTCACCTTGAGGTGATGTCACAGGCTGTTGAGCGCAATCAGCCCATAGTGATTGCGGAGGATGACTTGCGGCCTTTGGTGGACGCGATCGCGATCCGGGAGTTGCTGGCGTCACTGCCGGATGGCTGGGGGTTTGTGCGCCTGAGTGGTATCGTGAAATCACCGGCCATGCCGCGTGGCACCGAACTGATTGAAACGACCCGCCAGCCCAATAATATGGGGCTGTATCTGGTGTCTCCCTTGGGGGCACGGCGCTTTATCGAGTACAGCTCCCGGCGTTTTCGTGCCATTGATGAAGATTTGCGTCGAGTCTGGGAGCACGGTGCCGTAAATTACTGCACCCCGTCTCCCTGGGTCGAGATCAATATTTTTGATTCCAATATCGATGCGGCAGGTGATCGGGGTGATCTGCCGGAACGTAAGCGCACACGTCTGCTGGGACCATCGCCGTTACAGGTCGGGTGGCAAAAGCTTTGCTGGTGTCGACAGCGGTTTGGTGTGACGGGGTGTGTGCGGCTGATGCTGAATTATCTGACCAACAAGTTCCGTAAAAAATCACGCCGTAGTTGGGTTTTGGAGTAAAGCGGGGCAGGCATACATGGCGGCTTGCCCCTGGTCATATGTGCCGTTTTAGCGCGTCTGCAGATAGGCTTTCAGTTCGCTGGCCGTTTCCGGGTGTTTGAGTCCCAGAGCGATGTTGGCCATCAACAGGCCAGCCTTGTTACCGCAGTCATAGAGGTCGCCCCCCATGGTGAAGGCCTCCAGAGGACTGTTTTCCTGCAGCAGGGTTTTGATGGCATCAGTCAGCTGAATTTCATTGCCGGCACCGCGTGGTGTCGTTTTCAGTAGCTCCATGATGCGCGCCGGCAGAATATAGCGCCCGACGATGGCCAGATTGGATGGGGCTGCTGCCAAAGCCGGTTTTTCCACCACGTCCTGCATGGGCGCACTGTGGCCGCTGGCAGGGCGTGCGCCGCCACAGTCGACAATGCCGTAACGTTCGACCTGGTCTTCGGGTACGGCTTCTACCATGATTTGTCCGGTACCGCTGCTGTGATAGGCGGCCACCATCTGCTGCATGTCAGGCGTGTTGCCGTTCGCATCGATCAGCATGTCCGGCAGCATAACGGCAAAATCATCCTGTCCGGTCAGGGCGGCGGCGCACAGTACTGCATGCCCTAGTCCCTTGGCTTCATCCTGTCGCACCGATATGACCTGTACGCCGTCCGGCAGGATGTCCCGTACGGCTGCCAGCAGGGCATCTTTGCCTTTGTCGGCCAGTACCTGTTCCAGCTCTGCATTGTGATCGAAGTGGTCTTCAATGGCCGACTTGCCACTGCGGGTCACCAGTACAACCCGGGTAAAACCGGCGGCAACCGCTTCTTCCACAACATGCTGGATGACCGGCTTGTCGACAACGGTCAGCATCTCCTTGGGAATGGCTTTACTGGCGGGCAGCACACGAGTGCCGAGCCCGGCGACCGGGATTACAACGGTATTCAGCATGGGATCTCCTTTCATGCCTTGCTACTGGCGTTTCGGTTACGTACGGCGGCACGGATCAGCGCAATCATAACCCCCAGCATTCCGCCCAGCACAATGGACAGGGCCAGGATCAGAGCCTTTTTCGGCTTGATGGGGTCAGGACTTGCTACAACGGGGCCGTTGGTGAAGGCAAGTTGCAGGTTGTCCGGGAACTGTTCAGTCATGATGTCGACCTGTTCAGCTTTCAGGTCCTGGATCTTCTGGCTGAACTCGGCATCGTCGGTGCGGGCTTTCAGAATCTCGATTTCGCGGTTGGTTTCCAATTCGACCAGCTTGGCCTCCAGCTCGCGAATACGGCCGTCTTCAATGAAGGTCTCCGGACGGGCCTGCAGCTGAGTCAGCTCGGCATTCAGGAAATCGGTGCCCCTCAGGTACAGTGGGTCCTGATTGGAGCGGATATCCGCATTGATCTCGACACGGGGTGAACCGGCTTGCCGCCCTTGCTGGGACAGGGTCGAGGGGCGCTTGATATCCAGTTGTGTGGCGATTTTCAAGGCTTCCTGCAGGCGCTGTACGCGGTCGTTCAGGGTCTGGTTGTACTGATACCGGCGTGCCTTGAGCTGGTCTTCAACCTGTTCAACCTGCAGTTGGTGTTGCTCTTCCAGCTGAGTGATCTGAGCTTCCCGCTTCATGGCTTCGGTTTTGGTGAGCAGTTCAATGCGCTCGTCCAGGAGGCGTAATGTACTGGCTCGGCTGGCGTTATAGTCGTCTTGGAGTTTGTCATGCAGGTAGCGATTGGCCTGGTCCAGATACGCATTCAGGGCCGATGTGGCGGCGGTCGCGCTGGAAGCGGTCAATGAGATAACGGGGGTATCCAGTTCATAGGCGCTCTTATCATCCCTTTTGGGGATGCCGAGGGATAAGCGCTCGTTGAAGCCTTCCAGTTGCTTTTGCGGGTCAGGGTCCTGGCCCAGATCCGCCTTGAAGGCATCCGGCGCCTGCCCGATAAAGCGGGTTTTCACATCGTTGGAGCTCAATGACTGCAGGTACGTCTTGAACAGGGTATTAGTATCCAATCCTTTGAAGTTATGCAGGCTCTGCAGGTCTTTCAGGCTGGAATCCAGGGGGATTTCCAACTGGGCGCTGGCCTGATAGGTGGGGGTGCTCAGGAAGGCGTAGGCACCGCCCAGAAACAGCGTGATGGCGGTAACGATAACGACCAGCCATTTCTGCTTCCAGATATTGGCAACGAGTTCAAACAGGTCGATTTCATCATCATGATGGAAGGCGGGTTGTGTCGGTGTATTGTGTTGCATGTGTCATGATCCTGATGACAAAAATTGTGAATCCGGTGATAGCGGGGGACGAGTGTATCGCTTTTATGTGTGTTCGTCCCGCGGGTTACCGTTGTCGGCTTCCGCTTTCAGTCGCTTCTGCTCGTCTTGCCACAGGCGAAGCTCTTCATAGTAGGTATCCCAAACACAGGGTTCGCAAGCACTTTCGCAGCACTCGCCATCGGCGGGGGGAGTCGGCTTTTCCATTATTATCCTGTCGGGGTGTTACAAAGTTTATTGCATTCTACCGATAGGGTCGGCAACTGGCCATGCACCTTTTTGTGGATCATGCCGGCGAGTTTGCGTACGCCGGGCCGGGCCAGCTCGCCATCGGTTAAAATCAAATACAGCTCGACGCTGCGTTCGCCACTGCTCCCCAAAGGTAGGGGCTTGAGGGCTCCTGAGTGCAGTTGTGGCTGGATGCGTGTGACGGGGTACCAGGCATAACCGATCCCCTTGCCTGCGGCCATCATGGAGGCTTCGATATTGCTGAGCGTCCAGCGTTGTTCTGCACCCAGCCAGCCGGAGTCTACACTGCGGCTGCCTGAATCGCGTACCACCAATTGGCGGTATTGGCGCAGATCGTCGAGCGTCAAGGGGCGATTGAATTGGTGCAGAGGATGATCGGGAGAGGCGCAGGCGATAAAGCGCACATCCATGAGTTTTTCGCCCAGAAAGCCGGGAGGAACGCGCCCGCTTATGGCGAGGTCGACCTGTCGTTTCAGGACGGCCTCATCGCTGCCGCTGAGCACGGTTTCCAGCAGCTCGATGCGGGTGTGGGCATGCTGTTCGGCAAAATCGGCCAGTATGTCCAGCATCCAGCTGCGCGGGAAGATTGCATCCATGGCGATCTGGATCTGGGCTTCATATCCCTGACTGAATTGCCGTGCCAGCTCTTCGGTTTGCTCGGCCTGTGTTAGCAGGTGTTGAGCGTGTCGGTAGAGTGCTTGGCCTGCTTCTGTCAGGGTTGCGCGACGTCCGCTCAGCTTGAATACGCGCACATCCAGGCTGCTTTCCAGCTTTTGAACAGCATAACTGATGGCGGACTGACTTTTGCCCAGTTGTTCGGCGGCTTTGGCATAACCGCCGGCATCGACAACTGCGATCAGGGCCTGCCACTGTTCCAGTGTTACCTGCATGATCTATCCTTTGGCAACACGATGGAATCGGTTGCATGAACATGAGGGTAGGATGTTCCTCTGCAGGTTTGATTGTGGCAATCTGAATATAAAAAGGATACAGGCCGCATCATATTGGCAGGAGAAAAATTTGGCTGATCAGATCGATGGGGTATGTGAAGTGTTTGGAGCGGGAAACGAGACTCGAACTCGCGACCCCGACCTTGGCAAGGTCGTGCTCTACCAACTGAGCTATTCCCGCAAAACACTAAAAGGAGTGGCATCCCGTAGGGGGTTCGAACCCCTGTTACCGCCGTGAAAGGGCGGTGTCCTGGACCACTAGACGAACGGGACACTCCTGATAACTGTCGGTGGCCGACAGCGGTGCGAATATTAATAAGGCTCTTTGCTTGCGTCAAGCGTTTTTTTCGTTTTTTTGTTATAGAATCAACGTCTTTGGTGCATGAATTGAGTGGGTGAGGGCATGAGTCCGACACAAACCGGGTTGATCATTGTTGCAGTGGTTGTGGTTATGGCAATGGTGGCGTTTGTCATTCAGACAATTGAGAACCAGCGCCGTGAACGCCGCATGCGCCTATTGTTACTCAAGGACCAGGTGCGTCGAGCATCCCACTTGCTGCATACCCTGCCGGAGCATTACATCACCCGCGAAATACGTGATGTGCTGGTGCGTTACCTGCAGCAGCGCTGGAAAAGCATCCTGTTGCTGGAAAACAGTCCAGACAACCGCAAGCAGCCTGCCGAGCTGGAGGCGCTGGCCGGGCAGGCATTGCCGGTAGTGGAGCACCCGGAAGGTTCGATGACGCTGCATACGGATCGCCAGCATGCGGAAAGGACAGCCGCCTTGCTGCGAGAGCTGTATCAGTTTTTGACCGAGCTGCAGGCGGGAGGCATGTTGTCGGGGTTGCATGCGTCGGAAGTGATTTATCAGGTGAAGGAAGCCTATACCCGCACACGCCTGGATGTGGAGCTGATGGACGCCATTGAGGTTGAGAACGGTCGCGGTGTGGCGGCGGCCTTGCCGCGCTTTCGCACGGTTTGCGCCAAGTTGCAGGGCTTGAACCAGACACAGCAGCTGGACCGTCAGTTGTACGAAGTGGGAACGCATATTGACCATCTTCAGGCACAGGTTGATGAAGACCGCAAGGCGCGTGAAAAAGAAGAGCGTCAGCGTCAGCAGGAGGAAGCGGCCAAGAATGACCGTTTCAAGCCGGGGGTTTTCAGGTATCACCGTTAAGCAGTATTATCCGTCAATTCCGTTTAACGGCGTCCATTTCCCTGTGTAACCATGATTCGTCGCTTGGCGGTTCATCCATGAACAGAGACTTCCCCAGTGCTTCCCGAATCAGCGGCCCCTTTCAGTGATCTGCATGAGCAGTTGCGCTTTATGCAGGAGAGCCTTGATCACCTGACCGATCTGGTGATTGTGACCGATGCGAGTCCTCGCCCCGTCATTATTTATGTGAATCAGGCTGTCATTACCCGTACGGGATATAACCGTGATGAGTTGTTGGGGCGGACGCCCGGCCTGCTTCAGGGAGAGGGAACCGACCGTGAAGCGGTTGCCCGTATGAATGCGGCAATTGAAGCGCGGGTTGAAGCGCGGGAAGAACTGCTGAATTACACCCGAGCGGGAGATCCCTACTGGATCGAGCTTCATATCCGGCCTCTGCGTGGCAAAAGCGGTGATGTCACCCACTTTGTCAGTACTCAGGTTGACATCACCGAGCGCAAGCGCACCGAGCAGGATTTGCTTCTGTTTCGCCATGCCATTGATCAGAGTCCCTCCAGCGTCATCATTACTAATCGTGAGGGGCGCATTACGTATGTCAACCGCGGGTTTGAAGCCAATACCGGTTATGACGCCAAAGAGGTTTATGGACGCCGACCGGGATTCAGGGCCTGGAGTCGAAAAAGCGAGGAGGAAAAGCGCGCTTTTTGGCAGTGTTTGAACAGTGGACATGCCTGGAAAGGTGAGTTCATCAACCGGCGTAAAAACGGAGACAAGGTCATCAAGCGGGCCATAGTGTCGCCGGTACGGCAGGAAAACGGGGAGATTATTCGGTTTCTGTCGGTGGAACAGGATGTCACGGCTGAAAAAGAGGCATTGGCACAGCTGGAATTTTTGGCGTACCACGATGCTTTGACGGGGTTGCCGGGACGGCGTCTGTTTGAGCAGCATGTGGAGGAGGCTCTGGTGCGTACGCCCGAGGGCACCAGCCTGGCCTTTGTGCTGGTCACAATCGATAACCTGCGGCGGGTAAACGACACGCATGGATACGGAGTGGGTGACGAAGTTTTGAAAAGTGTTGCCCGACGCGTGCAGTCGTATTGTCACGGTGAGGGCGAAATGGCGTCCTGCTTGAGCGGAAACGAATTTTGCCTGTTGCTGAAGGCCGAAGGCTGCGGCAGCCAGGGTTGGTTGCCTGCCCGAATCCAGGCGCTGCAGCGCCTGATGAATGGCCCGGTGGTGGTGTTTGGTCAGACGCTTTCGATATCGTCCAGTGTCGGTGTCGCATGTCTGCCGCAGCACGGCCGTGATTTTGCGACAGCGCGGTGTCACGCGGACCTGGCGCTGAAGCGGGCCAAGCAGCAGGGGGCCGGGTGCTACGCCGTGTTTGAGCCTGAACTGGGGCGAGCGGCGTTGCGCAGGGTGCGGCTGGAGGAGGCGCTGCGCCACGCTCTGCAGCAGGATGCACTGAGTATTGCGGTACAGTCCCAGTATTCGCCTGACGGCCAGGTGCGTGGGGCTGAGGTGCTGGTGCGCTGGCAGCTGGGCCCTGAAGGGCGTCCGGTGTCACCGGCCGAATTTGTACCCATAGCGGAAGCTTCTGGCCTGATCCGGTCGTTGACGCTGCAGGTTTTGGCCAAGGCTCTGGATCTGGCTGCTGGGTTGATGCGGCAAGGAATTGAAATACCGTTATCGGTGAATTTCAGTACCGGGTTATTGCAGGATGACGCTCTGGTGGAGGCTGTGCTGGCGCTTTTGCACGACAAGGGAGTGCCTGCGCGAATGCTGATACTGGAAATAACGGAGAGTCTGTTTATTGACGCGCACCAGGGCGTGCCGGTGAATATGGGGCGCCTGTCGGCAGCCGGTTTGAGATTTTCGCTGGATGATTTCGGTACGGGGTACTCCAATTTGGCGTATCTCAAGCGCTTGCCCTTGTATGAGCTGAAAATCGACAAAAGCTTTGTCGATGATGTGTTGGAGGACGAGGATCGTCGCGCCATTGTGCGGGCGATTCTGGCCATTGCACGCAAGCTGAAGCTGTGTGTCGTGGCGGAAGGGGTGGAAACACATGCGCAGGCAAACTACCTGATTCGGCATGGGTGTGATCTGTTACAGGGGTACGTATTGCACAAGCCCCAGCCGGCCGAGGCCTGGTTGCAGCAACTGATGAAGGAAATGTGAAAAAAATGTAAAAAAGGGGTTGATCCCGTCAAGGGGGATACGTAATATATGCGCCTCCTCAATGAGGAACGCAAAAGCGTCAAGCAGTGTCCCGTTCGTCTAGTGGTCTAGGACACCGCCCTTTCACGGCGGTAACAGGGGTTCGAACCCCCTACGGGATGCCATGCGGGAATAGCTCAGTTGGTAGAGCACGACCTTGCCAAGGTCGGGGTCGCGAGTTCGAGTCTCGTTTCCCGCTCCAAGCGTTTTTGCAACAGGCTGCGTCCCGTTCGTCTAGTGGTCTAGGACACCGCCCTTTCACGGCGGTAACAGGGGTTCGAACCCCCTACGGGATGCCAATGCGGGAATAGCTCAGTTGGTAGAGCACGACCTTGCCAAGGTCGGGGTCGCGAGTTCGAGTCTCGTTTCCCGCTCCAAATGCCTGTAACAGTTTTAGTGTGTCCCGTTCGTCTAGTGGTCCAGGACACCGCCCTTTCACGGCGGTAACAGGGGTTCGAACCCCCTACGGGATGCCAACTCTTGTTTAGAGTTTTGCGGGAATAGCTCAGTTGGTAGAGCACGACCTTGCCAAGGTCGGGGTCGCGAGTTCGAGTCTCGTTTCCCGCTCCAAACTCTCCTCTCAAATACGTTTATATCTTCTCTGTACGCTTTCTAAATCCGGTTTGGTTTCGTGTGGCTTTCGCGTGATATAAGAAGCCCGGACTGCTGTCATTCAGCCCGGACCGGCAAAGCTCAGTGTTTGACGCCAGAGTCGGGTTCAAAAATGGCCTGCCTCAGTTGCAGGTAATCGATGCTGTTTTCGTGTGTCTCGGCTTCCGCCAGCGCTTCATCCAATTGCTGAAACTGCTCGATCTCATCATCGCTCATGAAGTGCAGGCACTCGCCGCCGAACAGCCAGAACAGATCACGTGCGACCAGGTGTACATACTGAGGGTAGGTGCGTACCAGTCGTACCATCAGGTCCTGGCCGTTGTTGAAGGCATCGGGCTGGTGTGTTTCATAGCCTTCCACCAGTTCGGCAAACTGGTCAAGAAACTCCAGGTTGACCGGGTCGATATGTTCGCCTTTGAAGCTCTCCTGTTGCATCAGGTTGTTATAGGCAATTTTCAGCAGGTTGAGATGAAAGGCATGGGAATCAGTCACGCGGTACTCCAAGGGATCGCTGGTGTAATCGGGGTGTCTCGGGCGGGAAGCCGGACAGCAGAACGGGTACAATGGGGCGTGCGGGTTGAATTTTCAAGTTTCAGCCGCACATAGTAGCTCCTCCTGATATGGGAACAGGTTGTTTTTTCCACTACAGGCTCAAAGGCAGGACATGACGACAGCTTTATCGATACAAGACCTGCGCAAGGTCTATGGCAATGGCTTCGAGGCCCTGAAGGGGATCTCGCTTGATGTGCAGCAGGGCGACTTTTTTGCGTTGCTGGGACCCAACGGGGCCGGCAAGTCTACCACGCTGGGGATTGTCTCCTCTCTGGTCAACAAAAGTTCGGGCAAGGTGAGCGTATTTGGTTACGATATCGATACGCAGCTGGCTCAGGCCAAGCAGTGTCTGGGAGTGGTGCCTCAGGAGTTCAATTTCAATCCGTTTGAGAAAGTGCTGGATATCGTGGTGACCCAGGCTGGCTACTACGGTATTGGTCGCAAGCAGGCTACGGAGCGTGCCGAGCACTATCTGCGCAAGCTGGGGCTGTGGGACAAGCGCAATGAGCGTGCCCGCATGTTGTCGGGGGGGATGAAGCGTCGCTTGATGATCGCCCGAGCGCTGGTGCATGAGCCGAAGTTGTTGATTCTGGATGAGCCCACGGCGGGCGTTGATATCGAGCTGCGCCGCTCCATGTGGGACTTTCTGACGGAAATCAATGCGGCAGGAACGACCATCATTCTGACCACGCATTACTTGGAAGAGGCGGAAAGCCTGTGCCGCAACATTGCCATTATTGACCATGGCACCATTATCCAGAACACCAGTATCAAGGCCTTGCTGCAGCAGCTGGATACCGAGACCTTTATTCTCGACTTGAATGGGGGCTTTAAGGAGCTGCCCAGTCTGGAGGGCTATGTCATACGTGCGCGGGATGCCAATACACTGGAAGTGGATGTGCCAAAAGCGGCCGGCTTGAATGCGCTGTTTCAGCATCTGGCGGCGGAAGGGCTGGATGTGAGCAGTATGCGCAACAAGGCCAACCGTTTGGAAGAGTTGTTTGTGTCCCTGGTGGACAAGAATCTGAAACAGGAGAGTGCATGAACACCCGGTTGCTCTGGACCGCTTTTGTCACCATTGTCGTCAAGGAAATTCGCCGCTTTACCCGTATATGGGTACAGACGCTGTTGCCCCCGGCGATCACCATGACGCTCTATTTTATTATTTTTGGCAACCTGATCGGCTCCCGTATCGGCGAGATGGGCGGTTTCGACTATATGGAGTATATCGTGCCGGGGCTGATCATGATGTCGGTGATTACCAACTCCTACGGTAACGTTGTCTCGTCCTTTTTCGGCACCAAGTTTCAGCGCAATATCGAGGAGCTGCTGGTGTCGCCCGTGCCGAACTGGGTGATTCTGTCCGGTTACGTGATCGGCGGGGCCGCTCGTGGCCTGGGCGTCGGCTTTATTGTTACGCTGTTGTCGCTGTTCTTTACGGATCTGCAGATCCATCACCTGCTGATCACCATTACGGTGGCGCTGCTGACGGCGATCCTGTTCTCGCTGGGCGGCTTTATCAATGCGGTGTACGCCAGGACTTTCGATGATATTGCCATTGTGCCCACGTTCATCCTGACGCCGCTGACCTATCTGGGTGGGGTGTTTTACAGCATCCAGCTGCTGCCGGACTTTTGGCAGGGTGTTTCCCAGTTGAATCCTATACTGTATATGGTTAACAGCTTCCGTTACGGCATCTTGGGCGTGAGCGATATCAATATCGGTTTTGCCTTTGCCATGATCGTCGGCTTTATCGTGCTGCTGGGCGGCTATGCTCTGCATCTGTTGAACACCGGCAAGGGGATTCGTGAATGAGCGAGCATGAGCAGGTCAAGGCATCGCCGCTGGGGCAGGAAACGCTCTATGCAAACCGCTATGATGCCTCGCTGTTATATCCGATTGCGCGGGACCTGAGCTGGGAAGCCAAAGGGGTCAAGCGGGCCACTCTGCCGTTTCGGGGGCTGGATATCTGGAATGCCTATGAAGTGTCCTGGCTGGATCAGGGAGGGAAGCCGATTGTACGGATGGCCGAATTCCGTATCCCGGCCGTTTCGCCCAATATTGTCGAGTCCAAGTCGTTCAAGCTGTACCTGAACTCCTTCAATCTGAGCCGCTTTGACAGCGAGGCTCAGGTCAAGGAGCGGATGCAGCAGGATTTGTCAGACGTGGCAGGTGCGCCTGTCGAGGTGTTGCTGACGCCGCTGACCGCACCCGTCGAGGTGATGCAGCTCAAGGGGCTGTGTCTGGATGAACTGCCGCTGCAGGTCGAGCATTATACCCCGGCCCCGGAGTTGCTTGTGACGAATGGCGCCGTGCAGGAGGAGACGCTGGTCAGTCATCTGCTCAAGTCCAACTGCCCGGTGACGGGGCAGCCGGACTGGGCCAGTGTGCAGATCCGCTATCGCGGCGCGCAGATTGATCACAAGGGGCTGCTGGCCTATCTGATCTCCTATCGTGAGCATGGTGATTTCCATGAGCAGTGTGTCGAAAACATTTTCATGGATATCTGGCAGCGCTGCCGACCGCAGAAATTGAGTGTGTATGCGCGTTACGTACGTCGTGGCGGGCTGGATATCAACCCCTACCGCTCCAGTATTAATGATGAGCCGCAGAACGTGCGCCTCTCGCGCCAGTAACCCAAGAGGATGGACCAATGGAAGCTCTTGACGCCTTGATTAACCGTGTCTCCTGTCCGCGCCTGGAAGGGCCGGCACCGACGGCCGAGCAGGTCGAAAACATGCTGAAAGCGGCGTTGCGCGCACCGGATCATGGGGCCTTGCGCCCCTGGCGTTTCATCATCACCGAAGGTGAAGGGCGCGAAAAGCTGGGGCGGCTTTATGCGGAGGCTGCACGCCAGGATGATCCTGAGCTGGCGGAGGCCCGTTATGAAAAGTACTGTAATATGCCCTTGCGTGCACCGATGGTCATTACGGTTGTGGCGGTGACGCAAGAGCACCCGAAGGTGCCGGTCAGCGAGCAGCTGATTTCAGCGGGCTGTGCAGCGCATGCGATTATACAGGCGGCCCATGCCCAGGGTGTGGGAGCCATGTGGCGTACCGGCGAGATGGCCTACCATCCGAGCGTTGAGCAGGGGTTGGGGCTGGTTGAAGGTGAGGGTATCGTGGGGTATATCTACCTGGGGCATCCCTGCCGCAAGCGTGAAGCGCCGCAGCTGGTGGTTGATGATTTTGTTACCCGCTGGGAAGGATAAGGGGCGAGGCTTCGGTCGTCGCGGCCTTGTCGGCCCAAGGTGACACTCCCATTCGGGAATCCAACGGAGGTTAGACTTCAGATGACAATCAGCACGGTCGATTTTCTGGCTTGGTTAAAAACTCAGATTCCATTGCTGGAGCACTTGGGGATTGAACAGCTGAACTGGGACGGTCTGTCGCTGGAGATTCCGACGCCGCTGGCACCCAATGTCAATGACAAGGGGACCGGGTTTGGCGGCTCGCAGGCGGCCATTGCCACAGTGGCGGGCTGGTGTCTGACGACGCTTTGCCTGCGGGAGCGGGGTCTGGACTGTGATGTGGTCATTGCTGACAGCCATCTGCGTTATCTCAAGCCTGTTACCGGTGATTTTGTGACACGGGTGTCCTTGTATGCCGGTACCGATGCGGATGCTCTGGCAGCTCGTGTTGGCGAGCGAGGCAAGGGCAAGCTGGAGCTTGTGGTCGAGGTGCTGTGCGAGCGGCAGGTATGCATGCGTCTGGAGGGGGTGTACGTCGCCATCCGGCGCTGATGCGCCGGGGCGTGTTTATTCGCCCTGGCGTGTCGAAGTAATGGTGCGGCTCAGCAGAATAACCGGCACGATGCCGACCAGTACTATCAGCAGTGCCGCCAGTGCACTGGTCTCCAGCATTTCGTCAGACGCATACTGATACACGTAAGTCGCCAGTGTATCGTAGTTGAACGGTCGCAGAATCAGAGTGGCCGGCAGTTCCTTCATGGCATCCACGAATACCACCAGCAGAGCCGTCATCAGGCCGCCTCGAATCAGCGGCAGGTGCACCCGGCGCAGGGTCTGCAGCGGGTTCAGTCCCAGTGAGCGCGAGGCCATGTCCATGCTGGGTGTGACCTTGGCCAGGGAGGCTTCAACGCTGCCGGAGGAGACGGCGAGAAAGCGTACGCAGTAGGCAAACACGATCGCAAAAGGCGTACCGCTGAGCAGCAGGCCTGTGCCGAAGCCGAAATTTTGCCGCATGAAGGCATCGATGCTGTTGTCGAAAGCGGCCAGGGGGATTACAACACCAATTGCCAGTACGGCTCCGGGCAGTGCGTAGCCGAGACTGCTGAGGCGTGTTGCCAGTATCAGCGCCTTGAAGCCGGGGTAGAGACGTTTGCTGTAGGCCAGGATAATGGCTATGACTACAGTCAGCAGTGCGGCCAGTGCCGACAGGGTAAAGCTGTGGCTGGCATGGGCCAGGAAATCCGCTTCGGTGAACTGTTCCAGTCGCGGCAGGGCATAGGTGCTCAGCACCAGGAATGGAACAATAAAGCCCAGTATTACCGGCAGGGCGCAAGCCAGTGTGGCGAGCCCGGATTTGAGTGGTGACAGGGTGTAGCGGTCAATGGTGCGGAAGCGGTCGCCACTGGTAAATTGCTGCTGGCGCGAGCGTGCAATCCGCTCCAGGCTGATCAGCAGGATGACAAAAACCATCATCAGAGTGGCGATCTGGGCGGCAGCACCCAGGTTGCCCATATTCAACCAGGCGTCATAGATACCGGCGGACAGGCTTTTGACGGCAAAATAGTCCACGGTGCCGAAATCATTCAGGGTTTCCATGGATACCAGGGACAGGCCTACGGCGATGGCGGGTCGTGCAATCGGCAATGAAATCCGATAAAAGCTTTGCAGGGGTGAGCAGCCAAAGATGCGACTGGCATCGCGAATGCTCATCGATTGCTCCAGAAAGCTGGCGCGGGACAGCAGGTAAACGTATGGGTAGAGCACCAGAGTCAGCATGCTGATGGCGCCGCCCAGGCTGCGAATCTCCGGGAACCAGTATTCGCGTGCGGTTTGCCAGCCGAACAGGTCACGCAGGAAGCCCTGCACGGGGCCGGCGTATTCGAGCAGGTCTGTATACAGATAGGCGATCAGGTAGGCCGGCATGGCGAACGGCAGCAGCAGTGCCCATTCAAACAGGCGCCGCCCCGGGAAGTTGCACATGGTGACCAGCCAGGCCGTGCCAACGCCCATTATGACCGACAGGGCGCCAACGCCTGCCAGCAGCAGCAGTGTGGTTTGGATGTATACCGGCAGAATGGTGTCGACCAGGTGTGGCCAGATATTCTCGGTCGGAAACAGGGCCAGCCAGAAAACGGCCAGCACCGGCAACATCACCAGCAGGGCACTGCTCCAGGCGACCGTATACCAGCCCGGCATGAAACGACGGGGCTTGCGGGTGTCGACGAGCGGTGTTGCCGTAGTGGCAGCGGCGGTGATATTGGTCATGATTCGGTAAGACGCACAAAAACGGTAGCCGGAAAGACTACCGTTTCAGCGTCAAAGTGTCGATTCTTCAATGATAAATCAGTTATCGAAGCCGACTTTGTCGACCAGACGGGAGGCCTCGGCGCGGTGTTTGACCACATCACCCAGGTTGATATCGTCGGCCTTGAACTCGCCCATGTGTTCTTTCAGCAGGCTTGACCACTCGATCCCCGGGCGAACCGGGAACTCGTAGTTAACCTCGGCATACATTTTCTGTGCCTTTTCGCTGGTCAGAAACTCGATCAGCTTGATGGCGGCGTCCGGGTGTGGAGCGTGCTTGGCCAATGCCGCGCCGGAAATGCTCATGTGGGCGCCACGGTCATCCTGATTCGGGAAGACCAGATTGACGGACTTGGCCCATTTGATCTGTTCGGGTTCTTTGTCGTTGGTCAGCATTTTGCCGTAGTAATAGCTGTTGCCCAGTGCCAGATCGCACTGACCTTCCATGACAGCCTTGACCTGAGAGCGGTCATTACCCTGCGGGCGGCGAGCCAGGTTGTCCTTGACGGCTGTCAGCCACTGTTCGGCCTCCTCGACACTGTGGTGCTCAATCATGGAGCCGATCAGTGACAGGTTGTAGGAGTGCTTGCCGCTGCGAGTACAGATGCGGTCTTTCCATTTCGGATCGGCCAGCTCTTCATAGCTTTTGATTTCGCCCGGCTGTACACGCTCCTTGGAGGCGTAGATGATGCGCGAGCGGGCTGTCAGGCCTACCCATTTGTCTTCCTTGGAGCGGTAGTGATCCGGTACGTTGGCATCGATGAGATCGCTCTGGATCGGTGCAACCAGGTCGCGTTCGACGGCATCATGCAGAGGGCCGACATCGGACGTCAGAATAACGTCGGCGGGAGAGTTGGCACCTTCATGCTCCAGGCGCTCAAGCAGGCCTTGCTTGGAGAAAATCACGTTGGCCTTGATACCGGTTTCTTCAGTGAAGGCTTCCAGCAGCGGCTTGATCAGGAACTCCTGACGGTAGGAGTAGATGTTCACTTCATCAGCGGCCTGAGCGACACCGCCCAGAGTTGAAAGAGCCAAGCCGGCCAGTAATGCTTTTTTCGCGGTCATCGGTATCTCCATTGCATCAGGGCAGAAGCGCCCGGAGTCGAAGCGGATAAGAACTTAATGCGAATTGTTATCAGTTTGTGTTCCCATGTCAATGGTATTGAGTATGATTCTTGTTTTATGATCGTCAAAAGTGGCCTTGCAGTGTTCCAGATCAACACTGTGCTTTGGCCTCAGACCCGGAGACAGGATGAAATTCGCCTCGCTCAAAACGTCAATGGAAACAGGCGTGACAGCAGAACCGGTACGGCCGTTTCCACTCTGAGGATGCGAGGGCCGAGATGAATGGTGTTCAACCCGGCTTCACGCAGTTTTTCGACCTCGTACGGGATAAATCCACCTTCGGGACCAATGGCCAGAGTGGTGGGTCTGTCCTGGGCGGCAGGGCAAGGAGCGGCCTGGTAAGGATGAGCCACCAGAGCGCGAGTATTCCGTGCCAGGGCGGGCAGTTCGTCTTCGACAAAGGGCTTGAAGCGCTTGCGCAGATGAATACGGGGCAGGCGGGTGTCGCCGGCCTGTTCCAGCCCCAGCAACAGGTGCTCCCGAATTTTATCGGGGCGCAGCAGAGGGGTCGACCAGTAGCTTTTGTCGACGCGGTAGGAATTGATCAGCCACAGGTCTTTAACGCCCAGTGTGGCTGCGGTTTCCAGCGTACGCTTAAGCATTTTGGGGCGTGGCAATGCCATGATCAGCTGCAGGGGCAGCGGTGTTGGCGGTGCTCGGTCAAAACGGACTGACAGGGTAAGCGAGTGTTCACCTATTGTCTCGACGGTACCTTCGCCCAACAGGCCGTTCAGTACACCCACTCTGAAGGTTTCGCCTGCCTGTGCCTGGTGGATGCTGCGCATGTGCTGATGGCGGCGTCCGCTGATTTGAACGCGGTGGGGGGTGATAAAGTCGGACGTGTAGAGCAGGATCAGGTTCACGAGGGCTACCGGGCAAGATAAAGCGCCGATCATAGCATCCCTGCCGGATGGGCGCAGTGTGCGGGCGAGGTATTCAGGCCAGTTCCAGCTTCTTCAGGCGATAGGCCAGTTGGGGACGGGTCATGCCCAGCAGGCGGGCGGCTTGTGACACATTCTGGGCGGAGCGCTCCATGGCGCTGCGAATAAGCTGCTCCTCCAGTTGTTCCAGACTGAACTCTTCCTTGAGCAGGTGATCGCACAGTTCAGTCTGAGACAGCGGTGTTGCGGAATCCTGTGCGATCTGCCGGGCCAGCACACCCTGCTGGTTGATGCTGTTGAGCGGGTGAGAGGGCTCCGACAGAGACGGAAAAAACGCATCCAGGTCGATGGTATGGCTATTGTCGGTCAGAATCACTCCCCGTTCGATCATGTTTTCCAGCTCGCGGATATTGCCGGGCCACTTGTAGTGCATCAGGGCTTGCATCGCCTTGTCCGATACTCCCTGCGTGTGCTTGTTGTACAGCGTGTGGTATTTCTTCAGGAAATGATTAATCAGCAGGGGGATATCTTCGATACGCTCTCTGAGCGGAGGAATATGCACCGGATATACGTTGAGGCGATAGAAGAGGTCGGCCCGAAACTTGCCATCGCTGACGGCCTGTTCCAGGTCTTCGTTGGCGGCCGCGACAATGCGGATATCAATCTGGCGGGTACGGACATCTCCTACACGCTCGACCTCACCTTCCTGCAGTACGCGCAGCAGACTGGCCTGGGCGCGGGGGGAAAGCTCGACCACCTCATCCAGAAATATTGTGCCCTGGTTGGCCCGTTCGAATTTTCCTTCACGGGATTGGGTGGCGCCTGTAAAGGCACCTTTTTCGACGCCGAACAGTTCGGCTTCAATCAGATCGGGCGGTATACAGGCGCAGTTGACGGCAACAAAGGGCTTGTCGGCACGGTCCGAGCTCAAGTGCAGGCCTCGGGCTACAATTTCCTTGCCGACACCGGTTTCGCCTTGTAACAGAACGGTTACCCGGCTGCTGGAGGCGCGCCGAATAAGCTGGCATACATTCTTGAAAGCGCTGGACTGCCCAACCGAGTTGAAGAGCAGATCCTCGCTTTGGTCGCTGTTGCGGAAATTGTCGCGCAGCTCGCTGATTTCGCTTTGCAGGCTGAACAGCTCATCCGCTATGGGGTCGGGGAGCAGGTAGCGTTCAAGCTGAGCCTGATCTTCCCACTCCTCTACCGGCCTGCCCACAATGTGGCAGTGTTCGTGTCCCATGCCGGCGCAGGATGTTTCCTTGAACAGGATGTTCCGTCCCATGAAATAGGTTGTGTAACCACTGGCATAACCGATCAATGTCCAGCAGACGGGCTCGCTGGAAGGCCCTGAATCCTGGAGGTGTGAGTCGGCCTCATAAGAGTCGAACCAGTCAAATTCAGCATGGAAAATGCCGGTATCGACATCCAAATCAAGTGAAATGGGTTTGACGTTCACCATCCCCTTGATGCAATGCAGCTGTGGGCCGACAAAGAAGGCGTCTTTTGTTGACATATCCGGTCGGATCTTTCTGACCAGCTCGGCATCCTTCCACCCGGAATGATAGCCAAAGCGCATTAAAAAACCCTTGGCGCGTTCAACGCCCAGGGTTTCAACCAGTTCCTTGCGCAGCAGACCCATGGCGCTGGAGTGAATCAGCAGCATACGTTGTTCGTTGAGCCAAACCTTTCCCTGGTCGCTCTCAAAACAGATCTGGGACAGCAAATCACGGCTGCCCGGAAATTCGAGTGATTGCATGTTAGCCATAGTTGTTTTTATACCGGCTGTTGGCGATGTGTGGGTTGTATCGAGTGACAGGTTTGTTTTTATTGTTGAGGTATTTGCTCTGCGATGGGAAGGGTAAAAAAGCCCTTATCAGACTAAAGTCTAAGCTCATTTCTCCCGCTTGAAAACACCTTGAAACTGATCATTTGATCAATCATGGATGGATGATTTGATCATTTAATCACTTCTTGGTGTCTTCTTGTTGCTATTTTGGAATAGTCTTTTCCTTTTATTGATGTTTTTGTTTTTCATTTTAAATCAAAGCCTTATGTTTGATTTTTTGCGGATAAGCCCGTTTCATCATTACTTTGGCACGTCCTTTGCTAAATCTCAGGGTGAGATGCGTTGATGAGCAGAGGATAACAATGACAAGACTCGCACTGCACAACAGCAACACTGATCTGCCGCCTCGGCAGAACTTTGATCGCTTGATGAAATACATTCGGGTTCGCAGCGAACCGGATGCCCGCTTCGTCGAATTCGATTTTGCCATTGGTGATCCCTCCCTGTTTGTCGAGCTGGTGATGCCTCAAGGTGCCTTTGCAGCCTTTTGTGCCGCCAATGATGTGGTGTCCATGACGGAAGCGCAGATGCGTGACGTTGATGCCGACATGGAAAAGTGGCGTTACGGCGATGAAACGCTGATGGCGCACAACCACAACCGAGCTTCCGAATAACAACAACTGCAGCCTGGGAAGAGTTTCATGAGCATTGAGATCAAGACCGCCACGCTGGAACCGGTCCGCAATACCTACGCCAACGTGGAGCGTCGTTTTGGGGATAAACCGGCGACGCGCTATCAGGAGGCCACTTATGACCTCCAGTCAGAAGCCAATTTTCACTATCGTCCGTTGTGGCAGCCGGATCTGGAACTGAACGATCCACGGCGTACGGCGATCGTGATGCAGGACTGGTACGCCTTCAAGGATCCGCGCCAGTTTTACTACGGTGCCTATGTACAGCAGCGCGCCAAGATGCAGGAAGTGGCCGAGAGCAATTATGCCTTCTTCGAGAAGCGTGACCTGGCGCGTTTCATAAGTGATGAAGTGCGTGCCGATATCATCCGTTATCTGGTGCCGCTGCGCCATGTGGAGCATACCGCCAACCTGAACAACATGTACGGCACGGCTTACGGCTTTGGCACTGCCATTACGCAGGCGTTGCTGTTCAACGGTATGGACCGTTTGGGTATGGCGCAGTACCTGTCGCGTATTGGCTTGATTCTGGATGGTAACAGCGGTGATGCGCTGGTTGACGCCAAGCAGCAGTGGATGGAGGCGGATATCTGGCAGGGGCTGCGAGCCTTGTGTGAAGAGACGCTGGTCACCGAAGACTGGTTTGAAGTCATGGTGGCGCAGAACCTGGTGCTGGATGCACTGCTGACGGATCTGGTCTACCGCCAGTTCGATAACAAGCTGAATGAACAGGGTGCTCAGGATATTGGCATGCTGACCGAATTCATGCAGCTGTGGAACAAGGATACCTCGCGCTGGATGGATGCTGTCCTGAAAACGGCGGTTGCCGAGTCGGACGAAAACCGGGCATTGCTGGCGCAATGGATCGAAACCTGGCGAGGCAAGGCAGCGGAGGCCCTGGCGCCTTTGGCTGAAGCGATGTTGGGTGCAGAGGCGCTGGCAGAGGCGCTGGAGCTGCTGGACAAGCGAATCGCCAAGGCCGGTATCAAATAAGGGAGGATCGGACAGATGTCTAAAGTGTATATCGCGCTGCAGGATAATGATGAATCCCGCTACATCGTTGAAGCCATCGAGGATGACAATGCTGAGGCAACGGTCATTCACATGCCTGCCATGATTCGTATCGAAGCGGAGAATTTCCTGACGGTAAGGCGTGAAACCGTCGAGGAAAAAATGGGCCGGGACTGGGATGTGCAGGAGCTGCACATCAACCTGATTACCCTCGGTGGCAATGTTGATGAAGACGATGAGCAGCTGACGCTGACTTGGAACGAATAACAATAAGGTGAACGCAATGGCAGCCAAGAAACTCAACATCAAAGACAAATACCGCCTGCTGACCCGTGATCTGGATTGGGAATTCTCCTACCAGGATCACAAGAAGGCCTTCCCGTTCGAGGAATTCGAGGGGATCAAGATTACCGACTGGTCGAAATGGGAAGACCCGTTCCGACTGACCATGGACGCCTATTGGAAATATCAGGCCGAAAAGGAGCGCAAGCTATATGCGATTTTTGATGCCTTTGCGCAGAATAATGGCCAGCTGAATATTTCGGACCCGCGTTATGTCAATGCGTTGAAAGTGTTCCTGACCGGTGTTTCTCCACTGGAATATCAGGCGTTCCAGGGCTTTGCTCATACCGGTCGCCAGTTTGGCGGTGTCGGAGCCCGTGTTGCCTGCCAGATGCAGTCGATCGATGAGCTGCGTCACGTGCAGACACAGGTTCATGCCATGAGCCACTACAACAAGTTTTTCGATGGCCTGCAGGACTGGTCACACATGCATGACCGCGTCTGGTACCTGTCCGTGCCCAAGTCGTTCTTCAACGATGCACGTGCAGCCGGTCCGTTCGAATTCATGGTGGCGATCGGTTTCAGCTTCGAATACGTGCTGACCAACCTGCTGTTTGTGCCGTTTATGTCCGGTGCCGCCTACAACGGCGACATGGCCACGGTAACGTTCGGTTTTTCGGCTCAGTCCGACGAGGCGCGTCACATGACGCTGGGTCTGGAAGTGATCAAGTTTCTGCTCGAACAGCACGAAGACAACGTGCCGATTGTTCAGAAATGGATCGACAAGTGGTTCTGGCGCGGCACCCGTCTGCTCACCATCGTGTCCATGATGATGGACTACATGTTGCCCAACAAGGTGATGAGCTGGAAGGAAGCCTGGGAAGTCTACTTCGAAGAAGCCGGTGGTGCGCTGTTCAAGGATTTGGCGCGTTATGGCATCCGCATGCCGAAACATGCCGATCTGATCGCGAAGGAAAAAGAGCACGTGTCGCACCAGGCCTGGTGGATTTTCTACACCCACGGCCATGCTGCCGGTTTCCACACCTGGATTCCGACCGATGAAGAGCTGGATTGGCTGAGTGAGAAATACCCGGACACCTTCGACAAGTATTACCGCCCGCGCTGGGAGTTGGCGAAGGAAATGGAAGCGAAAGGTGAGCGCTTCTATACCAAGGCGCTGCCGCAGCTGTGCACTACCTGCCAGATCCCGATGGGCTTCACCGAGATGGATAACCCGACCCAGATCAGCTATCGCGAATCTATTTACAAGGATGAGCGTTATCACTTCTGCTCGGATGGCTGTAAGGAAATCTTTGACGAAGAGCCGGAGAAGTACGTGCAGTCCTGGCTGCCGGTTCACCAGATTTTCCAGGGCAATTGCGGTGGCCCGGATGTCGAGGATGTGTTGCGCGACTACTACCGCATGAATGTGGGGGCCGACAACCTGGATATCAAAGGCTCGCCGGATGAAGAGCGGTGGAAAAAATGGAAGGGCGTGGCCTGACAGGCAACTGAGAAGCCGGTTGTGTTGGCTGTGTCTTGTTGAAAATTGGCAAAAGTCGGTCCTTTGCAAAACCTGAGCTCGCCGACTTTTGCCGGGCACGGCCAGCCTCGCCAACGCTTCTCGGGCACCTGTGTATCGAGAACAAGCTGAGGATAAAAATAATGCCAGTACAAGCCATTACGCCGGACTATGTCGGCGACATTAAAGACCGTTTTGAAAACTTTCATGGCAACCAGGTGGTGTATGTGGGGTGGGATCATCATCTGATGTTCTGTGCCGCCTTTGCCTATCCGCTGCCGCCGGAAACGCCGTTTCGGAGCTTGTTGGAAACGGTGATGCCGGAAGGCTTTTCACTGCATCCTGAGTGGGAACAGATCGACTGGAATACGGCGACCTGGTTGCTGAATGGCGAGCCTTTTGTCCCCCAGCCGGATGTGGCGCTGAAGGATCAGGGAATCGGCCACAAGTCGCTGTTGCGCTTCCAGACGCCCGAACTGAAGGGCTACCAGAACGCAGGCGTCTGAGGAGAGCGTTATGAGCTACGAAGTGACCGTAGAACCGACCGGTGATGTGATTGAAGTGGAAGAGGGACAAACCATCCTGGATGCCGCTCTACGCCAAGGTGTCTGGCTGCCGTTTGCCTGTGGGCACGGCACCTGTGCTACCTGCAAGGTGCAGGTGCTGGAAGGCGAGGCAGACCTGGGCAATGCTTCCACGTTTGCGCTGATGGACATGGAGCGAGATGAAGGCAAGGTGCTGGTGTGTTGCGCCATGCCGGAATCCGACATGGTTATTGAAGCCGACATCGATGTAGATCCCGACTTTCAGGGACATCCCGTGCGCGATTTTGTCGGGCGTGTAACCGAAATCGTTGACCTGTCGCCGACCATCAAGGGCATCACGCTGGCGCTGGATGACAGCATGGCGTTTCAGGCCGGGCAATATGTCAATCTGACAATTCCCGGTGTTGAAGGCACACGCGCCTTTTCGATTGCCAATACGCCCGGGGACAGTGACCGGCTGGAACTGCACGTGCGGAAGGTACCGGGTGGCGCGGGAACGACCTGGCTGCATGAGCAGCTGAAGGAAGGTGACAGCCTTGACGTGTCCGGTCCCTACGGTCAGTTCTTCGTACGCAAGTCCGATGACAGGGGCACGATCTTTATTGCCGGCGGGTCGGGGCTGTCCAGCCCTCAGTCCATGATTCTCGACCTGCTGAGTGAAGGGGATACGCGCCCGATTTACCTGTTTCAGGGCGCGCGCAATGTGGCTGAGCTGTACAACCGTGACGTGTTCGAAGCCCTGGCCGCCGAGCACGACAACTTTCATTACATCCCGGCCTTGAACGAGCCTCGGGAGGACGAGAACTGGCACGGTTTCAAGGGCTTTGTACATGAAGCGGCGGTGCAGCATTTTGACAACCGGTTCAATGGTCACAAGGCCTATTTGTGTGGTCCGCCACCCATGATTGATGCTGCGATTACCGCCCTGATGCAGGGCCGTCTGTTCGAACAGGATATTCATATGGAAAAGTTCTTGACGGCGGCGGACGGTACGGATGATCAGCCTCGGTCTGCTCTGTTCAAGCGGATCTGATTCCGGGCGACAGCCGGGTTCGGCCCCGCTTTCGGGATCCTATCTTTCCACTGTGTCGGTCGTCCGCTTTTGCGGTAACAGTTTGATCAGAACGGAAAGCCGGCCCGAAAGCGGGCGGAACAGAGGTCGAACGATGAATAACAATAACCAGACATGCCTCGAAACAGAGGCATCGACAGACCATCAGGTTGCACTGAATGAAGCGGACTGTGGATTCAGTGCGCGCTCGGATATCAGTGTGCTGGTCGCCATGGAGCGAGCCGGTCGACAACTGATACCGGTGGGGTGCCGAGGCGGCGGGTGTGGCAAGTGTCGCATCCGTATTCTGCGGGGAGAGTACTTCAGTAAGCGCATGAGCCGTGCCTGGATTTCTCCCGAGCAGGAGCGTGAAGGCCAGGTGCTGGCCTGCCGGGTATTCGCCCGCAGTGATCTGTTGATTGAACCCGATCCACCAGAAATCGGTACCCATGGCACGGCTGTGGGTCAATCTGACCAATAGAAGAATAAAAGGTAATCATCATGAAAAAAGGTGTAATGCGCCCCGGACATGTACAAATTCGTGTGCTGGATCTGGAAGAAGCGGTTAACCATTATGTCGAGCTGATGGGGCTGATCGAAACGGATCGCGACGAGCAGGGCCGTGTCTACCTGAAGGGCTGGACCGAAGTGGACAAGTTCTCGGTGGTGCTGCGAGAAGCCGATGAAGCCGGCATGGATTTCATGAGCTTCAAGTGCCTGAACGAGGAGGTGGTTGATCGCCTGAACCGGGAGTTGCTGGCGTTCGGCTGTGGCGTTGAAGAGATCCCGGCCGAGGAACTCAAGGGCTGTGGTCGCCGAATCCGCTTTCAGGCACCGACCGGGCATTACTTTGAACTCTTTGCCAACAAGGAACAGACCGGTCGTTACGGCGTCGGCAATCACAACCCGGAAGCCTGGCCCCGTGATCTCAAGGGCATGAAGGCGCAGCGGTTTGACCACTGCCTGCTGTACGGCCCGGAGCTGGACCAGACCCTGGACCTGTTCCGTGAGGTGCTGGGCTTTGACCTGTGCGAACAGATCATGACGCCGGACGGCAAGCGAGTGGCACAGTTCCTGACTACCAGCATGAAGGCGCATGACATCGCCTTTATCGATCACCCTGAGCCGGGCAAGTTTCACCATGCCTCGTTCTTCCTTGAAACCTGGGAAGATGTGCTGCGTGCCGGTGACTTGATCTCCATGACCGATACCTCCATCGATATCGGGCCGACCCGCCACGGCATTACCCATGGCCAGACGATCTACTTCTTTGATCCGTCCGGCAACCGCAACGAGGTGTTCTGCGGCGGAGACTACTTCTACCCGGACCACGCGCCGATCAC
>NZ_JACEMT010000035.1 GCF_013868415.1 Marinobacterium marinum | reverse complement strand
CCCTATGTGTCAGCGTAGTTGTCGCCTGAAAATTTCAGAGGACAACCATGCCCCACTATTCACCGGAACGTAAGGAAGCCATCCTCCAAAAAATGGCGCCGCCTCACAGCATGACAGTAGCCGAGCTGGCTCGTCAGGAAGGCATCAGTACCGCGACCCTGTACAATTGGCGTAAAGCCGCCAGAGAACGAGGTGCCGTTTTGCCATCCAACTCAGCCGCCCCGGACAAGTGGAGCAGCGAAGAAAAATTCCGCATGGTGCTGGAGACCGCTCCGATGAGCGAAGCGGAGATCGGCGAATATTGCCGCCAGCGCGGTGTGTACCCGGAGCAGATCGAAGCCTGGAAGGCGGCCTGTATGGGCGCCAATGCGCAAGCAGATGAGCAAGCCAAACAGCATCGCCAAGCGACCAAGGCCGAGCGCAAACGGATCAAGCAGCTAGAAGCTGATCTACGCCGCAAGGAGAAGGCGCTCGCGGAGACGGCCGCGCTGCTAATACTGTCAAAAAAAGCAGAGGCGATCTGGGGCCCCAAAGACGAGGACGAATGACCAGCCTCCCGGATCGCCAGCATGCCGTTAGTCTGATCCAGGAGGCTCAGAGCAACGGTGCTCCGCTGGTCAAGGCCTGTGCCTTGCTAAACCTGAGTGTGCGCACCTACCAGCGCTGGACGGCGAATCAGTTGGTCCATGCGGATCAACGACCGATCGCGCCCAGACCTGCACCGCATAACAAGCTGTCAGAGCAGGAGCGTGAAGCCGTGGTATCGCTCTGTAATCAACCGCGATATCGCAGTGCCCCGCCGGCGTTTATTGTGGCGGATCAGCTGGATCAAGGGCGTTATCTGGCGTCGGAATCTACGTTCTACCGGGTGTTGCACGAATACGATCAGCTGCATGCCAGAGGCCGGCAGAAACCGCCTGAGCGCAAACGCCAGGCAACCACACATGAAGCCAGCGAGCCTAATCAGCTCTGGTGCTGGGACATCTCCTGGTTGCCTGGACCTGCCCGTGGCACCTGGTTTTACCTGTACCTGATGATGGATGTCTACAGCCGTAAGATCGTGGGCCACGAAGTCTACGCGCGTGAAACCGGAGAACTGGCCAGCGAGTTCGTCGAAAAGGCCTACTGGCGGGAACATCTGGCCGCCCGATCCAAGCCGCTGGTGCTGCACTCTGATAACGGCAGCCCCATGAAGGCCGCGACGTTCCTGGAAAAGCTGTACGACCTGGGCATTACCCCCTCGAACAGCCGACCTCGCGTCAGCAACGACAACGCCTACTCGGAGTCACTGTTCAAAACCCTGAAGTTCCGACCGGCGTTCCCGGTGAATGGCTTCAAGACGCTCGAAGAGGCACGGCATTGGGTGTTGAAGTTCGTGCGCTGGTACAACACCGAGCATCGGCACAGTGCTCTGAAATACGTGACACCTGAGCAGCGTCATAACGGCGAGGCCGAGTATATCCTGGCGCAACGCAAACGGGTTCTCGAAGTCGAGAAGGCCAAGAACCCCCAACGCTGGTCAGGTGATATCCGTGACTTCAGCTTGCCGGAGTCAGTCACACTGAACCCGGAAAAGGCGGCGAGTTTTTAAAGAGCTGATAACTTATACGCGACAACTACGTTGACAGTTACCGCTCGGCAAGTCGTCGTATTTACTCATGACATAGTTTTCTTCAAGCTTTTACTAGAGCAAGCCGAACTCCAAGGAGCCCAGCATGCAAGCGTCGCATTGGAGCGTTCTAGAAAATTCGCTGGGCTAGTAAGGGATAGTGCTCCATGGGAAGCACTGACAACATCAAAGCGCATAAAACATCTAAATACAAAATTACAAGATTTAAGGAAGTTGGATAGAGATGGAACTGAAGCTGATTTTCGTCAAGCATCCCGGGCATTTTACGGCTTACTCAGAGAAACTTGGGAACGATTAGTTGAGGAAAAATTGCTCAATAAGGTAGTAAGCAGGTTTGAAAGAGGGGTTTACACACAACGCCTATCTCGCCTTGTTGACATTTCAGACGATGATACAGCTAAAGTAGATAATGCAATGGGGAAATGCAGCACCTATTTCACAGGACATGACAGCGCTCCGGCAGTAGGTGATCCGTATCCGACAATCGAAGAAATTGAAGATGACCTGAAAAACATCAAAGATTTTCTAGATGAATTACAGGGAAGCCGTAAGAGGACCTGATCAGTTCAATACCTCTCCAAAAAGGCGGCCCACAGCCGCCTTTGTTTTCGTTCATCGTAACTCTTTTAATGCAGCTTGCCGCACAATGGCTAACGCCTTCTGGAAGTCCTCCGTCGTCACTCGGCCAGTTTCAGCCTGGTAGTACAGGAGCGTGAACATATTGGCGACCGCCTCCGCGACTGGCAAAACCTGCCGGGCGGTTTCCTGGTCGATGAACTCCAGGGCGGCCAGCTTGATCGCAGCCTGATGAATTGCTTGCTGAACTTCGATATTATGTGTGGTTGTCATGTGTCACCTCTCTGTCAGGTGGTATGTGAAAATGCGGGCCGGTGCACCATCACCGGCCCGTGTGCTTTCTAACTACTTTCGTCGGCCAAACGGCCAGCGTCTCATTTTGTCGATTTGATCGACCGATCTCCTCATGTCCTTGTAAGCACGCCCGGCCAACCTGTTTTGGAATACCTCCATTTTAACGGCAATGGCTTTCATCTTCGGGCCGTGTCCGGTGTTGTGCAGCCACTGCCCCAAAAAATAGAAGGCCAGCATCACAATGAACATCACTGCGAAGAAACCAAATACCTCCGCAAGGTTTTGAGGTGGAAAGCTAAACTCCATAATCAGTAATCCTTATCTAGTTAGGCCATGCGACCCTTTTTAACAAAACTGGCAACCTCTTCGTTGCGCTCCTGCTGGCGTTCCTGGGCATACGACACGTAGTCCTCAACGTCGAAGGTGTGCTTTTCCGGGTCGCGCTCTTGCCATTCTGCGTGTGCTTGGCGGGCTTCTTCCTGGTCCTCACTGGACAGGCCATCAAAGCCGCCGGTTTGATTCATCCAGCCAGTGCCGACGCCGCCTAAGCTATCGCTGTCAAATGCAGGGGAAGCGTCGTCAGTCGCCCTCCTTGTCGTCGTCATCCCCGTCATCTTTCGTACTATTTCGGATCGAGCTAGCTAAACGACCTCCAGCAGTGCGGCCAATTCGATCCCCGGCCATATCACTCATTCCCTTCATCAAATTCGCACCGGTATCCGCTGCAATACGACCCGCTTTCACAGCGCTGCCTTTAAAGCCGCCGCCAGAAGATTCGCCACCGCTAGAGGATTGGCCAGAGGCTTGGGAAAAGGAGCCAGCTTCATCCGAATCGCCGCCACCGCTAAATGCTTCGCCCAGGCTCGACATAACGTCAGTATTGTTCGCTACGTTCTCACCTGCTTTTGCAAATGCAGCCTGAATAGCAGACGCACCGCCGGCGGTAGCCATTGCTGCACCGGCAGCCATACCACCAGTGGCAACAGCCGCTCCGGCCATCGCTCCGGCACTGATACTGCCTGCACCTGCCGCTACGCCGCCTCCAGGAACCAGGCTGGCGACCACATTGGGAACCGAGTGAATGAGCATCACGAGAACCAGTGAAACGACAAAGATCACCAGCAGTTCACGCATAGGGGCATCATTGGATAGATCGGCATAGAAACCGTCCATGATCGACATGGCAATGCCAATGAGCAACGTCATTGTCATCAACTTCAAAGCAACGCCCAATACGCTTTTGAAGTAGTTGATTGCTATATCTGAAGTCCAGCGCGAACCACCAAAACCCAGCACGAAGACACCGGCATAGATCAATATCCAAGCCGTCACCAAGGCCAACAACACATTGGCCGCCACTACCGCCATACATGCCAAAATTGCCAGCGTGATTAAGAAGATAGACAAGTTATCTATCGGGCTTGTGATGCTGTAGGACTCACCAGCTTTCACAATAATGTCGAACGCAATACTAATAGGCTCTGACGGGGTTAGGTCTCTCGGAAGGCCACCGGCTTGAGCACCGATCATTCTCAACGAGTCGATGATTGACGTCGCAAAGTCTGGACCGTTTCTGAGCAACCAGAGAAAGAAACCAAACGTCAGGATGAAGCGCACGAACTCGGCAAAGAACTCCCTTATATCCGCTTGTTTAAGGATTAAGGTCCCGCCAGTCCACACAAGGGATATAGTACCCAGCGTCCAGAACAGCCAGGCGGCATAGTTTGTAATTACCGTGCCCCAAGTAGCACTGGCCGTCATGAAACGCACTGCCACTTCATCCAAGACACCATTAGGCTCAATGGCCGCTGACGCAGCTTGTGAAGTCAGTACAACTGCCAGGAGCATCACAAGTCGAATGAATATCTTGCTCATGATTAGAACCCCTTGTTCTTGGAGCGATCCGTGGGTTCGCCCATATCCCAAAGACAGTTCCCTTCTTCCCTCTGCTCTTTCGTCAGGTTCGGGTTGTCACAGTTGATCGTTGCAGGCTTTGGCCCGTCATCTTCACCGCACCCCACTAGAACAAAAGAGGCCAACGCGCTAACGATAAAAACTCGGGTGATATTCTTCATGATTAAAACCCCCTGTTTTCTGAACGGTCGGTTGGCTCGCCCATATCAAACAACCTTTCACGGGACGCTTGATATTGAGCTTCGCGGTCAGCATCCGCCTGCATTCGAGTGCCAACGGCATTCTGCTGGGCAATCAACAGGCTTCGGATTTGCAGGAGCTGGTTGGCCTGGTTGCTAGCGAGCTGGTTAGCGTAACCAATGGCGGCCAGTTGGCCGTCCGCGCCCTGGGCGGCAGATTGCAGACGCTGGAGCTGTCGAGCGTCGGCCTGCAAGTTGTCTTGCTGCTGCTCTAGGCCCTTAAACAGCGCGTCGTTTGCCTTCTTCTGCGATTCAGACGCCAGGCGGCGGTTCTCGGCCATAGCGGCCCGTTCGGCATCGCTGCATCCCGCCGACGAGAAACAAGGCGAGCTGCGGTAATAGGCCACGTCCTGGAACTTGCCTAGGTAAGCATCGAGGCTACCAAGCTGGTTTTGGTAATAGGCGAGTGTGTTGGTCGCCTGGTTCAGATCGTTGATGGTGCGCTGTGCCTGGTCCCAAATATGAGCCGCCGGGGCCATTGTGTTTTGCAGTTGGTTTTCATACTGCTGGAGTTGGGTTTGGTATTCCTGAATCTGCTTGAGTGTCTGCGCTACGGCTTCCATCGCGGACATGATGTTCTGCGATAGGTTGGTGCCGTCAACTACTGGAATACCGGCGTAAACGGGCTGCAAGGTGCAGGTCGTCATAGCGATAGCCAGAGCAATTTTAGCGGCTAAATTTTTTCTTTTAACTTTTTGCATACGTTGATCTCCATTACCAATGAATGCTTTATCGTGCCTTTCAATGCATAACGTATAAGCTCAATAATTGGACATAAAGGTTGACACGGAGATATTTAAGCCAATAACTCCTACGGCGGTAGCCGGTAGCCTCGCAGAGCAGGATTCCCCGTTGAGCGCCCCGGCGCGAATAAGGGAAAGTGAAGATAGTTAATTGGCTCCGCCGATTAGCTAACTTCACCTATCCTGCCCGCCATTCAGCGTTGTTTACGCCAAGGAAAGTGTTGCTGCGAAAATCTGTTTTTTTGTGCAAACCATATAAAATCGCTTGTTCACCTTCTTGCTAGAACAGAAGCACAAAATAAAAGCGCAATATCAGGCAATTACTACGCTAACGCGGTGGATTACACAGCCAAAAAACACAGCAATACACAGCTTTGCCAATTCAGGAGGAGTTTCGCCCCTCAAGTGTCAATGAAACGTGCGAGCGCTAGGAACACACCCGATGTAACACACTGTATTTCAATAATTTTTAAACATTCCAGACACTCTTGACGGCCTTTTCTTTGACAGTTTCAGATTGGTATCGGTTGGATCATACGGTCAGGAAGGAGCGCTACCAACACTCAGTGCGTGTCGAGCCGCTAGCGCCCAACTTCGGACAGCTTTTCGGGCACAACGTCAGTGCGGATAGGAAATGTAGTGTTGTAGTATGTTGTATGGTGCTACTACATACTACAACCTACAAACCGCACACATTTTCAGCCTACTACCGGCGTAAGTGGCTATTCATCTTGATGTATGGAATACGGCTTCCTGAGCCGCCCAAAGAGGCGCTTCAGGCATCGCCTCCCGCTACCCCTAGTCGGCCTCTGAACGACGCTCCTGGGGCTTAAAAGGCGGCTTTGGTCGTCCTTCGGACGGATTGAACGCCAAGAAAAGGTGATATCCCTTGGCGAGGAAGCAGAATCGGCCACCCTCTTGGCGTTAAAACATCGGCCGGAGGCCGATTGAGTTGGCAAGGCATGAACGCGCCATTCAGGCGCGGGCCATGCCGCGTATGATGGATATTCTTTGGAATATCTTGGATCGATTTCCAAAACAGGCCGGAAAGCCTTGCCCTGCAAGCGTTTGCGCGATTGAAGAGGGTACCGTTATGCCGGGGATGGGATACTGTTATGCCGGGGGGCGGGTACTATTATGCCGGGGATGGGTGCTGTCACGCCGGGGGTTGGCTTGGTTGGCCCCTGGCCGCCTAATCTCCCATTTCCCCTTGGCGTATTCATGTACAGTCCAGCCCACTGAAATAAGTTCAGCCAACGCTTTCCGGGCCGTCTGACGGCGCTTTTTCAAGGTGTTGGGGTTCTTCGTTTCGTCCGGCCAGACGTAGTTGCAAAGGGTATTCAGTTCTACCCGTCCAGATTTACCGGCATCAATCCAGCCCGATAATCGCTGATGTATTAATCGAGCAGGATCGGTCTGTAACGCCCGAACCTCAGTCATGTCGAGCCGAGTATGTGGACGTTCTCCCATAACAGCCTCTGCTAATCGAGGGTTTAGGCTGACAAACAGTTTACCTTCCCGGTCGTCGCTGACGTAATCGGACAAGATGCGGAAACCCTGACGCTGCCCGTTACGCTCCACAATGACCGATACTGCCCATAGGCGCTCGATGCTATCGCGGATAGTTTTGAACTGGCTGCCTCCATCGTCGGCATACCCAAGTTCTCGGGCCAGTTGTCGAAAGCTGCCCTTGGCAACCATTGCATCCTTCTCAACCGCGTCCCACTTCAGGTCTAGCAAGAGACGCAATTGCTGCCCAACTTCTGACTCTGTTTCGTTTCGCAGTACAATCCCGCGTCCCCCATCACCAGAAATTGCGGCCATAGCCACAAGCCCTTGTAGGATGCGAAGATCATCAACACCTAGAGGCTCAGGCCCCCAGAAACGTATCGAATCCTCGCCATGGGTATAGGTTACGTCCAGCTTGAGCCGCTTTCGCTCTCCACGCTTCAGACTACGGAACAAGCCAGGAGCCAGGCAGTGAGCTGGATCATGTCGAACATGGGTAAGATCAAAGCTCATCACGTGACCTCACCTTAGATTTCTTGAATGGCAGCACGCCATTGGCTACACGCTGCCTCTCCAGCACGGCAGGTTTGAGCACACCGCCCTCGTGACGCCGGAACCAACGCTCTGCGAAAGGAGAGCCATAATTCGCCTTGCTCACGCCATAGCGAACGAAGTACCCACGCTGACTATCATCAACACCCCATTCCTCAGCCTCGGTTTGCGTCATGCCAGACATGTACGATTGCCAGCGAATGTTATCGACCAGAACAGACGACCCACGGCTGGCCTGTTGCTGGTCACCCGCACCAATCATGGCGGCGCTCTTACTGGCATGGTGCAAATATACGATAGAGCACCCTGTATCGGCGGCGATGGCTTCCATACGTCCGATCACTTGCGCCATAGGACCGCTAACGTTTTCATCTTCGATGTGGAAACGACGTAAGGTGTCCAGGATCATAAGGCGGCGACCCGCAGCCGCTCGCTTAAGGCCATCGAACCAATCGAGACACATAATGTTGGGGCACCTTCCTATCAGCGGCTCAATCAGCAAGCCTTCAGCAACAGCTTGCCGCTGCTCGGCGGTGAGATGCGCTCCAAGCGCATGTAATCGGTGATGGATAGCAGCGGGAGGATCTTCTGCGGGAAGATAGATAACTGGCCCAACAGGAAATTCTCCGACTTCCAGCAAGTCTGGGCCTCCAGCGATCTGCGTGGCAAGCTGTAAGGCCAGCATGGATTTTCCGGCACCACCTGGTGAAACCAAGGCCCCTACCGTACCGGAAACCATGTTAGGTAAAACATAATCAAGAGGCGGCGGCGTTTCCGAAAAGGCCGCCATAAGATCAAGGGCCATAATGTTAGGCCCCTATGGTGTTGCCAGGCCGAGTAGCCTGGTTTCCTGAAGACTTACGCTCCTCAATCCACTGCTCTACTTCCGACAGGTCCCACGCGACGTTTCTGCTGGTAAGTGCAATTCGGCGAGGGAACTCACCCCGCTTCTCCAAGTTATAAATTGTCCGTGAGGAGAGCGGAATCATCTCCAATAGCACTTTTCGATTGATCAGTGTCTTGTTTGCCATTGCTTGCATACTTGTGCCTCCACTTACTTATGAAAGCTCTATGGTGCCCAGCAATGCCACTTGATTAAGCCTATAAATTGGATAAAATGGTTGACATGGAAAGTGAAGAGCAAGCAAAGAAGCGACTTGGCAATTACTATATAGCTATCTGGAATGGTTGTGATCCAGATATTGCCAGCGCCATCCGCCAGTTCCGAGATAGCTGGAAACCATATTCCGCAGCATCCCGGCGCTACCCCATTCATCGGCTAATACATGAGCTGATAGACCCTGCTGTAACCGCATACAGGGAAACACTCCCGCTTGACTACCTGGTACACATGCCAGGTTCAACAGAGGTATCTTTCAGCGAGATGGCTCAACTGGTCGGGTTTGATGCAGCGGTCCGCCTACAACGCCACCTGCTAAGAGCGTTCATAAAAACAAAAGACCAACAGACCAAGACAGATCAAAGGTTTATCGCAACACATGAATCACTGATTGAATTAGTTCAGGACTGTGCATGCAAGCAACCGGTAAAGTCTTCAATGCGATGCATCAACGGAACATCTAGAGGGCTAAATGACAAGCGCCGCCACAGCTTTTGTCGTTTCTGTGGTTCTCCGACTACGCTAACATCATTCTCGGATAACAAATCCCAATTGCGTGGTAGCAATGACGTTCTACGTCTAAGCAACTTGTACTGCACAAATCACCAACCAAAATTACCAAATGGATCTTGGAATCCTTTATATAAGCAGGCAACACGCTCTATCGCGCAGTTTGACATTGAATTAGAAAGAATAAACAAGCAATGCGCCAATCGCTCTAGACCTTTAATGTCTGGCGATACACTGGTCGATCAATACTTCCTTTACTTGATGCTAGGCAAAACTTTACAACCAGCAGACAAGGCCGAATTACGCAATCTAGCCCGAAGGATGGTGGACTCTAAGCTATCAGATACCAAGAAAAAAATGCTGGTACTCAAGCGAGACGGATTTAACCAGACAGAAATCGGAAAGCAAATACTGAACGCCAAGCAGCAGCCAATGACACGCCAAGCCGTGTCTAAAGCGTTGGCGTCAGTTCGAAAGGAGTTCCTGCTAGGAACCTAAGAACCTAGAAAGCTATCAAGAGAAATTTTAGCCGCTAAAATGCGGGGCTTGAAACCGACTCCATTACCATACCCGACTTACGACACCAAATTCCTAATGCTAAACAGGTAAACCAACAACATCAAAATCAGGTTTTCATGCTGCTAGTCGATATCCCGAGGAAAGAACTGCGGAAAATCCCGTTGAAGTTTGGCAGTAAGCTCATGATCTGGAAAACGCTCAATCGCCCTTCTCCAAATATCCAAAGCCTCGACTATGCTCCCTCTATTCCAATAGACACCACCTAGATTGAACATCGCCAAGTCGTATTCTGGATCAAGATTTAACGCTTTCTCATAGGATTTAATAGCTTGCTCTGATTGGCCAAGGTCACCGTACGCTGCACCAAGCTGAAACCAGCTCATTGCATCAGGCTGGATATGCTCTGCCTGTTCAAGCAGGATCGGCAAACTATCTTCAAACCTTCCAAGAAAGTTAAGAGCGGTTCCTAGACAGTATCCGTAGTGCCCTCCTGCGAGATCGTAGGCCATCCGAAAACAGCGTTCCGCTTCTAGCCAGTTGCCCTCATCCTGTGCCCAGTGTCCAAGGCGATCCCACAAAAACGCGGCTTCTTCCGTATTATCAATGTGCTTTATATGCCTAACAAACTTATCCAGAAACTCCATGTAGGTTTGGCCTATATCTTGGCCTTCCGCCCGTAAATATAAGGTAGCCAATAACATCTCGCGACGACCTCCAGATGTATCAGGATGAGCGTCTACATAGCGATGCCAGAACCCTTGCGCCTGACGCGCATTTTCAGCCGTAGCCCGACCGAAACTAGCTACCAGCCGCGCAAAAAACGGCCAAACCCATGGCTCGCGGTCGGCCTGGGCAAGAACATTGTTAATTTCGCGGAACGCAGCAATCCCCTCACCCATGTTGAAAAGAACGTTAGCTCGCCAACCCGCAACTCCAGCTGCTTTAGCATATATAGGATCTGTGAAGACGGCCTGATCCAGATGCTCAAGAGCGCTCTTCCACTCGCCCTTACGCACGTAGAATTGGGCTAAGGCATAGTGGGCTTCAGGAAGGAGAGGATTCATTCGCAAGGCTTCACGATAGTGGTTAACTGCTCGCACCTCATCTCCGAGCCGCTCAAAGCTCGTCCCGAGATTCTTATGGCCTTGGGATGCCAGACTTGACGAATTTGCGAATGCAGGTTCTAGCAACGCTGCCTTATAAGCCTCTGTGGCGCAATCCTCCCGGCCGAGCGCCGAGTAGGCATTACCGATTGTGTAATGCAGGCTTCCCTGCTCGTAGCGCCCACTACTAAGCTGCCTCTTAAAATGGATCACTGCTGCTTCGATCCGATCAGGAAACCGGCTTCTCTCAGACATGCCCAAGTTAATTTCTGACATATAAGCGCAGCCCATGGCATCGTCTTCTGGTCCAAGCACGGCCATGAATCGGTCAAAGGCGGCACTAATTTCCTCATCAGCATCTTGGTCATATAAGTGTTCCAAGAGTTGTCGAGCTGAGTCTGGATCATCAGGAACATGAACCTCCGGTACAGCTCGGCGAAGGAGACCAATCAAATCTCCTGGTGCTGCCCGGGACTGTTCGACGCGACGATTACGTGCCGCTCGAGTTGCAGAACTGGACAATTCAGCAAGTCGGCCCAACCGCTCTGTCGTCAGATCTTCCGTGAAGTTAACTGTAAGTGATTGCTGCTGGGTCCAGTTCTTTCCAGCATGCTCATATTTACGGAGAACGGTCTCAGCGAGGCAGATGCGTAGCGTCGCCGTTGGGACGTGGTAGGCAGCATAAAAACTATGCGGATGCATCAGTAGATAATTCAGGTTTGTGCGACTAATTTCAACGCTTAGAGAGCCGTCCGCATTCAGTGCACGCTCAGTGCCCTTAAGCTGAACGTGAATCCTAATGTTGGTGGCTCTCCCATCCTCGACAACTTCGATCTCGCAGTCTGTACCATAGTCCTTTCGGTCAGCACGCTGAAGGATAAAAAGACCACTCTCTGTTAGGCATTTCTGAAATGCCGTCTCTGCCTTCTCCTCCGTGACATGATTGGAGGCTCGCTCTGGAAGGTCATCAAAGCATTCCATATCGTCAGCCATTTCTGTTTATTGTCCTCAATGAGGTAAAAATTCCATGCTGTAAGTTGCCAATTACCTTCGTCAATTTATTTAAGCATGTGCCCGAATGCCTATGCGTTTAGCTAAATAGGTCCGCAAGCATCTTTAGCAGTCCATTCGTCAATCATATCAGCCCAGTCCTGCAACATAGATGTACGCTGATCACGATACTCGGCTTTGTTATATATCGCCCTCACACCTTTTTGCTCATGTGCCAGGCATTTCTCTATCCAATCGGTGTTGTAACCGGCTTCATGGAGCAAGGTACTGGCTGTTCGTCTCAGGTCGTGCGGGCCGAATTTGGCAAGCGGTTGCCCCTCTTTCTGAGCCAGCTTGTAAGTCATCGTCATTACCCGGTTCAGCGTGGCACTACTCATAGGGACGTCAGAATCGTAGCGTGACGGCAGAACATACTCCGATCCTCCGGAGAACGTCTTCAAAGCGATGAGGATGTCCATGGCCTGCCTGGATAGAAACACCAGGTGAGGGTTTCGACGCTTCATCCGTTCTTTGGGGATCGTCCAGAGCGCTTCGCTGAAGTTGATCTCACTCCAAGTGGCATTCGTCAGCTCGCTTTTACGCACCATCGTCAACAACAGTAGCTTTACCGCTGCCCGGATCGATGGTGATGTACCAATACGCCCCATGTACTGGTACATGATCCTGATTTCTTCGGGCGTCAGGGTTCGATCTCTCGGCTCAAACCTGGCAATGCTTGCGGGCCTCACCAGGTCTGCCGGGTTCTCAACCTTCTGGCCTCGCTCAGTCGCCCAGCGGTATACCTGGAGTACAATCTCACGCGCATGAACCGCCGTAGCAGGTGCACCGCGCTCTACGATGGCGTCGGTTAATGCTCGCAAGTCCTCGTGGGTGATTTCGGTCAGCTTCTGATTGCCGAATTTCGTTTCTAGCTCTCTCGTATAAACCGAGCGGCGCATATCACGGGTAGAATCGGCCATCTGATAGCCACGTAGCCACTTTTCCGCCCAGGCACCAAAGGTTTCAGCCCCTTTAACACGCGCCTTGTCTCGGGCCTTCTCCTTCGCTGGCGACTTTCCATCCGCGACCATCCGCTTGGCTTCACCAAGCCGCTCACGGGCTTCTGCCAGAGTGATACCCCCAACGCCATAGCGGCCAAAGGTGATTGTCTCTTGCCTGCCATTGATCGAGTAGTTGTAACGGAATGAGATAGAACCGGCAGGAGTGACGGCCACGTAGAGGCCATCCCGGTCATTCACTTTGTAGAGTTTATCCCTCGGCTTGAGGTTGCGCAGCTTGGTATCGGTCAGCAAGAGTCTTATCCTTCTTCGATTCCAATACCATGCTGGAAGATCACCCGAAAATCAGGCCATAAAACCAATAAAAACAGTTAGTTAAATAATTTCGATACCATGAACACACAAGATCAAGCAGCATGGTATCGGCTATCACTCATGGCATCATGCCTCGATAATACCACCTTGGATACCACGCTCAAGCGGTGCTTCCCGCTGCCATCAGTTGCCAAACACTGCCAGACATAAATATAAAAAAGCCCATGAAAACATGGGCTTAAGTATCATTTAATGCCAGTTAGTACCAGCTAATGCCTAACGTGTGATCATTCCCACTCGATCGTAGCCGGCGGCTTGCTGGATACATCGTAGGTCACGCGCGAAACCTGAGCGATTTCATTGATGATGCGACCCGATACTTTCTCCAGCAGTTCGTACGGCAGGTGCGCCCAGCGAGCGGTCATGAAGTCGATGGTTTCCACCGCACGCAATGCGATCACGTATTCGTAGCGACGGCCATCACCCACCACACCGACGGATTTCACCGGCAGGAAGACGGCGAACGCCTGGCTGGTCTTGTGGTACCAATCAGCGTTGTGCAGCTCTTCAATGAAGATGGCGTCGGCTTCACGCAGGATGTCCGCGTATTCCTTCTTCACTTCACCGAGGATACGCACGCCCAGACCTGGGCCCGGGAACGGGTGGCGGTAGACCATGTCATACGGCAGGCCCAGCTCCAGACCGATCTTGCGCACTTCATCCTTGAACAGCTCACGCAGCGGCTCGACCAGTTCGAACTTCATGTCTTCCGGCAGGCCACCCACGTTGTGGTGTGACTTGATTACATGCGCCTTGCCGGTTTTGGAAGCGGCAGATTCGATCACGTCAGGGTAGATGGTACCCTGCGCCAGGAAACCGCAGTCCTGGAGTTTTTCGGCTTCTTCATCAAAGACTTCGATAAAGGTGTTGCCGATGATCTTGCGCTTGGCTTCAGGATCCGCTTCGCTTTTCAGTCGACCCAGGAACTTCTCTTCGGCATTGGCACGAATGACATTAACGCCCATATTGCTGGCGAACATGTCCATTACCTGATCGCCCTCACCCTTGCGCAGCAGGCCATTATCCACAAATACGCAGGTCAGCTTGTCGCCGATCGCCTTGTGCAACAAGGCCGCAACAACGGAGGAGTCTACACCGCCGGACAAACCCAGCAGCACTTTGGAATCACCCACCTGCTGCTGAACCTTTTCAACCAGATCCTGGATGATGTTGGCCGCTGTCCACAGTGCTTCGGTACCGCAGATTTCACGGACAAAGCGCTCCAGAATACGCAATCCCTGCTTGGTATGCGTTACTTCCGGATGGAACTGAACCCCGTACAGGTTGCGCTGCGGATCACACATCGCCGCGATGGGAGCCGAATCGGTACCGGCAATCACATGAAAGCCTTCCGGCAGTTCGGATACCTTGTCACCATGGCTCATCCAGACATCCAGTGACAAACTGCCATTATTGGCAATATGATCTTCAATGCCTTCCAGCAGACGGCTGGGGCTATCGGCCAGACGTACGCGGGCATAACCGAACTCGCGCTTGTCAGAACTGGCGACCTTGCCGCCCAGCTGCTCTGCCATGGTCTGCATGCCATAGCAGATACCCAGAACAGGCAGCCCCATGTCGAAGACACACTCGGGCGCGCGCGGAGAATCCAGTTCAGTAACGGACTCGGGGCCGCCGGCCAGAATGATACCCTTGGGGGCAAATTCACGAATCGCCGCTTCATCCATATCAAATGCATGGATCTCGCAGTAAACCCCGATTTCACGCACTCGACGTGCGATCAATTGAGTGTACTGGGAACCGAAGTCCAGAATCAGGATGCGTTGCGCGTGAATGTCTTTGCTCATACTCAGTGACTCCACCGAATGCTGGCCGCCAGGCGGCACAAACAAAAAGTGGGGCCGTATAACGCCCCACTTACTGGTTAGTGTTTAATCGATTCAGCCCACACGATAGTTGGGCGCTTCCTTGGTAATGCTAACGTCATGCACGTGGCTTTCCGTGATGCCGGCATTGGTGATACGCACAAACTTGGGCTTGTTACGCATCTCTTCAACCGTGGCACAACCGGTGTATCCCATGGAGGCACGCAGACCGCCCATCAACTGGTGCAGAACGCCGCCCATAGGACCCTTGCAGGGCACACGACCTTCAATGCCTTCCGGTACCAGCTTCTCGGCACCCTCTTTGGCATCCTGGAAGTAGCGGTCGGACGAACCGGTCAGGCCAGACATGGCACCCAGCGATCCCATACCACGGTAGGATTTGAACGCACGGCCCTGGAACAGTTCAACCTCGCCCGGAGCTTCATCAGTACCGGCCAGCATGGAGCCGACCATAACCGCAGAGGCGCCGGCAGCAACGGCCTTGGCCAGGTCACCGGAGAAGCGTACGCCACCATCGGCAATCAACGGAACGCCGTGTTCACGCAGCGCCGCGGCAACATTGGCAACAGCCGAAATCTGCGGCACACCGACACCGGCGACGATACGTGTTGTACAGATGGAGCCGGGGCCGATACCAACCTTGACGCCGTCCGCACCGGCTTCCGCCAGCGCAACAGCTGCCTCAGCCGTAGCGATGTTACCGCCAACAACCTGTACCTGCGGAAAATTCTGCTTAACCCAGCGCACCCGTTCGATAACTCCGCGAGAGTGACCGTGAGCGGTATCAACCACAATCAGATCAACGCCAGCAGCAACCAGAGCGGAAACACGATCAGGCGTTTCAGCGCCGGTACCCACAGCCGCACCGACGATCAGACGACCCTGACTGTCTTTCGCCGCATGTGGAAAAGCCTGCGCCTTGTTCATGTCTTTTACGGTCATCATGCCGCGCAGCGCGAAGTTATCGTCAACCAGCAGGATTTTTTCGATACGGTGACGACGCAGAAGATCACGGATAACTTCGGGATCTTCGCCTTCTTTGGCAGTAACCAGACGATCCTTGGGCGTCATGATGGTTGACACCTTGGCGTCTAGATCGTGCTCGAAGCGCACATCACGGCTGGTTACAATACCGACCAAATCGCCATTATCCACAACCGGGAAACCGGAGAAATTCAGGCCGCTGGACAGTTCAATGATTTCGCGCACAGTCGTATCAGAGCTACAGGTCACCGGATCGGTAACTACACCCGCCTCGAACTTCTTCACCCGGCGCACTTCATTGGCCTGCTGTTCGATGGTGAGGTTTTTATGGATGATGCCGATACCGCCTTCCTGCGCCATGGCGATTGCCAGACGGGATTCGGTTACCGTATCCATCGCCGCCGAGACCAGCGGAATATTCAACTCGATACCCTTGGTCAGACGGGTTTTCAGCGAGACGTCTTTCGGGAGTACTTCAGAGTATCCCGGAACCAGCAAAACATCATCAAAAGTAAGCGCTTCTTCAACGATTCGCAACATACTGAACCAGCCCGTATTTCCGTGAAAATTAAACGAGAAATTATATACCAAAACCACCCGAACAACAATCAGGAATGACGATTGGTGCCTTCACGGGCGGGGTCGTTTAAGATGGCGGCATGAATAAAAGCATACCCTCTCGTAACAGCAGCGCGATCAGCGTGAGCGAACTCAACCGCCAGGTCAAATCCCTGCTGGAACACTCCTTTATGACCCTGCAGATCGAGGGTGAGATCAGCAATTTGGCACGCCCCTCATCCGGGCACTGGTACTTCACCCTCAAGGATGACAAGGCTCAGGTGCGCTGCGCCATGTTCCGAGGCCGCAACCTGCAGGTCCGCTTCCGCCCTAAAGAGGGTGACCAGGTGGTCGTTATGGCGAAAGTCAGTCTGTACGAAGGCCGTGGAGACTTTCAGCTGATCTGCGAGCAGATGCAGGAAAGCGGTCGGGGCCGCCTGCAACAGGCCTTCGAACGCCTGAAAATGCAGCTCGACCAGGAAGGACTGTTTGATCAGTCTCGCAAGCGGGCGCTGCCTGTTCCGGCACGCCATGTCGGTGTTATCACCTCACCAACCGGAGCAGCCATTCACGATATTCTCCAGGTACTGGAGCGTCGTTGTCCCACCCTGCCCGTCGCGCTGTATCCCACCGCCGTGCAAGGGGCCGAAGCCACCGCCCAGATTGTTCGCGCCATCGAACTCGCCAACCGGGACAACCGCTGTGACGTATTGATCGTCGGACGTGGCGGCGGCTCTCTGGAGGACCTCTGGCCTTTCAACGAGGAGCGCGTGGCGCGCGCCATAGCGGCTTCCCGCATCCCCGTTGTGTCGGCGGTCGGACATGAGGTCGACATTTCGATCAGCGACCTGGTGGCTGACCTGCGCGCGCCCACGCCCTCTGCCGCCGCCGAACTGCTCAGTTCAGATCAGACCCAGCGACTGCAGCAGGTAAACATGCTGCGTCAGCGCCTGACTCGGCAGATTGCGCAAAACCTGCACCGACACCACACCCGCCTGGAACATATGCGCGCTCGCCTGCGCCACCCCGGCGAACGCCTGCGCGAGCAATCACAACGTCTCGATCAGCTTGAAATTCGTCTTCAGCGGGCACTGACATTACAGTTGCAGCAGCGCTCCCGTGGTCTGGATCAGCTTTATCAAAGACTGCAACGCAGCTCGCCCGAACGACTGTTAAGGCGTAAACGGGAGCGGCTCACCCCCCTGCACCAGCGCCTGCAACACGGCATGGAACTGTTGCTGCGCCAGCGCCAACAGCAGCTGCAATTTCAGGCTCGCCAACTGCATGGTGTCAGCCCTCTGGCAACCCTGGAACGCGGCTATGCCATCATCCAGGACCAGAACGGCCAGGCCATCACCCGCCAGGAGCAGGTCAGCCCCGGTGACCGTGTCAGCGCACGTCTGCATCAGGGCACGCTGACCTGTACAGTCGAGGGTTATGACGACTGATCCCGGGCCAAGGCTGTGATAGGATCTCGCCCCCGCGAACAACCCAACCAAACAGGCAAACGCTATGTCAGAACAGGTTTTTGAAACCACAGAACAACGCGCCAGCTACGGCATCGGCCGTCAAATGGGCGACCAACTGGCTCAGGGCGGCTTCGACGGTGTCGATGTCGAAGCCGTCGTTGCCGGCCTGCGCGACGCATACCAGGGTGAAGCCCTGCGTGTGCCAGCCGAGCAAATTCAGGCCGCTTTCAACGAAATCACCCAGCGCATGCGTGCCGAGCAGGAAGCTCACGCCAAGGAAGCCGCCGCTGCCGGCGAAGCCTTCCTGGCCGACAATGCCAAGCGCGACGGTGTTATCACACTGGAATCAGGCCTGCAGTACGAAATCGTTACCGCCGGAGAAGAAGGCGGTGCCCAGCCGACCGCTCAGAGCAAAGTGCGCACCCATTACCACGGCACATTCATTGACGGCAAGGTATTCGACAGCTCCTACGAGCGTGGCCAACCGGCAGAATTCCCGGTCGGCGGCGTAATCGCAGGCTGGACCGAAGCACTGCAGCTGATGACCAAAGGTGCCAAATGGCGCCTGTATGTTCCCTACGGGCTGGCTTACGGTGCCCAGGGTTCTCCGGGCGGCATCCCGCCTTACTCGACGTTGGTCTTTGATGTCGAGCTGATCGATATTCTCTGATCCATCCGGGGCGCCCAGGCGCCCCGTCTGCTGACCAAGGACATGTGATCATGCTGCTGCACTTTCAACGTCACGGCCAGGGCGAACCGCTGGTCATCCTGCACGGCCTGTTCGGCACCCTTGAAAACTGGGGCGCGCAGATCAAGACCCTGAGCGAACGCTTTGATGTTGTGGCTGCCGACCTGCGCAATCACGGCCGCTCGCCACACGCTGAAATCATGAGCTATAAAGCCATGAGTGAGGATCTGCTAACGCTGCTGGACCACTTGCAGCTGGAGCGCATCAATCTGATGGGACACTCCATGGGCGGCAAAGCCGCCATGCAGTTTGCACTGGACCACCCTGAACGAGTCAAGCGCCTGATCGTGGTTGATATCGCCCCGGTCCGTTATGCGCCCAACCACAATGACGTCATTAAGGGCCTGAATCGGATAGATCTGGCAGAGCTGAAAAGCCGCACCCAAGCGGACCAGACACTGAGCGAGTACGTTGATTCCGCTGCCACCCGTGCCTTCCTGCTGAAGAACCTCTACCGCGACGAGCACAAACGATTCGCCTGGCGCATGAACCTGCCGGTGCTGGAACGGGAATACGCCAATATCAGCGCTTCCCCCGAAGGGGCACCCTATACAGGCCCGGTGCTGTTCATCAAGGGCGGGGATTCAAATTACCTGCTGGCGGAACACCAGCAGCCGATACAACAGCTGTTTCCTCAAGCAAGTTTCAAGATCATCGCCGGTGCGGGTCACCTGCCCCATGTTGAAAAGGCCGCCAGTTTTACCCGACTGGTCGACCAATTTCTGGAGCAGCAGACCTGACGTAGAGCCTATTCAAGCGCGAGTATCGATCAGATTCCCCAATACCTCGTCCGCCTGATTAACCACTTTGGTGGCCGCCGCCTCGGTTGTACGGTCAACAGCGGTTTCGGACACCGCCGTGGGCAACGCACGCCCCGATGCCAGCTCCGCATTCTCCACATGACCGCTGCCCTGAGCATCGCCTGATGCTTTGGGCACATTGTCCAACGTCCGAGTGACATTCAACAGGCTGTTGGCAGTGGTTATATTCATGCAACACCTTCCTTTGCCGCGTGGAGCCGTTTAATCCCGACACCGAGGAGGCTCTTTGTTCGGTGTCAATCCAGTAGGCATCAGTATAGAGCACCCTGCCAAAGAGATCACTTTTCACTCACCCAGCAAAGGACTCACATCAAGATAATCAGCGACTCTTTCGGCCTCTGGCACCTCAAGCCAAGGGACTCGCCCGAGCAAAGGCGCTCGGAACAGCTGCTCCAGCGTAGCCAGATTTTCGTCAGGACAACTCATACCGGAATCAACATGATTCGCAACCCAGCCTGCCAGCCGCAGTCCATCACGAGCAATGGCTTCGGCTGTCAACAGCGCATGATTGATACAACCCAGTTTCATGCCCACCACCAGAATCACATCCAGCTCCAGCAACTTCGGCAGCCGTGCCAGACTTTCGCGCCGACTCAAGGGCACACGCCACCCCCCCGCGCCTTCCACCAGCACCAGGTCAGCCGGTTGCATCATGGCACCACGGCAGTAAGCGGCCAGACGATCGGCACTGAGATTGCGCCCTTCCCGCTCGGCGGCAATATGCGGCGCGATTGGCGGCTCTAGGGCGATCGGGTTTACCTGGTCGTAGCTCAGTTTGATACTGGCAGCCTGCTGCAGTTGCAGAGCATCGTCGTTACGCAGCCCATCCGGGGTCTGTTTACAGCCGGCAGCCACCGGTTTGAGGCCGATGGTTCTCAGTCCCTGGCGATTGGCGGCACTCAACAGCCCGGCCGTGACCAGAGTCTTGCCGACATCGGTATCGGTACCCGCGATAAAGAAACACTTTTTCACTGAGGCTCCTTGAGCAATTCCAGGTAATAGACTTCGTAACTGGCAGGTAGACTGCCATCGGTCTGGCGCTGCAGCTCGTAGGCTTCCAGCAAACGAACCAGACGCTGACGACTGCTCAGACCCTGCTCTTGACGGCTGTTGACGTTATGCGCCCCAAGCGCCTTCAACTCGTGCATCAGATCCTGCAGGCGGCGATACCGCAATACCTTATCTTCGGTCTCGCAACGCAACACCTGCAAAGCGGTATTGTGTGCCAGTAGCTGCGGTAACGGAATAAAGTTGTTCACATGCACATCGTCATCCACTGCCGCCCAGGCACGCTTGAGCTCATGCAGGGTACCTGGCCCCAGCGTGGCCAACAGGCAGCGGCCACCGGGCCTGAGGACCCGCGCCAATTCGGCCAACAACAGCGCTGGCTGTTCACACCACTGCACAGCCAGACTGGACCAGATCAAACCGACGCTACCATCCGCCAGAGGCAGCTGTTCGGCGTCACCACATAGATAGTGAGCATCACTCACCGAACGCTGATCGCGAGCAAAGGTCAGCATGCCATGGGCCAGATCCAGATGCAGCAGCGGAGCCTGTGGATAATGCTCACGCAGATAAGGCGCGGCATAGCCGGTGCCACACCCCAAATCAAGCAGATTGCCGTCCACCTGATGCGGCAGCCACTCCATCAGGCGATCGGCGATATCGCGCTGCAGCTGGGCCACGGAGTCGTAACTCGCGGCTGCACGGCTGAACGCCTGAGCGACCCTGCGCTTATCTCGCTGCATCAACGCTATCCACTTCAGATATCAATGCATTTAACATGATCAGGACATCCTCGGAATGACTGACAAAAGGCAGGTGCGCACTCTGTTCCAGAATGTGCACAACCAGACGTGAATTCACGCCCTCTGCCCGTGTCGCCAGCTCGACGGGGACCAGCTGGTCTGCAGCCCCCAGGATCAACTGAAGCGGAATATTCAAACCGGCCAAGGCCGGACGCAGATCAGACTCCAGCAGCCTCAATGCAGGCGCCAGCGCCTGAGGCTCGGCCGCAGCAAGCACGGATTTGAGGCGCTTGAGTTCATCACGCGCCGTGGTCGAACCGCGTGTCTGCAGAGCTGTAAAGCGCTGCAGCGTCCTGGTTTCATTGCCGTCCAGCGATGCAACGAAGGCGTCATACACCTCGGGCACCATGGCGCAAGGCCAGTCATCCCGGGCCACGAAGCAGGGGTTAGCTGCAATCAGGCTCAGGCTTCTCACCCGCTCCGGTGCCCGCTCGGCCACCGCCAGCGCCAACTGACCACCGAGGGACCAGCCCAGCCAGTGCGCCGCTTCGGGGGCCCTGTCCAGCAATGCATCCACAACCGCCATCAGCGACATATCGCCTGCAGGCGCGGAGCGCCCCAACCCAGGCAGATCGATCAACGTCACTCGGTAGTGTGCCGTCAAACGCTCCGCAAATGCGCCCCAGATTCCAGAGCTCAGCCCCCAGCCGTGCAGCAGCACCAGATCAGGACCGCTGCCGCGTGTTTCACGCCACAGGCTCACACAGCACCTCCAGCCCGCACGGCATCCAGTGCATCCAGCAGGCGATCGACCTGCTCTTCGCTGTGGGCCGCGCTGAGGGTCACGCGCAGGCGCGAGCTGCCTGCCGGTACGGTGGGTGGACGGATAGCGCTGATGAAGATGCCACGCGCTTCCAGCTCGGCGCTGATGCGCATCGCCTCCCCGGCATCGCCGATCAGGATCGGCTGGATCGGCGTCGGCGAGTCCATCAACTCATAGCCCAGCTGCTCGCAGCCGCTGCGGAACTGATTGATCAGCTGCGCCAGCTTGTCGCGCCGCCAGCTTTCGGCCTGTACCAGCTTGAGACTGGCACGAGTGGCCTGCGCCACTGCCGGCGACATGCTGGTGGTATAAATATAAGTGCGGGCAAACTGAATCAGGGTTTCAATCAATACCTCGGAGCCGGCAACAAAAGCCCCCGCTGTGCCAAACCCCTTGCCCAGAGTACCGATCAGCACCGGTACCTCATCGTTACTGAGGCCAAAATGCTCGATACAACCCGCACCGGTCGCTCCCAGACAACCAAAACCGTGGGCGTCATCGACCATCAGCCAGCCGCCCTGCTCTCGAGTGACACGACTCAGCTCCGGCAGCTCGGCGATATCGCCATCCATGCTGAACACGCCATCGGTGACCACCAGCTTGCGGCGGGCCTCGGAACGGCTCATGCGCTGGGCCAGACTGGTAGAGTCATTGTGCAGATAGCGCTGAAAACGGGCCCCGCTGAGCAGACCGGCATCCAACAGCGAAGCATGGTTGAGACGGTCCTGAAATACCGCATCCTGCTTGTCGATCAGCGCGTTGATGGCACCGATGTTGGCCATGTAGCCGGTGGAAAACAGCAACACCCGCTCACGGCCGGTGAACGCGGCCAGCTCCTCTTCCAGCGCATGATGCGCCCTGGAGTGACCGTTCACCAGATGAGAAGCACCGCCACCCACGCCATAGGTATCGGCACCCTGTTGGAGCGCGGCGACCACCTCCGGGTGATTGGCCAGCCCCAGATAGTCGTTGGAGCAAAACGCCAGATAGCGCTTGCCATCGACGCTGACCTCCGGCCCCTGAGCCGATTCCAGCACCCGACGCTGGCGATAGAGGTTGTCGTGCCGCCGCGACTCAAGCGCGGCAGCCAAATCGTTAAAGGACATGAGCGCGCCTCAGTGGGTCGCGGTGGCGTCGACGAACAGATCGGCGTCCTGTTGCGCCTGAATTCGAACCGACAGCTGCTGCTCCTGGTCCGCATCGGAGTCCTCAATGCGCTGCTCCGGGCGAATACCCAAACGCTTGAACAACTGCAGATCACGGTTGGTTTCCGGGTTCGGTGTGGTCAGCAGGCACTCGCCGTAAAAAATGGAATTGGCACCGGCGAAGAACGCCATCGACTGCAGCTCATCGGACATCTGCTCGCGACCGGCGGACAGGCGCACATGGGACTTCGGCATCATGATGCGCGCCACGGCGATGGTGCGGATGAATTCCAGCGGGTCCAGATCGTCGACGTTTTCCAGCGGTGTGCCCTGCACCTTCACCAGCATGTTGATCGGCACGGATTCCGGCTGCTGCGGCAGGTTGGCCAGCTGCATCAGCAAACCATAACGGTCCTTGGCGGTCTCGCCCATGCCGAGGATACCGCCGCTGCAGATCTTCATGCCGGAATCACGTACGTGCTGCAGGGTATTGAGACGATCTTCGTAGGTACGCGTGGTGATGATCTTGTCGTAGAACTCCGGCGAGGTATCCAGATTGTGGTTGTAGTAGTCCAGTCCCGCCTCGGACAGCTGCTCGGCCTGGGATTCCTTCAACATGCCCAGCGTCATGCAGGTTTCCAGCCCCATCGCCTTCACGCCCTTGATCATTTCGAGCACATAGGGCATATCACGCTCGGTCGGGTGCTTCCAGGCTGCGCCCATACAGAAACGGGTAGAGCCGGATGCCTTGGCCTGTTTCGCCTTGTTCAGCACCGCTTCCACTTCCATCAGGCGCTGTTTTTCCAGACCGGTGTTGTAATGAGCACTCTGCGGACAGTACTTGCAGTCTTCCGGGCAGGAGCCGGTTTTGATCGACAACAAGGTACTGACCTGCACCTCATTGGGATTGAAATGCTGACGATGCACCGTCTGTGCCTGGAACAGCAGATCGTTCATCGGCAATTCAAACAGCGCCCGGACTTCCTGTTCACTCCAGTCGTGACGCACTTCAGCCTGGTTTTGCATGGCCTCAATCCCCTTGTGACATAATCGGTGGTGCGCACCCGAAGGACCGGGTGCCGGCAGTTATGCTGCTGATCATAAAGCGACAGAAGGAGCTGTCAACTTATGCTTTACAAAAAAATACACAACTGCTTAATAAGTGCACAGAAATGCGCACTCTGCGATGCCTCCGCCCCCGATGCACATGGTATCTGCTCCAGCTGCCACGCTGATCTGCCCTGGCTACTGAATCCTTGCCGCTGCTGCGCCCTGCCACTGCCACGCACCCTTGCGCCTGGCGGCCTCTGTGCACATTGTGTGCAAACGCCACCCGCATTCGAGCGCACCCTGGCAGCCTTTAATTACGACTTCCCGATCAGCCAGTTGCTGCCCAACATCAAATATCAACGTCAACCGGCACACCTTGGCTGGCTGGCGCGTGTGCTGGCCGCCTACCTGCAACAGCACTATGAGGATGACTGGCCCGATGCACTGATGGCCGTACCCATGCATCCGTTCAGCGAGCTGAAGCGCGGCTTCAATCAGGCCCAGCTACTGGCGGCCAGGCTATCACAGCAACTGCAGTTGCCATTGAATGACAGCCTGCGCAAAACCCGACGCACCCCGCACCAGGCCGAGCTGGGGCTGAACGCACGCAGAGGTAATCTGCACCATGCCTTCGCTGTCACCGAACAGCCGCCTCGCCATCTGGCACTTATCGACGACATCATGACGACTGGAACCACCGTCAATACTCTGGCCCAAGTGCTCAAGTCTGCCGGTGCCGAACGGGTCGATATCTGGGTTCTGGCCAGAACGCCGGAAATGCGCTGATTGGCGCGCATTGGCTCTCTCCAGGTACCCGCATATACTAGTGTCGCCCCGGGGACACGCATAGGCTCGACCTGCTCCTGGGGCTCTGTTAATTTCATGTCACACTTGTGGGGAGATATTCAGGGAATGACGCTGGAAATGTTGGGGCAGCTGTTCGGCGGTCTCGGGCTGTTTCTGCTCGGTATGCAGTTGCTCACCAACGGCCTCAAGCAGGCCGCCGGACGCTCGCTCAAGGCAACGCTAGAACACGCCACCGGCTCGCGCCTGAAGGGCGTGATTTCCGGTACGCTCATCACCGCGCTGGTACAGTCTTCCAGTGCTGTAACAGTAGCCACACTCGGCTTCGTTAACGCCGGCCTGCTCTCCCTGACCCAGTCCGTTTCCATTATCTACGGCAGTAATATCGGCACGACCATGGTCGGCTGGCTGGTCGCCCTGATCGGCTTCAAGTTCAAGATCAGCGCCTTTGCCCTGCCTCTGATCGGGGCAGGCATGGTGCTGCAAATCAGTGGCGGCAACAACAAGCGAGCCCATATCGGCTCGGCCCTTGCCGGGTTCGGTATTTTTTTCATTGGCCTGGACTTTCTGCGCGCCGGATTCGATGACCTGGGCAGTACCATTCCTCTGGCCGAGCTGGGCACCGGCCCGCTGGCGCTGGCACTGTTTGTCATGGCCGGCATCCTGCTGACCTTCCTGATGCAGGCTTCAGCTGCCGTCATTGCCATCGCCCTGTCACTGGTACACGCCGAAACCATCCACCTCACGGCCGCTGCGGCACTGGTCATTGGTGCCAATGTCGGGACCACAACGACCGCCCTGCTGGCTTCCATCGGCGCGACTCCCAACGCCAAGCGCATATCCGCCGCCCATGTACTGTTCAACCTTCTGACCGGCCTGGTCGGACTGGTACTGCTCATCTTGCTGGGCGGCCTGCTGGACCGCCTGGACCCGACAGCGTTCGACCTGGTCTTCCTGCTCGCCCTGTTCCATACCCTGTTCAATATTGCCGGGGTCATACTGATGTGGCCGCTGACCGACCGCATGGTACGCTTCCTGCAGAAACGCTTCCTCACACTGGAAGAAAGCGAGGCCAAACCCCGCTACCTGGATAACAATATCCTGATGACACCATCACTGGCCGTTGAAGCCATCAATATGGAGCTGGCTCGAGTCAGCCGTATCTGCAGCCGCATGTCGCGCGAGGCGATCAGCGCCGAACAGGGGGCCGGCAGCCGCCTGCAGCAACAATACGAAAGCCTGAACCAGCTCAGCAACCGCATTGTCGAATTCAACCAGGAGCTGGCACGCCAGAATCTGAGTGTGGAAATCAGTGAAACCCTGCCTGTTTCCCTGCGCGTAACCCGCTATTTCAACGAAATGGCCCGCCTGGCCGCACGGTTGCCCGAATACTATCCGGTATTCGAACAGCTGCAGGACTCCGGCATTCGATCCAGCGTTCATGATTTCCAGCAGGCGGTCATTCACCTGTTGGATGCCTGTGAAATCCGCGCCGACAGCGCTACGCAAGGCTATGAAACCCATCAGATGAAACGCGAGATGGAGCGTGAGTACCAACACCTCAAAAGCGGCCTGTTGAACCGCACCATCTCCAGCCAACTGACACCGGCCGAATCGGTGACATTGCTGGATGCACTCAGCCATGTTCATCGACTGGCCGAGCAGGCTGAAAAAGCATCCCGTTACTGGAGCAGCACCACACCGGTACAACAGAGGGCATCACTACTGGAGCATGAATGATAGGATATACCGGCGACAACGGACTATCGGAGCAACAGATGAGTCACTTCAGCCAGTTCCCGATGCAGGCCATCGGTTATATCCACAGCCCTTTCGACGAAAAATTCGGCATCCCGCGCCAGCCTGGCCTGGCCTCCGTGCGCGCCAGCATCGAGCTGGTGCCACCCTATGCCAATGCCGATGCAGTACGAGGTCTGGAACATTGCACTCATATCTGGCTGGTCTTTCTGTTCAGCGCAACCGCCGACAAGGGCTGGAGCCCGACTGTCCGGCCGCCACGACTGGGCGGCAATCAGCGCCTGGGAGTATTTGCAACACGCTCCCCCTTCCGTCCCAACCCTATCGGGCTGTCCTGCGTTCGCCTGACCGGCATTCATTGCAAGGGGGACAGCGTCCGCCTGGAAGTTGAAGGTGCCGACCTACTCAACGGCACCCCCGTGCTGGATATCAAACCCTACCTGCCCTATTCGGACAGCCTGCCGGACGCCGAATTCGCCCTGGCAACACATATCGAGCGGCTGCAGCTTCCGGTGATATTCAGTCCCGAAGCCGAACGGGCCTGCCACACTCTGGGCCAGCGCCTCAACCAGCCTCTGGTTCGGCAGATAACCGAAATTCTCTGCTGTGATCCACGCCCCGCTTACCAAAAGGGTGACAGCGAACGCATCTACGGCATCAGCCTGTACGGCCAAAACATTCGCTTTACCATCAGCGATGCTCAAATCGATGTACTCAGTATCGAACCCAATCCGGAGTCTTGACCCATGCGCATACGGAATTGCTTGTCCCCATCTATTGGCCTGCTCGGCCTGACAGCGCTTCTGCTCAGCGGCTGTGAACCGACGCCGCCTGAGACTCAAGCCGCACCGGACCAGGCACGTCCGGCCAGTCTGTACGAAATTCCCGCCCCCGGGGCCGGTCTGCAGCGCCGTTTCCCGGCCACGGTCAAGGCCTGGCGCAGCGCGACTCTGGCCTTCCGCGTACCGGGGACGCTGGAACAATTGCCGGCCCAGCCAGGACTGGTAGTGAGTACCGGCGATCTTCTGGCGCAATTGGACAGTACTGATTACCGCCGCATTCAGGCTGAACGAGAAGCACGCTTTGAACTGGCGCAAATTCGCTTCAACCAGCAGCAAAAACTGTTGTCACGCAATTACACGTCCGAGGTCAACCTGGACGAGGCACGTGCCGAACTCAAGGCTGCCCGAGCCGCACTGGAAATCGCTCGAGACAATCTCAGCTACACCCGGCTGCAGGCTCCCTTCAGCGGCACCGTGGCACTACTGCAAACGGAAAACTTCCAGCAGGTTCAGGCACAACAGCCGGTACTGCTGTTGCAGGATGAAAGCCAGCTGGATATCCGTTTCGGCGTTCCCGAATCCATCGTCAGCCGATTGCGCCCCGACCTTGAACCCAACGATTCCATTTGTGGCCAGGTGCGTTTCACCGCTCATCCGACACACGAATTTACGGCCTGCTATGTCGAACACGAATCCGTGTCCGACACCCGTACCCGAACCTATGAAGTGGTCTTTCGCATGCCGCAACCGGATGTATTCCCCACGCATACCGGCATGAGTGTGGAATTCACCGTCGATATGGCACCACTGCTGGTAGCTCATTCGGAAGAAGGCACGTCCGTCCCGGTTGGAGCGGTTTTCATGCGCGATCAGAAACACTGGGTCTGGCGCCTGGACGAAGAACAACGAGCCCGCCGCCTCAGTGTCACACCGCTGCAGATTCGAGGCAGCCAGATGCTGGTCAAGGGCGACCTGAAGACGGGCGATCATCTGGTCGCTGCCGGCGTCAGTCAGGTACGGGAAGGGATGAAACTGCATCCGATTATTCAGGAACGCGGACTCTAGGCGGAGACAGGGATGAACCTTACTGAATATGCAATTCGCCAGCGGGTCGTGAGCTGGATGTGTGTGCTGCTGCTACTGGTCGGTGGCACTCTTTCATTTTTCGGACTGGGTCAGCTGGAAGACCCTGAATACACCGTCAAGGAAGCATTGATTGCGGCCTCCTACCCCGGCGCCTCGGCACAGGAAGTGGAGGAAGAAGTCACCTTGCCGGTTGAGATGGCACTGCAGCAATTGTCTCAGGTCGATACGGTTCATTCCATCTCGTCCGCCGGGCTGGCCCAGATTCAGGTCACCATGAAAAGCACCTACCGCGAGCAGGAGCTGCGCCAGATCTGGGATGAAATGCGGCGCAAGCTGAATGATCTGCAACCACGCCTGCCTCCGGGTGTGGGCCCCCTGCAGATCAACGATGACTTTGGCGATGTCTATGGCATTTTCATGGCACTGACCGGAGAAGACTACGACTATCGCGCTCTGGCTGACTACGCCGACTTCCTGCGCCGTGATCTGGTGCTGGTCGATGGTATCAGCAAGGTCAGCATCGGTGGCCGTCGTCAGCAGCAGGTTATTGTCGAAGTCGATCGCAATCGCATGGCTGCCATGCAGGTTTCGCCCCAGATGATTCAGATGGCGATCAACTCACAGAGTCTGATCAGCAACGCCGGCAGCATCCGCCTTAACGGCGACCGCCTGCGCATTGCTCCCGAAGGGACCGCCACGTCGGCCGAACAGCTCCAAAACCTGTTGCTCGGCCAAACCGGCGGTCGCCTGGTTTATCTGGGCGATGTGGCTGATATTTATCTGGACTATGCTGAACCGCCTTCTCACCTGTATCGCTTCAATGGTCAGTCCGCTCTGACTCTGGGCATTTCGTTCACGCCCGGCATCAATGTAGTCGATGCGGGCCAGGCCGTTCAGGCCCGGCTGGATGATCTCGACTACCGCCGACCGGTCGGCATGACTCTGGATATCATCTACGACCAGCCGCGCCAGGTCGCCACCTCGGTCAGCGATTTCCTGATCAGCCTGGCGCAGGCCGTCAGTATTGTGGTCGTGGTCCTTCTGCTGACCATGGGTGCGCGCTCGGGCCTGCTGATGAGCCTGGTATTGCTGCTCACCATTCTGGGCACTTTCATCGTCATGAATGTCGTCTCCATCAGCCTGCACCGCGTATCGCTGGGGGCGCTGATTATTGCCCTTGGCATGCTGGTCGACAACGCCATCGTCATTACCGAAGGCATATTGATCAACCTGCAGCGTGGCTGTTCACGACTGGAAGCCGCAGTGCGCATTGTCGGCCACACCCGCTGGCCACTGCTCGGTGCAACACTGATCTCGATCACGGCCTTTGCGCCTATCGGCCTGTCTCCGGATGCTACCGGTGAGTTCACCGGCAGCCTGTTCTGGGTCCTGTTCATTTCACTGCTGCTCAGCTGGATACTGGCGATTACCCTGACGCCTTTTCTGGCTTCCATTCTGTTTCGAGAACAGCCGGCCGGCTCCGCCACCAGCGAACCCTATCAGAGCCTCTTCTATCGCCTGTTTCAGCAACTGCTGCATCTGGCCCTGCGCTGGCGCTGGCTTACTCTGCTGCTGGCAGCGAGTCTGCTGATAGGGTCTCTGGCCAGCTTCAAGCATGTCCGCCAGGGCTTTTTCCCCGAGGCTACCCTGCCGCTGGTACAGGTCGACTACTGGCTACCGCAGGGCAGCGACATTCGTACAACCGAAGCTGATATTGCCGAAATCGAGCAGGCTCTGCTCGACATGAAAGGTGTCCACAGAGTCACCAGCACCATCGGCCGCGGGGCCGAACGCTTCATGCTGACCTACGCCCCTGAGCGCCAATATGCCAGCTATGCCCAACTCTTGGTCGAGACTGCCACGCTGGATGAGATGGAACGGCTGCTGCCGACATTGAAACAATATCTGAGCAGCCACTATCCTCAGGCGCAGAGCAAGCTGACCCGCATCTCGATCGGTCCCAGTACCAAGTCCAAGATTGAAGCCCGGATCAGCGGGCCTGATGCGGATGTCCTGCGTAAACTCGGCCAGCAGATGATCACCGAAGTCTTTGATCCGACAGCAGGCGCGATCAATATACGCCATGACTGGCGTGAACGTACGCCGGTTATCGTGCCCCATTTCGATGAAGCGGAAGGACGCCGCCTGGGAATCACTCAGGCTGATCTGTCCCGTGCCATCGCCCGCAACGTGGAAGGGGAATACAGCGGCCTGATCAGGGACGGCAGCCAACTGTTGCCGGTCATTCTGCGGCCACCGGAAGAGCAGCGCCAACGCCTGGAACAGCTGGAATCCCTGCCCATTTTCAGCCAAACCCTGCAGCAGTGGATTGATGCCGGACAGGTTATGCAGGATACCACCCTGGACTGGGAAGACCCGCTGATCATGCGCCGCGACCGCAAGCGGACATTGACAGTACTGGCCGACCCCGACCCTGCCGGAGACCTGACGGCGGCCGCACTCTTTGCCGATATCCGTCCACGCGCCGAGCAGATGCCTCTGCCGCCCGGTTACAGTCTCAGCTGGGGTGGCGAGTATGAAGCCCAGGATGACGCCAACAAGGCCCTGTTCGCCTTTGTCCCCCTGGGACTGCTGGTCATGGTCGTGATCACCGTGCTGCTGTTCGGCTCGCTGCGTCAGACGCTGGTTGTCTGGCTGACCGTGCCCATGGCCATTATCGGGGTCACTATCGGCCTGCTCAGTACACAGACTCCCTTCGCCTTCACGGCCCTGCTGGGGATTCTCAGCCTGAGCGGCATGCTGATCAAAAACAGCATCGTACTGGTAGAAGAGATCAAGCGTCTGTATGACGAAGAGGACTACAACTGGCATGACGCCATTTTGTATGCCACTGTCAGCCGTCTGCGCCCCGTATCCATGGCAGCCCTGACCACCATTCTGGGCATGCTGCCGCTGCTGCCGGACGCCTTTTTCCGACCGCTGGCTGTCACCATCATGTTCGGCTTGGGCTTCGCCACCCTGCTGACACTGGTAGTGGTACCTGTCCTTTATGCCTTGATCTACCGGGTCAAATACTAGTTGTCAGTAGAGCGGTTCCGGCAGCATAATATATAAGATAGTTCTAATTTAAGGATTGCAACATGTCGGACCGCATCCCTGACACAGCCGGAGCCACCACCTGGCTCCCCTATTTTCCCGTGGCCTTTTTCGCCAGCACCATGGGCCTGACCGGGCTGACCCTGAGCTGGCAAAAGGCCGTACACAGCCTGGGCCTTGAACCGCTGTTCAGTCGTGTTTTACTGATTTTTACAGCCTGCGTTCTACTCAGTCTGACCTGCGTCTATCTCATCAAAACCCTGCGCTACCGCGAACAGGTTCTGGCCGAATTCAATCACCCCATCCAGATCAGCTTCTTCCCGGCCTTCTCCATTAGCCTGTTGCTGCTGTCCGTTGCGACACTGGAAATATCCCTGCCCCTTTCACACTACCTCTGGATCTGCGGCGCCGGTCTGCACCTGCTGTTGACGCTGAATGTCATGACACAGTGGATTCATCACTCCCGGTTCAAGATTCAGCACAGCACGCCCGCCTGGTTCATCCCCGTCGTGGGCAACATCATCGCGCCGATTGCCGGGGTTCAACACGGCTATATCGAAGCCAGCTGGTTTTTCTTTGCCATCGGAGTGGTCTATTGGCTGGTACTCAAGACGCTGATTTTCAACCGCATCCTGTTTCACGACCCGCTGCCGGAAAAGCTGCTGCCCACCCTGTTTATCATGATTGCGCCGCCTGCCATCGGGTTTATTTCCTACCTGCAGCTCAATAACGGCATCGTCGACAATTTTGCCCGCATCCTGTATTACATTGCACTGTTCATCACCCTGCTGCTGTTCTCTCAGCTGCCGCGCTTTTCGCGCATTCAGTTTTACCTGTCTTGGTGGGCCTACAGTTTTCCCCTTGCCGCCTTTTCCATTGCAACCCAAAGCATGTGGCTCAACACACGCAATGATTTTTTCCTGCTGCTGAGCTGGATCTCCCTGATTGTTGTCACCTTTGTGGTTATGCTGCTATTAATCAAGACAGCCCGTGCCCTCATCAGCCGCCAGCTGTTTAAACCTGACTAATCGCCCGCCCCCTCTGGAGCAACCCATGCCCAAAGAAAGCCCCAGACTTCGACAAGCCGGTTACATTCTGTTGCTGGCCGGGCTTTTTCTGGGGGTGGCATTGTTTCTGAACAACACGTACCAGGACAGGGAACAGCAGTACCTGCATCACCGATTGACCCTGCTCGACACCATGTACCATGCCAGCCTGGACCGCTATGCACTGGCTATGGAAACCTTTCATAACGGATTACAGCGACGTCCCGACGTTTTCTCGCTGCTGCAGGCGGGCTTTCATGCCAAGGGCCTGGAACAGCAGATTCTGCATGAGACCCTCTACCAGACTCTGCTACCCGACTACCGTGACCTCCAGGCTCAGGGCATTCAGCAATGGCAATACCTGCAGGCGGACGGGACCAGTTACCTGCGCTTCCATGCTCCCAGTATTTATGGCGACAACCTGCTTCAGGTACGGCCGTCCCTGCAACACATGCAAACGACACCAGCGCCCCAATATGGCTTTGAGGTCGGCCGCCTGTTTATCGGTTTCCGTTTTATCCATCCGCTGTTCAGCCAAAACGAGCTGATTGGCAGTATGGAAACAGCCGTATCCTTTCGACAAATCAGCCAGACACTCACCGAATTGGGGAGCGACCAGGCCTTTCTGTTCCTGCTGAACCGCAAAACCGTAGACGATATCAGCTTCAGCGACCTGCGCCGTCAGTTGCGCCCGGCACCGATCAGCGACGACTTCCTGCTGGACGAACTCAACCAGATTCAAGCGGCCCCCGACCTGCCGGTCGATACCCTGCTGACCGAACTCACCCGCCACGAACTTGCTCCTCGACTGGCATCAGGAGCCCCCTTTTCGGTGGCTATCTATTATCAAGGCCAGGGCTACAGCACTTCGTTCATCCCGGTTTACAGTTTCGACAATGCTCTGGGAGGGTATATTCTGGCGCTGTACCCCGAGCCTCTGCTAACCAGCATTCAATGGGCATTTTACAGCTCTCTCGGCATCAGCCTGCTGGCCATCTTACTGCTGGGACGTCTGCTACTGAGTCTGCACCAACAGCGTCAGCAAGTGCTGCAGCAGAAACAACGCCTGGACGCTATCGGCCAGGCCGTCGGTGAAGGCATCTATGTCCTCGACCTGGAAGGCCGTACGCTGTACGTCAACCCTGCTGCCAGCCGCATGACCGGCTTCAATGCCGAGAAGCTCTATCAGGGCAACTTCCATCAGTTGGTCCACTCGCACGGCGGCAATGCCGCCCTTCCTTTTTCCCAATGCCCGATCTTTGCCACTGCCCTGAACGGAGACAGCTATGAGGGAGACGAACTGTTCAACACCCGTACCGGTGAGCTGCTCCCGGTTGTAGTGACCAGTTTGCCGATGATTGAGCAGGGTGCCATTACCGGGGTCGTGACCGTTTTCCGGGATATTTCCGAGCGCAAGGAGAACGAACACAAGCTGGAATTGCTGGCCACGACCGACCCGTTGACAGGGCTGTGTAACCGCCGCGCCTTTATCGAACGCCTGCACAAGGAACAGCGCCTGAACCGACGTTTACATCACGAAAGTGCCCTGCTGATGATCGATTTCGACCACTTTAAACGAATCAACGATGAGTACGGCCACCACACCGGGGATGAAGTCCTCAAACATTTTGCCCGCCTGGCCCCCGAGGGCCTGCGCGAAACCGATCTGCTGGGACGTTTGGGTGGAGAGGAATTTGCCCTGCTCCTGCCCGGCACCGACCTGCGGGGGGCTCTTCATCTGGCCGAACGCATCCGTCAGCGCCTGGAACAACATCCCACCCAAACTGAAAACGGTCTCGTCCCCATGACCCTGTCGATCGGCGTCACGCTGCTGCACGAAGATGACACCGACACATCAACCGCGCTGAGCCGAGCCGACCAAGCCCTGTACCAGGCCAAGCACCGAGGCCGCAACTGCGTGGAGAGCGCCTGATACGACTTGCGTCCATCCGCAAAGACCGCTCTAATGAGGCCCCTCACCTATACCATGAGGAGTCTATAGCATGATGAAGGGCCCCAACGCCGAGCAACTGGCCTTTGATTCCCGGCATATCTGGCACCCTTACTCTTCAATGATCAACCCGCCGAGCATGTTCCCGGTCGAGTCCGCCTCCGGTGTACGCATCAAGCTGAGCGATGGTCGCGAACTGATCGATGGCATGGCATCCTGGTGGTCAGCCGTACACGGTTACAACCACCCACGCCTGAATACGGCAGCCAAGGAACAGATTGATCGCATGGCCCATGTGATGTTTGGCGGCCTGACTCATACTCCCGCCATCGAACTGTCGCGCAAACTGGTCGCGATGACGCCGGCACCATTACAACGGGTCTTTATTGCCGACTCCGGTTCCGTATCCGTCGAAGTCGCACTGAAAATGGCGATTCAGTACTGGCAGGCGCGCGGCAAGCCCGGCAAGCAACGCATGCTTAGCATCCGCAACGGCTACCATGGTGACACGCTGGGAGCCATGTCAGTCTGTGATCCGGTCAACGGTATGCACGAGCTGTTCAGCGGCGTCCTGAGCCAACAGCTCTTTGCGCCGCGCCCGGAAACCCCCTTCGACGGCGTGTTTGATGACCGGGACATTGCCGAGCTGGAGCGTCTTTTAAGCACCCACCGGCACGAACTGGCAGCCCTGATTCTGGAACCGGTTGTACAGGGAGCCGGCGGCATGCGCTTCTACTCACCGGAATGGCTGCGCCGGGCCCGAGCACTCTGCGATCAGTACGAGGTTCTGTTGATCGCCGACGAGGTAGCAACCGGCTTCGGTCGCAGCGGCGAGCTGTTCGCCTGCCAGCACGCCGGGATCAGCCCGGATATCCTCTGCGTCGGCAAGGCATTGACCGGTGGTTACATGACACTGGCCGCCACTCTGGCCACAGCCGATATCGCCGATACCATCTCTTCCGGCGGTGCCGGCTGCTTTATGCACGGCCCTACCTTCATGGCCAACCCACTGGCCTGCGCCGTGGCGCTGGAAAGCCTGACACTGCTGGAAGAGATGGACTGGCGCAGCCAGGTGATACGCCTGGAAGCGGGTCTGAAACAGGGGCTGGAACCGGCACGATCACTGCCATCGGTGGCCGATGTTCGTGTGCTCGGCGCCATCGGCGTCATTGAGCGCCATCAGCCCGTTGATCTGGCTGAAGTACAACCCCTGTTTGTCGAACGCGGGGTCTGGGTGCGTCCCTTCGGCAAGCTGATCTACGTCATGCCGTCCTACGTCATGAGCGATGAGGACCTGGCGACACTGACCGGCGCCATGGTTGATGTTATCAAGGCCCTGGACTGAAACCGGATACAAGTCCCCCTGAAGGAGCTGTACAATGGCACGCATAAAACTGGAAATGCCGGACAACTACCTGTTCAGCACCGAGCTGGCGGTTCGCATCGGCGATATCAACTACGGCGGCCACCTGGGCAACGATGCCGTACTGTCCATGGTGCACGAAGCGCGACTGCGCTTTCTGAAACACTACCACTACACCGAAATGGATGTGGAAGGTGCCAGCATCATCATGACCGATTCGGCCATCGTGTATAAGGCGGAAGGTTTTTACGGTGATCGCGTGCAGGTCGATGTAACCGTCACCGACTTCAACAAGTATGGCTGTGACCTCTACTACCTGCTGAGCAACAAGGAAACCGCCGTGGAGATCGCCCATGCCAAAACCGGCATCGTGTTCTTTGATTATCAGGAACGCAAGGTTCTGACCGTACCCGAGCCCTTCCGCAACAAGGTGCTCAGAGAACCCTGAGCATCATTCCGGTTTATTCATCCGGCCCATAGTCGTATGCACCATGGGCCAGATTTTCGAAACGGGTATACTTGCCGATGAAGGCCAGCCGCACCGAACCGATAGGGCCGTTACGCTGTTTGCCGATGATGATTTCGGCCACCCCCTTGTCCGGACTGTCCTCGTTATACACCTCGTCACGATAGATAAACATGATCACGTCGGCGTCCTGCTCAATGGCGCCCGATTCACGCAAGTCAGAGTTGACCGGCCGCTTGTTGGGGCGCTGCTCAAGGCTTCGGTTCAACTGCGAAAGCGCCACCACCGGACAGTTCATCTCCTTGGCCAGCGCTTTCAGTGAGCGCGAGATTTCGGAAATTTCCTGGGTACGCCCCTCGCTTTTGCCGGTTTTCAATGTCATCAACTGCAGGTAGTCGACCATGATCATGCCCAGATCACCATGCTCACGAACAATACGGCGAGCTCGGGTGCGCATCTCATTGGGACTGATGCCCGGCTGATCATCAATGAACAGCGGCTTGTTCTTGAGCATGTTGACCGCCGTGGTCAATTTGGGCCAGTCATCCTCTTCCAGCTGACCGTTACGCACCTTGGTCTGGTTGATCCGTCCCAGTGACGACAGCATACGCGTGACCAGCTGGTCGGCAGGCATTTCCAGCGAGAACACCAGCACCGGTCGCTCAGTTGCCATCAGGGCATTTTCCACCAGGTTCATGGCAAAGGTCGTCTTACCCATGGAAGGACGCGCCGCCACAATCACCAGGTCCGCTTTCTGCAGGCCTCCGGTGCGATCATCCAGGTCATCAAAACCGGTGGTCACGCCGGTCAAGGCATCGGCGTTATTGAACAGCTCATCGATACGATCCACGGCACGCTTGAGCAACGGGTTAACCGGCTCGGGACCGCCCTGATTGGGCCGATTCTCAGCGATCTGAAAGATCTTCTGTTCGGCTTCATTAAGAATTTCATCCGATGCACGACCACCCGGATGAAAAGCGCTGTCGGCAATCTCATTGGCCACGCCAATCATTTGGCGCAGCAAGGAGCGGTCACGCACGATTTCCGAGTACGCCCGAATATTAGACGTACTGGGCGTGTTGCGCGCCAGTGATACCAGATATTCCAGCCCGCCCGCCTGCTCCAGTTCTGCGGTACGATCCAGCTCTTCCGACAGCGTCACTACGTCTATCGGCCGCGCATCATCGATCAGCTTCTGCATGGTGCGGAAGATCATACGATGCGTGGGACGATAAAACTGATCCTCCAACAACACTTCGGACACGGTATCCCAGGCGTTGTTATCCAGCATCAACCCGCCCAGCACCGACTGCTCGGCCTCGATCGAGTGCGGCGGCTGCTTGATCGCATCCAGGGCATCATCATTCAAGTCGACCATATCCATCGCGGGACTACCTCATTGGCGGGTGGTGGAAAGGTGCTGCGTCATGCGGCCAGGCGGTCTGTACCGCCATACGCCGTATACAAAAAAGCACCGCGCAGTATATACCACGCGGTGCTTTTTCTTAACCGGTTGCAGGCGGAGATTATTCGCCAGCGATGACCAGTTTGATAGTAGCGGTAACTTCCGGGTGAACCTGGATGTCAACGTCGAACTCACCGATGTGGCGGATAGCGCCTTCCGGCAGACGAACTTCGCTCTTGTCAACTTCAATACCGGCAGAAGTCAGCGCTTCAGCGATATCGCGAGTACCGATAGAACCGAACAGTTTGCCTTCATCACCCGCTTTGGTGACCAGAGACAGTTCCAGTTCGTTCAGCTGCTCGGCACGCGCTTCAGCGTTAGCCAGCTTCTCAGCAGCAGCTTTTTCCAGCTCAGCACGACGCTCTTCGAACTGTGCAACATTGATAGCGGTTGCCGGTACGGCTTTACCCTGAGGGATCAGGTAGTTACGACCAAAGCCTGACTTAACAGATACTTTGTCGCCCAGCTGACCCAGCTTACCGATATTTTCGAGCAGAATAACTTCCATCTCGTAAAACCTCTTGTTCTGCAAAGGCTGCAGTTTGAATCCTGGCTGTGCATATCCACAGGATATTCACAGCGTTAATCTTGTAGGGCCAGGCACTCTCGATGCCCGGCCTCCGGCTGCATCAGCCGACGCTTAAACGTCGTGGCTGTCGGTGTACGGCAGCAGAGCCAGGTAGCGAGCGCGCTTGATAGCGGTCGCCAGCTGACGCTGGTAACGTGCCTTGGTACCGGTGATACGGCTCGGAACGATTTTGCCGGTTTCAGTAACGTAGCCTTTCAGGGTTTCCAGATCCTTGTAATCGATCTGTTTTACACCTTCAGCGGTGAAACGGCAGAACTTGCGACGACGGAAAAAACGTGCCATCTGAACTTCTCCAAAAATAAGTTAGTGATTACTCTGCAGCTGCTTCAGTATTTTCTTCAGCAGGTTTTTCCTGCTTCTGCTCTGAACGCTCTTCGCGACGCGGCTTGCGCTCTTCGCGTGCTTCGGCTGCCTTGATCGGAGAATCTTCAGTGACCGCTTCGTTGCAACGGATCACCATGTTACGCAGAACAGCATCGTTGTAGCGGAACATGCTGGACAGTTCGTCCATCACTTCCTGAGTCGCTTCAACGTTCATCAGCACGTAGTGTGCCTTGTGCGCGTTGTTGATCGGGTAAGCAAGCTGACGACGGCCCCAATCTTCCAGGCGGTGGATAGTACCCTCAGCACCTTCGATCAGCGCCTTGTAGCGCTCGATCATTGCCGGAACCTGTTCGCTCTGGTTCGGGTGAACCAGGAATACGATTTCGTAATGACGCATTTTTGCTCCTTACGGTTTCACAGCCCCCAAATCACCCGCCGAATGCCGGTGATTGAAAGCAAGGAGTTGAATAAATAAAAAGGACGCAAAATTATAATTGTGCGCCCCTTCAAATACAAGTCGCGGCCGTCGTTTTTTATTCGACTTCCACAATTTCGAAACTGTGACTGATTTTCACACCGCCACGCTCAAGCATCAGCGATGCCGAACAGTACTGCTCCGCCGACAGACGTACCGCCCGAGCGACGGCCGCTTCACGCAGACCACGACCGCTGACGACAAACTTGACGTGAATATCGGTAAATACCGACGGCACATCCGTCGAGCGTTCGGCCTGTATTTCGGCCACACAGCTGACCACGTCCTGGCGTGCCTTGCGCAGGATGCCAACCACATCAACACTGGTACACCCCCCCAGGCCGGCCAGCATCAGTTCCATCGGACGCGGGCCCTGTTCGAGGTCCTTATCGATAACAATGTCAAAGCCGGAACCGGTCGTCGCCTTGAAGCGATCATCACCATCCCAGTTGACGCTGACACTCATACTCATTCGCTGTATCTCTAATCAGGTTAGTTGACTGTTTGCGCTGCGGCAAAGAACTCGGCCAGCGTTTTACCCGGATCCTCGGCACGCATGAACGCCTCTCCTATCAGGAAGGCATTCACCTGACGCGCCTGCATGGCAGCAACATCGGCGCTGGTTAGAATACCACTTTCAGTGACCACAATGCGGTCTTCCGGAATCTGATCCAGCAGGTTAAACGTGTTATCCAGGCTGACTTCAAAGGTATGCAAATCACGGTTATTGATGCCGATCAGGCGTGTTCCAAGCGGCAGAATGCGTTGCAGTTCCTCTTCATTATGTACTTCAATCAGTACATCCATACCCAGCTCGTGCGTCAAGGCCGTCAGCTCGGCCAGCGCCCTGTCATCCAGTGCAGCCACGATCAGCAAGATGCAATCCGCACCCAAAACACGCGCTTCATACACTTGGTAGGGATCAACTATAAAGTCCTTGCGAATGACCGGCAGCGAACAGGCGGCTCGCGCCTGCTGCAGATAGGCGTCACTGCCCTGAAAAAAGTCCACATCCGTGAGCACGGACAGGCAGCTGGCGCCCCCGGCCTCGTAACCGGGCGCGATCTCGGCCGGCACAAAGGGGTCACGGATCACGCCTTTGGACGGGCTGGCCTTTTTGATTTCGGCGATCACCGCTGCACGCCCTTCGTCCAGTGCCCGCTCCAGGCTGGCAACAAAACCGCGCGGGTCGGTCGAGCCGCCCTGCTGCTCGGCAATACGCTGTTTGAGAGTTTCCAGAGACACTTGCGCCTGCCGCTCAGCCACTTCTTCATGTTTGCGCGCAATGATCTTTTTCAGAATGGTCGGGGTATTACTCATCTTGTGCCGACTCCTGCTGTTGGCTGAATGCAGCCAGTTGTTCCATTTTCTTCAGCGCCGCTCCCGAAGCGATGGCCTGCAGCGCCCGCTCAACACCTTCCTTGTGACTGTCCACCTGACCTCCGAGGTAGATTGCCGCCCCTGCATTCAGGGCGATCATGGCCGCTGCCTTGCGTGCGGCCAATTCATCGCTGTTACCAAGGGCTGCCCTGATCAGCGCCAAAGATTCGTCGGAGCTATCGACATCCAGCCCGATCAGACTCTGGCTGTCCACACCCAATGCCTCGGGGGTAATACTGTATTCGCGAATTTCACCGTCTTTCAGCTCGGCCACATGGGTATGAGTCGCCAGGCTGATTTCATCCAGGCCATCATCGGCATGCACCACCATGATGTGCTCGGCGCCCAGCTGCTGCATCACTTCCGCCATGGGACGACAGAGCTTTTTGGTAAAAACGCCGATCACTTCACGCTTGGCACCTGCCGGGTTGGTCATCGGACCAAGGATATTGAACAGGGTCCTCAAACCCAGTGCGCGCCGGGCACCGATCGCATGCTTCATGGCACCGTGGTAACCGGGGGCAAACATGAAACCGACCCCCACTTCATCGATGCAGCGCGCCACCCCTTCAGCACTCAGATCCAGGTTGATACCAGCCTTTTCCAGCAGATCCGCACTGCCGCTTTTGGAAGACACACCGCGATTGCCGTGCTTGGCGATATACACGCCACAAGCTGCTGCGACAAAGGCACTGGCGGATGACACATTGAACAGGTTGGCACCATCTCCCCCCGTGCCCACAATATCCACCAGAGGTCCTCGGCTCGGGCACACTGGTGTCGCCAGTTCACGCATGACCTGCGCAGCGCCGGTAATTTCCTCGATCGATTCACTCTTCATCCGCAGCCCTACCAAAAAGCCCGTCACCTGGGATTCGGTACACTGCCCTGTCATCACTTGCCGCATGACCTCAACCATCTCTTCACGGCTGAGGTCGATATGGTCGACCACGCGGGCCAACGCTTGCTGAATATTCATTCCGTGTCTCCTGTTGATAACGGGTTAGACTTGCTGCAGAAAGTTGTCCAGCAGCTGATGGCCCTGCCGAGTCAGCACAGACTCGGGGTGAAACTGAACCCCCTGTATGGGTAGCTCTCGATGCCGAATCGCCATGATTTCATCCGGCTGTCCCTGCTGGCCGGTGGTCCAGGCCGTCACTTCCAGACAGTCCGGCAACGTTTCCGGATTCAGCAACAGCGAGTGATAACGGGTCACTTCCAATGGCTGGTCGAGCCCCTGAAACACGCCGCTCTCCACATGCTCAATCAGGGAAGTTTTACCGTGCATCACCTGGCGAGCCCGCACGACCTCGGCCCCAAACGCCTGACCAATGCTCTGATGGCCCAGGCATACCCCGAGAATCGGCAGTTGACCGGCAAAGTGCTGAATGGCTGAAATCGAAACCCCGGCCTCGTCGGGCGTACAGGGGCCGGGCGATATCACCAGATGAGAGGGCTTTAGTGCGGCAATCTGTTCCACCGTTATCGCATTATTGCGATACACCTGCACCGGCATCCCCAGCTCCTGAAAGTAACGCTCCAGGTTCCAGGTAAAACTGTCGAAATTATCAATCAGCAGCAGCACGTTGACGCCCCGCTGTTCGATGTAATTGTGTCTTCATTGCTCGTACCTTTCGCTACCCCAGTCGCCGTGCCAACACTCAAGGCCCGCACAGACCGTCCGGATCATCATACAGCAAGCGAATGTAATAGCGAACTGATACACGTAATGGATTTTATCACCGCCTGCGGCACGACGACACCTCGATGTTTCTGCTAGAGTAAACCGTTTAACATCCCCTCAAGACCCGCCATGACCCAACCTCAATCCTTGCCCATCGACGCTCTTCTGGACCCTATTCGTCAGACCTTGAGCCAACATGACGAACTGATTCTCGAAGCGCCTCCCGGTGCCGGCAAAACCACTCGTGTGCCCCTGGCCCTGCTGAACCAGCCCTGGCTGGGCGACCAGAAAATCATCATGCTGGAACCCCGGCGACTGGCAGCCAAGGCCGCCGCACAAAGGCTGTCCGAACAGCTCGGCGAATCCTTGGGCCAGACCGTTGGCTACCGCATCCGCCTGGAAAGCAAAGTCAGTGCCGCCACTCGCATTGAGGTCATTACCGAAGGCATTCTGTCTCGCATGCTGCAGGATGATCCGGGGCTCGCAGGCGTGGGCCTGATCATTTTTGATGAATTCCATGAACGCAGCCTGGACGGCGATACCGCTCTGGCGCTGGCACTGCAGGGACGCGAACTGCTGCGTGAAGGCCCCCCCTTGAAGCTGCTGCTGATGTCCGCAACGCTGGATGGCGAGAGTCTGTCCGTGATTCTGGGCAACGCTCCCGTCGTGCGCAGCGAAGGTCGAGCCCACCCGGTCGAACTGATCTACTCCCGCCCCAACCGCACCGACAGCCCGATCGAAGAGCGCGTTGCACGCTGCATCGCCCATGCACTGGAGCAGCACAAGGGAAGCCTGCTCGTATTCCTTCCTGGTCAGGGTGAAATTCGTCGAGTAATGACACTGTTGGATAGCACCCTGCCAACAGACCCTGACCGCCAGATTACCCCGCTGTATGGCGATCTGTCGCTGCAGGAACAACAACAGGCCATTGATGTACCGGAACCGGGCCTGCGCAAGGTTGTACTGGCCACGGCTATTGCGGAGACCAGTCTGACCATTGAAGGAGTGGAGGCAGTCATCGACTCGGGGCTCAGTCGCCAGGCCCGCTTCGATCCCGGCAGCGGCATGACTCGGCTGCTGACGACCCGCGTTTCCGCCGCCACCGCCATTCAGCGAGCCGGGCGGGCCGGGCGTCTGGGCCCTGGAACCTGCTACCGCCTCTGGTCAGAGCAGCAGCAGGAATTGCTGGAGCCCCAACCTCCTGCCGAGATTCTGCATGCCGATCTGGCCCCTTTGGCGCTGCAACTCCTGCGCTGGGGCGTCAACAGCCCGGATGAACTGTGCTGGATTACCCCCCCACCGCAAGCTCCCTACCATCAGGCTCTGGACCTGCTACACCAACTCGGTGCAGTCGAATCACTGGCCGCCGGCCGATTTCGATTGACGACCCACGGCGAACGAATGGCGGAACTGCCCACGCATCCTCGCCTGGCTCACCTTCTGTTGTGCGGTGCCCGCTATGGGCAAATCGATCTGGCTGCCGATATCGCCGCTCTGCTGTCAGAGCGCGATCCGCTCAAGACATCTCAGGCCGACCTGCAGCTGCGCCTGGAATGGCTGAACGCGGCCGGGCACTCCGGCACCAACCAGCGCCTGCGCCGTATGGCGCACCAGTTCCGGGCACTCTGCCCGCGCTCCAAGACTGACGTCACCCCAGGACTCGCCCAGCAGGATGTACCGGGGTTTCTAATTGCCTGTGCCTATCCCGATCGCATTGCGCGCCAGCGCGAACAGCATTCTAACCAGTATCGCCTGAGCCAGGGGCGCGGCGCACAGTTGGGTACACAAGATCGCCTCGGTCGCCACGACTGGCTGGCCATTGCAGCCCTGAGCAGCCGCCAGGACAGTGCCACCGACACGATTCGTTTGGCCGTGGCACTGAATCCGGCCTTGTTCGATACCTGTCTGGCCGACCTGCAGCAACGCGAGCAGGTCATTGAATGGGATACTCGGCAGGATCGCCTGATTGCCGGACAACATACTCGGGTCGGTCGACTGACAGTGCGCTACGAGCCAAACCCGCACCCTGATCCGGATCAGCGCACGGCCGCACTGGTGAACCGGGTGCGACAACAGGGACTGTCACTGTTGCACAGGGATGAAGCCTGCGAGCGCCTTCGGCAGCGAGTCAGCTTCGTGCGCTGTCACGACCCCGAGCCGAAGCGCTGGCCCGATTGGTCCGACACGGCACTGCTGGAGACTCTGGAGGAATGGCTGCCTCCCTGGCTGGAAGGCATCAGCAAGGGCAGTGATTTTGCGCGCCTGAGTCTGGCAACGATCCTGCGCAGCCGGCTGGACTGGTCGCTGCAACAGGAACTGGACACACTGGCGCCCGAGCGCATGCAAGTGCCGTCAGGCTCCAGCATCCGGATCGATTACAGCAAGCCTCATCCGGTATTGGCGGTCAAGCTGCAAGAGATGTTCGGTTGTACCGATACTCCGACGCTGGGCTTCAAGGTGCCGGTACTCCTGCACCTGCTGTCACCGGCACAGCGCCCCCTTCAAGTCACCCGAGATCTGGCCGGTTTCTGGCAGGGCAGCTATGCCGACGTACGCAAGGAGATGAAGGGGCGCTACCCCAAACATCCCTGGCCGGAAGACCCCGCGCAGGCGCTGCCAACGGCTCGCACCAAGCGCGCCACTCACTCCTGAACCGATTCGGCCTTCGGCAGCTCAATCCAGAAGGTGCTGCCAGCTCCAGGGGTACTCTGGTACCCCAGACCGCCCTGCATCAGCTCGACCAGCTGCTTGCTGATACTGAGTCCGATACCGGTGCCCGGTATGGCGCTGTTCTCATATCCCAGACGGCTGAAGGGGCGGAACAGCTCCGCCTGCCGGTCCGGCTCGATGCCGGTTCCTGTATCGATGACATTTAGACGTATCCGCCCTTCCAGCGATACACCCTCCACCCACACCTGTCCACCCGGATGGTTGTACTTGATGGCATTGGACAACAGGTTCAACAATACCTGGCTCAACCGGTTGGTATCCGCCTGCACATACAGCTCCCGCCCCTTCTTGAACGCCAGCAGCTGAACCCGACTCTCTGCCGCCATCGGTTCAAGCATCCGCAGGCAGGCATCCACCACATCGGCCAGGTACACCGGCTCAGGGTGTACGCGAATCTGTTCGGACTGTACCTGTGCCAGGTCGAGTACATCATTAATCAGTCGCAACAGGTGCTCGGACGCACGCAGAATTTCATCCACACAGGCCTGCTCATCCTCTCCCGGCTGATCACTGGCCCGAAGCAATTGCGCGAAACCGATCACCGACGAAAGCGGCGTGCGTAACTCATGGCTGACACTGGACAGAAAACTGTTGCGAGCCGCGCTGGCACGTCCCAGCGTCGCCCCCATACGCACCACGGCATCAGCGCTCTGCTGCAGTTCCCTCAGCTCGAAATGCAGACGCGGCTGTTCGTAGCGTTCCTGCGCAATTTCCGACAGCACCCGATTCAGCGTCGCCAGAGGGGCCGAAACCGCTCGACTCAGCCAAACTGAACGACGCCAGGTGTAACCGAAAAACAGCAGGTAAAAGAACACCAGCCCGACGATCAGCAGGTAGCCCACCATGCGAAAGTGCTGCGCCAGTTCATCCACCGAACGGTAAATGGAGGCCTCGTCCACAATGGTCAGCAATTGCCAGCCCGCAATATTTACTTCACTCCAGGCGACACGCTTGGACTGCCCATTGAGAACCACTATGCCCTGTCCTTCAGGGGCGTCCTGCATCCTTTCGGCCAGATCCGCCGTATCCGGTCGCAGGCGAAAATTGAACGGCTCGGGCTTGAAGCGCTTTTTGGGCATGGCGCCATAATGAGGCACGACCGTTAGCTCCTCCAACCCGAAATCGCGCTCGCCCCGCGGCGGCAACGCCATGATGATACCTTCACGGTTGATCAGCACCGCATAACCGCCCCAGGGAATATCCAGCTGCTGAATCTGTCGCACCACCGTTGCCACGGTGACATCCACACCGACCACGCCCTCCAGGAAGTCACCCCGATACACCGGCGCGACAGCCGAAGTCATCCAGCCCAGACCTGCGGGGTCGATATAGACATCGGTCCACATGACCGAACGATCAGGGTTATGGGTAGAGTCCGCTGCGTAGTAAAAAGGGTAATCCGCAGCCCAGCTGTCGGCATCATACCGCGTGGAAGTGTCGAACCAGGGGTAGATGCGGTTGTAACCGTCCCAGCTGTTGAAATAAACCGCATTGATCATCGGCTGGATACGCATCAGATCCAGCATCAACGGGTCCAGCGACTCCAGCCGATATACCTTGTCCATGTCCTGCTGCTGCGGCGGCGTCACGGTCGAGTAAAAAGATGCCGCCCGACCATCATTCTCCGGGCTGAACAGCACTCCCGATTCGTTACGCACATAACGTCCCAGCCCCTGCTCCGGGGCCGGAGCCATCAGCGCTCGCAAGGTCGCCTGCCGATAAAGATCGACCAGACCGGTGGCACTTTCCACCATGCCGTTGATCACATTGACTTCAAGCCGTGCCGTGTTGAGCAACTGCGCGTCCGCCTGGTCGCGCAGCAGATCGATATTGGCCTCACGGATATAACCGCTGGAGATCAGATACACACCGACCAGCAGAGTTTCCACCAGCAACAGAGGAATCAGAGCGGAGCGCACCAGCGCCCGCCACATCCAGCGCTGGGTACTCAACAACCCCGTTGCGGCGAGCCCGGTCGACACTTTCGACATCAAGCGTCCCCGGCACACAGCTCCACTTCATGCATTTCCAGTCCGCCACCGGCTCCGAAGGCCTCCTTCGGCAGCGACTGCTCCCGGTGGGCACGCTTGAAGTCTTCCGACGATACCCAGGCCTCAAAGGCCCCCTTGTCACGCCAGTGCGTCATCACCACCCATGGACAACCTTCGTTGGCTGGGCGCATAACTTCAAGACGCACAAAGCCGGGCTGCTGTTCAACCTGCCCGGCACGTTGACGAAAACGCTCGGCAAAGGCCTCTTCATACCCGCTGTTGACCATGATTCTGTTAGCTACAACGAACATATCGATCTCCCGCTGACTGACTATTGATCAGTCTATCAAAGATTCGGGGAAAACCGCTCAGGAGGGGTCGAAGAAACAGCAAGGAGAGGGGGGAATAAAGACCGGCACAGAACGTGCCGGTCGGAGGCATCAGCCGTGAACGATGGATACGTCCTCGGCCTGGAGTCCTTTGTCGCTTTCACGCACACTGAAGCGCACCTGCTGCCCTTCGTTCAGGGAGCGGTGACCACGACCGCGGATATTGCGGAAATGTACAAACACGTCATCCCCGTTGTCACGGGTGATAAAACCAAACCCCTTGGAGACGTTGAACCATTTGACGACTCCCAATTCCCGGGTGTCGTTGGCATCATCCTGCTCGACCTCTGCTGCAGACGGAACCGCTGCAGGTCGGGCCGCCGGACGGGCTGCGTTTGACGGCCAGGCTGCCGCCAGGGTAACAATGAAAACAACTGCAGCGATCACTGCCAGCACCGGCAGGGTAAAACCGATATCGATGGACGCCGTTTTTTGCAGTAGAAAAGGAATAACAAAGGCGGCCAGCACACTGGCCAGTACACTCTTGATTAACTGGTTACCAATCATTGATATTCTCTGTAATTGACTAAGGTATTGATCATGAAGGTGCGCAAATGGTCGATCAACCGCGCACTAGCTCAGCAGGTATACTGTATTCACCGTTTTTTTTCAATGGCTCGGCGAGAGGCGGCTTTTCGTCAACGTCGCTATCGTCTATGCTTCGGACCCACCTCTAGCGACAGGACTGAAACCGACATGCCCAACCATGAGACCCTTGCCGGGCTGGAATCCCGTATCGCCTTTCAGGAAGATGCCATTGACAAGCTCAGCGATATGGTTGCCCGTCAGGAAATGGATATCGAACGCCTGACCCGCATGGTCAAGATTCTGAATGCTCAGCTGCGCGAACTGGGCCCCCAGGGCGATGCTCCCGCAGCCGACGTTGCCCCGCCTCATTATTAAACCGGTCGGCACCCGACAGTCGCCTCAGTCGCTGTCCAGCGCCTTGAGGGCATAAATATCATAGCGACTGGACTTGCCCTCCACCGTATAACTCGGTGCCGGGCCTGCGATCGTCGGGGCCTTGCGCGCCCGCTTGACCACAACACGACAGCGAGCCACCGCCAGCGCCGCCGCCAACAGCGCCTGATCATCACTGTCGTACCCCACCAGTTCACGAAAGGCCAGCATCTCCTTTTTCACCTGCGCTTTCTTGTCCGTATGCGGAAACATCGGGTCCAGGTAGATCAGGTCCGGCACCTCGGCTTCGGCACAATGCTGCAGCCACTGTTGCGCATCGGCCTGCTCCAGCGTCATCCGCGTCAGAATATCGACCAGCTCCGGATTACCCGCAGCCTGCCCCAGTCCTGACTCCAACAGTGCATGAACGACCGGAGAGCGCTCCAGCATGTGCACGCGACACCCCAGCGTTGCCAGCACAAAGGCATCTCGCCCCAGCCCGGCTGTCGCATCCAGAATAGATGGCCGGATACCGGCTTTGAGTCCGCAGGCCTTGGCGATCAACTGCCCGGTACCACCACCGAACTGGCGCCGGTGCGCCACCGCTCCGCCAGTGAAATCGGCCTTGACTGGTCCCGGACGCTTGGGGCCGGTCGCACACAGGGAAACTTCGCCAGCCGACACCAACAGAACCTGCCCCCGGAGTTCCGCCCGGCTCAGATCCGGCTGCGCCAGCAGAGGCAACTCCAGCCTCTGTGCCAGCGCTGCGGCCTGAGCTTCGTCACTCGGGCTCGCCCACCCCACCGCCAGATTCATGATGCACTCCCCGGCACGGCGAAGTAGACGGCCAGCAGCAAAACGCCCAGCAGCAGACGATAAATCACAAACGGCTTCATACCGACGCGGTCCAGCCACTTGAGGAACAGGTGAATACAGGCCACGGCGCTCAGGGCCGCAATCAGTGTACCGACCCCCACATGCAGCCAGTGAGCACTGTTGCCTTCCTGATAGAGTTCAAGCCCTTTCAATGAGCCGGCACCCAGAATGACCGGTATCGACAGCAGAAACGAAAACCGGGCCGCACTCTGGCGGTCAAAGCCGAGCATCAACGCAGCCGTGATGGTGATACCCGAACGCGATGTCCCCGGAATCAGTGCCAGCGCCTGCGCCAGACCGATCATGCAGGCATCGCGCACCCCCAAAGACTCGGTCGTACGCTGCTCGGTTCGCCGCAGGTCGGCCCAGGCCAGAAGGACACCAAAAATCAGCGTGGTGCCCGCAATCACCAGGATCGAGCGACCATAGAGGTCAACCAGCCCGCCCATCAGAAACCCCGCCGCCAGCGCCGGCAGCGTTGCCAATATGACCAGCCAGGACAGACGCCCCTCCGCATCCATGTTGCCGCTCAATGAGCGCTTCCAGGCCTTCGCCAGTGTCAGCAGCTCATGACGGAAATAGAAAATCACCGCGCCCAACGTACCAACATGCACGCCGACATCAAATGCCAGCCCCTGATCGTCCCACCCCATCAGCTGGGACGGCAGAATCAGATGCGCCGAACTGGAGATGGGCAGAAACTCGGTCAGTCCCTGAATAATCGCCAGAAAGAACGTCTGGATCCATTCACTGAAGTTCACTGTTGATCCTTTTTCTTCCAGGCGACTTGATCACGCAGGTAAACCGGCTGCGCATCATCCGGAGCCATAGCCTCGCCCCGCTCCACCGCCGTAACGGCCAAGCGTGCCATCGCCTCGGCCTGCGGATACACATCAGTCATGCAGGTCAGGATACGACCGGTCAGCTGATCCGACATGTGTTCACGATAGCGCCAGCCACTGCCCAGCGCGGTAAAACCTTCAGCCGAGCAGGCATCTGGTAACACAACTGCAGCAGGCGCGGATACCTGCTCTTCCAATAACGCTTCGACACGGTCTCCCTCACGCCGCCAGGCGCTCCAGTAAACCTCATCCATGCGAGCATCCAGCGCAGTCAGCAGACAACTACCCTCTGCCACATCGGCAGCAAAGGCCATCGCTTCCAGAGTGGATACCGGCACGACCGGCACATCCGCTGCCAGTGCCAGCCCCTGTGCCGCACCAGTCGCAATGCGAATGCCGGCAAAAGAGCCCGGACCGCGCCCAAATGCAATGGCATCCAGTGTATTCAGCGCAATATCAGCCTCCGCCAGTAACGCTTCGACCATCGGTAACAACAGGTGAGTGTGGCGACGCGGCTCAATCGTGAAACGCTGCAACATGCGCCCGTTAAGCAGCAGAGCCGCTGAACAGGCATCGGTGGACGTATCCAGGGCGAGAATATTGGACATGGGACTCTCGGTCAGTATGAAAACGCAGCTATTGTAATAACAGTGAGGTGACAATGCATCCGCCTGATCGACACGCCCTTGGGACGCCATCGATCGCGGCGATCCAGACAGCCGATTACAGCAGCGCTTCTCCCCAGCGCGGCAGCAATGTCTGCTCGAAGCCCAGTTGAGACAATAATCGGGCAACAATAAAATCCACCATTGCTTCCACCGACTGGGGACGCTGATAAAAGCCCGGGCTCGCCGGCACCACCACCGCTCCCATTCGCGTCAGTTTCAGCATATGTTCCAGGTGAATCTCGGAGTAGGGAGCCTCACGCGGTACCAGCAGCAGCTGACGCCGCTCCTTGAGCGCAACATCGGCAGCCCGCTCAATCAGATTATTGCTGGCACCACAGGCAATGGCCGACAGAGTGCCGGTGCTGCAGGGACACACCACCATGGCACCGGGCGCACCGGACCCGGAAGCAACCGGTGCCATCCATTGCTCGCGGCCATAGACCTTGATCTGTCCCGAACGGGCATCAAGGTGCTCGCTCAGAAACCTTTCCATCGCCTCCGGTGCGCCCGGCAGCTTCAAATCGGTCTCTGTCGCGATCACCACCTGGGCGGCCCGAGACACCATCAGCAGAACCTGCACCTCCAGCTGCACCAGACACTGCAGCAAGCGCAGCCCGTACTGAACCCCGGACGCCCCCGTAATCGCCAGGGTTACCCGGCGTGAAAAGCCCGCTTCACGCGCATCAGACTCAAAGGACATGGATCGATTCCCGCTGCTCCAGCGCTTTCAACAATTTCTGATGGATGCCGCCAAATCCGCCATTGCTCATTACCACGATCTGCGCTCCGCAAGGAACCTCGCCGACCAGACGATTGACCAGAGCATCGATACGCGTTTCCAGCCGCGCCGGCACCGGGCTCTGGGCGACAACCTCATCCAGAGACCAGTCCATGCCTTCCGGCTGATACCAGTACACCCGATCAGCCGATTCGGTCGCCGCGGCCAGAGCCGACTTGTGAGCCCCCAGACGCATGGTGTTGGAGCGAGGCTCGATCACGGCAACCACTTCCGCCCGCTCCCCTACCCTCGCCTTGATACCTTCCAGCGTGGTCTGTATCGCCGTGGGATGATGGGCAAAGTCATCATATACGGTAATGCCCGCGACCTCTCCCAACCGCTCCATGCGTCTTTTGACGCCACCGAAACAGCTCAGGGCCTCAATGGCATGCTCGGGCCGCACCCCGACATGACGGGCCGCCACCAGTGCATTGATGCCGTTACTGACATTATGCAGCCCGGTCAGGGGCCAGCACACTTCGCCCAGTTTTTCCCCTTCATGCTGTACGGCAAAGTGACTGCCGTCTTCACTGAGCAGTTGCGCCGACCAGGCCGCTCGCCGGTCAAAACCGGTCAGAACCTGTTCACTCCAGCACCCCGCCTCAATCACCTCGTCCAGCGCTTCGGAATCCGCCGGCATGATGACCTGGCCATTGTCCGGAACCAGCCGAACCAGATGATGAAACTGACGCTGAATGGCTGCCAGGTCCGGGAAAATATCGGCATGGTCAAATTCAAGATTGTTCAGTACCAGAGTGCGCGGGTTGTAATGCACAAATTTGGAGCGCTTGTCGAAAAAGGCCGTGTCATACTCATCGGCTTCGATGACAAAGAAAGGTGTTTCTCCCAGGCGGGCCGAGGTGTCAAACCCCAGCGGAATCCCCCCGATCAGATAACCGGGGGCCATGCCGGCCTGTTCCAGAATCCAGGCCAGCATGGTCGCGGTCGTGGTTTTGCCGTGCGTACCCGCCACCGCCAGCACCCAGCGGTCCGCCAGCAAGTGGTCATGCAGCCACTGCGGGCCGGATGTATAGCGCATGTTGCGCTGCAACATATATTCGACACAGGGGTTGCCGCGAGACATGGCATTGCCGACCACGATCAAGTCCGGCTGTGGTTCCAGCTGCTTCGGATCGTAGCCTTCGATCAGCTCGATGCCCTGCTGTTCCAGCTGGGTACTCATGGGCGGGTAGACATTGGCATCCGAACCCGTCACCCGATGACCCAGCTGTTTGGCCAGCACGGCCAGAGAGCCCATGAAGGTTCCACAGATTCCGAGAATATGGATGTGCACCTCGGTACTCCTTTCTGTTTGGGGATTGATCCATCATATCAGGTCATTGACACGAAAACCGCACCACTGCGGGTCATGCAAAACACCCCTCAATGGCGTACAATCCAATTGTCTTTTTCAGCGGATCAAACCAAAGGCCGAATTCACCCATGCAGCTGCTCAGCAACCACCTGAAACACAACAACACCGATTCCGAACTCGTCGAACTGATCGACACCCTGATGATCGCCTGTAAGGAGATCGCCCTGCAACTGCGTGAAGGCGCTCTGGCCGGTGTACTGGGCACGACCGAAGACACCAATGTGCAGGGAGAAACCCAGAAAAAACTGGATGTTATCTCCAACGATGTCCTGAAGAAGGTTCTGCTGGACAACCCGCTGGTACGCGGCATCGCATCCGAAGAAGAGGACGAGCCCGTCTTCGGCAACCCCGACGGCCGCTTCCTGGTGACCTTCGATCCGCTGGACGGTTCCTCCAACATCGATATTAACGTTTCGGTCGGCACCATCTTTTCCATTCTGGAAGCGCCGGCCGATACGCCCGAGCAGTCCGTGGATATCTTCCTTCAGGCCGGTCGCAAACAGGTTGCCGCCGGTTACGTGCTGTATGGTCCGTCCGCCGTGCTGGCACTGACCACCGGCAAGGGCGTGAACATGTTTACGCTGGCACACACCGGTGATTTCCTGCTGACCCGTGAACAGGTGCAGATTCCGAACCAGACCCGCGAGTTCGCCATCAACATGTCGAACCACCGCTTCTGGGAGCCGCAGATGCGCAACTACATCGGCGACCTGCTCAAAGGGGAAGAAGGTCCCCGTGGCAAGAACTACAACATGCGCTGGATCGCTTCCATGGTCGCGGAAGTACACCGTGTCCTGACCCGTGGCGGTCTGTTCAGCTATCCCTGGGATTCGCGTGATCCATCCAAGCCGGGCAAGCTGCGCCTGATGTACGAAGGTAACCCGATGAGCCTTCTGATCGAGCAGGCCGGCGGCCTTTCCACCACCTGCTACCATGACATTCTCGATGTGGAGCCGGACCATATTCACCAGCGCGTATCCGTTGCCCTGGGCTCCAAAGAGGAAGTGGAATCGCTTCTCGAGTACCATTGCAACTGCTGATTTTCAGCGGTAAGTCGTATTCCAGCGGATGGCAGTGACGTTTATACTGCGGTCCGCTATCCGATCTGTCCTTGTAACCGATAACAGGAAAACAGCTCATGAGCTTTGAGAAAGTCCCTGCCGGCAAAGAACTGCCGAATGACCTCTATGTGATCATCGAAATTCCGGCGGAGAGCTCCCCGGTCAAGTACGAAATCGACAAAGACGCTGACGCGATCTTCGTTGACCGCTTCATGGCTGCGCCGATGTTCTACCCGGCCAACTACGGCTACATCAACAACACTCTGGCAGACGATGGCGATCCCCTGGACGTGCTGGTTCTGACGCCGCATCCGATCATGACCGGTTCCGTTATCCGTTGCCGTCCGGTTGGTGTCTTGAACATGACCGACGAAGCCGGTGGCGACGCCAAGCTGGTTGCCGTTCCGCACGAAAAGCTGAGCCAGGCATACAACGACATCCAGGATGTTGACGATATCCCGCAGCTGACCAAAGACCAGATCTCACACTTCTTCGAGAACTACAAAACGCTCGAAAAAGGCAAGTGGGTCAAGGTCGAAGGCTGGGCCAACGCTGACGCTGCCCGTGCCGAGATCGTAAAATCCGCTGCTGCGTACGAAGCGGCCAAGTAAGGCTGCTCGTCGGGGAGATGCGCCCGCTCGCATCTCCCTGCTCCCCTCTCCCGACCTCCCTTTTTTGCCCTGCCCGATCTGATACACTGCCCTCTGTCCTATAAAAACAGACAGGGAAACCGATGAAGTTCTCAGGTACCGACCGTTACGTTGCCACCGATGATCTGCAGATGGCCGTCAATGCCGCCATCACCCTGCAACGCCCGCTGCTGGTCAAGGGTGAACCCGGCACCGGCAAAACCATGTTGGCCGAGGAGCTGGCCGCCGCGCTGGGCAAACCGCTGCTGCGCTGGCACGTCAAATCCACCACCAAGGCCCAGCAGGGACTGTACGAGTACGATGCCGTTTCGCGCCTGCGTGATTCCCAGCTGGGTGACGATCGCGTTCATGATATCGCCAACTACATCCGCAAGGGCATGCTCTGGCAAGCATTCGACGCCGACGAACAGGTCGTACTGCTGATCGACGAAATCGACAAGGCCGATATCGAGTTCCCCAACGATCTGCTGACCGAACTCGACAAGATGGAGTTCGATGTCTACGAGACCGGCGAACGCATTGCCGCCAGAAAACGCCCCATCGTGATCATCACCAGTAACAACGAGAAAGAGCTGCCGGACGCCTTCCTGCGCCGTTGCTTCTTCCATTACATCGCCTTCCCTGACTCGGATACCCTGAAGTCCATCGTCGACGTTCACTTCCCGCAGATCGAGCAGAAACTGGTGCGCGAGGCACTGGAGATTTTCTTCCGTCTGCGTGACGTGCCGGGGCTGAAAAAGAAACCGTCCACATCCGAGCTGATCGACTGGCTCAAACTGCTGCTGGCCGACCGCATTCCCACCGATGTGCTGGCAAACCGGGACCCGGCCAGCGCCATGCCGCCGCTGTACGGCGCGCTGCTGAAAAACGAGCAGGATGTACACATGTTGCAGCGCCTGGCCTTCATGACCCGCCGCGGAGCACGCTAATGCTGATCAACCTGTTCACCCATCTGCGCCAGGGACAGGTTCCGGTGTCGCTGCGCGAGCTGCTCGACCTGATCGGCGCACTGGAGCAGCGCGTAGCCTGCCTGGATGTGAACGACTTCTACCTGCTTGCTCGTGCCTGCATGGTCAAGGATGAAAAATACTATGATCGCTTCGACCGCGCCTTCGGCCAGTATTTCGAAGGTCTGCAGGCCCAGGGCGACATCACCGATGCCCTGATTCCATCACACTGGCTCGACAGCGACTTTCTCAAACAGCTCAGTGACGAGGAAAAGGCACAGATCGAAGCACTGGGAGGGCTGGACAAACTGCTGGATACGCTGAAACAGCGTCTGGAAGAGCAGCAGGAACGCCACTCCGGCGGCAACAAATGGGTGGGGACCGGCGGTACCTCTCCCTTCGGTCACAGCGGCTACAACCCGGAAGGGATTCGTATCGGCGGCGAAAGCAAACACAAACGCGCGGTAAAAGTCTGGGAGAAGCGGGAGTTTCGCAATCTGGACGACAGTGTGGAGTTGGGCACCCGCAACATCAAGGTCGCCCTGCGCAAGCTGCGCAAATTCGCTCGTACCGGCGCCGCCGACCAGCTGGACCTGGATGACACCATCCGCTCCACCGCCCGCAATGCGGGACTGCTGGATCTGAAAATGGTGCCCGAACGTCACAACGCCGCCAAAGTTCTTCTGTTTCTCGATGTGGGCGGCTCCATGGATCCGTTCATCCGCACCTGCGAAGAGCTGTTCTCCGCCGCTCGCACCGAATTCAAGCACCTGGAGTATTTTTACTTTCACAACTGCGTGTACGAAAAGGTCTGGCGCGACAACCGCCGCCGTTATGATGAGGCGATCCCAACGCTGGATGTACTACACACCTATGGACGTGACTACCGCGTAATCTTCATCGGTGATGCCGCCATGTCACCCTATGAGCTGATTGACCGTTACGGCAGTGTCGAGCACATGAACGAAGAACCGGGGCAGCTTTGGTTGCAGCGCATTCTGGATACCTGGGACAAGGTCATCTGGCTCAACCCCGCTTCCGAGCGCTACTGGAACTACACACACAGCACTCAGATGATTCAACAGCAGCTGGACAACCACATGTATCCGCTGACACTGGAAGGTATAGAAGCCGGCATCCGCTACCTGTCACGCTGAGCGGAGACCGGCCCCGATATCAACGGACGGCCTGTTGCCGTGCCGATTCCTCCAGGCGTTCCACATAGGTCAGGTTGGCCTGCGCTTTCGGGTAGAAGGTCGGCGACAGGGTCAGCGCCTTCTCGAAGTACTGCTTCGCCAACGCATAACGGCCATCCAGCATGCAGACATAGCCAATATCATTGTGTGCCTGGGCCGTATCCATAACCTGCTCCAGAGCGTTCAACGCCGCCAGATAGCGCTGCTGCCGGGTGTAAACCAACCCCAGATTGCGCCATGCCTGTTCAAAATCGGACGTGACTTCCAGTGCCTTGCGAAACTCCACCCCGGCCTCCTGCCAGCGCGAATCCAGATAATAGGAGTAACCCAGATTGTTCAGCGTGTCCGCTGCAGCCGGTCGAATGCTCAGGGAGATCCGATACAGTCGCTGTGCTTCAGTGGTGTTGCCGTCCAAATCGGCCAATACCCCCAACCCGTTATAGGCTCTGGCGGGAGAGCGCGCATCGAAGTTCTGCTCCTCATCAGCATCGAAACGCTGTCGGTCCAGCGCCACCGCCCGGTTCAGATCATCTGTGGCGTCGGCATAGCGGTTATGCTTCAGGTGCAACACCCCCAACGCCGTCAGAGCGCCGATATGCTCGGGATCGATACGTAACACACTGCGCAGCGCCAGAGATGCCAGCTGCTCGTTGTCCCGCCCCAAATGGATCTGGCCAATACGGAAATATGCCATGGCACTCTCATCGTTCAACTCCAGCGCCTGTACATAGTGATACAGGGCTTCATCCGTATCGCCCCGCGCCAGCGCCTGATCTCCCATGATGACGCCCTGCCGGGCTGTATCGGCGCGGGGCAGCCCCGCATACACGGCGACAGGTTTGCCCTCGTAAAACGCCTCGTTTCCGCCATCGGCCATGTCGGCATCCATGGTGGACTGACCGGCACAGCCGCCAAGCAGCAACAGCAGCACCAGTACGCCAGCTCCGATGAAACGATCTCCTGTTCGTGTACTCATGATAGCTCCTCCCGTGGCGGTCGCTCTCGTGAGCATGGCGCGCCACCTTATCGACGTTTAACGACCAAACACCTCAAGCACTTTCAAAATAGCCGGCCCTACAGCGACTACAAAAAAACCGGGCCAAATGCAGAAGGTCAGTGGAAAAATCATTTTTGTACCAATCTTCGCAGCCTGCTCCTCCGCCGCCTGCATACGCTTGTCGCGAAACTCCTCCGAATACACCCTGAGCGTCTCGGCAATACTGCTGCCGAAGCGGACGCTTTGGTCCAGCAGTGCGACCAGGCCACGAATATCCTCGACACCGGTACGCTGTGCCATCCCCTTCAAGGCTTCGATACGATTGACCCCGGCCCGTATTTCCACGTTGACCAGATGCAGCTCCTGGGACAATTCGGGATGACTGACGTCAAGCTCCTGCCCCACGCGCTGAAGAGCAGCGGTCAACCCGAGCCCCGATTCCACACACACCACCAACAGGTCCAGCGCATCAGGAAAACCGTTACGGATCGCCCGCTTGCGCCGCCCGGCCAGATGATCCAGCACCATGTTGGGCAGGATATAGCCGACATAGGTCGCCCCCGCACAGATCATCAGCACCTTGTCCACGGCAAGCTTCGGATTGAAGCTGGTTGCCAGCCAAGTCAACATTAGCAGGCTAATGGCCAGCAGCACTTTCAGGGCATACAGCGAACTCATGGCGTTGGGCGCACGGAATCCGGCATGGACCAGCTTGGCGTGCAACCGGCTTTTGTCCCAGTCCTTGCCCGGCAACAGGTGCCGTGTCAGCGGGTCCAGCGATGACAACACCCGGGTACCGCCGCCACTGTCATGGCGATGCCCCGGCTCGGCCGTCAGCGCCCGTACCCGATGACGGAACGGAGCGGCCATACCGCTGACCAAGACCGTAAGACTCAGCCCGAACACCAGTGCTGCCGCCGCGACCAGTCCGATCACGATATAACGGACATAGACCGCATTGCCGATATGTTCATTAATCAGTTCCAGTAGAATTTCCATCGTTCACACCTCGATTCTCAGCAGGCGTCGGATCCAGAGCGCCCCCACTAGCATCAGGACAAAACTGATCATGATCAGCTGATGGCCGCGCTCGGATCGCACCAGCGTTTCCATATACCCCGGCGTAGTGAAATAGATCAGGCCAAACAGACCAAAGGGCACCAGCATCAGAATCCAGGCCGACAGGCGCCCCTCGGCAGACAGGGTTTTCACGCGGCGCTGGAAACGAAAACGCCCGCGAATCACCGAGCCGATATTGCTCAGTATCTCGGCCAGATTCCCCCCGGTTTCCTTTTGCACCAGCACTGCCGTCACAAACGCCATCAGCGTCACACTGGGCACTCGCTCCAGCAATCCCAGCATCGCCCGACGCAGGTCGGAGCCGTAACTCAAGTCGGAATAAGTGATGCCGAACTCCAGTGAAACGGGACCTTCCAGCCCCTCGGCAACCAGGTTCAGAGATTCACTGAACGGGTGTCCGGTCAGCAGCGCGCGCTTGATAATGTCGATCGCTTCCGGCAACTGAGCCTCGAACTCCAGCATCCGCTTCTGGCGCAGGTACAGCAGGCGCAGGTAAGGAGCCACAATCAGCACAGCCGCCACAGCCAATGCCACCGGCCAGTATTTCGTTACAAACAGCAACAGGGCGAAGCCTGCGGCGCTCAGCAACAAGGACAGCACCACCACTTTGTACGCCATCACCTTGCTGCCTGACTGCTCGATCAGACGAGCCAGGGACTCCATGCCCGGCAGCGACTCAAGCTGCCGCTCCAGAGGGTTCAGTTTTTTCAGGTAGCGCGCACGCAACAGGCTGCCGATTGAGGGCTGCCCCGACTCGGGCGTGATTTCACCCAGACGCTGCTGCAACCGCCTGCGCACCTTTTTCTGTTCACCGAACACAGGAATGGACAGACTGGCCAGCAGAATAAAGACCGAGATGAACACCAGCGCCAGAATGACAACAATTTCCGTGGATTCCAGTTGCAGGTTCATTGTCTTGCCTCCTATTCGGGCTCGAACAGCGCGGTCGGTATTTCAATACCGCGCTGAGCCAAGCGCTTGTGAAAGCCCGGTACGATGCCTGTGGCCTTGAACCGCCCCAGAACATTGCCCTTCTCGTCCACCCCCTGACGCTCGAAGGTAAACAGCTCGGACATGGTGATAATGTCGCCCTCCATGCCGTTGATCTCCTGAATACTGACCAGCTTGCGGCGTCCATCCTCCAGACGCGTCACCTGCAATACCACATCGATCGCCGAGGCGATCTGTGCCCGCAACGCCTTGGTAGGAAAGCTGATACCGGTCATCGCCACCATGTTTTCAATACGTCCCAGCGCATCACGGGCACTGTTGGCGTGGATAGTGGTCAGTGAACCGTCATGGCCGGTATTCATCGCCTGCAGCATGTCGAGTGTTTCACCGCCACGCACTTCGCCCAGTACGATTCGATCCGGACGCATCCTCAGACTGTTCTTGACCAGCTCACGCTGGGTCACCTCGCCTCGCCCTTCAATGTTAGGAGGCCGGGTTTCAAGGCGTACCACATGAGGCTGCTGCAGCTGCAGCTCGGCCGAGTCTTCAATGGTGACAATACGCTCGTCGTGCGGAATGTAGCCGGACAGAATATTGAGCATGGTGGTTTTGCCTGAGCCGGTCCCGCCCGAAATCAGGATATTCAACCGAGCCTTGACGATCCCCTCCAGTACCGGGGCGACCTTGGCGTCGACCGATCCCAGCTCAACCAGATTCTGCATCGACAGCAGCTCCACCATAAAACGGCGAATCGAGATCTGCGGCCCGTCCAGTGCCAGCGGCGGAATGATCACGTTGACACGAGATCCGTCCTTGAGCCGGGCATCCACCATCGGAGACGACTCATCGATATGCCGTCCGACACTGGACACGATACGGTCGATGGTATTCATCAGATGCCCCTGACTGCTGAAACTGACCGGGCAGTGTTCCAGCTTGCCGAAACGCTCCACATAGATGGAGTCGGGCCCATTGACCAGAATATCGGAAATGGTCTTGTCATCCAGCAGCGGCTCCAGCGGCCCCAGTCCCATGATCTCGTCTTCGATCAGCTTCATGATTTTCTGACGCGACTGGGTACTGAACGGAACCGCCAGCTCCTCCATCAGCTGGCGACAGAGATCACCGATCTGACGCCGCGCCTCGGCCTCATCCAGGCTGTCGATCAGCGACAGATCCATGCGCTTGAGCAGTTCCCGGTGCAACTGCTGCTTGCAATCCAGCTCCGCCGTGGACAGGGTTTCAATCATCAGTGGCGGGCGCTCCGGTGCCGACTCCTGTGTAGCCTCCTCGGCTTCGGCTGTCTGTTTCAGTTCAACCACTTCGGCAACCCGCAGACGATTCAATCGATTACTCAGCAGTGACATGATTCAGTCCCCCTTGACCAGATGGAACAGTTTCCCCAGCAGCCCCGGACGCGCCGGGCTCCTGCCCCCGGTGACCTCCTCGCTGAGCCCGTGCAGAGCCCGGCTGATCGGAGCCCGGCGGGCGATATCCAGTAACGGCATACCGTTGTTCAGCGCTTCACTGACGTGCTTGTAGTCGTTGGGCACGGTCACGATTGGCTGATGCTTGAGCGCCTTGGACACTTCCGCCAGCGTGATCGGTGAAGCCTTGTCGTAGCGGTTCACCACCACCAGAATCCGGTGGTCGGGAATATCCAGATCCCGGCGCATCACTTCGATCAGCCGGGCTGCGTCACGCAAGTAGGTAATACCCTGCTGCAGCGTCAGCACAATCTGATCCGCCTGTTCCAGAACCGTGGAGGTGACCAGATCAATCTGGCGCGGCAGGTCCACTACCAGATGCTGATGTTCCTTGGCCAGCAGCCGGAACAGCTGCATCAATTGATCGCTGGACACTTCATCGCTCAGCAGCAGACGGTCCGACTCGGAGCTCAGTATTTTGAGCCCGCTGACATGACGCGTCAGATACCCCTCCAACGCCAGGCCATCCAGGTCTTCCACATTATCCAGCGCCTGCTTGATGCCGCGTTGCGGCTTGAGATCCAGGTAATGCGACAGTGAGCCGAATTGCAGATCCAGATCGACCAGCACGACCTTGCGCTTGCCCGCCGACGCCAACTGATGCGCCAGATTGGTGGCGATCAGGCTGGCTCCCGATCCGCCCTTGGCGTTCATGACAACGGTCAGATGAGTGTTGAGCGAACTGAGCTGATCCCGGTTTTCGCGATACAACTGGTCGACAACCCGCAGCAGCTCGCCGTCTTCCAGCGGCTCGGGAAAGAAGTCGCGAGCACCTGCCTTCATCGACAACCGCATAGCCGATGACTGAGCTTCCGTACTGACCACCAGCATCGGTACCCGCGTCTCCGGTGGGCGGGCGCACAGCGACTCCAGCTCGGCCTGCCAGCAGTCACCCACTCGAAAAATCAGCAAGTCCGGCAATTTTTCCAGCCCATGTAAGGGATCGGAATGGCCATTACTGATCAGGCGGCAGTTGATTTTCACTCCGGCGGGCATCAGGCTCAGAGCAGACTTCAGCTGTGTTAATGCCTCCGCCGAACGGCTGGCAATCAAAATCGAGAACGCCTTTTCATGGCTGACGCTTGGTGGCGTTTTCACTTCATACAGATGGTTTTGTTTCAACATGGTCGTTCTCCTAGCTCCCACAGGGAGGGGCTCCGGCCGCTACCGGATGCACCCCCAGGCTTTCCGCCGGCAAGGTGGTGACAAAATCCAGCGCATCCAACGAAATATCGAAAAAGGGAATCAGCATCTGGTGGCTGTAACCGACAATGGCAGACTGTACGTAGTAGGTATTGGAGGTCGAGGTTGCCGGTGTGCTGCCGTCCTCCTGCAGATAGCGAATGGCGACGTTCGCCGCCGTGAACTGCGGCAGTAAAGTGCCGCCAAAGGCGCCCTGTTCACGGGCAAATAACTGCCCTTCTGTCGTCACCGGACACACCACGGCCAGGCGTGCCGCCCGGCGGGTCGCTTCATCCAGCACATTCCAGGTAAACAGCAGTCGTCCCAGTTCAATCAGGCCAAACAGCACGATAAACAGCACCGTTCCCGCCAGCGCAAACTCAACGCTTGTGAGACCCTGTTGTCGCTTCAACATGGCTTGTCTGACCATCTCAGCTCCCCCCCAATACACGCATGCTGATCGAACTGTGTAGCGTAAAGTCGATATCGACAGGGTCGCTCAGGCCGAAGGTCGGCAACTGGCTGAACAGCATGGGTGAATAATCGTACTGAACATGCACCTGTACCTCACTCAGGCCCGGCACGGCGCAAAAGCTGACGTCCGCCGCAGTCAACCCGGGCAACACAGGTTCGTCACCGCCCGGCTCGGCACCGTACACGATCAGATTACGAGCACGGGTCTCCAGATTGTCCGGCAAGGGCGTCCCTGAGGCTGTCGTTACGGGACAGACGTTCAACACCAGCTGCTGGCCGTAGTTCAGTTGGGTTGCCAGCAGGCGAGCACCACTACGCTGCGCCTGGGTCAGGGTGTTGTACTGATACAGCATGCGGCCAATCTCGGCCGTCGCCAGCATCAGCAACAGCAACAGGGGCAACACCAGCGTGATTTCAACAACCGCCAGACCTTTCTGGTGTCGCATGGCAATGGCATCGGATAGCGGCATCATCACGAATCTCCACTATCGGTGTCTCGAAAGAGCACTATTTTGAAAACCGTATTGGGATCGGCCGGTGTACTGGTGAAGGTTCCTATGGCGTCACAGCCTTCCGACTCGGAATAGAACTGTCCAAATACTTCAGCGTCGCCCCCGACCCCAACATCCTGCATCAGGAAGAAACAGCCTACGGTGTAGATATATACGTCCTGACTGGTCCCGGTCGTTGTCCCCGTGCAATCACCGATAGGCAGCACCAGCTCACGCCGCCCACAGGCTTCACCATCCAGGCAGCCGTCAGCATAGGCAGGACTGTCCAGGTAATCCTGATAGTCGAACAACCCTTCCGTGCTGGTACTGCCATCGGCACGGTGCACAATGGGACGACCATTGCCATCCAGCCCGTCCAGTACCAGCCGGTTATCGCCGTCATAGTCGACCACCACATCGGCCGGGGCCTGATCCGGCCCGATAGGACCGCTGTAAATCCCCAGGCGGGTATTCAGCCCCTGCCCGACCGGGCCCGATTTGTTACCCGGTTCGGTATCCGCTGCCTGGTCGTCACCAATGCTGCTGCACTGGTTGGCGGTCCCGGCCAGCGCCTCACGCAGATCACCGCCCCCGGTGCCATCCAGGCGCAGTAACCGAAAGTTGCCCGGCCCCACATCCGTACCGCTGCCACCGGCCAGCTTGATGACACTGACATCGTCCAGGCTACTGATATCGTTATTGCCGTTATCGACATAGCCAAAATAGTTGCCGTCATCCGGCCCGCAGTCATCCGCCGGATTATCCGGTGTAGCCGTCCCATTGCTGTCACAGCCACAGGCCAGTATCGGCAACAGATCACAGGTGTTGGCATTCAGACCGATCGGTCCGGCCACGGCACTGGCGCTGACCTCCTTGTCCGCAAAGCCCACAACTTGCAACAGCCAGACCTCCAACGGCAGATTCAGTGCGGTAACACGCACATAAGGAGAACCGTCCGCCGCATCCGTGAAGGGATTCAATGTCGTCGAAAACTCCACCTTTAACGGTGTTTCCCCTTCGCCATAGGCCTGCTGCAACTCATGATTGTCAGCCAGTCCCAGGTTGCTCAAGAACGTTGCCAGCGCCGAGGTTTCAGCTGCGGCGTGAATGGTTGCCAGGGATGTATCTTCCGGAAAGTCGGCCACTGTTCTCGCCGCACTCAGTGCCGCCGCATCCACCGCATTTTGCAACCGGGTCTTGTTCAGCAGCAGATGTCCGCCATCCATGGCCAGACCGGCCATCGCAATCAGGGCCAGCAGCGCCACGACAACCAGTACCATGACGGCACCCTGCTGCCGGTTGTAGCGCTTCAACTGTTCGATTCGGCGTTGCATATTCGCCTCCTTTCAAAGCCGGCCTGAATCCGGCTCCGAATGGTTTTGTACGGCTTTTGACTGCCTAGTTGCCGATGTTGATTTCAATATCACCGGCCACACCAGAGGCGCTTTCCGCCTGGCCGCGATAACCGGTAATCACCTTGTGAGCCTTCTCTCCATCCAGCCGCAAAGGACCATGCTGATCGGCGGCATTCGGGTTGTGTGTCTGCACCTGCATCATGGCGTCGACGGCCTGCCCTTGCGGCGGGTGTGGCGGGTTAATGTTGCAGCCTGAAACCAGCAGCCCGGTCGCCAGAGTGATCAGAATCCAGTATTGAGTGTTCATGACAGCTTCTCCTCTCGGGTCCGGGTTATTCGATGCTGTGGCCGAAAGTCGACTCACTGCCATCGTTCATCGGGAATACTCTGACGCTGTCGGCCTCGGGTTCGGCCGCCATAGCCTCGGCAGCCGTCAACTGTGTTCCGGCCACAGTTCGAGATGTACCTCGTGTACGCCCCAGCAGATAGAACTCCGCATCGGTCGGCTCAACAAAACCGTCACCGGGCAGTTTCAACCCTTCATTCTTGAAAGGCTGAGCCAGGGTCGGCGTTACCAGAATCACCAGTTCCGATTCCCCTTTTTCAAACTCGGAGCTGCGAAACAGCTGGCCCAATACAGGTACATCACCAAGGCCCGGAAACTTGTTGACCGCTTCACGCGTACTCTCGTTGATCAAACCGGCGATGCCGATGGTCTGGCCGTCCCCCAGCTCCACCGTAGAGCGGGCGCTGCGTCGGGTCAGGGCCGGAACAAAATAGGCACTGCCCGAGCCGACGGTATTACTGACCGAATTCATGCCGGTCAGCTCACTGACGCTTACGTTCAAGCTGAGGTTGATGGTGCCCGAGTCCAGCACCACGGGCAGAAACTTCAGCCCGACCCCGAATTCCTTGAACTCGATGGTGATGCCGTTTTCATTCGGAACCGGGATGGGAAATTCGCCCCCTGACAGAAACTCGGCTTCCTGACCGGTGAGTGTGGTCAGTGTCGGTTCCGCCAGCACCTTGGCACTGCCGTTTTCCTTGGCAGCATCAAAGGCCAGCTGGAACAGCAGGTTACTGTCGACGTACTGGGCAAAAATCGCCTTGCCCGCCGCCGTGATCGGATTGAGAGAGGCATCCGACGTCAACCCGAACTGGCCACCGGTCGAGGTGCCGCCCAGGCTCCAGTGATCATCACGGGTATCCAGCGCGTGAAACTTGACGCCCAGTCGCTTCATCACGCTGCGTGACATTTCTGCCACGGTCACTTTAAGCATGACCTGCTGCGAGCCGCCCACCTTGAGCAGATTAACCACTTCCCCGCCCCTGGCACCCTCGCCATCGGAATTCGGCAGGAAGCTGTCCGCCAGTCGAACCGCCATATCCATGGTGCCCACGTTGGACACCTCGCCACTCAGCAGAATGGAATTTTGGGCCGAGTTGACGCGAATATTTTCCCCCGGTGCCATTTCATACAGTTTGGCTTTCAGACTGTTCACATCCGGGGTAACTTCCACATCGATAGAGGCCGTCAACTGGTTGCGCTTGTCCCAAAGCAGCACATTGGTGGTACCCACCCCCTTGCCCAACACGTAAATCTGCTGGGAACGCATCACCAGAATATCGGCAATCTCTTCATTGCCAATCGATACCTTGTGTACCGGTCCCTTCAACTGCACGATGCGGGACTTGAACAAGGGCACGGTCAGACGCTCAATGGTGGTATCCGCACCGGCCTGCACAGTGGCAGCCCCGGCGAGACCGCTCATCAACATCAGTACCAGCATCAGCAGGGCCAGCAGCAGGACCGGCAAGGTCCCTTCTCGTGCCCCGACATTCTGACGACTGTCGGCTGTGTAGTGTTCTTGTTGTTTAGCCATAATCCGATCTCCTCAATCACCTGGCGGTGAGCACCCCGACTACATGGGCACCCGCTTGCGCTCCCAGTCCACACCCTTGATCACGATCACCGAAGGCGGCGCACTGTAACGCGGAGCCTGGGGCTTTTTCGTCGGCACCGGTGCCGGAACAGGTACCGGCTCACTGACCGGCGCTTCTTCAGCGACCTGCAGCGGCAACTCTTCCGTCACCGGGTTTCTCAGCGTCAGCTGGATGCGCCCTTCTTCTCGGGCCCGCGCCAGCTCTTCCGACTCCTGCGGGGTCAGTTCCAGCGTAACTGCCCGCACCACAACCGGATCGTTCTTGTCCGTACGCGCCTTCTGGTCGACTGCCAGCACCTTGATATCCCGCAGCACGGTTTTGGCCTTGACCGTCTTGCCCTCGTTTTTCGTGGCGATGATATCGACATGGTTGCCCGGCAACAGGAAACCGGCGACACCGACCACATCATTCACGCGTACGGTAAAGGCGCGTTTTTCCGGGTCGATCAGGGCGGCCAATGTCGCACCTTCTTTATGATCACTGAGACGCTCTCGGCGCAGCGCATCACCGGCCAGAATGTCCTGCAGCGACACCATGCCTTCCACTTCCGCCGGGTCGGCAATACTGTTGGCGGGCACCAGATCATCCGGCATCGCCTTGATTTTCAGATGCCGGCGCTCGATCGGCTGGCCATAGGGAATATCCATCGCCGCATACACGACGGGGGTTCCCTCGGCGGCGACGGCGGTACTGCCCGGCAATTGCTGCTTCAGCCAGGCATTGGTATAAACGGCAGCCCCGGCGGCCAACAGCACCGACAGGGTCAGCAGTAGCAGTGTTCTGCCCTTAAACATGGTCATTCCTCCTGTTCAGGGTGGTCGAGGACATTTCCACTTCGGCATTCAAGCTGACGAAGTAGCTGTCCCAGGCCCAGGTCAGAGACTCGATATCCAGAACGGCGGCATCGCCGTCCATGTAACGCACGCGATCCTGCGCCATGCCCAGCAGATCCCTAGGGTGGCAGGGACGCAGCCCCACCTGATGCCCGGCATGCAGCTGAGTCAGTGCAAACTCCAGCAGGGCGGGATCAAAGCGAATTCCCTTCTCGGCGCAGACCTGTTGCCAGATCCGGCCATATTCGTCGGCTTGCAGAAAGCCGAAATAGATCTTGTAGCCAATACGACGCAGAAACGCCTCGTCGGCCAGATCCAGAGGATTGATGTTGGAGGAGAACACCAGTATCTGGTCGAAAGGCGTCTGGAAATGACGTCCGGCCCCCAGTGTCAGGTAGTCCTGCTTTTCTTCCATCGGTACGATCCAGCGGTTGAATATCTCCATCGGCGTCGCACGCTGGCGCCCCATGTCGTCAATGATGAAGATGCCGTTGTTGGCCTTCAGCTGCAGGGGAGCCTGATACTCCTTGGTCACCGGGTTGAAATGCACTTCCAGCATATCCATGCCCAGTTCGCCGCCGGTCACCACCTCAGGGCGCTTGCAGCGCACAAAGCGCGGATCATGCCCCTGGTTCAACATCAGGTTCGGTGAGGGTTCGGCGCTGTCGACCGGCTGGTGCAGCAAGGGATCAAACAGAGCGATGACCTGCTCATTGACCGAAATCGCGTAGGGAATCAGACAGGTATCCGTAAACAGTCCGGTCAGCTTTTGCGTGATATAGGTCTTGCCGGTCCCGGCAGGACCATAGATAAAGATGGCACGCCCGGAATTCATTGCCGGACCCAGTTGCTGCTTCAGGGCATCCTTGAGAACCACCCCGGAGAAGACCCGGTTCAGCGTACCGGCCGTGACCTGCGTGTGATGTACGGTCTGAGCCGCCACCACCTCGCGATACCGCTGGATCGGCACCGGAGCCGGCCCCAGGTAGCCGCTGCGGGCATAGGCATCAATGGCCGTGTCACGGCCACGTTGCGTCAGACCATAGCTGAGCTCACGCTTGTCAAAGCCTTGCCCATGCACATCAATCATCACTTCCTTGCGCAGAAACTCGATCAGCTCTTCCAGTACCGGCCCCGCCAGCGCCAGACGCTGCATCAATTGCCTGGCCGTCAGTAAACCGGCATCGTAAAGATGCTTGAGCATCAGTTCAGTGAGGAAGTGACGGCTCAGTCCCGTGTCGGCCAGAGCCAGAGGCCTGGCGACCAGAGCCTGCAGCTCCGCCGTCGGCACGGACAGGTCGTTGTCGAGGCCCTGCGGGGCTCCGATGTTGGTTACATCATTCATTGCATTACCCCCAGCGCCTGCAGTTGGTAACCCAGTTCGGTGGTCAGGTGGTAAAACTCCAGATTGTTGTCGAACAGCCCCTGTTGAATCAGGACGCCGCCGGCAATGGAGATCGCAAACGGAAAGCGACGCCGCGCCACCGATCCGGCCTCCGCCGGCAACAGCGTGCGTGCCGAAATCATCACCAGGTAGCGGCGATACTGATTGCCCAGTTCACCACTGCGCAGCACCATGTAAAAAGCCACGCAGCCACCGATTACCAGCGCAAAGCATCCTGCCGTCAATACGGCGGAAGGGCCGATCAGGCTGCCCACGGCAGCCATCAGCTTCACGTCTCCGGCCCCCATGCCTCCGGTCAGATAAAACGGCAGCAACACGGCCAGCCCGACTCCGGCACCCTGTAATCCGGCGTACCATTCCGGGCTGGGCAAAAATATCGTGTGCAGCACCAGCCCCAGAGCCAGCGCACCAAAGGTCAACCAATTGGGAATACGGTTGCGGCGCCAGTCCATGAGCACCGCCTGTATCAGCACCAACAGCAACAGGAGCGTCGACAAGTCATATGTATAAAGTTGCAACATGTTAACCCCCTGCTTGCCAATGAAATGCCAGTAAAGACCTGCTCAGCAGGTTCCTCGGGTAGCGCCTCCAGCGGCACCGTTCTGAATCACATCGGCCAGATATTGGATTGTCAGTCCAACTTCACAACCCAAATCGGTAAAGGCCACAATCACTGCGGCCGCCACCAGGCTGCCCGCTACGGCATATTCCACCGTGGTCAATCCTTCCTCTTCCTTGATGAAGTCCACCAGTTTCCGAGTTATAACGTTCATGAGTCCGCCCTCATTTTTAAAGTGCCCCCTTGGGCCGAAAGCCGATACAACTGCGCTCACCAGCAGGGGTGTGTACCGGGTTTGTACTGACTATAGGCAAGCGAAACGGAGGGTGTTGAAACAAATTTGCAAAAAAAATAGGACAATTCTGAGCGGCACTGTTCCAGATTTGATACAGCGATGGCCTATATCAAACCTGTAACAGAAAAGTCGATTTTGCATAAAAAATGTACAGGTTAATGCGACACTCTTGTGTCAATTGTTCACTATACTGAACAGACTCCGGCTCACGGACTGACCGGTCGCCCCCACATCTGTCTATAACGATTACAATTCAGTGGGAGACTTTGGATCATGTCTCAATCCGGCACGCTTACACTGCTGTGGCTGGACCTGCGCAGCTTTGATCGGTCCGCTACCTTTTATGAACTGTTCGACAAGCGGTTTGAAATCGAGCGCCTGGATCTGCACAACCCCGTCTATGACCGGCAACACCTGACACCCACGGCCATTTGTGTCGATTTTGACTACCCCGACATGCACGGGTTGATGCTGGTACGCGACCTGCACGAACGCTACCACCTGCCCATCATCATGATGACGGAGCAACATTCCGAGTCGTTGATGGTCTGGGCGCTGCGGGCCCGCATCTGGGATATTCTGCTGAAGCCGATGCAGGCATCCGCCGCGGAATATCAGGTGAATGAACTCTATCAGCGGCTGGAGCAGGCCAGCCAGACCCCCGACCGGCTGGATGATGTCAGCCCGATGCTGAGATTACCGGAGGAGTCCCGCTTTCACGGCAGCAGTACCGAGGCCCGAACGGTCCATCCGGCCCTGTCCTACATGCAGCTGCATCTGGGTGAACGGATTAATGAGGAACAGCTGGCACAACTGTGCAACCTGCGTCCTCTGCAGTTCAGCCGTCAATTCAAAAAGGCATTCGGTGTCGGCTTTCAGGAGTTGCTGCAACAGCTGCGGATACAGGAGGCTACGCGCCTGCTGGAGAATCCCGACCTGCCGATTCTGGATGTGGCCTTGGCCGTCGGGTATCGCGACCATTCCTATTTCTGCCGGGTGTTCAAAAAGTATCTGGGCGTTACTCCCAAAACCTTCCAGGAGCAGCGACAGTGGCAAAGCGAGCAGGAACAACAGCAATTTATTGCCGTTAAGCTGCAGGCGGTTGCGGGCCTCAATCAGCCTACGACACCGCCTTCCACTCGGGCCATCCGCCGTTCATGCTGACGGCGGATGGCCCGGCTTGATCAGTGGGTATGGTCCAGCAGGTCTTCGACCACTTCCTGCTCTTCATGCAGGTCGTTATCGAGCGGCCGAGCGGCAGGCAGAATCAGGTTCAGCACAATGGCAACCGCACCACAGAGACTCACGCCCTGCAGGCTGAGATCACCGGCACCCACGGCCATGCCGCCGATCCCGAAGACAAGGGTCGTAGCCACAATCACCAGGTTGCGCTGCTCCGCCAGGTCCACTCGCGCCTTGATCAGGGTGTTCATGCCCACGGCGGCAATGGAACCGAACAGCAGAATCAGAATGCCGCCCATAACCGGGGCCGGGATGGTCTGCAGAACCATGCCGAATTTGGCAATGAACGCCAGCACAATCGCGACCAGAGCGGCCCACACCATGATGACCGGGTTGAAAGCCTTGGTCAGCATGACGGCCCCCGTCACTTCCGAATAGGTCGTATTGGGTGGTCCTCCGAAGCAGGCCGCCGCCGTTGTCGCCAGACCGTCCCCGAACAGCGTACGGTGCAGCCCCGGTTTGCGGATATAATCCTTGCCGGTCACGTTGGCAATGGCCAGCACATCCCCCACGTGCTCAATGGCCGGCGCCAGCGCGACCGGCACCATGAACAGAATGGCCTGCCAATGAAACTCGGGCATGACGAAGGCGGGCAGCGCCAACCAGTCCGCCTGCTGAATCGGCGTGTAATCCACCATGCCGTTGAAGTGTGCCAGGGTATAACCGACCAGCACACCCGAAAGAATCGGCAGCAAGCGCACAATGCCGCGTGCAAACACCGCCACGATCAGAGTTGTCGCCAGCGCACTCATCGACACCAGCATGGCCTGATCATAGGGAAAGAGCTCGGCAGAGCCGTCGCCGCTTTTCCCCATGGCCATATTGACCGCCAGCGGCGCCAGCCCCAGCCCGATAATCATGATTACCGGGCCCGTCACGACCGGTGGCATCAGGCGATGTAAAAAGCCGACGCCCTTGAGTCGAACGGCCAGCGCCAGCAGCATATAGACGATCCCTGCCGCCATCAGGCCACCCATGGTGGCTGCGATGCCCCAATTTTGTACCGAAAAGGTAATGGGCGCGATGAACACGAAGGAGGACGCCAGAAAAATCGGCACACTCAAGCCGGTCACCAGATGAAACAGCAGCGTGCCGATGCCTGCGGTAAAGAGCGCCACACTGGGGTCCAGTCCGGTCAGCAACGGCATCAGTACCAAGGCACCAAAAGCGACAAACAGCATCTGGGCTCCGGCCAGCGCCGTGCGCCAGTGGAAGGCCCCCTGTTGCAGATTCTGCATCGATCCAGCCCCCTTTATTTGGTGCCGAAGATTTTGTCTCCGGCATCGCCCAGGCCCGGAATGATATACCCCTGTTCATTCAGTTTCTGATCAACTGAAGCGGTAAAGATATCCACATCGGGGTGAGCCGCCTGTACCTTGGCGATGCCTTCAGGCGCCGCCACCAGCACCAGTGCTCGAATACTGGTGCAGCCTGCGTTTTTCAACAGGTCAATCGTGGCGATCATGGAACCGCCGGTGGCCAGCATGGGATCAACCACCAGCGCCATACGCGACTCAATATCGCTGGCCAGCTTCTCGAAATAGGTGACCGGCTCCAGCGTTTCTTCATCCCGGTATAGCCCCACAACCGAAATTTTCGCACTGGGCACCAGGTCCAGTACGCCATCCAGCATTCCCAGTCCGGCACGCAGAATCGGTACCACCGTGATTTTTTTGCCCTTGATGCGCTGCGCTTCAATCTCGCCACACCAGCCCTGCATGGTATAGGGCTCCAGCTCCAGATCCTTGGTCGCTTCATAGGTCAGGAGACAGCCGACTTCAGCCGCCAGCTGGCGAAAACTGCGGGTACTTTTCTCACTGGAGCGCATCAAACCCAGTTTATGTTGAACCAGGGGATGCTTGATTTCATGGACGCTCATCGCGGGCAACCTCATTCGTGCGCGGACATCTTGGAGCGGTGCCCGACTTGACAATAAAAATTCTCGGCAAGACTAACGAATGATCTCGCATCTGTCATCCGAACAATCCACAGGTTGCTCAGAGGGGCAAAGCTGAGTAATCTGCTCACTTTTTTTACACTCGACCGTCCCTCACGGTCGTTAAGCACGCATTGCGGAGCCCGTTCCATGAGCAACATCACTGCTGACGAAATCAAAAAGGTCTACATCGAGGCCGACCTTCTGTACAGCCAGAGCGAAGTCGACGCTGCCATCAGCCGTATGGCCGCGGCTATTACCGATGATCTGCATGATAAAGACCCGGTCGTGTTCGCCGTGATGAATGGCGGTCTGGTAATCGCCGGACAGCTGTTGACCCGCCTGAACTTCCCGCTGACTGCCAGCTACCTGCACGCTACCCGTTACCGCGGCGAAACAACCGGGCAGAGCCTGGAATGGAAGGTTCCGCCGATGGTCGATTTCAAGGACCGCCCGGTTCTGGTTGTCGATGACATCCTGGATGAAGGCCATACGCTGATTGAAGTCATGGCAGCCCTGAAAGCAGAAGGCGCCGCTTCCGTCCAGTGTGCCGTACTGGTCGACAAGCGACACGACCGCAAAGCAACACCCGGACTGAAAGCCGATTTCACCGGTATCGAGATCGAAGACCGATACATTTTCGGCTATGGAATGGACTATAAGGGCTACTGGCGCAACGCCCCCGGAATTTTTGCCGTTAAGGGCATGTAAACGCGCTTGCCATTAATGACCGTCCGGTTACAATGCAGGTGTCCTTAGAAATTGACAGGGTTTGCATGACGGAAGTGGTCATTCTCGCGCTATCAGCCTCGGCTCTTGCCCTCTGGTTGATCCGCTTGAGACGCAAATCGCTCGCCGCACGGGAAAGTGCCGCTCAACGCGACTGCGTGTTTATGAGTGATGGTCGGGTAATCGCACCGGATAAGCAGTAGTATTCGGGCCTTTCCCCTGGCGATATAGACAAAAACGGAGCCTGATGGCTCCGTTTTTTTATGCCTCAGAGCAAGGGTTCAATGACCCGCTGTCAGCTCCTCGAACAGCTGCACAAATTCCTGTGTCAACTTGTGCGCCGGAGCCATGTGGATCAGGGGACGCGCCTCGTTGTGCGATTCTTTCATTTTCACCGAAGACGACAGCCGCGTGGTCAGCACCGGCAACCCCTCGGCCTCCAGACCGGCTACAATCTTCTGTGGCAGGGAGGCTCGCGGCTGATACTGGTTCACCACAATACCTTCTACCTCAAGAAGAGCGTTATGATCGGCTCGGGTTTCCCGTACATTGTTAAGCAGGTTATACAGCGCCTGACGGGCAAACTCGTCACAGTCAAAAGGAATCAGACAGCGCTCGGCCGCCACCAGTGCCGACAGGGTGAAAAAGTTGAACGCCGGCGGCGTGTCGATATAGATCGCCTCGTACTCGTCCGCCAGCTGATCAATCGCGTCCCGCAGTTTGTAGATTTTGTGCTTGCTCTCCAGCTTGGACTGCAGGTCGCCCAATTCAGGATGAGAAGGCAGAATCGCCAAGTGTTCGAATGGCGTCTCATGTACAAACTCGCTTGCTGAGCGTGGTTTGAGCTGAAAGCTCAGCGCCTGCTCAAAAAAACCGTAGGCATCGGTCTGCGGCTGGTTCGACGCATCCCCCAGCAGATAATGAGTCGAGTTGCACTGCGGGTCCAGATCAACCACCAGCGTGCGTATTCCGCGACTGGCGCTGATCGCGGCCAGATTGACCGCGATGCTGGATTTGCCGACCCCACCCTTTTGATTGAATACCACTCTGCGCATAGTCGCTTACTCTCCGCATTTACCCCTGAGACAGGAGGTCACGCAAATCGATAATCGCCGCATTGGCGCGCGAAATATAGGACGCCATCACCAGTGAATGGTTGGCCAGGAAGCCGAACTCGGTACCGTTCAGAATCACCGGGCTCCAAACTGTCGACTGGGTTGCTTCCAGTTCACGGATGATCTGACGCACGCTGGCACGTGCATTTTTCTTATCCAGCGCATCGCCAAAGTCCCTTTCCACCGCTTCCAGCATGTGAATCAGTGCCCAGGCCGTACCACGCGCCTCATAAAACACGTTGTCTACCTGCAGTCGGGGCGTTTTGATTTCCAGCTCGTCACTGGAGACGGTAGCCTGACGCCCGGCACTGTCGCCGGCCAGATCCGTATTGATGCGACGCTGTCCTACACTCGCACTCAAGCGCTGTGACAGACTGCCCAAACGGGTCGACACATCATCCAGCCAGTCGCGCAGATTGTCGGCACGAGCATAGAACTGGGCGTCCTGCTTGTCCGTGTCCACCAGTCGAGTGCGGTAGTCACGCAGATGTTTCAGGGCCTTGCGATATTCGCTTTCGCTGGACGGCAGGATCCAGTTGCGGTGATCAAAATGCAGCAGCGGTTCCGCCTTGGCCAGTGCCGGGTCTTCGGTCGACTGGGATTGCGAGCGGCTGAAGCTCTTGCGCAGCGCACGGCTCATGTCGCGCACCTGTACCAGTACGCCAAATTCCCAGGCCGGCATATTGTCCAGCCAGATGCCCGGCGGCAGGATGTCGTTACTGATATAGCCGCCGGGTTTCTCCAGCAGCATCTCGATCTGGTGAATCAGGGTTGTTACCGTATAGGCACCGGTCACCGGCTGTTCTGTTGCCGTTTGCAGCCGCGCTTGCTCACCGACATCAAAGCGGTCGGGCTCAAAGCTCCAGTACACTCCTACTGCCGCCGCTACCAGCAACCAGGCCAGAATCGCGGCCAGAAAAAGTTTGAGTTTGCGGCCGGAATTGAAACCGTCCCATAGGGTTAACCAGAACCGTTCTAAACGCTCCACCCAGTTCTCCTTGATAATATTGTGGCCCACCGTATTCGGCAGTCATGAATGCTGCATCGCACTATGGCGAAATTCTGTAAACCGGTCAATCGCACCAAAATCCTATACAGACCCCGTTAATCAACAGGATGCCAGTCTATGTCAGCTATCTTCGCCAAACTGGCCGCTAACGACCGAAATTATTGCAACGGCATAGACAGAGTTTTGACTTTCATGCACACTAGTCAACCTTGATTTAACCCCCTGGCACACACGATCTGCGGAGCACCTGAATGGCTCATATTCTGGTTTTGAACGGTCCTAATCTGAACCTGCTCGGAACCCGTGAGCCCGGCATTTACGGGTCTACCACACTTGCCGATATCGAGCAGCAGATTCTGTTCCGTGCCGGGTCGCTGGGGCATTCGGCCGAATGCTTCCAGAGCAACGCCGAGTCTGAATTGATTGAGCGCATCCATCAGGCGCCCGCTCAAGGTACCGAGTTCATTATTATCAACCCGGCCGCCTTTACTCATACCAGCGTTGCCATACGCGATGCCCTGCTGGGCGTCGGTATACCCTTTATCGAAGTTCATCTGTCGAATGTGCATGCCCGTGAACCTTTCCGTCAGCACTCCTATCTGTCGGACAAGGCCGTGGGTGTCATCTGTGGTCTCGGCCCGGCCGGGTACCAGTTTGCACTGGAAGCCGCTCACCAGCGCCTGACGCTGGCGTCGGCTTGATTCGATAGAGCTACCCCAAAAACATCAGAATCAGAGAAGCCGTCTTAGTATGGATATTCGCAAAGTCAAAAAGCTGATCGAGCTGCTGGAAGAATCCAACATCAATGAAATCGAGATCAAGGAAGGCGAAGAGTCTGTCCGTATCAGCCGCGGCGGCAGTGTTGTAGCAGCAGCTCCTGCACCGGCACAGCTTGTTGCAGCTCCGGTTGCCGCACCCGCTCCGGTTGCCGCTCCAGCCGCTGAAGCACCGGCTGCAGACGAACCGGCCGGGCATGCCGTTCGCTCCCCGATGGTCGGCACCTTCTACCGCTCCCCCTCCCCGACCTCCGCACCCTTCGTGGAAGTGGGCCAGAGCGTCAAGGCCGGCGATGTAATCTGCATCGTGGAAGCAATGAAAATGATGAACCAAATCGAAGCGGACAAAACAGGCGTGATCGAAAGCATCCTGGTCGAAGATGGCCAGCCGGTCGAGTTCGACCACCCGCTGATCACCATCGCCTGATTGCTGACCAAGGATTTTCACTATGCTGGATAAAGTGCTGATTGCAAACCGTGGCGAGATCGCATTGCGTATCCTCCGCGCCTGCAAGGAGCTGGGTATCAAGACCGTGGCGGTTCACTCTGTGCCCGACCGGGACCTGATGCACGTTCGTCTGGCCGACGAAGCGGTATGCATCGGCCCCGCGCCTTCACCGCAGAGCTACCTGAACATCCCGGCCATTATCAGTGCCGCTGAAGTCACCGACTCTGTCGGTATTCACCCGGGATACGGTTTCCTGGCGGAAAACGCCGATTTCGCCGAGCAGGTCGAGCGCTCGGGCTTTACCTTTATCGGCCCGCGCGCCGATACCATCCGCCTGATGGGTGACAAGGTATCGGCTATCGAGGCGATGAAAAAAGCCGGTGTACCCACCGTGCCAGGATCGGACGGCCCGCTGCCGGAAGATAGCGAAGCCGTTTACAAGATCGCTCGCCGCATCGGCTACCCGGTAATCATCAAGGCCGCTGCCGGTGGCGGTGGTCGCGGCATGCGCGTGGTCCATACCGAAGCACATCTGGCCAGTGCCGTTCAGGTGACCAAATCCGAGGCGGCTGCCGCTTTCGGTGATGCCACCGTTTACATGGAAAAATTCCTTGAAAAGCCGCGCCACGTTGAAGTGCAGGTGCTGGCGGATGGGCAGGGCAACGCCATTCATCTGTACGACCGCGATTGCTCGCTGCAGCGCCGTCACCAGAAGGTGGTCGAAGAAGCCCCGGCTCCGATGATTGACGAAGCCGCCCGTGCCAAGGTTCTGCAGTCCTGTGTCGATGCCTGCATCGAGATCGGCTACCGTGGTGCCGGTACGTTCGAATTTCTGTACGAAGACGGTGAATTCTTCTTTATCGAGATGAATACCCGTGTGCAGGTCGAACACCCGGTCACCGAAATGGTCACCGGTGTGGATATCGTCAAGGAACAGTTGCGCATCGCCTCCGGCCTGCCGCTGTCCTACTCTCAGGACGACATCAAGCTGCGCGGTCATTCCATCGAATGCCGTCTGAACGCGGAAGACCCGACAACGTTCATGCCGAGCCCGGGTACGGTGACGCATTTCCACGCGGCAGGCGGCAACGGCATTCGTGTCGATTCTCACCTGTACAGCGGCTACAGCGTACCACCGCATTATGACTCGCTGATCGCCAAGCTGATCACTTTTGCCGATGATCGCGAGACAGCACTGGCACGCATGGAAAGTGCACTGGACGAGATGCTGATCGAAGGGATCAAAACCAATATTCCCTTGCATCAGGATATCGTGCGCGATACCAATTTCGCGCACGGTGGCGTCAACATCCATTATCTCGAGAAAAAGCTTGGCCTCTGAATGAGGTGACCGACAACAGCCCGGACAACCGGGCTGTTTTCCCTCTCCGTAACACCATGCCGATGTTCTGCCGACCCGATCAAAGACTTTCAACCAGAACACTGGGTAGCGTACACCGGATTCCCCACATCAAACATTTGTTACATAATTGGTCCAACACGCAATAGGAGCCGAGCCATGCCCTGGCTACAGATCAAAGTTTCCATTCCTCCGGAACAGGCCGACACATACGAAGACCTGCTGCTGGCCGCGGGCTGTGCCGCCGTCACCTATCAGGATGCTGCCGACCAGCCGATTTTCGAACCGGACCTGGGTACCACACCGCTATGGAACTCGACCGTCGTCACCGGCCTCTTTGCTGCCGAGCATGACCTGCGTGAAACCTTGGACCTGCTGCACAACGCCCAACAGTCACTGAGCGCAGACCTGAACCCGCTGCCCGAGTTCAAGGCCGAGATTCTGGAAGACAAGGACTGGGAGCGGGAGTGGATGGATCATTACCACCCGATGCAGTTCGGTCGCCGCCTGTGGGTCTGCCCCAGCTGGCGCGAAGCGCCCGAACCCGGTGCCGTCAACCTGATGCTGGACCCCGGTCTGGCCTTCGGTACCGGCACCCACCCGACCACGGCCCTGTGCCTGGAGTGGCTGGATGCCCAAACACTGGATGACAGGCAGGTGGTTGACTACGGCTGTGGCAGCGGCATTCTGGGAATCGCCGCTCTGCTGCTGGGCGCCCGTCATGTGCAGGCAATCGATATCGATCCCCAGGCTCTGACCGCCACCCGCGACAACCTGGAACGCAACCGGCTACCGGCCGCAACGCTGGATACCTTCCTGCCGCTGGACGCCCCGCTGATTGAAGCGGATTTGCTCGTTGCCAACATTCTCGCCGGCCCCCTGTGCCAACTGGCTCCGACTCTGGCCGCACGCGTCAAGCCGAATGGCCGCATTTTGCTCTCCGGGCTCTTGTCCCAACAGGCGGATGAGATAGTATCCACCTATAGTCAATGGTTCGAGATGGATGCCCCCGGTGAACGTGAAGGCTGGATCCGCATCAGCGGTACCCGGAAGCAGGAGAGCTGATACTTGGTTATAACGCGCTGCCCCGATTGTCATGCCCGTTTTCGTGTGACCGCAGGCCAGCTCAAGCTGGCCCGGGGGCAGGTGCGCTGTGGTGCCTGTCTGTGCGTGTTCGACGCCAGGCTTCATGCCCTGCCGGAAGCCGAACGTGTCGAGCCGGCCGATACGCGCATCCCCCCGCCTCCGGTCAATAAACCGGCTGCGGAGCAAACCGGCACACCAACACCCGTGACACAGTCAGACTCGTCCCCTGTCACGGAAATATCGGCCGATCCAGCCACCAATACCGTTTCCGCCCCCCCTCTCAGCACAGCCGCAGCCACCGGCAATGCGATCCCCCTGGGCCCTCGTGCCAGCCGTGACGCGGCGGCATCGGCCAGCACGCCGACAGGAGTGCCCGCTCTCGATACCCTGCGCCTGCGAGCCGGTAGCGGCGACATCACTCGTCCCACGCCCGACCGTGACGGCAACCCCGTCGCCACAACCGGGTGGCTATTGCTCAGTCTGGTCGCCGCACTGGCATTGACGGCGCAACTGCTCTGGTTCGAACGCGCCCACCTGGCGCAATATGCCGAACTGAAAAGCCTGTATGCCCTGCTCTGCGAACAGGTCGATTGCTCGCTGCAACAGAACGCTCTGGCTCTGATCAATAACCAGGGGCTGCACCTGCAACCCCACCCGCAGTATGCCGATGCGCTCAGCGCCACCATTCTGCTGGAGAACAGGGCCGCATTCAGTCAGCCCTGGCCTGGATTGCAGCTCCGCTTCACCGACCTCAAGGGCCGCCTGGTTGCTCAGCGCACCTTCCAGCCCGAAGAGTATCTCGATACCCGTTCTGTCGATCGGATGCGCATGCCTACCGGCCAGCCAATGCAGATCGAGCTGGAACTGGCCTCACCCGGCCGTCGTGGCGTCAGCTATGAACTCAAGCTGACACCTGCAGCCCCGCCGGCGACACGATAGGTTAATTTTTCATCAGAAATGGTTGGCCCTAAGGGGCCGAAAGAGTATCATTGCCCACCTTCCGAAAGTTAACCCTGAATTTGTTGCAGTGATGCAGCGAATGGAGTTTCTTTTACCCTTTTGACAGGATGCGGCATGTTCAGGATCGGCCCATACAGCATTGATAATCGGGTGATTCTGGCCCCCATGGCCGGGGTGACCGATCGCCCGTTCCGGCAGCTGTGTCGCCGCATGGGCGCCGGACTGGTCGTCTCCGAAATGGTCACGTCCGACAGCCGACTCTGGCATACCCGAAAGTCCAGTTTTCGCCTGGACCACACCGGTGAAGCCGAACCCCGTTCAATCCAGATCGCCGGTGGCGATCCCGAGATGATGGCCGAGGCGGCCCGACTCAATGTGGCCAATGGTGCCCAGATCATCGATATCAACATGGGCTGCCCGGCCAAAAAGGTCTGCAACAAGGCTGCCGGTTCCGCCCTGTTGCGTGACGAAGAGCTGGTCAATGACATTCTGCAGGCAGTCGTCACTGCCGTGGATGTTCCGGTCACCCTGAAGATCCGCACCGGCTGGTGCCCGGACACCCGCAACGGTGTCCGTATCGCCGAGATGGCGCAAGCCGCCGGTATCGCCGCACTGGCCGTACATGGACGTACCCGCGCCGACCGCTACCAGGGACAGGCCGAATACGACACCATCGCCCGCATTCGCGAAGCGATCAGTATTCCCCTGTTTGCCAACGGAGACATTGACTCTCCCCAAAAGGCCGCTCGCGTTCTGGAACATACCGGTGCCGATGCAGTGATGATCGGCCGTGCGGCCCAGGGACGCCCCTGGCTGCTGGGTCAGATTGCCCATTATCTAAGCACCGGCGAACTCCTGCCCGAACCGGCTCTGGCCAAACAGCAAGAGATCCTCCTTGAGCACCTGCAGGCCCTGCACGATTTCTACGGGGACTATCTTGGCGTGCGCATCGCACGCAAGCATGTGGGCTGGTACCTGCAAAACAGCAGCGACAACAGGGACTTTCGGCAACGATTTAATCAACTTGAAACAGCATCAGATCAGGTGAGCGCCATCGTCGCTTTTTTTGCGGCCCGGCATGAGGCCGCCTGATCCCTGGATTGGGTACAGAAGTACAGTGGATACCAAAGACTTGAAACAGACAAACAGCAGCGCACAGGCACAGATCCCGCAGCAGACCCTGCGTGATACCGTGCATCAGTCACTGAGCAGCTACTTTAAGCAGCTGGATGGTCAGCCTGTTACCGATGTCTATCAGATGGTTCTGTCCGAAATCGAGGCCCCGCTGTTTGAAAGCGTGATGGCCTATACCAAGGACAACCAGACCAAGGCATCCGAGGTACTCGGCCTGAACCGTGGCACGCTGCGCAAGAAATTGAAGCAGTACGGCCTGCTGTAACGAATTCATCTGAACGGGAAGCTATACCATGTCTGAACAGAATATTACCTCTGTCCGCCGCGCGCTGATCAGCGTGTCGGACAAAACCGGCATCGTCGAATTCGCGCAGGCCCTGAGCGCCGAGGGTGTCGAGATTCTCTCCACCGGCGGTACCTATAAGCTGCTGTGCGACAACAACGTCCCGGCGGTTGAAGTCTCTGACTATACCGGTTTCCCGGAAATGATGGACGGCCGCGTCAAGACCCTGCACCCCAAAGTGCATGGCGGTATTCTGGGCCGTCGCGGCACCGATGATGCCGTCATGGACGAGCACGATATCCAGCCGATCGACATGGTTGTAGTCAACCTTTACCCGTTCGCGGCGACCATCGCTCGCCCGGATTGCGACCTGCCGATGGCAATCGAGAACATCGATATCGGTGGTCCGACCATGGTGCGTTCAGCCGCCAAGAACCACAAGGATGTCGCCATCGTCGTTAACGCCTCCGACTATGACAATATCATTGCCGAACTGAAAAGCAGCGGCGGTCTGGTACACAAGACCCGTTTCGACCTGGCAGTCAAAGCATTCGAACACACTGCCGCTTATGATGGCATGATCGCCAACTACCTGGGCGCCATCGTGGAAAGCGACGATGAAGAAGTGCCGGCCGACTTCCCGCGTACCTTCAACACCCAGTTCATCAAGGCGCAGGACATGCGCTACGGTGAAAACCCGCACCAGCGTGCGGCCTTCTACGTCGAAGCCAACCCGTCCGAAGCCAGCGTAGCTACTGCTCGTCAGCTGCAGGGCAAGGCTCTGTCTTACAACAACGTCGCCGACACTGATGCGGCGCTGGAGTGCGTCAAACCGTTCCAGGAACCGGCCTGTGTGATCGTCAAACACGCCAACCCCTGTGGCGTTGCAGTTGGCAGCGATATTCTGGAAGCCTACAACCGTGCCTTCCAGACCGACCCGACCTCCGCGTTCGGCGGCATCATCGCATTCAACCGCGAGCTGGACGGCAAGACCGCGCAGGCGATAGTCGACCGTCAGTTCGTTGAAGTGATCATCGCACCAACCGTGTCCCAGGAAGCGTCCGACATCGTCGCCGCCAAGCCAAACGTGCGTCTGCTGGCCTGCGGCGAGTGGACCCGGGAACGCGTACAGGGCCTCGACTACAAGCGCGTCAACGGTGGTTTGCTGGTTCAGGACCGCGACTTGGGCATGATCGATGCGTCCCAGCTGAAAATCGTGACTCAGCGCCAGCCGACCGAACAGGAAATCCGCGATTTGCTGTTCTGCTGGGAAGTGGCCAAATACGTTAAGTCCAACGCCATTGTCTACGCCAAAAACGGCCAGACCATCGGTATCGGTGCCGGCCAGATGAGCCGCGTCTACTCTGCCAAGATCGCCGGTATCAAGGCTGCCGACGAGGGTCTGGAAGTACCGGGCTCCGTCATGGCATCCGATGCTTTCTTCCCGTTCCGCGACGGTATTGATGCCGCGGCGGAAGCCGGTATCTCGGCAGTCATTCAACCGGGCGGCTCCATGCGCGATCAGGAAGTGATCGACGCCGCCGATGAGCATGGTCTGGCAATGGTCTTCACCGGCATGCGCCATTTCCGTCACTAATAGAAGGGATCTGCAAGATGAATATTCTGGTTATTGGTTCCGGCGGCCGTGAGCACGCCCTGGCATGGACGGCAGCACGGGATGCAGCCGTTGAACGTGTTTTCGTCGCTCCGGGCAATGCGGGTACGGCAACCGAGCCCAAGCTGGAAAACGTGGCCATTGACGTGATGGATCTGGAGGCGTTGGTCGCTTTCGCCCGCGATAACAGCGTCGCCCTGACTATCGTCGGTCCTGAAGCTCCGCTGGTGGCGGGTATAGTCGACCGTTTCCGCGAGGCGGGTCTGGCAATCTTCGGCCCGACTGCCGGCGCTGCCCAGCTGGAAGGCTCCAAAGCGTTCACCAAGGACTTCCTGGCACGCCAGCAGATTCCCACTGCCGAGTACCAGAACTTCACCGAAGTGGAGCCGGCACTGGCCTATGTGCGTGAGAAAGGTGCTCCGATTGTGGTCAAGGCCGACGGCCTGGCGGCAGGCAAGGGTGTTATTGTGGCGATGACGCTGGAAGAAGCCGAAGAAGCGATCCGTGACATGCTGGCCGGCAATGCCTTCGGTGATGCAGGCAGCCGCGTAGTGATCGAGGAGTTCCTCGACGGTGAGGAAGCCTCCTACATTGTGATGGTCGACGGTGACAATGTTCTGCCGATGGCCACCAGCCAGGACCACAAGCGCGTCGGCAACGGCGACACTGGCCTGAACACCGGCGGCATGGGCGCCTACTCCCCGGCCCCCGTTGTCACGGCCGAGATTGATCAGCGCGTGATGGACGAAGTGATCATGCCGACCGTGAACGGCATGAAAGCGGAAGGCAACGAGTACACCGGCTTTCTGTATGCAGGCCTGATGATCATGGCCGATGGTACGCCGAAAGTGATCGAGTACAACTGCCGCTTCGGTGACCCGGAAACCCAGCCGATCATGCTGCGCCTGAAGTCCTCTCTGGTTGAGCTCTGCCTGGCGGCGCTGGACAGAAAACTGGACCAGACCACCGCCGACTGGGATGAGCGCAAGTCCGTCGGTGTTGTCATGGCTGCCGGTGGCTATCCCGGCGATTACACCAAGGGTGACGTCATCAGCCTGCCGGAAAGTTGTCCGGAAGGCAGCAAGATCTTCCACGCCGGCACCAAGCTGGATGACAACGGCAACGTGGTCACCGCCGGTGGTCGCGTGCTCTGTATCACGGCCTTGGGCGAAAGCGTAACCGAAGCCCAACAGCGTGCCTACGAGTTGCTGAAGGACGTCAGCTGGAAGGATGCATACTTCCGTACCGATATCGCCTACCGCGCCATCGCACGCGAGAATGGCTAAGCCTTTCGAGTGTTGAAACAGCCGCCTTCGGGCGGCTGTTTGCGTTCCTGAGGAATCCTGAATGAATGTGGAAATCTGGCTGGCCCTGTTGGGCACCGCTATTTTAATCAGTCTGTCTCCCGGCGCCAGCGCCGCAACCGCCATGGGTGCGGGCCTGACCTATGGTATCCGGGGGGCTGGCTGGAATACCCTCGGCCTGGTCTGCGGATATGGTGTCCAGATTCTGGTGGTCTGTTTCAGCCTTGGCAAACTGCTGGCAACGGCCCCCGAGTGGTTTACGATACTCAAGTGGGTCGGCGTCGCCTATCTCACTTGGCTGGGACTGCAGTTCTGGCGCCGGTGTAAGTCCGCCGATATCGAATCACATGCTTTTGCCCCACCCCACAAGCGCTTTCTGCAGGCCCTTATGGTCAATATGACCAACCCCAAGGGACTGATGTTTTTACTCGCTCTGATTCCACAATTTATCGATCCCATCCATCCGCAATGGCTGCAGTTGCTGATCATCAGCGCCACATTGATGGCCAGTGAAGCCTGCATCATGACCGGATACAGCGGCTTGGCCTCTGGGCTGCGTCGTCGCTTTGCCGATCCCGCCGCGCTAATGTGGCAACAACGCCTGACCGGATCTGCCCTGATCGCGGCCGCACTGGTTCTGTCCGCAACCACACTCTGATATCCGTTGCGCGGGGGGACTTCTGTTCCCCCGCTCGCTGGTCCGGCGTTTTGGCTGCAGCGCAACAATTAAATGTCTGGCTGCCTCAAAGCGTGGATCCGTGCTCAACCTGCCGTTTTGGTGCGCCTGCACAAGCCAATGCCGTTCACCGTAAATCTTTGATCCTGAAACTGTACTTTGGGCACAGCTGTGCTATTCCAAATATAACGGCGTAGCGATCCACAAGATTCGACAACGCCGATTTTCATATCCGTATTCCGGCTTGACCTAACCAGCGGAGGACCCCGTTATGTTCAAGCAGATGGAACACGCCGGTCTGACCGACCTTCACTTCGGTCTGGATCCGGCCAGCGGCTTGAAGGCCATTATTGCCATTCATTCGACCGCTCGAGGTGCCGCCATCGGCGGTTGTCGCTGTATCCACTATGCCCGTGAGCAGGATGCCGTCACCGATGCCCTGCGACTGGCCCATGGCATGAGCTACAAGGCAGCCCTGGCCGGTCTGCCCCATGGCGGTGGCAAGGCTGTCATCATCGAACCCGAACAACCCTATGACCGTCACCACCTGATGGCCGCCTTCGGTCGCTTTGTTGAGCAGCTCGGCGGGCGTTATATCACGGCCATGGACAGCGGTACCGAGGTCAGCGACATGGACAGCATTGCCACCACAACCCGTTTTGTCAGCTGTACCAGCGCCAGCGGCGACCCTTCGCCACATACGGCTTTGGGCGTTTTTGCAGGTATTCAGGCGGCAGTTCGACATCGTCTGGGACGTACCACACTCGAGGGACTGACCGTCAGCATTCAGGGGCTGGGGCATGTCGGCCACGCCATCGCCGCGCGATTACACGCGGCCGGAGCCCGCCTGATCGTTTCCGATATCGACCCGGACAAGGTCCGCCTGTGTGTCGACCAGTTTGACGCCAAAGCGGTGGCAGCCGATGCCATTTATGCGGTCGAGGCAGATGTGTTCTGCCCCTGCGGTCTGGGTGCCATTCTCAATGCCACCACCATCCCGCAACTCAACTGCGCGCTGGTCGCCGGCAGCGCCAATAACCAGCTGGCCGAAGATGAGGACGGCAACCGCCTGCGGGCACGAAATATCCTCTACGCGCCGGACTATGTCATCAATGCAGGCGGACTTATCCACGTGGCTCTGCATCATGCCGGTATTGACGGCGAGCAGCGCGATGCCAAAATTCGCGCCATTGGCGACACCCTGACACACCTGTTCAATGAGGCCGACCGTACCCGCCAGTCAGTCCATCATGTGGCCGACCTGCATGCAGAAGCGCTGCTCAAAGCCGCAACCACTCCCCTTTCTGAACAGGAGCATCGCCATGCATGAAGTCAGCTATCAAGGCGAAATCCGCCTGACCCGCTATCTGGATGACGCGGGCAATCCGCTGGCCGACATGCCCGCCTGGGCCTGCGGCGAGACGCCCTGGGTCGGCTACTACCAGCAGATGGTGCTGGCGCGCCAGTTCGATACACGGGCCATCAGCCTGCAACGCACCGGCCAGCTGGGAACCTATGCCTCCCTGTTAGGAGCCGAAGCCATTGACGTGGTCTGCGCATCCTTGATGCAAGCGGAAGACGTACTGGTACCCTACTATCGCAATCATGCCATGCAGATGATACGCGGCACACCCATGGCCCAGCTGTTGCTTTACTGGGGCGGGGACGAACGCGGCAGCGCCGCGCCGGAAATGCACCGAGACCTGCCCAATGCGGTGCCGATTGCCACCCAATGCCTGCACGCCTGTGGTGTCGCCACGGCTCTCAAGCTGCGCAATGAACATCAGGCTGTCCTGACCATGATCGGTGATGGCGGCACATCCAAGGGCGACTTTTTGGAAGCCATCAACGTGGCCGGTGCCTGGCAACTGCCGGTTGTCTTTATTATCAACAACAACCAGTGGGCCATCTCGGTCCCGCGCAGTAAGCAGTGTATTGCTCCCACCCTGGCTCAGAAAGCCCTGGGGGCCGGTATTCGTGGCGAACAGGTCGACGGCAACGACGCCGTCGCTCTGCATGATGTGGTCGGCCAGGCACTGGAGCGGGCGCGAGCGGGCAAGGGCCCCACTCTGATCGAAGCCCTCAGCTACCGCCTGTCTGATCATACAACTGCCGACGATGCGACCCGCTACCGCCCCGCCGACGAGCTGAAAGCCGCCTGGACCCGAGACCCCGTCGCTCGGCTGCGCAACTGGCTACACCGGCAAGCACTCTGGGACGAGGTGCGAGAGCAATCCTGGCTGGCGGAAGCACGCCAGCTGGTTGAGGCCGCAATCACCGTGTATCAAGCAACGCCACCACAGGGCGTGGATGAACTGTATAACCATCTGTACGCCGAATGTCCGGCGGAGCTGGCCGAGCAGCGCGAACAGGCGCAGACCCGGCAGCAACGCCGTCAACAGGGAGGGGCCGACCATGAATAACCATGCCATCACCCTGCTGGAAGCTGTCAACCTGGCCCTGGCTCGTGCCCTTGAGGACGACTCCGATGTGGTGCTGATGGGCGAAGACATTGGCGCCAATGGCGGCGTTTTCCGCGCGACCGATGGACTTCAGGCCCGCTTTGGCGAACGCCGTGTTATTGATACGCCGCTGGCGGAAACCATGATTGCCGGCCTGAGTGTCGGCCTGTCGACGCAGGGGATTCGTACTGTTGCGGAAATTCAGTTCATGGGGTTCATTTTTCCGGCCCTCGAGCATCTGATCGCCCACGCAGCCCGCATGCGCAACCGTACCCGGGGACGTCTGAGCTGCCCGATGGTGCTGCGGGCGCCCTTTGGTGGCGGCATCCATGCGCCTGAGCACCATTCCGAAAGTACCGAAGCGCTGCTGGCGCACATACCGGGGTTACGAGTCGTCATCCCCTCGTCTCCGGTGCGCGCCTATGGCCTGCTGCTGGCTGCCATACGCTGCGACGATCCGGTCATTTTTCTGGAACCCAAGCGAATTTACCGTGCCAGTAAAACGCTGGTGGAAGATGACGGTAACGCTTTGCCGCTGGACACCTGTTTCACCCTGCGAGAAGGCCGGGATATCACCCTGATCAGCTGGGGTGCCATGATTCAGGAGACCCTTGCGGCGGCTCACCGACTGGAGCAGGAAGACGACATCCTGTGCGAAGTAATTGATGTCGCTACACTCAATCCCATCGACCATGCCACACTGATCGCCTCAGTCAAAAAAACCGGCCGTTGCGTCATCATCCACGAAGCACCTCATCATGGCGGTCTGGGTGCCGAAATATCGGCCACCCTTTGCGAGCAAGTACTCACATCCCTGCAAGCTCCGCCCAGGCGGGTCACCGGTGATGACACCATCATGCCCTATTACCGCAATGAACAGCTGTATCTGCCCGATGTTGACGACATCATCATGGCGGTCAAAGAGACCATGGAGTATTCAGGATGAAATATTTCAAACTGCCCGACCTGGGCGAAGGCCTGCCCGAAGCCGAAATCGTTGAATGGCATGTACAGGAGGGCGACCGGGTTGAAGTAGACCAGATTCTGCTCTCGGTCGAAACCGCCAAGGCGATCGTCGAAATTCCTTCGCCTCAAGCCGGAGTGATCGCTCACACTTTTGGCCGTGCCGGCGAGACCGTACATACCGGTGAGCCTTTGGTGGAGTTTGCCGGTGAACAGGAAACCGACAGTGGCACCGTGGTCGGCCAATTGAACCAGTCAACGACCCACGACAACCAACAGGAAAGCTTTATTATCGGTGCGGCCCCCAGCAGTCTCCAGGCCGCCCGGTACTCCAGTACCCCCGCCGTACGCGCCCTGGCATTGCGGCTGGGCGTTAACCTGGACACCGTAAGCGGTAGTGGTCCCGAGGGCCGCGTCACCAGCCGAGATGTCGAGCGAGCGGCTGAAATCGACCAGTCATTCGGGACCGCCGAACCTCTGAAAGGCGTACGCAAGCAGATGGCCCGAGCCATGGCGATGTCTCACGCAGAAGTCGTGCCGGTTAGCCTGTACGAAGATGCCGATATCGATCACTGGCCCGAAGGGACGGATATCACCATGCGTCTGGTACAGGCGATTGCGGCGGCCTGCCAGCAGGCACCCGACCTGAATGCCTGGTTCGATGGTCGACAACTGACGCGACGTTTGCACGACCGGGTCGACTTGGGCGTTGCCGTCAACACCGACCAGGGGTTGTTCGTACCCGTGCTGCGCGATATTGCCCGACGCTCGAGCAATGATCTGCGCAATGGCCTCAATCAGCTCAGGAAGGACGTCAAGGCCCGTGCCATTCCACCGTCCGAGATGCAGGGCGCAACCATTACACTAAGCAATTTCGGTACACTGGCAGGCCGCTATGCCAGTCCGGTCGTACTGCCTCCGCAAGTCGCCATTGTGGGCGCAGGCGTTATTCGCCCCATGCCGGTAGCCGCTGATGGCAGCCTGTGCATACACCGCATTCTGCCGTTGTCACTGACGTTCGACCATCGAGCAGCCACCGGAGGAGAGGCGGCTCATTTCATGCACGCGCTGCTGCAGTCGCTGGCCGAATAACTCCGGGCGAAGGGGAAGCCGCCCTCCCCTTCGCTACCCCCTGCCGGCACAAGCATACAGATCCGCTTCTATACTTTTTTACCCTCACTTACCGCCTTGACTCTGCCCAATCTGGACTACACTGAAAACAGCGAAGAACGCTGGCTGCCGGTTTATAAGCATTTGAATTCCCAGAGGCTAGCGCAAATAACAGGAAGGTGAGCATGAGCATCTTTGACCACTACAAGGCCCGTTATTCATCGATCCAGCAGGAAGAGATGAGCCTGCAGGAATACCTCAACCTGTGCAAGGAGACCCCTGAAGTCTACGCCAATGCGGCCGAGCGCATGCTCAAGGCCATTGGTGAACCCGAGGTGGTGGATACCGCACGCGATCCACGTCTCAGCCGCATTTTTTCCAACAAGGTCATCAAGCGCTACCCCGCTTTCAACGAGTTTTACGGCATGGAAGAGGCGATCGAGAATATCGTGTCCTACTTCCGGCACGCCGCCCAGGGACTGGAAGAAAAGAAACAGATTCTGTACCTGCTCGGCCCGGTTGGCGGCGGTAAGTCCTCACTGGCTGAACGGCTGAAGCACCTGATGGAACATATCCCCTTTTATGCCATCAAGGGCTCGCCGGTTTTCGAATCAGCTCTCGGCCTGTTCAACCCCGAAGAGGATGCCAATATTCTGGAGCAGGAGTACGGCATTCCCCGTCGTTACCTGAACGGTATCATGTCGCCCTGGGCCGTGAAGCGTCTGCACGAGTATGGCGGCGATATCACTCAATTCAGGGTGGTCAAGCTCTACCCCTCCATCCTGGACCAGATCGGCATCGCCAAGACCGAGCCGGGGGATGAAAACAACCAGGATATTTCCAGCCTGGTCGGCAAGGTTGATATCCGCAAACTGGAAGAATATCCACAGCACGACCCGGATGCCTACAGCTTCTCGGGGGCACTCTGCCGCGCCAACCAGGGGATGATGGAATTCGTCGAGATGTTCAAGGCCCCAATCAAGGTACTGCACCCGCTGCTGACCGCCACCCAGGAAGGCAACTACAACAGCACCGAAGGTATGGGCGCCATTCCCTATGACGGTATTCTGCTCGCCCACTCCAACGAATCCGAGTGGCAGAGTTTCAAGAACAACAAGACCAATGAAGCGTTCATTGACCGTGTCTATATCGTCAAGGTGCCCTATTGCACACGTGTCACCGAAGAAGTGCATATCTACGAGAAACTGCTGGAGAACAGCTCCTTGAACGAAGCGCCCTGTGCGCCGGATACCCTGAGTATGCTGGCCCAGTTCACGGTTTTGTCACGCGTCAAGGAACCGGAAAACTCCAGTGTCTACTCGAAAATGCGCATCTACGACGGTGAAAACCTGAAAGATACCGATCCGCGTGCCAAATCCATGCAGGAATACAAGGATGCCGCCGGCGTCAACGAAGGCATGGATGGTCTGTCGACCCGCTTCGCGTTCAAGATTCTGTCCAAGGTGTTCAACTTTGACCCCACCGAAGTAGCTGCCAACCCGGTACATCTGATGTACGTGCTGGAACGGGAAATCAGCCAACAGCAGTTCCCGAACGACATTCAGGATCGCTATCTGGGCCACTTGAAGGAATACATCGCACCCCAGTATATCGACTTTCTCGGCAAAGAGATTCAAACCGCGTATCTGGAGTCTTACTCCGAGTACGGACAGAATATTTTCGACCGTTATGTAACCTATGCCGATTTCTGGATTCAGGATCAGGAATATCGCGACCCGGAAACCGGCGACATTCTGGACCGTCAGGCAATTAACGAGGAACTGGAGAAAATCGAGAAACCGGCCGGTATCAGTAATCCCAAGGACTTTCGCCACGAAATCGTCAATTTTGTGCTGCGCGCCAGAGCCAGCAATAATGGCAAGAACCCGGCCTGGAACAGCTATGAAAAAATGCGTTCGGTCATCGAGAAGAAAATGTTCGCCAACACCGAGGACCTGTTGCCGGTCATTTCATTCAATCCGAAAGCGTCCTCCGATGATCAGAAAAAGCACGGCGAATTTGTTAAACGCATGATCCAGCGTGGCTATACCGAGAAACAGGTCCGTTTGCTGTCCGAATGGTATATCCGCGTACGCAAATCGCAGTAAGCCCACAACAGGGAGTTGTACACAAAGGAAGGAACTGAACCGAGCAGCCCGGCAGGCATTGCCGGCGCTGCCCTCCGGGAGCCCGATATATGAGCTATATCATCGATCGCCGAGAGAACGCGAAGAAAAAAAGCACGGTCAACCGCCAGCGCTTTTTGCGTCGCTACAAGCAGCATATTAAAAAGGCTGTGGAAGAGGCGATACACGACCGTTCGATCAGGGATATCGACCAGGGCGGACAGGTGACCATTCCCAAGCGCGATATTTCCGAACCCGCCTTTCATCATGGGGAAGGCGGTATTCGTCACAAGATCTTTCCCGGTAACCAGGAATTCATTGAGGGGGACGAATTCCGCCGCCCGGAAAGCGGAGGCGGCGCGGGTTCTGGCCAGGGCAAGGCCAGTAATCAGGGAGAAGGCGAAGACGACTTTACCTTCAATATCAGCCAGGAAGAGTTTCTGGATTTCATGTTTGAAGACCTGGAGCTGCCCTGGATGGTACGCAAGCAGCTGAAAGACGCCACTTCATTCGAAACGCGCCGCGCCGGTTTTACCAGTTCGGGCTCTCCTGAAAAGCTGCACATCGTGCGCTCCCTCAGAGCGGCCCACGCACGCCGAATCGCGCTCACCGACAAGGAAACACGGCAGCAGATTCGAGCTCTGCGCAAGGAACTGTGGGCTCTGGAAGAAGCCCCACCTTCGCTCGAACGCAATGAAAAACTCGATGCTTTGCGCCTGCGCATCCGGGAACTGGAGAAAACTTCAAGCAAGCTGCCATTTCTGGATGACTTTGACCTGCGCTACACCAACCTGGTCCGCGTGCCCATGCCTTCCAGCAAGGCTGTCATGTTCTGCGTCATGGACGTCTCCGGCTCCATGACGCAAAGCATCAAGGATATCGCCAAACGCTTTTTCATCCTGCTTTACCTGTTTCTGAACCGCAACTACAAGCAGATTGAAGTCGTATTCGTACGTCACCATACGCACGCCAAGGAAGTCGATGAACAGGAGTTTTTCTACTCCCGCGAAACCGGCGGCACCATCGTCTCCAGCGCGCTGGCATTAAGTGCCGACATCATTGAAGCCCGCTACCCGCCGGTGGACTGGAATATCTATATCGCTCAAGCCTCCGATGGCGATAACTGGGATGGCGACTCGGCTACCTGCAGCAAGATATTGACCGAGCGAATCCTGCCCAAGACCCAGTACTACGCCTATGTCGAGATCACCAGTGGGCCGCATCAAAATCTGTGGCACGAATACGAACATGTCCAGGAAGCCTTCAAGGAACAGTTTGCCATGCAGCAGATTACCGATGCCGGTGAAATCTATCCGGTATTCCGCCGCCTGTTCGAAAAGCGCACGGAGGGTGCCCATGAATCGTCCTAAAGCCCGCCAACCGATCTCCACCGGATCGGACTGGACCTTTGAGTTGATAGAAACCTATGACCGCGAGATTGGCCGCATCGCCGCCGACTTCGGCCTGGACACCTACCCCAACCAGATCGAGGTCATCACCTCGGAACAGATGATGGACGCCTATTCTTCAGTCGGCATGCCCTTGAACTACAATCACTGGTCGTTCGGCAAACAGTTCGTCGAGACCGAACAGAACTACAAGCGCGGTCGCATGGGACTGGCCTACGAGATCGTCATCAACTCCGACCCCTGTATTGCCTACCTGATGGAAGAAAACACCATCACCATGCAGGCTCTGGTCATTGCCCATGCCTGTTACGGGCACAACTCCTTTTTCAAAGGAAACTACCTGTTTCGAACCTGGACCGACGCCAGCGCCATTATCGACTACCTGCTGTTTGCCAAGAACTTTATTCGCCGCTGTGAAGAGCGGCACGGTGTCGATGAAGTCGAACAGCTGCTCGATTCATGCCACGCACTGATGAATTATGGAGTCAACCGCTATAAGCGTCCGCGCCCTCTGACGGCAGCCGAGGAGCGTGAACGCCAGTGTGCCCGCGAAGAGTACATCCAGCGCCACCTGAATGATCTGTGGAACACAACCATTCCCCAGCGTGGCGAGGACGACGCCGCTCAACACCCCCACTTCCCGACAGAGCCCGAGGAAAACATCCTCTACTTTATCGAGAAAAACGCCCCCCTGCTCGAGCCCTGGCAACGCGAAGTGATCCGCATTGTGCGCAAGGTTGCACAGTACTTTTATCCACAGAAACAAACCCAGGTGATGAACGAAGGCTGGGCCTGCTTCTGGCACTACACCCTGCTGCACCAGCTGTATGACGAAGGCCTGGTGACCGAAGGCTTCATGATGGAGTTTCTGCACTCTCACTCCAGCGTGATCTACCAGCCTCCCTTCAACAGTCCTCACTTCAACGGGATCAACCCTTACACCCTGGGCTACAACATGATGCAGGATATCCGCCGCATCTGTGAAAACCCCACCGCTGAAGATCACGAATGGTTTCCGGATATTGCCGGCAGTCACTGGCGTGAAACACTGATGGACGCCATGCACAACTACAAGGATGAAAGCTTTATTCTGCAGTTTTTGTCGCCACGCCTGATCCGTGAACTCAAGCTGTTCTCGATTATGGACGACAGCAGTCGCCCGACTCTGAGAGTCGACGCCATTCATAACGAGCGCGGCTACCGAGCCATTCGCGAAGCGCTGGCGGCGCAGTACAACCTGGGCAATCGCGAGCCCAATATACAGGTCTACAATGTCAATGTACGGGGCGATCGCGCCCTGACACTGCGACATTACATGCATAATGGACAGCCTTTGGGCGACTCAACCAATGAAGTGCTCAAGCACCTGCACCGGCTCTGGGGATTCGATATTCGACTGGAGTCCGTGACCACAGACGGCGCTGTTGTCCAGGCCTATGCCTGTCCGCCGCAGGCACAGGAGCTGGCTGTTGAGAGTATTGGCTAGGCCGTTATACTGGTGGCTACTACTTTCAACGATAACAAGAGCGTGTTATGGACTGTCTGTTTTGTAAAATCCTCGCCGGCGACATTCCGGCCGAGGTTGTCTACGAAGATGATCAGGTACTGGCATTTCGTGATATCAACCCGCAGGCTCCCTTTCACTGCCTGATTATCCCGCGCAAGCATATTGCCACGCTGAACGACATCGCGGACGAAGATCAGGCACTGGTGGGGCACATGATCCAGGCGGCTGGCGTAATTGCCAAGCAACAGGGTTTTGATGAAAGCGGCTACCGGACCGTGTTCAACTGCAATACGCACGGTGGGCAAACGGTCTACCACATTCACCTGCACCTGCTGGGCGGCAAACCGTTGGGCTGGCCTCCCTATCAGGACACGCTGAAAACACCGGTGGAATAACCGCCTCCACGGCCGGGTTTCATGCTCGGCCTGTCCCCCTGTTGTCTTCGATCAACCCCTGTCGCTTTTCGTTACCACTTTATGTTGCACCGCGTCATAATGGATTCACTATGGATCATTAGTTTGATGGCTTGTTAAACAGAGGGATTGTTCATGTCGATTACTGCCGATTCACCCGCGTCTACCGAAACACCTCCCATGCATGACCAGCTTGAGTTTTTCATCGAGCAGGCATGCAAGAGTGGCCCCATTCGTACGGCTGTTGTCCATCCGGTCGATCACAATAGCCTGCTCGGTGCCATTGAGGCTGCCGAACGAGGGCTTATCGAACCCTTGCTGATCGGACCGGAAGCCAAAATTCGTGCGGCTGCCGAGGCCGACAATATCGACCTGGCGCCCTACCACATCATTCCGACCGAACACAGCCATGAAGCCGCAGAATGCGCCTGCTCTCTGGTCCGGCAAGCCAAGGCCGACGCACTGATGAAAGGCAGCCTGGGAACATCGGAGTTGCTCAGCGCCGTAATCCACAAGACCAAGGGCATCCGCACCGAACGCCGTCTGAGCCACGTATTTGTCTTCGACGTGCCCAACTACCACAAGCCCCTGGTCATCACCGATGCGGCCATCAATGTCTCGCCCGACCTGAGCATCAAACGCGACATCGTCCAGAACGCCATCGATTTTTGTCAGTCACTGGGGAACAGCCAGCCCAAGGTTGCCATTCTGGCGGCGGTCGAAAAGGTCAAGCCCGGCATGCAAAGCACCATCGATGCCGCTGCCCTGTGCAAGATGGCGGATCGTGGACAGATCAATGGAGGTATCATTGATGGCCCCCTGGCGTTTGATAACGCCATTTCCTTGCAGGCCGCCATCGACAAGCATATCAAGTCACCGGTTTCCGGTGATGCCGATATTCTTCTGGCGCCCGACCTTGAAGCGGCGAACATGATCGCCAAGCAGTTGATCTATCTGGCAGATGCCAAGTCAGCTGGCCTGGCCGTAGGCGCACGCGTACCCATTATTCTGACCAGCCGTGCCGAAGGCACTCTGGGCCGCCTGGCCTCCTGCGCATTGGCCTCACATATGGTTCACCATGCCAAGGGAGGGAAATAATGGATACCATCCTGACGGTCAATGGCGGTTCCTCCAGTCTTAAATGCGGCCTCTATACCTTGCACGAAGGTGCACTGCGTTGCCTGATTCACCTGAAAGTGGAAAACCTGTCAGGGTGCCCAACCCTGTTCAAGGTCCGTGACGAGCAGAACCGGGTACTGGACTCCAGCGAGCTGGAGTGCCAATCAATCCCTGATGACCAGCGGCACCAGTTCGCCCTGCAGACGGTTCTGCGCTGGGTCGAAACACACCAACCCGAGGCGCGATTGATTGCAACCGGTCACCGAGTAGTTCATGGCGGCGATCGCTACTCGACCCCCGTTCTGCTGGACGACGCCAAACTGGCTGATCTGAGCACGCTGATTCCACTGGCGCCCCTGCATCAACCCTTTAACCTGAAACTGGTGCAGGCCTGCCGCGAACTGGCTCCGGAGCTGCCGGTCATCGCCTGCTTCGATACCATGTTTCATGCTTCTCAACCACGGCTTGAGCGCCTGTATGCACTGCCCCGCCGTCTGGCCGAAAAGGGCGTACATCGATACGGGTTTCACGGTCTGTCCTACGAATATATCCAACGTCAGCTGACTCTGACGGGCAAGGGACAGCTGAATACCATCGCTTGCCACCTGGGAGCCGGCGCCAGCATGTGTGCGATTCGTAACGGACACTCGATCGCGTCCAGCATGGGGTTTACCGCTGTAGAAGGCCTGCCCATGGGCAGCCGCACCGGCAACCTGGATCCGGGGGTACTGCTGTACCTGATGCGCGAGGAAGGCATGGATGTCGATGCTTTGGAGCATCTGCTATACAAGGAAAGCGGCTGGCTGGGCATTTCGGGCATCAGCTCTGACATGAAAACGCTGCATCAGGCCGATGCTCCAGCCGCCGAAGAAGCGATAGAGCTGTTCTGTTACCGCATTGCCCTGGAAATGGGCCGGCTGACAGCCGCGCTGGAAGGCGTCGAGCAGATCGTCTTCTCCGGCGGCGTCGGTGAAAATGACGCCGATGTCCGCGCCCGCGTGCTCAAACGCTGCAGCTGGCTGGGCATCACCCTGGATGAAGCCGCCAACCAACGTAACGACAGGGTCATCAGCACGAACGACTCGGCCATCAGGGTACGCGTCATGCCCACCAACGAAGAGCTGATGATCGCCACTCATGTGCACGAGCTGCTGCACTGAACGATATTCCAGCCGTTACCGACAGGCCGACATCCGTCGGCCTGTCCTTCTTTCACTTCTGGGCAGCGACCTTGGCCTGACGCTGCCGCACCATTTCGAACAGGCATACGCCAGTCGCCACTGATACGTTGAGACTGCTCACCTCGCCCGCCATGGGAATACTGACCAGCTGGTCACAGTTCTCACGAGTCAGACGACGCATCCCCTTGCCTTCAGCACCCATGACCAGCGCCTGAGGGCCTGTCAGGTCTACCGCATACAACTCACCGTCCGCTTCCCCTGCAGTACCGGTAATCCAGATACCGCGCTCTTGCAACGCCTGCAGGGTACGCGCCAGATTGGTGACCTGAATATAGGGCACGACTTCGGCTGCTCCACACGCCACCTTGGCCACCGTGGCATTCAGCGGCGCCGATTTATCCTTGGGCGCAATGACCAGAGCAACTCCTGCCGCATCGGCCGTGCGCAGGCAGGCCCCCAGGTTATGCGGGTCGGTCACCCCGTCCAACACCAGTATCAGCGGTGCGCTCCCGGCATTATCCAACAATGCGCCCAGCGCCTTTTCCGACAACGCCTTGATCGGCTCACATTCCGCGATAACGCCCTGATGGCGCCCCCCACCGGCACGCTGATCCAGTTGAGCCCGAGGTTCTTCAACGACCTTGATCCGCTGAGCCTCCGCCTTGTCCAGCAAACGCTGCAGACGCTCATCACCACGTCCCTGCTGCACCAGCAAACGACGCACACGGCCGGGGTTACGGTTCAACAGGCTGGTAACAGCATGCAGACCAAAGATATCGGTTTGGCTCATGGGACTCCCAATGTGCAAGAGAAGGAATAACGACCATCTATTATGCGGCAAAAGACACAAAAAAACCGCCCTGAGGCGGTTTTCTCAACGAGGGAGTCCGCGATCAGCCTTCCAGACCGGCAAAAACCTTGTTGCGGATATCGTCAACGCTGCCAACACCTTCAACGTACACATATGCAGGTGCCTTGGCTTCGCCTCGCTCGTTCCAGCCACGGTAATAGCTGATCAGGGGCTCGGTCTGCTCATGGTATACATTCAAACGCTGACGCACGGTCTCTTCCTTGTCGTCTTCACGCTGTACCAGTTCCTCACCGGTAACGTCATCCTGACCTTCGGTTTTCGGCGGATTGAACACCACATGGTAGGTACGGCCAGACGCCGGGTGTACACGACGACCACTCATGCGCTTGATAATTTCTTCATCGGCCACATCGATCTCAACCACGGCATCGATATCAACACCGGCATCCTTCAAGGCATCAGCCTGAGGAATCGTACGCGGGAAACCGTCGAACAGGAAACCCTTGGCGCAATCCGCTTCGGTGATACGCTCCTTCACCAGGCCGATAATGATGTCATCGGATACCAGACCACCGGCATCCATCACTTCCTTGGCCTGCTTGCCCAGCGGGGTACCCGCCTTGACCGCTGCACGCAGCATGTCGCCGGTGGAGATCTGGGGGATACCGTATTTTTCAGTAATGAACTGGGCTTGCGTGCCCTTACCCGCACCGGGTGCTCCAAGCAGAATAATGCGCATGTATCATGTCTCCTGAACGTTATAGTAATCGGTAAAGCTGAGCGCGGTTGCCATGCCACCGCGCTGAAATTTGGCTACAGGGGTCTCTTCAGGCTATCCGCCAGGGCCCCTTGAATACAATTCGACATTAGATCTAACAGGGGTCGATTGTTGACAAGGTCATCGAGATTACGCAAAGCCTGTAGGTGATTCAACCCTCTTGGAACGGGAATTTGTCAGCCGGTATTGCGCATACCCGCCGAAATTCCCGCCATGGTAATCATCAATGCCTGCTCCAGACGCTGGTCAGGCTGGTTACGATCCCTGAATAACAATTCGGCCTGCAGAACATGCAAGGGATCGATATAGGGGTTACGCACCTCGATGGATTGTCGAATCACGCTATTCCCTTCCAGCAGCCGCGGCTCCCGCTTGATCAGTTTGACCTGTTCAACCGCCTGTTCCAACCGCAGGCGCAGGCTGGAGCCCAACGATTGCAACTCGGGTGATACCAAACGTCGTTCATAGTACGCCGAGATGTTCACGTCACTCTTGGCCAACACCATTTCCAGCATGTCGATCCAGGACTGGAAAAAAGGCCACTCCCTGTACATTTCGTGCAACAGCGGCAATTGTTCGTCCGTAATGGCCATTTTGAGCGCGGCCCCCGACCCCAGCCACGCCGGCAGCATCAAACGCGTCTGCGTCCAGGCAAAAATCCAGGGAATGGCTCTGAGGCTTTCAACTCCCCCATCCGCACGGCGCTTGGCCGGACGCGACCCCAGTGGCAGCTTGGCCAGCTCCTGCTCCGGCGTCAGCGCACGAAAATAGGGAACGAACTGCGGCTCATCGCGTACCAGTGAACGGTAAATCGTCATCCCGCAGGCCGCCATATCATCCATCAGGGTACGCCAGGACGACCGTGCTTCAGGCCCGGGGCTCAGCGTTGCCTTCAGGACAGCGGCGGTATACAGGGTCAGGTTGCGTACGGCAATTTCGGGAATACCGAACTTGAAGCGTATCATCTCCCCCTGCTCGGTCACCCTCAGACTGCCGCCCACCGAACCCGGTGGCTGGGCCAGAATGGCCGTATGACTGGGACCGCCACCGCGCCCGACAGTACCGCCACGACCATGAAACAGAGTCAATCGAACACCTTCCCGGTGACACAATCGAGTCAGTGCTTCCTGAGCCCGGTACTGCCCCCAGGCTGCGGCCAGCTGTCCTGCATCCTTGGAAGAGTCGGAATAGCCGATCATCACTTCCTGATGGCCGTCGATGTAGTCCCGGTACCAGTCGATCGACAGCAGAGCCGCAATGCAATCGGGCGCATTGTCCAGATCGTCCAGCGTTTCAAACAGCGGCACCACCCGCATGTTGTGCTCAACACCTACCTCCTGCAACAGAAGATTGACGGCCAGCACATCGGAAGGCTTACTGGCCATGGAGATGACATAGGAGCCCAGGCTGTATTCAGGGTTGGCGGCGATCACGCGACAGGTGTTGATCACTTCCATCACGCTTTCACCAGGCTGCCAGCGGTGCGGCAGCAATGGCCGGCGTGTCCTCAGTTCCTGCAGTAAAAACGCCTGCTTGCGGGCTTCATCCCACTCGCTGTAACGCCCCAGCTGGTAAAACTCGCTCAAGGCATCCAGGACCTCGGTGTGACGGTCCGCATTCTGCCGCACATCCACACGCACCAGGGTCAGGCCGAAACAGGCAATACGGCGCAGTACATCTTCCAACGCGCCCGACGCGATACAGGACATGCCGGACTCAAGCAGAGAACGATGACACACCAGCAGCGGCTCCAGCAGTTCATCCAGGTCACTGATCCAGCGTTCGGGGTTGCCGGGGCGGCCTTTCAGGTAGTCCTCAATGCCGTTACGGGTTTCCAACAGACGGCTGCGGACTCGACTCAGCAGTTCCCGATAGGGTTCGGGGTGGCCGTCGGTCAATTGCCGCAATTCCGCATTCGCTTCATGCATGGAGAGCTCGGCACGCAGTTGATCAACATCGCGAGCATAAAGATCAGCGGCCATCCAGCGTGCCAGCAACAGTACTTCTGAGGTCACTTCCGCCGTCACATTGGGATTGCCATCACGATCCCCTCCCATCCAGGAGGAGAAGTGTACCGGGCTGCACGTCAAGGGCAGGCTAACCCCCAGCTCGTCCCGCAGCCGAGCATCCAGCAAGCGCAGGAACTGCGGCATCGCGCTCCACAAGGAGTTTTCGATCACGGCAAAGCCCCACTTGGCCTCTTCAACCGGTGTCGGGCGATGCTGTCGTATTTCATTGGTGTGCCAAATCTGGCTGATCAGACGATCCAGACGTGTTTGCACCGGTTCGCCTCGGTCACGCTGCTTCAGCGTTTCGGCGATGGCATCATACTTCTGAATCAGGGTACGGCGATTGACCTCGGTCGGGTGGGCGGTCAGCACCAGATCAATACTGAGCGACTGAATACAGGACAAGACCTCTTCCTCGCTTCGGCCTTCGGTCTTGAATTCGGCAAACAGCTGATCCAGTAGATCAATCTCTTCATCCCCGGCCGTTTCCAGATGCCGGCGCACCCGGTGGTGCTCTTCAGCAATATTGGCCAGGTTCAGAAACTGGGTAAACGCCCGTGCGATCGGCAGGACTTCATCTTCATTCAGATCATCCAGTGCCTGACGCAGCTGGTCCTGACTGGCATCTTCGTGCAGGCGCGCCGATTTGGCCAGCTTGCGAACATGCTCAACCCGCGCCAGAAACGACGAGCCCAGGTGGGTTTCCATGGTACGTCCCAGGCTTTCGCCCAGAACACGGACATCATCACGCAACGCTTCATGCAGGTCACTCATGCCATCCTCTCCATCCGATTCCATAGACACTGATGCTAACCGATCAGGCGGCCTGACCGGTAGCAACACTTGGTATGAAATTCAAGACAGGAGCAGAGTGGTCGCCGAGGCCCCGATAGTGACTAGAGCCCTTTGGCCTTGGCCTCGTCCCACCACTGATCCAGCTGGCTCAGCTCCAGCTGTTTCCAGTCGTGACCACCGCTTCTAACCTGTTGTTCAACATGGCCGAAACGGCGCTCGAACTTGCCGTTGGTATTGCGTAGAGCCTGCTCGGGATCGATCTCCAGGTGGCGTGCCAGATTCACCTGAGCAAACAGCAGGTCACCAATCTCTTCCCGCTCATTATCTCGATCTCCGGCCTCCAGAGCCGCGCGCAGTTCAGCAATTTCTTCTTCGATCTTATCAATAACCCCGCCAATTTCGGGCCAGTCAAACCCGACCCGGGCGGCGCGGCGCTGCAACTTGGCGGCTCGGCTCAAACCCGGCAGGTTCAGCGGGACATCATCCAGCACCCCGGTGCGAGATTTGGCATTGCGTTCCTGCTGCTTGATCGCTTCCCAATTGCTATCGACCTGCTCCACGGCAAGCGCATTGGCGCCCTTGCCGTCCAGAGTGCCATCGGGAAACACGTGGGGATGGCGCCGGATCAGCTTGGCAACCAGCTGAGCGATGATTGCGCGCAGATCAAACCAGCCTCGCTCATCAGCCATGCGCGCATAGAACACCACTTGAAACAGCAGATCTCCCAGCTCATCCTTCAGGTGAAGCCAGTCCTCACGCTCGATACAGTCGGCCACTTCATAGGCTTCTTCCAGTGTGTGTGGCACGATACTGGCGAATGTCTGCTCCAGATCCCAAGGGCAACCGGAATCCGGGGTTCTCAGCGCATCCATCAACCGGATCAGATCATCAAGGGTATAGTCCATACTCAGGCTCCGGTGCGCTCTCGATGTACATCCAGCACATTGGGAACCTGATTGATTTTGTCCATCAAACGCCCAAGCCGCTCCAGGCGCGGTATTTCAACTGTCAGAGTGAGCCTCGCCATGTTGTTTTTGCGATCGGTCAGGGTGTTGGCTGCCAAAATGTTCATTTTTTCATTGCTCAGTACCATCATCACATCCCGCAACAGCCCCGGACGATCAAAGGCTTCGATGGTCATGTCTACCGGGTAGGTCTGTTCATGCTCATCCCCCCAGTCCACACTGATCACCCGGTCCGGTTCGTTTTCACGCAGCGTCATCAGGTTGAGGCAATCCTCGTGATGGATCGAAATACCGCGTCCCTGAGTGATGTACCCCATAATCGGATCACCGGGAACCGGCTTACAACAGGTCGCCAACGTAGTCAGCAGGTTGCCGATCCCCTGGATATTGATACCGCTGCCACCTTTGCGCGGACATGAAGTCGAGCGGCTGGCGGGCAGTTCCAGGTCCATCTGGGGTGCGGAACGCTCCGGTTCAACCTGACGCTGTGCCTCGTGAATAATTTGGGACAGGCGCAAGTCCCCCGCGCCCAGCGCGGCGCACAGATCTTCGGCCACCTTGTAATTCAGGGCCTTGGCGATCTTGTCCAGATCAATAGCATTCGGGTCCAGCGCCAGCCGCCTGAATTCGCGCAAAATGATGTCGCGGCCCGCGTCGGCGTTTTGCTCCTTGGCTTGCAGTTTGAACCAGTGCGCCACCTTCGCCCGTGCCCGAGAAGTGGTGACAAAACCGTAATTGCTGTTGAGCCAGTCGCGGCGCGGCGCCTCTTCCCGAGAGGTCATGATTTCGACCTGGTCCCCGGTTTTCAACGACTTGTTCAGTGGAATAATGCGCCCGTTCACTTTGGCACCACGACAGCGATGCCCAACCTCTGTATGTACACGGTAGGCAAAATCAACTGCTGTCGCGCCCTTCGGCAAATCAATTACATGGCCATCCGGTGTGAAGACATAGACCCTGTCCTGGATGACATCGCCACGCAGCATGTCACCCAGTGCCTCGGTATCACCCAGCTCGTCATGCCATTCCAGCACCTGCCGCAACCAGGCAATTTTTTCTTCGTAGCCGTCACCTCGCGACTGGGTATCCGTTCCCTTGTACAGATGATGGGCACAAACGCCCAGTTCAGCCTCGTCATGCATGGCAAAGGTACGGATCTGGACTTCAAGCACCTTGCCTTCCGGACCAAATACCGCCGTATGCAGCGAGCGGTAACCGTTCGGTTTGGGAGAGGCGATATAATCATCAAACTCATGTGGAATATTGCGCCAAAGGCCGTGCACGATTCCCAGAACGGTGTAGCAGTCGCGAATTTCCGGCACCAGAATACGGACGGCGCGCACATCGTAGACCTGGCTGAAGTCGATGTTCTTGCGCTGCATTTTTCGCCAGATGCTATAGATATGCTTGGCCCGCCCCATGACCTCGCCATCGATGGCAGCATCCTCCAGGCGGCTGCGCAACAGCTCGACAACCTGGTTGATGAACAACTGGCGGTCGAGCCTTTTCTCATCCAGCAGACGGGCGATATGCTTGTAATCATTGGGTTTCAGATAGCGGAAGGAAAGGTCTTCCAGTTCCCATTTGATATGGCCGATGCCCAAACGGTGTGCCAGGGGCGCGTAGATATCAAACACTTCCCGTGCGACCAGGTAGCGTTTCTTGCGGTCTCCGTTCTTGACGCCACGGATGGCACAGGTGCGTTCGGCAATCTTGATCAGCGCTACACGCACGTCATCAATCATGGCCACCAGCATCTTGCGCACATTGTCGACCTGCGCAACGCCGGTTCCCAGCACGGCATCATCAGAGCGTGGGTTCTTGCGGCTACCGATGGCAGCCATCTGCAATACGCCGTCTATCAGACCGGCGATGGTATTGCCGAAACGCTCACGTACAACATCAAGCGCCAGCTTTCGCTCTCGTACGGAGCGGTAGAGGATGGCAGCAACCAGCGTCTCCTGATCCTGCTGCAACTCGGCCAGTATCTGAGTCATTTCCAGGCCGGTATAATAGCTGCCGCCCGTATTCTGTGCCCAATCGTCATCCATATCGGCAACGGCAGCCCTGGCCTCCTTGGCCAGCAGGCAAGCCTGCCTGATCTGCTCAATATCGCTGATTTCGACCTGCTGCTGCAGCCGCAGCAACCAGAGGTCCAAATCGACTGTGCCATCTTCCCGTATCGGGTGATCTTCTCGAACCTTCACCATGGCCTGAGCCACTCCTGTCTTGCCCCCGGCGACGATTACGAAAAAACGGGCGTCAGCCGGTCTGATACGGCCCGCTCCTTCAAAGATGGAGGCATATTTTAATCGGTAAGACCGCTCAGTGCGAGAGCAGGTTCCCGGAAGGCCCCGCCGCACACGGCGATTTAGTCGTTGAATACCCCTGTGGACAAGTACCGATCGCCCCGGTCGCAGATGATGCAAACGATGGTTGCCTGCTCAACAGTTTGTGCCAGCTGCAAGGCGCCCGCGACGGCTCCACCGGAGGAAACACCACAGAAAATGCCTTCCTCTCTCGCCAGCGCTCGCATGCATTGTTCCGCATCAGTCTGGCTGATATCGATCACTTCATCCACTCGGCTGCGCTCAAAAATCTGCGGTAAATAGGCTTCCGGCCAGCGCCGAATCCCCGGAATCTGCGACCCTTCCTGCGGCTGCAATCCCACAATGCGCACATCCGGGTTCTGCTCTTTCAGGTAACGCGATACCCCCATAATGGTACCGGTCGTTCCCATCGAGCTGACAAAGTGGGTAATCGTACCCTGGGTCTGCTGCCAGATCTCAGGACCCGTGCCCGTGTAGTGAGCAGACGGGTTGTCCGGGTTGGAAAACTGATCCAGTACCTTACCTTCTCCGGCCTTTTGCATCGCCAACGCCAGGTCCCGCGCGTACTCCATACCTTCTTCGCGAGTCACCTCGATCAGCTCGGCTCCATAAGCCGTCATCGCGGCCTTGCGTTCGGCACTCATATTCGCTGGCATGATCAATTTCATGCGGTAGCCCTTGATCGCCGCCGCCATTGCCAATGCAATACCGGTATTGCCCGATGTTGCTTCAATCAGGCAGTCACCCGGCTGAATATCGCCACGCGCTTCGGCCAGACTGATCATGCTCAATGCCGGCCGATCCTTTACCGAACCCGCCGGGTTATTGCCCTCAAGCTTACATAACACCGTATTGCCGTTGGCAACCGGTAGACGCTGTAAACGGACCAGAGGGGTATGACCGACATAGTCGGCGATAGTGGGGTATTCAATGGACATGGAGGCTCCGCAAGGGTTCTGCATTGGAGTATAAGAAAAGGATTATTTATTCCTGATAAGCATAGATGGAATCATATCAGCCTCGCCAGTCATGAACAATCATGATCGCTTTCGGCAATTACGAAAGCCGAGATGTAGGCTCGCTCATCAGAATAACTGAGATGCCAGCGCTGAATGCCGCGCCGGGCCGCCTCCAGCGCAGCCTCACCGGACAGGGACAGAAGCGGCCTGCCCAGAGGGTCATGAGATATTTCAAAATGTTGCCAGCTGATACCTCGGCCAATCCCGGTCCCCAGCGCCTTGACCGCCGCTTCCTTGGCCGCAAACCGCTTCGCCAGAAAGATTTCCGGGCGGGTGTGCCGGTGAAAAGCGGCCCGCTCCTGCAGCGTCAGAATACGTTCAGGCAGCCGTGGCGTACGCGCCAGCGCCTGCCTGATACGCTCAATTTCCAGCAGGTCGGTACCAATGCCAACAATCATGAACGAATGGCATCACGGCGGGCTTGCACCCGCTGCTGCACCTGCATTAACAGATCGCGCATTTCCTGTACAGCAGGCTTCAATCCCACCATTACTGCACGTGCAATGATTCCATGACCGATATTGAGTTCATTGATCTCGGGAATTTCGGCAACCGGTTCGACATTGTGATAATGCAGACCATGACCGGCATTGACGACCAACCCCTGCTGCCAGGCGTGGCGCGAGGCCCGCTTGAGCCTTTCCAGCTCTTCGCTACGCTCGACCGGGGTTTCGGCGTCGGCGTAATTGCCGGTATGCAGCTCAATAACCGGAGCTCCGCAACGCACCGCAGCGTCAATCTGAGCCGGTTCGGGGTCTATAAACAGGGATACCTCGCAGTCGATGTTCGCCAGGCGCTCACAGACCTCTCGGATCTGAGCCTCCTGTCCAAGCACATCAAGCCCGCCTTCGGTGGTCAGCTCTGCACGCTTTTCCGGCACCAGGCAGACATGAGCGGGACGAATCCGCTCGGCCAACTGCAGCATCTCTTCGGTAATGGCCATTTCCAGATTCATACGAGTCTGCAGCGTCTGTGCCAGTACTTCGATATCCCGATCCTGAATATGGCGACGATCTTCACGCAGATGTACGGTAATACCGTCGGCGCCCGCTTCTTCCGCAAGTGCAGCAGCTTGCACCGGATCAGGATAACGCGTGCCACGCGCCTGTCGCAGGGTGGCAATGTGGTCGATATTAACGCCCAACAGCAAACGATCGGGTTCAGTCATCCTTAGCTCCTTTGCGTTTCAGGAAAAGTTCACGGCTGCGCAGCGGCCGATCACCCAGCAGGGCTGCCAGCCGCAGGCGCATTAATTGCTTGGCGGTACGCCGTACCGCCGGGTCATCATAACAGTCCTGCTCGATGGACAGCAGGTGCGCACCGGAAAACCCCTGCCCGATGCCAACAGGCTGCAAACCTGACTCGGGGTGCCAGCCATACCATCGGTCAGGCCTCAGAACCGAACTGTCCAGAGCAAACCCCATCTGTTCCAGTAACTGGCGCTCGAACGTCCTGAGCGCTCCTTCAATATCTCTGGCCGACTTGAGCTCGTTCAGTGCGTAACGAAACAGGACAAATAGCTTGGGATGGGGGTCAAACGGGCTAAGCAGGCGCTGCAGCAACTCGTTAAGGTATAGACCGCACAACAACGCTCGTCCCTGCAACAGGGCTCCCACCTCCGTGGCTTCGGCACTGCGCAGGTTTTTCAGCTCTGTACGCCCCTGCCAGCCCACTTGCAACAGTTGAAAGGGTTGCAGACAGAGCCGCAGCCGGGAACCCGGCTTGCGGGCCCCCCGTGCAACCACACTGACAACACCATATTCGAGGGTGAGCAGGTCAACCAGCAGGCTGGTCTCCCGATAGGGACGTGTGTGCAGCACATAGGCTGCAGTGGCGTCGACGCGCTGCGCCATCACTCGTGTCGGTAACCCAGACTCTGCAGCGCCCGTTCATTATCCGACCAGCCTCGTTTGACCTTGACCCACAGGTTCAGCATGACTTTGCTGTCGAACATTTTTTCCATGTCCAGACGTGCATCACGGCCAATGGTTTTGATAACGGCACCCGAGTCACCAATAACAATCCGCTTCTGACCTTCCCGCTCGACCAGAATCAATGCGCTGATATTGAGAATACGACCATCATGGCTGAACTCTTCAATTTCAACGGTCGTACCATAGGGCACTTCGTCTCCCAGATTACGCATCAGCTTTTCACGTACCAGTTCAGCGGCCACAAAGCGCGAGCTGCGATCCGTAATCTGATCTTCCGGGAACATGTGCATGCCTTCCGGCATGCGTGCTTCAACCTCACGCTGCAGGCGCTCGACATTGTGCCCCTTCTGGGCCGAAATCGGGATAATGGCATCAAAATGACGTTTGGATGCCAGCAAGTCCAGTTGCGGCAAGAGAGCATCCTTGTCCTTGAGCTGGTCAACCTTGTTCACGGCCAGAATTACCGGACACCGTACGTGCTCCAGCTTTTCAAGTACGATCTGATCTTCATCGGTCCAGGCCGTGCGGTCCACAATAAATACAACCAGATCCACATGTCGCAACGCTTCCGAAGCCGTACGATTCATGAATCGGTTAAGCGCCTTGCCCTTGTCGTCCTTGTGCAGTCCAGGCGTGTCCACGTAGATAACCTGCAGATCCCCTTCGGTATGAATACCCAGTATCTGATGACGGGTTGTCTGCGGCTTGCGCGAAGTGATACTCAGCTTTTGTCCGAGAATATGGTTGAGCAAGGTCGACTTGCCCACGTTGGGACGCCCAACAATGGCCACATAGCCACAACGGAGAATACCTTCACCCACGATCAAGCCTCCTGTCCCAGCATTTGCAAGGCACGACGAGCCGCTTCTTGCTCGGCCTGCCGACGACTGCTGCCACGCCCTTCAGTCGGCTGTTCCAGCAGCGCGACTTCGCACCGGATATGAAAGGTCTGGTCATGCGGATCGCCCTCGACCGATACCAGCTCGTAACGCGGCAGTTCAACTCGACGCGACTGCAAAAACTCCTGCAGACGTGTTTTGGCATCCTTCAGAGAGATGTTGAGATCCAGCTGTTCCAGATGCCCGGCAAACCAGTGCAGGATGAAACGGCGGGCCGCTTCAATCCCCTGATCCAGGTAGACGGCACCGATAATAGCTTCAACGCTGTCAGCCAGAATTGAGTCACGGCGATAGCCACCGCTTTTCAACTCGCCGGAGCCCAGCCGAAGATAATCTCCCAACTGCATTTCACGTGCAATTTTGGCCAGAGTTTCTCCCTTTACCACACGCGAGCGCAGCCGGCTCATTTGACCTTCCCGTGCCGCCGGAAAGCGCTGATACAGATCATCGGCAATAACGACACTCAGAATCGCATCACCGAGGAACTCCAACCGTTCATTATTGCGCTTGCCACAACTGCGGTGGGTCAGCGCCAGCTCGAACAGTTCAGTATCGGCACACGGGTTGCCCAGTTTTCGGGCCAGTTCAGCAGCAGGTTTAATCAAGGTCTTACAGCTTCGTAATGTTCTTTGAATGTCAGCAGGGCATCAATGTTGAAAAACATCGGCACCCGCATTTCGTATGCCAGGTCAAAATGGTACACACCCTCTTTCAGGGTTACCTGCAACGAATCCTTTGCCGGTAACTTGACCTGGTTAATGTACAGTTTCTTGTCCAGATCTCCCCGCAGCTGACGCAGCGGCTTGGCCAGTTCGTCCGGGTCTTCACTGGTTGTCTTCACGATCGAGTTTATCGTCATGTGATCCCAGTAAGGCGAAAACAGCTTGAAGCCAACGGTAAAAAAGATTCCCGCGACCATCAGGACAATCAGGGTAGAAAGGAAAGAGGCACCCTTTTGGTAACGCATTATGCCGTGTTCCATCTTATTGCATCCTCTAGTTTATGCGACGAATATCACTGAAGTCAGGCAGGCTCAACACGCCATCCCAGTGCATCCATACCGCAGTCGCTTTGCCGACCAGCAACTCTTCCGGCACAAAGCCCCAATAACGGCTATCCTTGCTGTTGTCACGGTTATCACCCAGCACAAAATAATTGCCGTCCGGCACGGTCCACTCGCCATTCACCACCGGACGGTAGATATCACGGTAGATTTGATGTGACGTATCCGCCAAGGCCTCGTTCAGCAGCAACTGTTCAGGACGTGAGGGTGGCAGCTTGGCCAGCAACTCCTGCTGCTGGGCCACACCATTAACGTACAGAACCTTGTCCCTGTAGGTAATCACATCACCCGGCACGCCGACAACACGCTTGATGAAGTTGATCCCTGTGTCCTCAGGATAGCGAAAAACAATGACATCACCATGTTGAGGATCATTATTGCTGACAAAGCGGGTGTTCACGACCGGCAGGCGCAAACCGTAGTGATACTTGTTAACCAGGATAAAGTCACCGATCTTCAACGTCGGCAACATTGAACCGGATGGAATCTGGAAAGGTTCATACAAAAAGGACCTCAGCAGCAGCACGAACAACAGCACCGGGAACATCGACTTGGATGTATCAGCCCAGCTCGGCTGACGCAACAGTGCCGTACGCTGCTCATCCGGCAGACTCCCCTGAGCCTGGATTTCCGCATGCTGCAGCGCCACTCGGCGGCGTGGCGCAAACACCAATGCATCCAGCAGCCACAGCAAACCGCACACTGCCGTTATCAGTACCAAAATCAGTGAAAAATCCAGATTCATAACCCTGCCTTAGCTATCGACTTTCAATACGGCCAGGAAGGCATCCTGCGGGATTTCGACACGTCCTACCTGCTTCATCCGCTTTTTACCTTCTTTCTGTTTTGCCAACAGCTTTTTCTTGCGGCTGACATCACCACCGTAACACTTGGCCGTTACGTTCTTGCGCAGGGCCTTGACGGTAGTACGTGCAATGACCTTGCCTCCCAGAGCCGCCTGAATGGCAACATCGAACATCTGGCGCGGGATCAGCTCTTTCATTTTGTCACACAACAGACGCCCACGGTATTCCGCATTGTCACGGTGCAGAATCACGGCCAGCGCATCCACGCGCTCGCCGTTGATCAGGATATCCATGCGTACCAGCTTGGCCGCCTCGAAACGCTGAAAATTGTATTCCAGCGATGCGTAACCGCGGCTGACCGATTTAAGACGATCGAAGAAGTCCAACACCACCTCAGCCATCGGCAGCTCATAAGTGACCTGCACCTGCTTGCCAACGAAGTGCATGTTTTTCTGTACACCGCGCTTTTCGACACAAAGACTGATGACCTGTCCCAGATACTCCTCCGGCACCAGAATATTGGCCAGCACGATGGGCTCGCGCATTTCCCGAATGGAACCCGGGTCCGGCAGTTTCGAGGGACTGTCGATATAAACCACGTCACCGTTGTTCAACTCAATCTCGTACACCACGGTCGGTGCCGTTGTCACCAGATCCATGTCGTATTCGCGTTCCAGACGCTCCTGGATGATTTCCATGTGCAACATGCCCAGGAAACCACAACGGAAGCCGAATCCCAGCGCGTCCGAGCTTTCCGGCTCATAGAAAAGAGAGGCGTCGTTAAGCGTCAACTTTTCCAGCGCATCGCGGAAATCTTCGTAATCATCAGCACTGACCGGGAACAGACCGGCATAAACCTGGGGCTGCACCTTCTGGAAGCCCGGCAGGCTGTCAACATCCGGGGTTTTGGCGGGTACCAGCGTATCCCCTACCGGGGCACCGTGAATATCCTTGATACCGGCAACCACAAAGCCAACTTCACCGGCTTTGAGCACACCTGTTTCCTTGCGCTTGGGCGTAAAGATACCAACCGCATCCACCTGGTGCGCCTGACCGGTCGACTTGATCAGAATCTTGTCTTTTTTGTTCAGTGTCCCCTGTTTGACACGTACCAGTGACACCACCCCCAAATAATTATCAAACCAGGAGTCAATGATCAGAGCCTGCAGCGGGGCATCCACATCACCTTCGGGTGGCGGAATTACGCGCACCAGCGCTTCCAGCACATCTTCAATCCCCATGCCGGTCTTGGCAGAACAGGCAATGGCATCCGTTGCATCAATGCCGATCACTTCTTCGATCTCTTGACGTACCCGCTCGGGGTCGGCCTGAGGCAAGTCCATCTTGTTCAAAACCGGCAGTACTTCCAGGCTTTGCTCGATGGCGGTATAACAGTTGGCAACAGACTGCGCTTCAACGCCCTGGGCCGCATCTACTACCAGCAAGGCCCCTTCACAGGCATACAGCGAACGAGAGACTTCATAGGAAAAGTCCACATGCCCCGGCGTATCGATAAAATTCAGCTGATAGGTTTTTCCGTCCCTTGCATGGTAATCAAGAGTGACGCTCTGAGCCTTGATAGTGATCCCGCGCTCGCGCTCCAGCTCCATGGAATCAAGCACCTGAGCCGCCATTTCACGGTCACTGAGCCCCCCGCAGGTCTGAATCAGGCGGTCTGACAGTGTGGATTTGCCATGGTCAATATGGGCGATGATCGAGAAATTACGAATATGATCCAGGTTACTCACGATAGGGCTACCCGACTCCAGCTGTAAACAGGATTGAAAAGAGGACGCAGTTTAACGTAAGAAGGGGGCTCAGGTCATCAGAAGTACCCTGCTTATCCATAAACAATAAGGGGGCCGCAGCCCCCTTATCAATGGCTTATTCAGACTTGAGCGCTATGAACATGGGGTTGCCTCGCCGCACGATCCGCAGGGGAACCGAACGCCCACTCGGCAAATCCGCCACAATGCGCTGAAACTGATCCAGGGTTTCCACCCGCTCACCATTCAGCATCGTGATTACATCACCGCGGACCAGACCTGCACGAGCACCGGCACCATCCTCTACACGCTCAACAACGACACCGGACACGATATTCCACTTGTCTTTCTGTTCGTCCTGCAGAGGGGCCACCACCAATCCCAGGCGGCTGGTTTCCACCGGCTTCTTCTCAACATTCGCCGGCTTGTCGCCCTTTTCACCCGGCAGGTGACCGATGGTCACGTCCAGCGTTTTGTTGCGCCCGGCTCGGATAACGTCGAGCTCGGCAACGTCCCCCGGCTTGACACGACCAACCAGAGGCGGCAAATCGGATGCCAGTACGACGTCATGATCGTTAAAGCCGACAATGATATCGCCTTCTTGCAAGCCGGCTGCTGCCGCTGGACCGTCCGGCACCACCTTTGCGACCAGGGCTCCGGCCGGTTTTTTCAGGCCAAAGGACTCAGCCAGGTCACGATTCACTTCCTGAATCAGCACGCCCAGCCAACCACGTTCTACGAAGCCCTGCCCCTTCAACTGCTCTGAAACCTCCAGAGCCATATCGATGGGAATGGCGAAGGAAAGTCCCATGAAACCACCCGAACGGGTATAAATCTGCGAGTTGATGCCTATCACCTCGCCATCGAGATTAAACAGAGGACCACCCGAGTTCCCAGGGTTGATCGCCACATCCGTTTGAATAAACGGTACATAGTTTTCATTGGCCAAAGCACGCTCGGTGGCACTGACAATGCCAGCGGTCACACTGTGATCAAACCCGAACGGAGAGCCGATAGCCAAGACCCACTCCCCTACTTTCAACTCGGATGAACGCCCCAGCGGTACGACAGGAAGGTCATCGGCCTCAATCTTCAACAAGGCTACATCAGTCCGTTCATCCGAACCGACAACGCTTGCTTCCAGCTCACGGCGATCATTCAGCCTGACCATCACCTGATCGGCATCCTTGATCACGTGATGATTGGTCAGGATGTAACCGTCATGTGAAATAATAAACCCCGACCCCAGCGAGCGTGGCGCCTTATTGGGTCGATCCCGGAATTGGGGAATGTCACGAAAGAAATGGCGGAAAATCTCCGGCAACTCTTCACCACCGGGCCCCTGAAACTGCCCGAACGGAGTCGACAGGGTCTGGGAGTCCGATTTCTGTACCGTACTGATGTTCACCACGGCCGGTGAAGCATCTTCCACCAATTCCGTAAAATCCGGCAAGGATGCCGCATGCAGCAGCGGTGCACATACATACGCAAAAACGAGAAAAAGACTGAGCTTGATCGCTTTCATCAAATATCACCTTTTCTGTTCAAACAATTCTGAGCAAGATCGGCTGATAACGGTTTTGGGCCGCTCTGCCCGAACTTAGTCGGCGCGCCAGACCAAAGCCGGTCAGCATCAGGGCGATCGCCAGGATGATTTGCTGCCACTCGGCCAGGGCCAGGGTTGCCCCCAGCAAGGCCCCTGCAATCAGCAAAGCCAGCGGCAGCATGTACAACAGTAGAGAAGCACGTACCAGGCTGCCTTCCTCCAACCCGATCACGACCTGTTGTCCAGGCTTGACCGGAAGGGCGTCGGGGTTCTGGACTTCGATTTCGACCGTTTTTCCCTGCCCCCACTGGGACAACACGCCCTGGCTACAGTTCGACTTGCTCGCACATTGCGCACATGCACTGGTGCGTGCCGCCATCACCTTGACCATGCGAGCTTCCACCGCCGAAACCAGCGTAACTTCTTCAATCATGTCTACTGCTCGGGCTGAACGGCACTGGCGATGCGGTCCGCGATCATCAGGGGGACATCCCCCACAACCGTCACGAAATGATCACCGCGGCGTTTGCCCACCGCGATATAGCCATCCGCCTGAGCCACACCTTCCGGCAGGCTCTGATGCCCCAACTCTTCCACACTGACCGAAAATGCATCCCGACCATTGGCAAACACCATCACTTCACCATGCGGCAGGAGTTCATGACGTACGATCGAATACCCCTCCGGCATCCACCTGGTGCTCCATTGCGGCATCCGCTGAGCGCCGACCAAATGCTGGTGTTGATCGATATACTTCTTCAGCCCGTCTGACAGACGAATGACATCGGGTGACTCGTAACCGGCGACACCATTCGAGGAGCGTCCCAGGTTGGTCCGCATCAGGTCTCCATTTGCACTGGAGCCGGGCAGATAAAAACCGGGCGCTTGGGACGGAGCGGTGTCAAAGTTGCCTGCCCCCAAAATCACGGCAGCCGTTACCGAAGCGGCAACAGCCATGCTGCTGACCGAACGCCACCAATTGGAAACCGGCTTTTTCACTTTCACCGTGCTCGTTTCACGCTCATAGGCCGAGGGATGATAGGTGGGCTCATGTTCCAGTGCGGCCATGACCCCTTCGCTGATATCGAAACGAAGGCCCGCCTGTAATTCCCCCTTCAGCCCGGCCCGAGCAACATGATAACGGTGCCACTGCCGGGCCATGTCCGGGTCTTCTGCCACCTGCTCCAGCGTACGGCGCAGTTCAAACTCGCCGACTTCGCCATCCATTAACGCAGATATGGAATCATTTGCTCTTTGCATAGCTTTTCCTCGAGTGCCATTACACGGCATTTCTCACTCAACCCGACTAATTGGCAAGCAGGGGCGCGACCTCTTTGTCGATAGCCTCTCGTGCTCGAAAAATACGCGACCGGACAGTCCCGACGGGACAATCCATCACATTGGCGATATCCTCGTAGCTCATCCCCTCGAATTCACGCAGGGTCAGGGCCACTCGCAGGTCTTCCGGCAAACGGTCCAATGTCGTTTTGACCACCCGTTCCAGCTCGTCCCGGTACAGCGCATTCTCCGGGGATTCCAGATCACGTAACTCAGACCCCGAATCGACATAATGGGCATCGTCCACATCAACATCGACATCCGGTGGACGTCGGCTGCGTGATACCAGGTGGTTCTTCGCCGTATTGATCGCTATTCGATATAACCATGTATAAAAGGCACTATCGCCACGAAACCCCGGCAGGGCACGATAGGCCTTGATAAAGGCTTCCTGGGCCACGTCCATCGCCTCATGGGGGTCATATACATAGCGCCCTATCAAGCCGATAATCTTATGCTGATACTGCTTCACCAGAAGATCAAAAGCGCGCTTGTCACCCGCCTGTACTCGCTTGACCAGTACCTGATCGTTGGCTGCCTGACTCTCGTTAGACACTCGGTATCCTTAAATTAAGTCGCTGCGACTTTAATATCCCTGTACGCTGCACAAGGATGATTTAAATTTCGATGCAGTATGTAACGCCGACCTAATGCATTGCAACCTCATGTCTGTAGCAGGCACGCATCAACTATGAGCCTGAATATAGAATGAAGTTCCAAAAAAAATTTGTTCGTCATTATACTGACACTCAAGGGTGTGAACCGCATAATAGATCGCAGCAAACGTACGGAATGTGAATATGAGTTCTAGCCAAGGCACCCCCCTGGATTACGATGTACTGGTCATCGGTAGCGGCGCAGCCGGATTAACTCTCGCCCTGCACCTTCCTTCTCACCTCAAAATTGCGGTTCTCAGCAAGGCCGAATTTGAAAGCGGGTCAACATGGATGGCACAGGGCGGCATCGCCGCTGTACTGGAGGACAGCGACTGTGTCGAGGACCACATCAACGACACCTTGATCGCAGGTGCCGAACTGGGCCGTCTCGATGCCGTCAGCCAAATTGTCCACAATGGCCCTTCGGCCATCCAATGGCTGATTGAGCAGGGCGTTCCTTTCACTCGCGAGGGCGATCATTTCCATTTAACCCGAGAAGGCGGACATTCTCACCGCCGCATCATCCACGCCGCCGACGCCACCGGACGAGCCGTACATACCACTCTGTTGGAGCGTGCCCGCAGTGCCGAGAATATCTGCCTGCTCGACCACCATGTCGCTATTGACCTGATCACACGACGCAAACTCAAGCTCCCTCATAACCGCTGCATCGGTGCCTACGTCCTGAACAAGCGTGACGGGCATGTCCAGGCCTTCAGAGCCGGTCATGTCGTACTGGCGACAGGCGGAGCTGCCAAGGCCTATCTCTATACCAGCAACAGTGACGGTTCAACCGGTGATGGCATTGCCATGGCCTGGCGTGCCGGCTGCCGTATTGCGAATATGGAGTTCAACCAGTTCCACCCAACCTGCCTGTACCACCCCCAGGCCAAATCGTTTCTGATCAGCGAAGCCGTCCGAGGGGAAGGCGGACGCTTGCTGCTGCCCGACGGCACGCGCTTTATGCCTGCTTTCGATGAACGATCGGAACTGGCTCCCCGTGATATTGTGGCTCGTGCCATTGACCACGAGATGAAACGACTGGGTTGTGACTGTGTCTATCTGGACATTTCCCATCGCCCTGCGGATTTCATCAAGGAACACTTCCCGACCATATATCAACGCTGCCTGGATTACGGCATCGACATGACCCGAGATCCAATCCCGGTCGTACCGGCTGCACACTATACCTGTGGCGGTGTCATGACAGACAGGGATGGACGCACCGATCTCGAAGGACTCTACGCGATCGGCGAGACCGCTTTCACCGGTCTACATGGTGCCAATCGCCTGGCCTCCAATTCCTTGTTGGAATGTATCGTTTTCGGTATCGCGGCAGCCCGTTCAATCAATGCCGAACACGATCAGATACCCGACGAAAAGGCCGACATTCCTCTCTGGGACGAATCCCAGGTGACCAATTCGGATGAAGACGTCATCATTTCACATAACTGGGATGAATTGAGGCGCTTCATGTGGGATTACGTCGGCATTGTGCGCACAACCAAGCGCCTGCAACGTGCACAGCACCGCATTGAACTTCTGCTACAGGAAATTGCCGAGTATTACAGCAATTACAAGGTAAGTTCCGACCTGATCGAGCTGCGCAATCTGGCCACAGTTGCCCAGTTGATCATCGGTAGCGCCATTAACCGTAAGGAAAGTCGAGGTCTCCACTATACCCTTGATTACCCTGATGTAATGAAAGAGAAACGGGATACCGTTCTCTGCCCTCTCAATTTCCAGTGGCCGGATTCTGTGCGATAGGGGCGGCCCAGCGAATCGCCACATGCAAACGCCTGGCCTCGGTCTTGCGCAGACGGTCAGGCGTTATCCACACCCAGGACGGCAAGGCTCGATCACGACGCTGTAATACCAGCAATTGAAAATATCCCGGCACAGACAGCCGCCGATAGAGTTTATCCACAGGTACCCACTCAGCAGACGCCGTCAGTACCGACATCATCTGGTGCTCGACATCCCAATTCAGGCCTTGTACTTCATCCGCTCGATCATCGAGCAGCAGCTTCCAAAACACGACAATGCCCACTAAGGTATAGATAATCAGGATCAGAACATGTCGCGCAGGATCGGCAGCCAACTGCGTCAAAGCCAGCAGGCCCAAAACAGGAGTAATTCCATACAAAAGGCGCGGCAGCCAATTACTGCCGCTGAAGCGGATTTCAAGCGGGCTGAACGCGTTCAAGGATAATATCCACAATCCGACGCATGTCCGGATCTTCAGGCACTGAGCGCTGCATGAACCACATGAAGAGGTCCTGATCTTCAGAATCCAATAATTTTACAAAACGATTCTGATCTTCCGGTTCAAGCCCTGAAAAAGCTTCCTGCATAAAAGGAACCAAAAGCACATCCAACTCCAGCATGCCGCGACGGCACTGCCAGGTCAGGCGACGAACATCATCTTCGGAATACATCACTTACCCTAAACTCGTTGACGAGAAACCGACAGATATTACCCTTTGCCCATGGCAAGAGCCATACCCTGAAAGATAACCACACCAGAAACGCAAAAACCCCGATCTCAACGAGACCGGGGTTTTCACTGAATAAATGCTTGGCGATGACCTACTCTCACATGGGGAAGCCCCACACTACCATCGGCGATGCCGCGTTTCACTGCTGAGTTCGGTATGGGATCAGGTGGTTCCACGGCTCTATTGTCGCCAAGCAAAACTGGTACAAATCGGATCTGAAATTCGGTGACTGTCTGTGTTGTCGCTACAAGCGTTCAACCGGTGCTCTTGCGAGCTGCGATAATCATATTCTTGACTGATCTTCAGTCTAACCATTCATTGCAAACGCCTTGGGCGTTATATGGTCAAGCCTCACGAGCAATTAGTACTGGTTAGCTCAATGCCTTACAACACTTACACACCCAGCCTATCAACGTCCTGGTCTCGGACGGCTCTACAGGGACCTCAAGGGTCCAGTGAGATCTCATCTTGAAGGAGGCTTCCCGCTTAGATGCTTTCAGCGGTTATCCCGTCCGCACGTAGCTACCCGGCAATGCCACTGGCGTGACAACCGGAACACCAGAGGTGCGTCCACTCCGGTCCTCTCGTACTAGGAGCAGCTCTTCTCAAATCTCAAACGCCCACGGCAGATAGGGACCGAACTGTCTCACGACGTTCTAAACCCAGCTCGCGTACCACTTTAAATGGCGAACAGCCATACCCTTGGGACCGGCTTCAGCCCCAGGATGTGATGAGCCGACATCGAGGTGCCAAACACCGCCGTCGATGTGAACTCTTGGGCGGTATCAGCCTGTTATCCCCGGAGTACCTTTTATCCGTTGAGCGATGGCCCTTCCATACAGAACCACCGGATCACTAGAACCTACTTTCGTACCTGCTCGACGTGTCAGTCTCGCAGTCAAGCACCCTTCTACTCTTGCGCTCATTGGCTGATTTCCGACCAGCCTGAGGGTACCTTCGTGCTCCTCCGTTACTCTTTGGGAGGAGACCGCCCCAGTCAAACTACCCACCACACAATGTCCTCGATCCCGATAAGGGACCTGAGTTAGAACCTCAACAGTACCAGGCTGGTATTTCAAGGTTGGCTCCACCACAACTGGCGTCATGGTTTCAAAGCCTCCCAGCTATCCTACACAAGTAATGTCAAAGTCCACTGTGAAGCTATAGTAAAGGTTCACGGGGTCTTTCCGTCTAGCCGCGGGGACGCTGCATCTTCACAGCGAGTTCAATTTCACTGAGTCTCGGGTGGAGACAGTGTGGCCATCGTTACGCCATTCGTGCAGGTCGGAACTTACCCGACAAGGAATTTCGCTACCTTAGGACCGTTATAGTTACGGCCGCCGTTTACCGGGGCTTCGATCAAGAGCTTCGCCGAAGCTAACCCCATCAATTAACCTTCCGGCACCGGGCAGGCGTCACACCCTATACGTCCACTTTCGTGTTTGCAGAGTGCTGTGTTTTTAATAAACAGTCGCAGCCACCTGGTATCTTCGACCGACATCAGCTTAGGACGCAAAGTCCATCACCAACATCGGCGTGCCTTCTCCCGAAGTTACGGCACCATTTTGCCTAGTTCCTTCACCCGAGTTCTCTCAAGCGCCTTGGTATTCTCAACCTGACCACCTGTGTCGGTTTGGGGTACGGTCACACATAACCTGAAGCTTAGAGGATTTTCCTGGAAGCATGGCATCAACCACTTCGACTCATAAAGAGTCTCGTCATCAGGTCTCAGTCTTAAGAAGCCGGATTTGCCTAACTTCTCAACCTACACCCTTAAACGCGGACAACCAACGCCGCGCTGGCCTAGCCTTCTCCGTCCCCCCGTCGCAGTTATGCGCGGTACAGGAATATTAACCTGTCTCCCATCGACTACGCTTTTCAGCCTCGCCTTAGGGGCCGACTCACCCTACCCCGATTAACGTTGGATAGGAACCCTTGGTCTTCCGGCGAGGGGGTTTTTCACCCCCTTTATCGTTACTCATGTCAGCATTCGCACTTCTGATACCTCCACGGTGCCTCCCGGCTTCCGCTTCAACGGCTTACAGAACGCTCCTCTACCATGCCCTAAGGCATCCGCAGCTTCGGTGTCTAGTTTGAGCCCCGTTATATCTTCCGCGCAGGCCGACTCGACTAGTGAGCTATTACGCTTTCTTTAAAGGATGGCTGCTTCTAAGCCAACCTCCTAGCTGTCTGAGCCTTCCCACATCGTTTCCCACTTAACTAGAACTTTGGGACCTTAGCTGGCGGTCTGGGTTGTTTCCCTTTCCACGACGGACGTTAGCACCCGCCGTGTGTCTCCCATGATTGCACTCTTGGGTATTCGGAGTTTGCATCGGGTTGGTAAGTCGGGATGACCCCCTAGCCGAAACAGTGCTCTACCCCCCAAGGTGAGACATGAGGCGCTACCTAAATAGCTTTCGAGGAGAACCAGCTATCTCCGGGCTTGATTAGCCTTTCACTCCGATCCACAGGTCATCCGCTGGCTTTTCAACGACAGTCGGTTCGGTCCTCCAGTTGATGTTACTCAACCTTCAACCTGCCCATGGATAGATCGCCCGGTTTCGGGTCTACTCCCAGCGACTTGGCGCCCTATTAAGACTCGGTTTCCCTACGCCTCCCCTAAACGGTTAAGCTTGCCACTGAAAGTAAGTCGCTGACCCATTATACAAAAGGTACGCAGTCACCGTCCGAAAACGGCTCCCACTGCTTGTACGTACACGGTTTCAGGGTCTATTTCACTCCCCTCACAGGGGTTCTTTTCGCCTTTCCCTCACGGTACTGGTTCACTATCGGTCAGTCAGGAGTATTTAGCCTTGGAGGATGGTCCCCCCATATTCAGACAGGATAACACGTGTCCCGTCCTACTCGATTTCACTGTCTATAGGTTTTCGCATACGGGGCTATCACCCACTATGGCCACACTTTCCAGAGTGTTCTGCTAACCACAAGACAGCTTAAGGGCTGCTCCCCGTTCGCTCGCCGCTACTAAGGGAATCTCGGTTGATTTCTTTTCCTCCGGGTACTTAGATGTTTCAGTTCCCCGGGTTCGCCTCTCTACACCTATGTATTCAGTGAAGAGATACCCGCAAGCGGGTGGGTTTCCCCATTCGGAAATCCTCGGATCAAAGTCTGTTTACCGACTCCCCGAGGCTTATCGCAGGTTACTACGTCCTTCATCGCCTCTGACTGCCAAGGCATCCACCGTGCACGCTTATTCACTTGACCATATAACCCGAAGGCGTCTGTTCAAATGAATGGTTCGTAACGATTATCGCCGGTTGGCGCTTGTATCAAACAATACAAGACAATCTTTCAGATCCAATTTGTTAAAGAGCGTTTAAAGCTAAGAAGCTTTAAAAGAT
>NZ_JACEMT010000034.1 GCF_013868415.1 Marinobacterium marinum | reverse complement strand
CCCTATGTGTCAGCGTAGTTGTCGCCTGAAAATTTCAGAGGACAACCATGCCCCACTATTCACCGGAACGTAAGGAAGCCATCCTCCAAAAAATGGCGCCGCCTCACAGCATGACAGTAGCCGAGCTGGCTCGTCAGGAAGGCATCAGTACCGCGACCCTGTACAATTGGCGTAAAGCCGCCAGAGAACGAGGTGCCGTTTTGCCATCCAACTCAGCCGCCCCGGACAAGTGGAGCAGCGAAGAAAAATTCCGCATGGTGCTGGAGACCGCTCCGATGAGCGAAGCGGAGATCGGCGAATATTGCCGCCAGCGCGGTGTGTACCCGGAGCAGATCGAAGCCTGGAAGGCGGCCTGTATGGGCGCCAATGCGCAAGCAGATGAGCAAGCCAAACAGCATCGCCAAGCGACCAAGGCCGAGCGCAAACGGATCAAGCAGCTAGAAGCTGATCTACGCCGCAAGGAGAAGGCGCTCGCGGAGACGGCCGCGCTGCTAATACTGTCAAAAAAAGCAGAGGCGATCTGGGGCCCCAAAGACGAGGACGAATGACCAGCCTCCCGGATCGCCAGCATGCCGTTAGTCTGATCCAGGAGGCTCAGAGCAACGGTGCTCCGCTGGTCAAGGCCTGTGCCTTGCTAAACCTGAGTGTGCGCACCTACCAGCGCTGGACGGCGAATCAGTTGGTCCATGCGGATCAACGACCGATCGCGCCCAGACCTGCACCGCATAACAAGCTGTCAGAGCAGGAGCGTGAAGCCGTGGTATCGCTCTGTAATCAACCGCGATATCGCAGTGCCCCGCCGGCGTTTATTGTGGCGGATCAGCTGGATCAAGGGCGTTATCTGGCGTCGGAATCTACGTTCTACCGGGTGTTGCACGAATACGATCAGCTGCATGCCAGAGGCCGGCAGAAACCGCCTGAGCGCAAACGCCAGGCAACCACACATGAAGCCAGCGAGCCTAATCAGCTCTGGTGCTGGGACATCTCCTGGTTGCCTGGACCTGCCCGTGGCACCTGGTTTTACCTGTACCTGATGATGGATGTCTACAGCCGTAAGATCGTGGGCCACGAAGTCTACGCGCGTGAAACCGGAGAACTGGCCAGCGAGTTCGTCGAAAAGGCCTACTGGCGGGAACATCTGGCCGCCCGATCCAAGCCGCTGGTGCTGCACTCTGATAACGGCAGCCCCATGAAGGCCGCGACGTTCCTGGAAAAGCTGTACGACCTGGGCATTACCCCCTCGAACAGCCGACCTCGCGTCAGCAACGACAACGCCTACTCGGAGTCACTGTTCAAAACCCTGAAGTTCCGACCGGCGTTCCCGGTGAATGGCTTCAAGACGCTCGAAGAGGCACGGCATTGGGTGTTGAAGTTCGTGCGCTGGTACAACACCGAGCATCGGCACAGTGCTCTGAAATACGTGACACCTGAGCAGCGTCATAACGGCGAGGCCGAGTATATCCTGGCGCAACGCAAACGGGTTCTCGAAGTCGAGAAGGCCAAGAACCCCCAACGCTGGTCAGGTGATATCCGTGACTTCAGCTTGCCGGAGTCAGTCACACTGAACCCGGAAAAGGCGGCGAGTTTTTAAAGAGCTGATAACTTATACGCGACAACTACGTTGACAGTTACCGCTGATGCCACTTTGACCTGCTTGCATGATCTGCCATTCACTTTGACATGAGCAATAAGTGGGGAAAAGCCGTTGTCATTGCTGATAATATCAAAGCTGACACCCGATGGGGCTTCGCTGTCATACTTCCCGAGGTAGTAGGAAAGGTGGAAATCTAAATTGTTCGATTGAGTGGCTTTAAGTTGGACTAACACTAGATTAATTGGCGTGTCGTATTTTTTCTCACCGAGGTCTATTTTTGGTTGCTTCGCCCCAAGGAATAAAACGACTTTGCTATAAGCTGAAAGATCAACTTTGCTAAGACACCCGATGTTTTCGTAGTCGATAAATGCCCACTTCACTGTGTGGCCTCCTTGGTAATGCTAACGCTTGTAACACTTGACCGAAAAAGCGGAGCTTTTTTGGGTCAAGTGCTTACCCTTGTTACATTTACGAACCAATACGCTTTATAGAGTCGAATATTAGCTCGCGACCTTCTTTAGATTTCAGTAATGTAAAAATAAGATCGGTTATTTTATTTCGTGTTATATTCGACCATAATCCCTTTTTATACATAGAAGCTGAATCTTTCAATTTTTCGATTTCGTCGTGCAGGGACGCTAATTGGCTTTCTGATATTTGGTATCGCTCACTAAGGTCTTTAAATTTATCGTAGAGGCTATCTAGCTTCGAGTATAAAACTTCAACTTCTTCTTTAGTAAATTTTGACTCAGGGTTTTGAATATTAAATTCGAACTGTTCTTTTATAGCGCGCTTCACATCTTCTTCTTCATTATCAGAACCTGATAAAGTCAGCTCTCGATGAAGATTTTCACACCAATTCACGATTCTATCGCTAACATACTCAAACCCATTGACATTTATTTTAGAACTTTTCTTATATCTTCCAGGAGATTCATACGAAAAAAGTCTAGTAACTGTTTTTGATATAGTTCCCGTTCCGAATAAATTAGGTTCTTCTTCAATCACCCCCTCTTCGGACAACACAAACGAATATTCATTATCGTATTTGAATACTATCCTAAGGAGTTCGCCAGCTTCATCGCCATCATATGTAAAATCATCAATGGAAAATCGTGTCGAAGAAATGGCTTTTTTCAGCTCGTCCATAAATGTTGGGTTTAGTTCTGACATAAGCTATTTCCTAATAGAATGTAACGCTTTGATCAGCGGCGCACTTTAGTGCGTCCGGTGGAGGGCCACAGGCCCGGAACGAACTGAATCAACTGGTTAGTGATCAAAGTAGAGCAGATAAGGCTGGAATGAATGGAGCGACGATTGTCATATGGTTTGCGGCTGCAGCCGTGAATCGTTTGTAAGCAGCACCAAATCCCGACGTTCCTTGCTTTTCCTGCATTTCTGAAACACTTTCTTTTAGTGCCTCTTTCTTATCAATATCTGCTTTATCAATTGCAGCCATTAGGTCAGCAAAAATCGCATCTGTGCCTTCGACCTTCTGATCAACATTTGATGAGGAAATAGCAATATTGCTTCCAGAAACATTACTAATAGTGATATTTGACGTTTCTTTATTCACGGGAATCCCGTTCTCCAGTTTGTACAAATCAGAGTCCTTCAAGAGCTCCAAAGTGCTTTTTACCACTTGGGCCAAGCTTTGCTGGTCTTTAAATAGCGTCACCATTTGATCAAATGCCCAGCAATTTAGCTCATATTTCTCGTTTACCTTAATCGCATCTTCGACAATAGGCGTGAGATCAGAGTCAATCCAAGAGCCATCAAACCTTTCAATTACACGAGTAAGTGTGGGATAGGTCGTGATGTCGTAGTTGATCGAGCACAGCGCATCTGACATGAAGCCCGCCATATCACGACCATCACTATAAATTCGTCCCCAAGTAGCACGATTCCTGTCATCGGAAATTTTGTACAGATTGCGCTCCCAATCTTCCTTGTTCTTCATGTGAGACCAATCTCTGTCCTTCTCGCGAAATCCTTCCCCGATAGCTAGGAGCCTAGCGATCTGGCTCTCAACTTCCTTGAAATCACCGCGAATGTCCGCTTTTGTCATCGGTACTCCAAAATTTGTTGATTGACTCACTAACGCCTGCAGCATGCGCACCCATGAAATGGAGCCGAAGGCGCAATGTAATGGGTGTCGCCGTGCCTGCATTGGTTAGGCCATTTAGCAGCAACCAGATTCATCGCCCTGAATCTCCGGTTCGTGATATAAATCCCACCACACCTCTACACCTGCATCGGCCAATCCGCGCATCTGATCTGGCGAGATAGTAGGGCCACCTTGAGTGTAACCATACATAATCGCCACTGACATCTCACAACCACGATCTCGAAGTCCTTCCAAACCCCCAGCGTCCTTGAGCGGCCGCGCAAGCAGAATTTCAAGGTGACGTCGGCAATCCCTGGATTCGCTGAGATCTTTAGTAGAGTAAAACCATCCGTGCCGCGGATAGAATCTATTGTTCACATCGCTGCGTTTCGTTCTCTGCTCACCTTTTTTGAAACTACGAGTTGGCTCACAACCTATTAGGGCCGAGATAGCATCGGGGTCCATGCTTTCGGACGTGATCCGCAAAGTAGCGTAGGTGCCTGTGCAAGTCGCGTAATGATCGTCAATTTCGTACGATTGCATTCGGTCTCCTGTGGGCCTAACGCCTGCCTATGGGGCCGGAACGGAGCGCCAGCGTAGTGGAGGTCCCAGCCGCGATAGCGGCGAACATCAGGCCCTTGTTATATTTTGGGGTTGATAACCTGTATATCTGTAACATTCTCGCTCCAACCCTCCCACTCATCCATTAGATGAAGATGACCGAAATCATCCCCCATATCTTCAAGCTCGTCCGCTGCGGCTATCAGAAACTTAGCGACAGCCCTTAATGTTGCGGGCGATGCTGAAATACCAATATCTCTGAGTTTCATTAAACCATCAATATTAGTATCTTTTTCTTTATATCCGTATATATCCATTATCTAGCTCAAGAAGCGTAACATTTCATTTATATTTTATATACTACATACCAACCAAATAGACCAGAAACTGCTAGTATAATAGGTAATATATATGTAAACACCTTGTACTTTATTCGGCTATCATATCGAGGTGCTGAGAATCCCCAATGAAATCCTAAGATAACCATCACTACAAGCCAGATAGAGTCCCAAAGTCCAAAGTTGTCAGGTTTATCAAGCCATAACCAGCATTGAATAGCGCACAGATAGAACATCGAAGGCTTCAGCACATAAACCGCTAGCCTTTCTAAACTTCTATCTGATAAGCCGATTCTCATACCTACCTCAAGAAATTGGTCCTACCCACAAAAAGTAGACACTTTGATTATGCGCAT
>NZ_JACEMT010000033.1 GCF_013868415.1 Marinobacterium marinum | reverse complement strand
CCCGGACATGTACAAATTCGTGTGCTGGATCTGGAAGAAGCGGTTAACCATTATGTCGAGCTGATGGGGCTGATCGAAACGGATCGCGACGAGCAGGGCCGTGTCTACCTGAAGGGCTGGACCGAAGTGGACAAGTTCTCGGTGGTGCTGCGAGAAGCCGATGAAGCCGGCATGGATTTCATGAGCTTCAAGTGCCTGAACGAGGAGGTGGTTGATCGCCTGAACCGGGAGTTGCTGGCGTTCGGCTGTGGCGTTGAAGAGATCCCGGCCGAGGAACTCAAGGGCTGTGGTCGCCGAATCCGCTTTCAGGCACCGACCGGGCATTACTTTGAACTCTTTGCCAACAAGGAACAGACCGGTCGTTACGGCGTCGGCAATCACAACCCGGAAGCCTGGCCCCGTGATCTCAAGGGCATGAAGGCGCAGCGGTTTGACCACTGCCTGCTGTACGGCCCGGAGCTGGACCAGACCCTGGACCTGTTCCGTGAGGTGCTGGGCTTTGACCTGTGCGAACAGATCATGACGCCGGACGGCAAGCGAGTGGCACAGTTCCTGACTACCAGCATGAAGGCGCATGACATCGCCTTTATCGATCACCCTGAGCCGGGCAAGTTTCACCATGCCTCGTTCTTCCTTGAAACCTGGGAAGATGTGCTGCGTGCCGGTGACTTGATCTCCATGACCGATACCTCCATCGATATCGGGCCGACCCGCCACGGCATTACCCATGGCCAGACGATCTACTTCTTTGATCCGTCCGGCAACCGCAACGAGGTGTTCTGCGGCGGAGACTACTTCTACCCGGACCACGCGCCGATCACTTGGGACGCCGACAAGCTGGGCAAGGCGATCTTCTACCATGATCGTCAGCTCAACGAGCGCTTCCTGACCGCTCTGACCTGACGCCGGAGGAACCATCGCATGTCATTTGATCCGAAAGACTTTCGTCGCGCACTGGGCAAGTTCCCGACCGGTGTTACGGTTATCACGACACGGGATGCCGAAGGGACCCCCGTAGGCATGACCGCCAGCAGTTTCAATACCCTGTCGATAGAGCCCGCATTGGTGCTCTGGAGTATCGACAAGGGGGCCTGGAGTCTGGATGCCTTTACCCAGGGCAATGGCTTTGCCATCAACGTATTGCGCAATGATCAGGTTGAGCTGTCTAACGGCTTTGCACGGCGCGGCGAGGACAAGTTTGCCGGAGTGGCCACTCGCGACTGTGCGAACGGCGCTCCCCTGTTGCCTGATACCGCTGCCTGGTTCGCGTGTAATACCTGGCAGGTGTACGAAGGCGGGGATCACTTCATCGTCGTGGGTGAGGTGACAGAGTACGGGTATGAAGACAACGTCAGCTCACTGGTCTTTCATAATGGCCGCTACGCTGTACCCGAGACACACCCTGCGGTACAGGCTCCCACCGAGTCGTTGGAAGCACGTGGTTTCCTGGGCGATTACCTGCTGTATCAGTTGCGTCAAACCCTCAATGCCTATGCTACGGATTTCTATCCGCGTCTGAGTCACTTTGCTGTCACGGCCGAGGAGTGGCGTATCCTGACCCTGCTTGCCGATGGTGAAGCCATGGCGTTGGAGCAGGTCTGTCGGCAGGTTTCACAGCCGGTAAAAGCATTGAAAGAGACTGGCGAATGGCTGAGAGAAAAAGGGTTGGCAAGCCTGTCCGAGGACAGCATTCGGCTGACGGATACCGGCAGGCAGTTGGCCGAACGCTTGCTGGATATGGCTATTGAGCATGAGCGCAAGGTGTTGTCCGCTCTCAGCTCGCAGGAGCAGGCCGTATTGAAAGAGATGCTTCAACGCGTACAAAACGGAATTCAATAATAACAATACGCAAGGGCAGAACTGATGATTGATTATTATAGCCAGGCCATTGATGGCAGGGTTGCCTGGATGGGCCAGGACCTCGATTCGGATTCAGGCTGGATCTATTCGCTTTCGGCTGACGAGCAGGCAGTGCTCCATCAGGCATTGGAACACGTGCAGAGCAAGGGGTTTAAGGCGCCGGACTTTGAACAGAGCGATTTTCCTATCGAGCCTATACGACCGAGCATTGATCGTATTCTGAATGAGTTGGAAGAGGGGCGGGGCTTCATCCTGATTCGGGGGCTGGATGCCGATCGCTACAGTGAAGAAGAACTGCAGTCCCTCTATTACGGGCTGGGCCTGTACATGGGGCGAAGTGTCAAGCAGAACGCTCGCGGTGACTTGCTTGGCATGGTGACCAATGTTGGTGATCTGGACGACAAGAACACGCGCGTTTATGAAACCAACGCGTACCTGCCTTATCACACGGACCTGTCGGACGTGGTAGGCCTGCTGTCGATCCAGCGGGCCAAAAACGGAGGACTGAGCAGTCTGGTCAGTGCTGCCACCATCTACAACACCATTCTGGATGAAGCGCCCGAGTATTTGGAGGTGCTCTACCAGCCCTTCTACTTTGCGCATCTTGGCGAGGAAAAACCGACGCCTTCCCCCATATTCAGTTACCACCGAGGCAAACTGAGTTGCCGCTACCTGCGGCAGTACATTGAGCTGGGGCACGACATTGCCGGGGTTCCCCTGACGCCAGAGCAGGTGTCGGCAATGGATTTGTTCGATGACATCATGCATCGCAGTGCCATCAAGCTGGACATGATGCTGGAGCCCGGCGATATCCAGTTCGCCAACAACTACATGGTTCTGCATTCGCGTACCGGATTCGAGGATCATGATGAACCGGCTCGGCGCCGAAAGCTGGTGCGCCTCTGGTTGAAAATGCCCAACGCTCGTGAGCTGGCCCCGTCCTTTCCGGGACGTAATGGATTTTCCGATTGAGTCTGCCTGAAGGAATAGCGCGATGAAAAAAGTCATTAATATTGATTTTGGTGCCCACTGCCCGGAAGGCATGTCGGCTGAGGAATGGACGCTCAGAGTCAAACTGGCGTACTGCTACCGTCTGGTCGACTTCTTTGGCTGGACGGAAACCATTTTCAACCATATCTCGGTGCGTATACCCGGTGATGAAGGACACTATCTGGTGAACCCTTTTGGCCTTAACTATACGGAAGTGACCCCGGCGAACCTGCTGAAGGTCGATCTGGACGGCAACAAGGTGGAACCTTCGGAGTATGACGCCAATCCGGCGGGTTTTGCCTTGCACAGTGCCATCCACGGTGCCCGTGACGATATTCATTGTGTCGTGCACACCCACACTAATGAAGTGTCAGCCATCGCTTTGAAAAAAGACGGTTTTGGCCATGACGACTTCTATGGGGCTCAACTGTATAACCGCATTGGTTACCACGATTTTGAAGGGATCACACTGTTCAGTGAGGAGCGAGCTCGCATGCTCGACAGCCTGGGCGATCGCCATGTTTTGGTACTGCGAAACCACGGGATTGCTGTGGGAGAGGCCGATATCGAGCGCACGTTTTTCCTGCTGTGGACAGTACAGCGAGCAGCCGAGATCCAGGTGACGGCGGGAGCGCTGGGAGGTAAGGACAACCCGATTGCGGATGACATCAAGACCCGGTGTGCCGGGCTGACCCAGCAACTGATCAGTGACAGCGGCTTCGCCGTGAAATTCTACGACGCGATGGTACGCAAGCTGGTAACCGAGCGCGGCATGCCCTGGTAAGTGTCAAGGGAGTCGGTGTTCTGCCGACCTTTCGTCACAACACAAAAATAAGAGAGAACAGTATGAAAGCCGTTTTATATTCATTGGCCCTGACGATCCCGCTGGGACTCTCATCGGTTGCTCAGGCAAAAAAGTCACACTGGATGTGCAGAGCGCCTGGCCCCTGACGTTGCCTGCCAGTGGGCAGAATGCCCAACACTTTGCCGACCGCCTGAACGTTAAAGGCGCCGACAGTCTTAAGGTGAAACTTTACTCTGCCGGTAAACTGGTGCCGCCGCTGCAGATTTTCGATGCCGTGCAGCAGGGCAGCCTGGATGCGGGGTATACCACGCCGTTGTACGTTGCGGGCCGCTTCCCGGCCGTCCAGCTGTTTGGCGGTGTGCCCTTTGGTCCCGATGCCATGGACTACCTGGGCTGGGTGTATAACGGCGGTGGGCTTGAGATTTGGCGCGAAATTTATGCCAAACAGGGAGTAGTACCCGTACCCTGTGGTCTGATGGATGCCGAGGCCGGGGGCTGGTATACCTTCGAAATCAACAGTCCTGAAGACCTTCAGGGCAAAAAAGTGCGTTTTGCCGGGTTGGCCGGAGAAGTGATGAAAAAGGCCGGAGCCTCGGTCGTCCTGCTCAGTGGTGGTGATATCTATCCGAATCTGGAGCGTGGCGTGATTGATGGCACCGAGTTTTCCATGCCTGCAATCGATCGTGACATGGGCTTCGAAAAGGTTGCCAGGTACTACTACCTCCCGGGCTGGCATCAGCCGGCGGCGATTAACGAGCTGATCGTAAACAAGCGCAAGTGGGACGCCATGAGTGATGCCCAGCGCGGCATGATCGAAGATACCTGTCGTGAAACCCATATCTGGTCGATCACATCGACCACCCTGCAGAATGCAGAAGCCATTGCCGGCTTCAAGGCGGCTGGCACCGAGATCCGATCCTTTCCGGAAGAAGTGATGTCGGTATTCCGCCAAGCGACGGCCGAGGTGATGGCCGAACAGGCGGCCGAAGATCCCGATTTCAAGCGCGTCTGGGAGTCGCTTCAGTCCTACCGCGAGCGCACTTCTCTGTGGAGCTCGCATAAATCCGATTGAGTCGTGAATGGGGCAGCTTGGCTGCCTCATCCATCTGGAGGGGATGTTCATGCCTGTACGTCAGTTGGCAGAGGCTATCGAGCGTCTGTCGGTCCGGGTCGGCAAAAGCGGGGCGCTGATCCTGCCGCTATTGATCCTGACGATTCTGGTTAACGTTATTCTGCGCTACGTCTTTGATATCGGCCTGATTGAGTTGGAAGAGCTGCAATGGCACCTCAACGCAACGGTGGTGATGTGTTGTCTCGCTTATACCTTGCAGGCTGACGAGCATGTGCGGGTTGACCTGGTGTACAACCGTCTGGGGTCTCGAGGACGCAGCTGGATCAACCTGCTGGGGCTGGTGCTGTTGTTTCTGCCCTTTACGGGGCTGTTGAGTTGGCATGCCTGGAAACTGGCCGCGTATTCGTGGGAGCTGAAAGAGGGGTCTCCGATGCCATCCGGCTTGCCGGCACGTTATCTGATCAAGGGCATGATGGCGGTCGGAATGACGTTACTGATGTTGCAGGGCATAGCGCTGCTGCTGAAAAGCCTGTGTCATCTTGTTGCTCGGCGTGCCGACTAGGAGTTTTGCGTGGATGCACTGTTTGTCTTTTTGATTTTTGGCTGCTTTATGCTGCTGCTTTTTTCGGGCTTTCCGGTTGCCTTTGTACTGGGAGGTGTCGGCGTTCTGTTTGCGGCACTGGGCAGCCTGTTGGCGCCCTTCGAAATAGCCGAAGTAGCTGAATTGCGGATGATTGGTTTTGTTTCCAATCGCATTTTCGACACCCTGTCGAGTTACTCGTTGATCCCCATGTCGATGTTCATCTTCATGGGGTTTATGCTGGATCGCTCCGGCATTGCGGAGCGGCTGATTCTGGCCATGCGCCGTGTGTTGGGACCCGCGCCGGGCGGGCTGGCGATTGCCGTGGTACTGATCGGTGTGGTTCTGGCGGCATCGACGGGAATCATCGGTGCGTCGGTTGTACTGCTGGCAACCATCGCTTTACCGACCATGATGCAATCCGGTTACGCGCGCTGGATTAGCGCCGGTACAGTCGGTGCTACAGGGTGTCTGGGGATTCTGGTGCCACCTTCCATCATGCTGGTTGTTATGGGGGATCAGCTGCGCATTCCTGTCGGCGATCTGTTCATGGGGGCCATTCTGCCGGGCTTGCTCTTGGCGGCCAGTTTTGTGGCCTTTCTGTTGGCATACGCCTGGCTGCGACCGCATGATATGCCTGCCATGGTCCGGAGTGAAAGGGAAGCTGATACACGGGGGCTGGTACGTGAGATGGCCGGAGCGCTGTTGGCACCGCTGCTGTTGGTGATGGCTGTGCTGGGGTCGATTCTGGCCGGTATTGCGTCGCCGACCGAGGCGTCAGGGATAGGTGCAGCAGGTGCGACGGTGCTGGCCTGGACCGCCCGGCGACTGAGCTGGAATGACCTGCGTCAGGTGTGTTATCAAACCGGACGTACCGTCGCGTTTCTGTACGCGCTGATCTTCGGGGCATCCTGTTTTTCGGTGGTGCTGCGTGGCTATGGCGGCGATGAAGTTATTGAAAATGCGCTGTATGCATTGCCGTTCAGCCCCGAGGGCGTGTTGGCTCTGGTGATTCTGGTCGTCTTTTTGCTGGGGTTCTTCCTGGACTGGATGGAAATTGTCCTGATCGTTGCGCCTTTGGTCATGCCCGTTTTGACCGGGTTCGGATTTGAGCCGGTTTGGGTCGCCATCTTGATGGCCTTGTGTCTGCAAACCTCTTTTTTGACCCCGCCGGTGGGGATGGCGCTTTTCTATTTACGCAGCGCTACTCAGGAGATCAGCATGCTGGAAATCTACAAGGGAGCCATGCCGTTTGTCGCTTTGCAGATTTTGACCCTGCTGCTGGTGGCCCTGTTTCCGGCTCTGGCGTTGTGGATGCTTGAATAAGGCCATGGTCGACCGGAGGCCGTACGCCTGATAACCTTGCCGGCGCGCCCATGTTACAGGCGTGCCGGCCAGAGAGTCGTTATCGTTTGAAACGCTTGGCGGCCCGGCGAGAATATGGTCCGGTATCGATCTGGATACTGTTTGTTGAACACTTCCTATAGGCTCCAACCCGATGAATTCGCCCGACTTCAAAGAATACGCGCTGTTTGCCGAGCAGCTGGCTGATCAGGCCAGAGGCGTATCGCTCAAATATTTCCGCAAAAAGCTGGATATTGATATTAAAAGCGATGAGTCGCCCGTCACCATTGCCGATCGTGAAACCGAGCAACGGGTACGAGAGATGATACGCGAACAGTATCCTCAGCATGGTTTTTTTGGCGAAGAATCAGGTTCTGCCAACGTGGACAGCCCGTTCACCTGGGTGGTTGATCCTATCGACGGTACCAAAAATTTTGTGGCCGGTATGCCGTTCTACGGCACATTGATTGCTCTGCTGAAAGACGGGCAGCCGGTTGTCGGCGTAATCGATATTCCGGCACTGAACGAGCGCTGGGTTGGCGTACAAGGCGAACCGACACGCTTCAACGGCACTGCGGTTGTCGCCAAGGCGGACAGCGAGTTTGAGCAGGCCATCTGGTATACCACCTCGCCGGCCTTCTTCACGGGGGAGGACGGTGTTGCCTTTGGCCGTTTGGAGAGCAGCTTACCGGCCTGCCGCTTCGGGACCGACTGCTATGCCTTCGCGCTTCTGGCGGCCGGTTATGTCGATCTGGTGATCGAAACGCAGCTCAAGCCCTATGACTATCTGGCTTTGGTGCCCGTTATCGAGGGGGCCGGTGGCATGATCACTGACTGGCAGGGACAGCGACTGGGACTGGATTCTGAAGGTCAGGTATTGGCGTGCGCCAATGCGGATGTGCATGCACGGGCACTGGCACTGGTATCGGATTGAACCGTATGATGAGACGCTCTCGACACCGAGAGCGCCTGCTGCTTACTTGATCAAGGCACGGGCCAGGCGTTCGTAGCTGCGTAACCGATGTCGGTAATCGTGCGTAACGGTTACGATGCCGACTTCGCGGGTTTGGTATAGATCCGCGATCCGATTGATATGCTCGGCACACTCCTCGGCACTCCCCAGAATCATCGACTGCTGAACGGCATCAAAAAATGCCTGCTCTGATGGGGGCAGTTGCGTTTTCAGCCGAAGCGCTTCGTCCGGACTCTTAACTACTTCTCGAATACCCTGTCGGAAAGCTTTGACCTTCCAATAAATGGCTGGAGCGGCCAGGTATTCAGCCTCTTCACGGCTGTCGGCACAGAGTGCTGCAACCGCAATACTGGTATCTGGCTCCCCGGTGTGTCCGGCGTCGCGCCAGGCCTGTTTGTATTCCGACATCACTGTCGCTGGAGCGGGGGTTGGGCTGATAAACAGGGCGAGGCACATGTTCATGCCCAGCTGCCCCGCCAGGCCCGCACTGCCTCCGCTGGAGCCAAGCATCCAGGTCTGTGGCGAGACCCGAGGGCCGGGCATTACCTGCAGACCCTGATAGGGATGATCGTTGGGTAGAGTACCGTGTAATAACTGCTGAAGCAGCCAGGCCTGTTCGGCATAGTCTTCATGTCCGGGATTGGACGGGTAAGCCAGAGCGTGAGACGCCTGTGCATCGCCTCCCGGAGCACGCCCGATACCCAGATCAATGCGATTCGGGTAAAGCGTTTCCAGCATGCTGAATTGCTCGGCGACCTTGTAGGGGCTGTAGTGAGTCAGCATGACTCCACCGCTGCCGACCCGGATACGCTCGGTGTGGGCGGCAATATGGCTGATGAGTATTTCCGGGCAGGGGCCGGCAAAATTGATGCTGTTATGATGCTCGGCAAGCCAGTAGCGGTGATAGCCCAGCCGGTCACAGGCACGGGCGAGGTCAACACTGAGGGCGACCGGCGAGACATCGCCGGGAAGGCCCTGTACGGGGGACTGGTCGACGGCAGTCAGTTTCAAAGTCATGGTTGTTCCTGAAAATAGTAAGGTCCGGCTCAGCGCTCGTTCTGCTCATGCTTGGGAAACAGCCAGAAGGCAAACCAGCGGGTAAAACGCGGCATAAGCAGGTAAGACATGGCGATCATGACCACGGCGGTCACCAGCAGCGTGCGCAGAAGCAGGGGGATTTGTGCCAGTTGGTCGCCAAACAGAAAGAACACCAGGGTGACGGTCGGATAGAGGGCAAGCCAACTGACAAATGTCATCTTGGCCTTGGCCGGTGGCTTGACCGGATTATGGCCGGGCAGCGTAAACCAGTTGACAATACCGGATATGGTTTCCACTTCGCTCGGGCTGATCAGCAAGGGCTCGATCTGCTCCAGGATCTCGGCTCGATCGGTCGACGCCTGCCAGTCAGCCAGAGTGTTCTCGTTGGAAAATTTGAAAATGATCCGGTATTCGGGATCGTTGGCGTTGGCCGGGCGGAACAGGTCGGCACCGAGATAGCCCGGGTAGCGGGATGCGCGCTGTGTCATTTCACTGCTGAGCTGTTCAAAAGGCTGTTCCCGACCCTTGATGACCCGGCGTGAAATCACAACGGTCACCGCTGCCTCATGCGGTGGTGTAGATTCTGTTTTTGGCATCATGAAGACCTGAAGGCTGGATAATAGAGAGATCAACGGCTGTCCCGGATGTCGTCTTTTCAACGATTTTTCCGTATTTATGGTTGACCAATATAGGCTTGCAGGGATATTTATCTACAGGATACGCGGGAAGGCGTGATTTCATTTTTGAGAATAATAATATGAACTATCAAGACCTGTACTACTTCATCAAAGTGGTTGAAAAGGGCAGTCTGGTGGCCGCGGCTCGCCAGCTCGATATACCGACCTCGACGCTTTCGCGCCGTCTGCAGTCATTTGAGCAGCAATTGGGTTATAAGCTGGTTCATCGCAGCTCGAAGAAATTTGGTCTGACGGAATCCGGGCAGCGTTTCTATAGCAGCCTGTCACCGGTGATGAGTGAGCTGGAAATGCGCTCGGAAGATGTCAACAGCGAGCTATCCTCTCTTTCGGGCGATATCAAGATTACAGCTCCTTTGACTCTGGGGCATCACTATGTGAAAGACTGGGTGTTCGAATTCATGGAGGTCAATCCGCGTGTCAGTGTCGAGATGTTCTTGAGTAATGAGAATGTGGACCTGGTCAAAAACAGCATCGATGTCGCGTTTCGCCTGGGCAAGGTGACGCTGAATGACTGGATTTCACGTCCATTGATGGAAACGGAGATGGTTGTGGTGGCTACGCCTGCGCTTATGAAGCGTTACCTGTCGCCACAGCACCCGGAAGACCTGTCTCAACTGCCCCTGGTGGTTCTCAGGCGCTCTGCATTTTGGCGTTTTCACGATCAGGATGGACACGCCGTCACGTTTACCCCCCATGCTCACTTGCGTACGGATGAAATCCGTTTTGCCGTGGATGCGGTCAAGCGGGATCTGGGTGTGTGCTGCATGCCTCGCTATGTGGTTGCCGAGGAGTTGGCACGTGGAGAGCTGGTACAGTTGCTGCCGGAGTGGTCGATGGAAGGTCGTACCATGCATATGCTCTATCCGCACCGAGAGAACCTGCCGGTCAAAACGCGCGCATTGATCGAGTTCGTGATGGATAAGGTCAAGCAGCTCTAGCCAGTCGACAGACGGCCCTCCTGCCTTGTGGGTTGGGGAGGGCTTGCATCCTTTTACTCGGCCTGCGGGGCGCTTGAATGAAGCGGCCTGTTGCGTGCCGTACAGTCTCTTCTCCCGCAGGGCTGAACCTGCCCTTCAAATTCCAAGTATGGGAATTTGAACCCTCATTTTTGCGTGTTTTATCCCGTTTTTGCAACGCTATACTGGATTTCAACCTGGCGCTCAGCCCTCGTGGCAGGGACTGTTGCTGTGTGATCCAACAATAAAACGATCGGCCCGACATTGTTTTGGCCGAAACTGATCAAGGTGAGCCATGAAAGAGTTCAAGCATTTTATCAACGGCGAGTACGTGGCCTCTGCCAGTGGCAAGACCTTCGAAAACCGTTGTCCGGTCGACAACAGTCTGATTGGTCCCGTTCATGAAGCCGGTGAAGTCGAAGTGGATGCGGCAGTGCGTGCGGCCAAGGCGGCCCTGAGTGGCCCCTGGAGCAAACTGACTCAGGCCCAGCGTACCGAAATGCTGAACAAGGTTGCCGACCGTATTAACGAGCGTTTCGACGAGTTTCTGGAAGCCGAGTGTCTCGATACCGGCAAGCCGCGCTCCATTGCCAGCCATATCGATATTCCCCGCGGTGCCGCCAACTTCAAGGCATTCTCCGAAACCCTGGCCAACCATCCGACTGAAGGCTTCCGCATGGATACGCCGGATGGCAAGGGTGCGTTGAATGTGGGGCATCGGACGCCCAAAGGCGTCATCGCCGTTATCTCCCCGTGGAACCTGCCGCTGCTGTTGATGACCTTCAAGGTCGGTCCGGCGCTGGCCTGTGGTAACACCGTAGTGGTCAAGCCATCCGAGGAAACGCCGGCGACCACGACGCTGCTGGGCGAAGTGATGAACGAGTGTGGCGTGCCGGCCGGTGTATTCAACGTGGTACACGGCTTTGGTCCCAACTCCGCCGGTGAATTCCTGACCACCCATCCGCTGGTTAACGCCATCACCTTCACCGGTGAAACCCGTACCGGCGAGGCGATCATGCGTGCCGCGTCTGTGGGTCTGCGCAACATATCCATGGAATGTGGCGGCAAGAACCCGGGTATCGTCTTCGCTGACTGCGACATCGAAAAAGCGGTTGAAGGCACCATGCGCTCTGCGTTTGTTAACTGTGGCCAGGTCTGCCTGGGTACAGAACGTGTCTACGTCGAGCGTCCGATTTTCGAGAAGTTCCTGTCCCGCATGAAGGAAGAAGTGGCCAAGTTGAGGCTGGGGCGCCCGGAAGATAAGGAAGCCAACTTCGGCCCGCTGGTCAGTCTCGAGCACCGGGATAAGGTCAAGTACTACTACGATCTGGCCCGTGAAGAGGGGGCGACCATAGAGATTGGTGGCGGCATTCCGGATATGGGGGCCGAGTTGAATGACGGCGCCTGGATCGAGCCGACTATTTGGACCGGCCTGTCCGATGAGGCTCGTGTCATCCGCGAAGAGATCTTTGGCCCTTGCTGCCATATTCGCCCGTTTGATACCGAAGAAGAAGTGATCAAGCTGGCCAACGACACCGACTACGGTCTGGCCTGTGCTATCTGGACAGAAAACTCTGCCCGTGCCGTACGTGTGGCCGAACAGATGGAGGTGGGCCTGGCCTGGGTCAACTCCTGGTTCCTGCGTGACCTGCGTACCGCTTTCGGTGGTGCCAAGCAGTCGGGTATTGGTCGTGAAGGCGGTGTACACGGTCTTGAGTTCTACACCGAACTGAAGAATATCTGCATCAAGCTCTGAGGACAGATGATGGACAAGCAATTGATTCAACAATGCGGTGACGAACTCTACCAGGCGATGCTCGAACGCACGCCGGTACGTCCGCTGACTGAGCGTTTCAGCGATATCACCATTGAAGATGCCTACAATATTTCACTGCGAATGCTGGAGCGTCGCATCGGAGCCGGTGAAAAAATTATCGGCAAAAAGATCGGTCTGACCTCAAAAGCCGTGCAGAACATGCTGGGTGTGGGACAGCCGGATTTCGGTTATCTCACCGACAAGATGGCATTCAGCCAGGGCGAAGAGATGCCGATCTCCGAGCGCTTGATGCAGCCGAAAGCGGAAGGTGAGATCGCCTTTATCCTGAAAAAGGACCTGATGGGCCCGGGTATTACTGCGGCTGATGTACTGGCTGCCACCGATTGCGTATTGCCGTGCTTCGAAGTGGTCGATTCACGCGTCGAGAACTGGCAGATCAAGATCCAGGACACCGTAGCCGACAACGCCTCCTGCGGTCTGTTCGTTCTGGGTGACCGTGCCGTCGACCCGCGCAAGGTCGATCTGGCGACCTGCGGCATGGTGGTCGAGAAAAACGGTTCCATCATCAGCACCGGCGCTGGTGCTGCGGCACTGGGCAGTCCGGTCAATTGTGTTACCTGGCTGGCGAATACCCTGGGCCAGTTCGGTATTCCGCTGAAGGCCGGTGAAGTGATTCTGTCCGGCTCTCTGGTGCCGCTGGAGCCGGTTCAGGCCGGTGATTTCATGAGCGTCAGCATTGGTGGCATCGGCGGCGCGTCTGTCCGTTTTGTCTGATCAGCCCAAGTTGATTACAGGATAAAAATAATGAGCAAGAAACTGAAAGCGGCCATTATCGGCCCGGGCAACATCGGCACCGACCTGTTGATGAAAATACAGCGCTCAGAATGGATCGAGCCGGTGTGGATGGTGGGTATCGACCCTGAATCCGAGGGGCTCAAGCGTGCTGCGGAAATGGGTATCAAAACCTGTGCGACCGGCGTAGACGGCCTGTTGCCGCACGTGGTTGAAGATGACATCCGCGTGGCCTTCGATGCGACCTCCGCCTACGTTCACGCCGAAAATAGCCGCAAGCTGAACGAGCTGGGCGTGATCATGATCGACCTGACGCCTGCGGCTGTCGGCCCCTACTGCGTGCCGCCGGTGAATCTGGCCGATCATGCCAAGAACCTGGAGATGAACGTCAACATGGTGACCTGTGGTGGCCAGGCGACCATCCCGATGGTAGCGGCCGTGTCGCGCGTACAGCCGGTTGAGTACGGTGAAATCATTGCGACGGTATCGTCTCGTTCTGTCGGTCCGGGCACACGTCAGAACATCGACGAATTCACCCGCACCACGGCTGGCGCTGTGGAGAAAGTGGGCGGCGCCAAGAAAGGCAAGGCGATCATCATCATCAACCCGGCCGAGCCGCCGCTGATCATGCGTGACACCATTCACTGCCTGACCGAAGGCGAGCCGGATCAGGCCGCCATCACCGAATCCGTGCATGCCATGGTGAAGGACGTGCAGAAGTACGTACCGGGCTACCGTCTGGTGAACGGCCCTGTGTTCGATGGCAACCGTGTCTCCTGCTTCATGGAAGTGGAAGGCCTGGGCGACTTCCTGCCCAAGTATGCCGGCAACCTGGACATCATGACTGCGGCCGGTCTGCGCACTGCCGAGATGTTCGCTGAAGAAGCGGCCAACGGCGCCATCACCCTGCCTGAGCGTGGCTAACGGAGGAAATGACAATGAATCTGAACGGTAAGAAAGTCACGCTGCACGGTATGAGTCTGTCCGTACGGAATAAGCGTATGCACGCCTTTGGCGTGCAGGCCGAGGAGGTTGCACAATGAACCTGAATGGAAAAAAAGTAACCCTGCACGACATGTCTCTGCGTGACGGCATGCACGCCAAGCGTCACCAGATCAGCCTGGACGAGATGGTCAACATCGCCACGGGCCTTGATGAAGCGGGCATGCCGCTGATCGAAGTCACCCACGGTGACGGTTTGGGCGGTGCATCCGTGAATTACGGCTTCCCGGCGCACAGCGATGAAGAATACCTCAACGCCGTCGTGCCGAAGATGAAAAACGCCAAGGTCTCCGCACTGCTATTGCCGGGTATCGGTACCGTCGATCACCTGAAAATGGCGAAAGACTGCGGCGTTTCCACCATTCGTGTGGCCACTCACTGTACCGAAGCGGATGTTTCCGAACAGCATATCGGCATGGCCGCCAAGATGGAAATGGACACCGTCGGCTTCCTGATGATGGCCCACATGGTCAGCCCGGAAACAATTCTGGAGCAGGCCAAACTGATGGTCAGCTACGGCGCCAACTGCATCTACGCCACGGATTCGGCCGGTTACATGCTGCCGGACGAAGTGACCGCCAAGATCGGCCTGCTGCGTGCCGAGCTTCCGACTAACGTGGAAGTGGGCTTCCATGGCCACCACAACATGGGCATGGCGATTGCCAACTCTCTGGCGGCGATTGAAGCCGGTGCTGCCCGTGTCGACGGCTCAGTGGCAGGCTTGGGCGCCGGTGCCGGCAACACGCCGCTGGAAGTGTTCTGCGCCGTGCTGGATCGTATGGGCGTCGAGACCGGTATCGATCTGTACAAGATTATGGATGTGGCCGAAGACCGCGTATTCCCGATCATGGATCAGCCGATCCGAGTGGACCGCGATGCACTGACCCTGGGCTATGCCGGTGTCTACTCTTCCTTCTTGCTGTTTGCCCAGCGCGCGGAGAAGAAGTACGGCATCCAGGCCCGTGACATTCTGGTAGAGCTTGGTCGCCGCGGTACCGTGGGTGGTCAGGAAGACATGATTGAAGACCTGGCACTGACCATGGCGAAAGAGAAGGGGCTGATCTAATGGCTGAACTGTACGAAAACAAGTTGACTCAATCCCAGATTGAAGAGCTGGCGATCCATTGTGAAAACGCCGAGCTGGAAGCCTACGAGATCACCAAGATCACCGATGACTTCCCGCAGATGACCTACAAGGATGCCTTTGATATTCAGTGGGAGATCCGTCGCCGCAAGGAAGAACGCGGTCACAAGATTGTCGGGATGAAAATGGGTCTGACCTCCTGGGCCAAGATGGCACAGATGGGTGTCGAACATCCTTGCTACGGTTTTCTGGCCGACTACTTCAGTGTGCCTGAAGGTGGTGAGATCAAGCATGATGAGCTGATCCACCCGAAGATCGAAGCCGAACTGGCGTTCGTACTGAAAGACGAGCTGAAAGGTCCGGGCGTACACATCGGTGATGTGCTGCGTGCCACCGATTTTGTCATGCCGGCCGTGGAAGTGATCGACTCTCGCTACAAGGACTTCAAGTTCGACCTCAAGAGCGTGATCGCCGATAACTCGTCCTCCACCCGCTTCATGACTGGTGGCAACATGGCGGATATTGCCGATATCGATCTGAAAAATATCGGTGTGGTCATGGAGATCAACGGTGAAGTGGTACAGACTGGCGCCGGTGCGGCGGTACTGGGGCATCCGGCGGCATCTGTGGCCATGCTGGCGAATATGATGGGCGAGCGCGGCGAAAGCTTGCCGGCCGGTTCATTCATCATGATCGGTGCTATCACCGCAGCGGTACAGGTGAACAAGGGCGATGCTTTCACCGTGCGTTACCAGGGCCTGGGCAGCATCAGCGGCAAGTTCGTCTGAGGAGTCTGTTATGCCGATCGCGAATATCCACATCATGGAAGGCCGCTCGGATGAGCAAAAGGAGAACCTGATCAAGGAAGTGACGCAGGCCATCGCCCGTTCTCTCGATGCGCCGGAAGAAAGCGTCCGTGTCCTGATTGATGAAATGCCCAAACAGCATTTTGGCATAGGAGGGCAGTCAGCCAAGAAATTGGGGCGCTGATCCTGCCCTTTCAGTTGTGTTTCACCCTTCGTTGTCGTCTCTTGGCCCCGCTATAAAGCGGGGCTTTTTTGATGTTTCTTAGCTGATAATCTTCTATGAGATTATATGATGAATTAAAAATTTATTTTTGACTTGGCAAGTGTTTCCGACGGGGTTTCACCAAAAAACTTTTTGTAATCGGCTGAAAATCGTCCAAGGTGAGTAAACCCCCATCCTAGTGCAATCGATGAAATATTTTCTGATCCTGTTGGTTTTATAATGTCAGAACGGACTCCTTCCATTCGAATACGCTTTAAGTAGGCGGTTGGTGGAATGCCAATATGGCGTTTGAAATCCGAATATAGTTTATTTCTTGAAACACCTGAGATCCACTCGATATCATCCATGTTAATATCATTTCTGGCATGTTCCTTTAGATAATCAATCGTTTTGACCAGATAGGAGGGCAGGTTGTTTCTGAGTGCTTTTTTGACATCGTCAGAGTAGTTGTGGGGTTGTGATGTCAGGATTCCCTTGATCAGTGCCTGTTCAATGTCGCGGATGAAAGCGGGGCTGTTATACAGGCTGTCAGGGTTGCCAAGTTCGCTTTCTATGTAGCGGATGGTACGCCACCAGGCACTGGAAGAGCCCACTTTTGCGTCCATTTTGGCTTCGAAAATCAGAGGCTTATCGGTTATTCGGCCAAGCATCGCCTCAAGTCCGACTTTCATTGCCTGGCGTGAAATACGTACCAGGGTCTTGCGACAGTTACCGCTGATATTGAGTTCGTAGGGTGCAGCAGGTGAAATGATGACACCGCTGGTGATATTGGACTGAACATTGCCTTCGGCACAACTCAGCTCCTGATATCCGCTGAGGGGAAGGCTGATGCTATAGCTGTTGCTCAGGTCTTCGACTTTTACGGTTACATCCGTGCCGTATTCAATATATCCGATAGCCGTTGTCGTTGAGTTGAGAATGTTTCCGACATGTCTGAAATGCATTTTATGTGCATCATGAACCCTGAGGTCATGTGGGCCACATATATTTGACATCCATGAAATGGCATCGCTGGCATTCTGTATGTCAGCCAGGATCTTATTGGGAGGCTTATCATCGATAAGACTGTCTGTTTCCAGCATAGGATAACCATTTTTAATTATTATTGTCTGTTCAGGCCAGGGGGCATGGCTTAATCCACCTTTTAAATTAGCACTACCCGTCATGAATGGTCAATGTTTTATCGATTGGGTGGGGATAGGTTTGGCGAAGGTTAAAAATGGGATAACGCTTCAGGAAAAATCGGATAGCTGGGGCTTACAAGCTCTGGTTTCATGGTTGGCACGATAAGAGAGGAGGGCTAGATGATCAGCCCGATGCTAACGGAGACCAAGTATGAACAATAACAATCAGACACTGGAACATTGGCGTGAAACCGTTGAGTCGGCCCTCGACTTTCGCCCGGATGAGAAGACCTACAAGATAGCGCGCAAGATCTTCACCGCCCCCGAGCTGTTCGACCTCGAAATGGAACTGATTTTCGAGAACACCTGGATCTACGCCTGCCACGAAAGCCAGATTGCCAACAACCACGATTTTTTCACCATGCAGGCGGGTCGCCAGCCGATGATCATTACCCGCGATGGCAAGGGCGAGATCAACGCACTGTTGAATGCCTGTCAGCATCGCGGTGCCACCCTGACCCGTGTGTGCAAGGGTAATCAGTCCACCTTTACCTGTCCCTTCCATGCATGGTGCTACAAGACCGATGGCAAGCTGGTGAAGGTCAAGGCGCCTGATGAATATCCGGCAGACTTCGACAAATCAACCCGCGGCTTGCGCAAGGCGCTGGTGAGCAGCTACAAGGGGTTTGTGTTCATCAACCTGAACACCGAGTGCACCCAATCTTTGGAGGAGTTCCTGGGTGACGCCCGTATCGCCTTCGACATGATGTCGGCTCAGTCGCCCACCGGTGAGCTGGAAGTCCTGCCGGGCTCCTCTTCCTACACCTTTGACGGTAACTGGAAACTGCAGAACGAAAACGGCCTCGACGGTTACCACGTCAGCACCGTTCACTACAACTACGTAGCCACGGTTCAGCACCGTCAGCAGCAGGATGCGGCCAAAGCCGACGGCGGCAGCAAAACGCTGGACTACAGTAAGCTCGGTGCCGGTGACAAGGAAACCGACGATGGCTGGTTTGCCTTCAAGAACGGTCATACCATTCTTTTCAGTGACATGCCGAACCCGGAAGTGCGTCCGGGCTATGCCTCCGTTATGCCTCGCCTGGTTGAAGAGTATGGCCAGGAGCGTGCCGAGTGGATGATGCATCGCCTGCGTAATCTGAATATTTACCCGAGCCTGTTTTTCATGGATCAGATCAGCTCCCAGTTGCGTGTGGTGCGCCCGGTGGCCTGGAACAAGACCGAAGTACACAGCTTTTGTTTGGGCGTGAAAGGCGAATCTGATGCCGATCGAGAAAACCGCATTCGTCAGTTTGAGGACTTCTTCAACGTCTCCGGCATGGGGACCCCGGATGATCTGGTGGAATTCCGTGAGGCTCAGAAAGGCTTTGAAGGCCGGGCCGAGCGCTGGAATGACATTTCCCGTGGCTGTGAAAACTGGGCCTATGGTGCTACAGCCAATACTCGTGCGCTGGGTATTGAACCGGTAATTACCGGCACCGAATTTACTCAGGAAGGCCTGTATGTAAACCAGCACTCTACCTGGCAGCGCTACCTGCTGGAAGGTCTGGCAGCCAAAGCGAAGAAGGAGGGTTAAACCATGAGCAATACTATCCAGAGCATCGAGCAGTTTCTGTACCGTGCGTCCGAGTACTGCGACCGTCAGCAGTGGGATGAGTATCTCGATATGTTTGACCCCGAGTCCCTGTTCCATATCCCTCAATGGGACAGCGAGCATGTGTACACCACCAACCCCAAGCGCGAAATGTCGCTGATCTATTACCCGACCCGTGCCGGGCTTGAGGACCGTGTGTTCCGAATTCGCACCGGCAAAAGTGCTGCCTGTACGCCCATGCCACGCACCATGCACCTGATCGATAATGTTCAGGCGGAACAGCAGGACGATGGCCTGTGGCAAGTGAAAGCCAACTGGGTCACGCACTTTTTCCGTTTTGGTGAAGCCGAGTGCTTCTTCGGCTGGGCCGAGTACCAGCTGCGTGAAGACGGGAACAGCTGGAAGATCATGAGTAAGCGCGCCATCGTGCTGAACGACAAGATCCGCCATGTGCTGGATTTCTACCACGTCTGAGCACCTTCGGGTGCTCGTTTACGAGTGAGCAATGGTGAGTAGTATGCATAAGGTAGCACTGAACTTCAGTGATGGACGCACCCACTTTATCGGCATTAATCCGGGGGAAGTCCTGATGGACGCGGCTCTGCGTCACGGCCTTACGTTGCCGGTGGATTGCCGTGAAGGTGTTTGTGCCTCCTGCAAGGGCACCTGCCAGTCCGGCCAGTATGATCTTGAATATGTCGATGAAGATGCCCTGAGTGAAGATGACCTGGAAAAGGGCGGTATTCTGGCCTGTCAGATGCGGGTCGAAAGTGACTGTGCCGTTCGTTTCGATTTTGACTCCACTTTGTGCACCAGTGCCGGACCTGAAGAGGTCGAGGCCGTGGTAACCCGGGTCGAAGTCCTGTCCGACTCCACCGCAACCCTGCATCTGGATGCCAGTGGTCGTGAGGGGCAGCTGGACTTCCTGCCGGGCCAGTATGCCCATGTGCAGGTGCCCGGTACCGATGAGTGGCGCTCTTATTCCTTTGCCTGTCAGCCCAACGAAAACAATCAGCTGCAGCTGCTGATTCGTTTGTTGCCGGATGGGGTGATGAGCAATTACCTGCGTGATCGTGCCCAGCCCGGTGACAGCATTCGTCTCAAGGCGCCGCTGGGGGCCTTTTATCTGCAGCAGGTGAAGCGCCCGCTGATTCTGGTCGCAGGCGGCACCGGCCTGGCGGCATTTCTGGGCATGCTGGATCAGATGGAGTCCGAGCCGAGCCGTATCGATCAGCCGGTCAACCTGTTCTACGGCGTCACCAAACCGGAAGACCTTTGCGAGCTGGAGCGCCTGGACCGCTATCAGCAGGCGATTCCCAGTTTCACTTACCACAGCATCGTGATGCAGCCAGATGAAAGCTGGCAAGGGCCGGAAGGTGTGGTGACCGACCTGTTTGAAGAGCAGCATTTCAACGCCGGTGAGGTGGATGCCTATCTCTGTGGCCCGCCGCCGATGGTTGAGGCGGTGAAAAACTGGCTCGATCAGCGCCAGATGGAAAACGCCAATATCTACTTTGAAAAGTTTTCCGCCAGCTGAGCCAACAACAGCTGAGCAGTAACCCAACACAATAACAACAATGAGATCAGCACAATGAAAAAAGGTGTAATGCGCCCGGGACACGTTCAGATTCGTGTCCTGGATATCGACGAAGCACTGCTTCACTATCGTGACCTGCTGGGACTGATCGAAGTCGGCCGCGATACCCTGGGACGGGTCTATCTGAAGGGCTGGACCGAGGTCGACCGCTTCTCTGTTGTCCTGCGTGAAGCCGATCGGCCCGGTATGGACTTCATGGGGTTCAAGGTACTCAACGAAGCGACTCTGGAACAGCTCCACGGTGAGTTGGTCGAGCATGGCTGCGAAGTGGAGCAGATTGCAGCCGGGGAGCTTGAAGGCTGTGGTCGCCGTATCCGCTTTCAGGCACCCACCGGGCATGCCTTTGAGCTGTATGCCGATAAAGAGCAGACCGGTCGCTACGGCATCGGTAATCACAACCCGGAAGCCTGGCCTCGTGATCTCAAGGGCATGAAAGCACAGCGTTTTGATCACTGTTTGCTATACGGGCCCGAGCTGGACAAAACACTGGAGCTGTTCCGTGAGGTGCTGGGTTTTGATATCTGCGAACAGGTGATGACGCCGGATGGCAAGCGTGTGGCTCAATTCCTGACCGCCAGTATGAAAGCACATGACATTGCTTTCATCGATCATCCTGAACCGGGCAAATTTCACCATGCCTCATTTTTCCTGGAAACCTGGGAAGAGGTGCTGCGCGCAGGCGATCTGATCTCCATGACCGAGACATCTATCGATATAGGTCCTACGCGGCATGGTATTACGCACGGTCAGACGATATATTTCTTTGACCCGTCTGGAAACCGTAACGAAGTGTTCTGTGGCGGTGACTATTTCTACCCGGATCATGAGCCGATCACTTGGGATGCCGACAAGCTGGGCAAGGCAATCTTTTATCATGATCGTCAGCTCAATGAGCGCTTTCTCACTGCGTTGACCTAGCACTTTGGCGGCTTCAGGGACTGTCAAATTGATTGGCGGGTCGCTTGAATACCGGCTGTGGAAGGAGTCTGAAGCAGGACCGTCTGCGGTATAAGGCTTGCCGGATCAGGGAGGTCTGGACGTGTCCGGCGCCAGGTCGGCATCACGCTCACCGGTATAAAAATTATAATAGAGTGAATGGAGTTATATATGTTGATGAAACGCTTAATGATGCCCGTCATGACGGCTGGTCTGGTGTTGGTCATGGCCGCTCAGGTACAGGCGCGAGACTTCCGTTTGGGCCTGATTACTCCCCCGCCACACCGCTGGACTCAGGCTGCCGAAGCCTTTGCTGAGGATGTAAAGCAGAAGTCCGGCGGCGAGCACAGTATTGCCGTCTTTCCTTCCCAGCAGTTGGGCAATGAAGCTCAGATGGTGCAGCAGCTGCAGACCGGTGCACTGGATATGGCTTTTCTGACCGTGGCTGAAATATCCAATCGTGTACCTGATTTCGGTGCGCTGTACGCGCCTTATCTGGTCGATGATATCGATCAGGCTGCGGCGCTTTTGAAGTCAGAAGCGGCGACCGACCTGTTGGATCAGTTGCCGTCTGAAGCCGGCCTGGTTGGTGTGGGGTACGGCATGGCTGGTCTGCGCCAGGTGATGAGCCGTGATACGCTGGAAGGGCCGGCCGATCTGGAGGGCAAGAAGCTGCGTATCACGCCTTTCGAGCCGATTCGTGATTTCTACAAGGCCACTGGTGCCGCTCCGACGCCTATGCCATTGCCGGCCGTGTATGATGCTCTGGCCAATGGTCAGATCGATGCCATCGACATGGACTTTGATTCCATCCTCATTTTCAAATTCTATGATCGTTCCGACAAGATGCTGATCTCCAACCATATGATGTTCCCGATGGTAGGGGTGGTATCCGGGCGTGTCTGGAAAGACCTGAGCAAGGACGAGCGCAAATTGCTGCAAACCAGCATGCGTATCCAGTTGGATGCGGTGCTTGAGCACTTCCAGGCGCTGGAAAAGGAACAAGAGCAGGAGCTGCGAGGCCGGAATATCACCATTCATGAGGCAACCCGGGAAGACTTTGCTGACGCCATTGCCGAGTGGGAAGGGATCTGGTCCGAGAAGGCACCGTCTTTGCCCAAACTGAGAAAAGCGGTTGCCGAGATCAAAGGCAGCTGATCTTCTGAGCTATTACCCTGCAGCCCCTGGCGGCTGCAGGGCGAGGACATCCGATGTTGACGTTCATTTCTGACCGGCTGGTCCGTATCGAGATGGGGTTGGCGGCCATCATGGCGGCAGTTGTCACCTTGCTTATTTTGTTGAACATTGTCAGTCGCTCCTTGGGCATGGCAATTTACTGGGTGGATGAGCTGGCCATTTATGCCATGGTCTGGACCACTTTTCTGGCTACATCGGTCGCTCTTAAGCGTCGTCAGGTGGTGGCGGTTACGCTGCTGGCAGACCTGCTTGGCAAACGTGCTCAGGCCTGGATGCAGCTGATTTCAGACGTGATGATACTGACGTTTGCAGTGGCATTACTGGTGCTCTGCTGGCGTTGGCTGGACCCCGTTACGTTTGCAGATGTGGGTTTTGATATTAAAAAATTCCAGGGAGAGACATTTAATTTTCTGTATTCGGAAAAGACCAATACGATCGGCATTAATAAAATATGGCCCTGGTTGATACTGCCCTTATTTTCAATGTCATTAAGTCTTCATGCCCTGAATAATATGTTGGCCAGTCTTAAATATGCAGTATTTTATAAGGGGGTGTCAGAATGACGTTTACAGTTTTCTTGATTCTCTTGTTCTGCAGTGTCCCTATTGCACTGGTTTTGGCTTTAACAGCGTTGTGGTATATCGCGACTTCGGGAAACTCGGTACTGTTTGATTCCTACCCGCAGCAGCTATTTGGCGCCATTGAAAGTTATGGTCTGCTGGCAATTCCCTTGTTCATGCTGACGGGGGAACTGATGAATGAAGGGGGGCTGACCAGCCGCCTGATCAATCTGGCCCGGATTCTGGTCGGTGGCTTTCGTGGTGGTCTGGCCTATATCAACCTGGTTGCCAATATGATGATGGCAGCGATCATGGGGTCGGCAGCATCACAGATCGCCATCATGTCCCGTGCCATGGTGCCGGCGATGGAGAAGGAAGGGTACTCCGGTTCATATGCGGCCGCCATTACGTCGGCCGGCGGGCTGCTGTCACCCATTATTCCGCCTTCCATGCTATTCGTACTTTTTGGTGTGCTGGCACAGATCCCGATTGCTGAAATGTTCATCGCCGGCATTGTGCCGGGTTTGCTCATGTCGCTGTTGTTTTTTATTGTTATTGCCGTGATTGGCCTGGTGCAGGAATACCCGAAAGGTGAGTGGCCGGACCGTGCCAAGCGTCGAGAATACTTGGTGATGGGGCTGCCGGCAGGCCTGATTCCCATGGTGATAATTGGCGGTATCCTGACCGGTCTGGCGACGCCGACAGAGTCAGCGGCTTTGGCATCTCTGGCCGCGTTGCTGATCGGGAAGTACATCTACAAGGATCTGAAGTTTTCCCATTTGCCAGAAATCCTGCGCCGTACGGCCTTGAATGCGGGGATGGTGATCATGCTGATTTCGGCTGCAGGCGTGTTCGGATGGGTCGTGGTCTACGAGCAGATTCCTCAGGCTGCGGCAGCCTGGATTGCCCAGCAGACGTCGGACCCCTTTATGTTCATGTTGATGGTGGTCGGTGTATTGATTCTGGTCGGTATGGTCATTGACGGTATTGCCGCTCTGATTCTGGTGGTACCAATCCTGTTGCCTATTGCCCAACAGCAGTTCGATATATCAGCGTATCAGTTCGGTGTAGTGGTTTGCCTGACACTGGTGACCGGTTTGCTTACGCCACCGGTGGGTGCGGGGTTGTTTATCGGTTCCTCCATGACCGGGATTCCTCCCATGCAGATTTTTCGTTCTTTACTGCCTTTCCTGCTTGCGACCTTGGTGACGCTGGTGCTGTTAAGTGCTTTCCCCCAGCTGGTGTTGATGCTGCTCTAATGTTGCGGACACCTCTGTAAGGCACCGCCATTCAGGCGTGTGCCTTGCGTCTGGTTTCACTTGGCTTTTCGCCAAACAGTTTCTGATATTCCTGACTGAAACGGCCCATGTGGGAGAACCCCCAGTACATGGCCGTATCGGTTACGGACGACAGATGTTCAGGTCTGGACAGGGCCTGGTGAATACGTTGCAGACGTATGCTGCGCAGAAACTCCATTGGGCTCATATGCCTGAATTCACGAAACCCTGCATAGAGGGTGCGTACGCTGACACCGGCTATTTCAGCCAGTATGGCCGGTGACAGTGACTCCTGCGCATGCGCTTCGATGTACTCCTCAACCCGTTTGACGTGGCGTGGTGCCAGCGGGCGCTGTCCGCCAGCCAGTTCCAGCGAATAGTTGTTGGGCTGCTGACTCAGCAGGGTGCTGATTACAAGCTCTTCCAGTTGCCGGATAATCAGTGGCTGCTGCAGGCAGCCTGGCAGGTCCTTTTGCATCTGCATGATGTATTCCAGCATGTGCATCCAGGCCGGTGAATTTTGCCAGTCCAAATGGCAGTTGAATTCTACGGGGTGTTTAATGCTGTGGCCCAAGTAGCGACTGCAGATCTGCTCCAGCTCGCGGCGATCGATGCGCAGCATCAATTGATCACATTCGCTGTCATAGCGCATGGTCAGACGTTGAGTGGGGTTCAGTACGACGCCCTGCCGGCAGTTGGTGGTGAGCGTACAGTCGCCACAATTGATTTCTGCTAGCCCGCTGACGGGCATTTGGATCAGGAAAAAGTCTTCCAGACATTCGGGGTCAACCTGGACGGAGGCCCCGTATTTCAAACGGTGAAAAGAAACCTGGCCCATGGTGAATTGGTGCAGGCGCGACTTGAGCGTCGCGGTGTGTCGGGCCGGGACAAATTGATGCGGCTTGAAAGCAGTGCCGACCTTGGCTTGTACCTCCTCCACACTGCCGCAGCTGAATACCAGTTTGTCTGGCTGGTCCAGCAAGGCATTCGCCAATAGAGGCGAAAGATTTTCTTTCACTGACATTTGGGCTACTTCCCTTCTTATTTTTATCAGTCCACAGATAAGTCTGCGTCTGCTGTAGGGGGTAGCAACATTATATACAAGGTAAACGCAGAAGGTGGATAAGTGGTTTTACTTTTCTGCACTATCCGGATAGAGGTTGCTGAGATCGGATCGTATTGACCAAACGCTTTTAAATAGTATGGATTCACGAAACGTGAGAATAATAACAAGGAGTCACTCATGGGAATCCAGATTCAAGTTGATGCAAAAGACGGTTCAGGTAAATTCAGCGCTTATATGGCAGTACCTGCTTCGGGGGAAGGGCCAGGGCTGATCCTGTTGCAGGAAATTTTTGGCGTTAACGGCACCATGCGTCAGATTGCGGATTACTACGCCGAAGAAGGTTACCTGGTGCTGGTGCCGGATCTGTTTTGGCGTCAGGAGCCGAATGTCGAGTTGAACTATGATGAGGCGTCCTGGCAGAAAGCGTTCGGTTTTTATCAGGGGTTTGATCAGGACAAGGGCGTTGAGGATATTGATGCGGCCATTACTGCCCTGAAAGCTCGCCAGGAGTTTACGGGTGGGGTTGGCGTGCTGGGCTTCTGTCTTGGTGCGCGTATGGCCTATCTGGCAGCATGTCGCTGTGATGTGGATGCTGCAGTTGGCTACTACGGCATGGGGATTGAGAATCACCTGGACGAGGCCGACAACATTCGCGGCCGTTTGGTACTTCACTTTGCCGAAAACGATGAGTACTGCCCGGCTGCTGCCCGCAATGATATTCATGCGGCACTGGAACCCCGTGAGAAAGTCGAGCTGTACACCTATCCTGGCGTAGATCACGCTTTCGCTCGCCCGGCATCGGAGCATTATCACAAGCCGTCAGCATTAATGGCACATGAGCGTTCGGTGGCGGTACTGCGCAAAACCATCGGTCCCGACTACAACCTGTCTCATCTATGGGACAAGCACTGCGAATACGAATTTAATACCCGTAATGTCGAGGACACCATGGCGACCATGGTGGCAGAGCCCTACGTCAATCACATTCCTACGCTGACCGGTGGGGTGGGGTACAAGGACCTGTATCGCTTTTACAAGCATCACTTTGTGGATGTGAACCCGGGTGACACTCATCTGATCCCGATTTCACGCACTATCGGTGATACCCAGATCGTTGACGAATTGTTGTTCTGTTTTACCCATGACCGTGAAATCGATTGGCTGGTACCCGGCATTGCACCTACAGGCAAGTACGTCGAAATTCCGTTGTTGGCTGTGGTCAAGTTCCGGGGCGACAAGCTCTATCACGAACACATTTACTGGGATCAGGCTTCGGTTCTGGTTCAGCTGGGGGTGCTCGACCCCACGGGATTGCCTGTAGCAGGGCGTGAAACCGCCGCCAAGTTGCTCGATGAAACCCTGCCGTCCAATACGTTGATGCCGACCTGGCCCAACAGTGAAAACAAGAATTGAGGCACCGATTATGAGTGAATTCAACAATCGTGTTGCCTTGATTACGGGAGGCTCCACCCTGATCGGCGCGGCCGTCGCGAAAGCTTTCGTACGCAGCGGCGCCAAGGTCGCCATCCTCGACATCGATGCGGCATCCGGTGCCAAGCTGGCGGATCAATTGGGGGCTTCGGCGCTGTTCATCGAAACCGACATTACCAGCGACAGCCAGCTGGAGGCAGCGGTGGCCCAGACCGCCGCGCATTTCGGGGGGCTGCACTACCTGGTCAATCTTGCATGCAGTTATCTGGATGAAGGGGCTGACTCTGGCCGTGCCGACTGGCTCAAGGCGCTTGATATTAATGTGGTAAGTGCGGTGATGGCCGCTCGAACCGTGCGCCCCCTGCTGGCGCAGGAAGAAGGGGCGGTGATCGTCAACTTCACCAGCATTTCATCTCAGGCAGCCCAAACGGGACGTTGGATATACCCCGCCAGCAAGGCTGCGCTCAAACACCTGACCCGCAGCATGGCGCTGGACTTCGCCGATGATGGTATTCGCGTAAATTCGGTCTCCCCGGGCTGGACCTGGTCTCGTGTAATCGAGGAGGTGAGCGGTGGTGACCGTGCCAAGGCTGACCGTGTCGCCGCGCCTTTCCACATGCTGGGACGCCTGGGAGGGGCTGAAGAGGTCGCCGAAGTGGTGCTATTTCTCTGTTCGCCCCGAGCCAGCTTTGTGACCGGTGCCGACTATGCCGTTGATGGCGGCTACTCGGCGCTGGGGCCCGAGCAGAAGGAGCCCGCAATTCCCAAGCTGGCGGAGTAATTCGTTGGTGTCAGCAATATCAGCCCAACGCCGGTTGTGCCCCCCAGCCGGCACTATAAAAATAAGATTGGAGTTCTCACATGACACGTAAAATTGCAATCGTAGGCGCGGGCCAGTCCGGCCTGCAAACCGGCATTGGCCTGCTCAAGGCCGGCCATGAGGTCACCCTCCTGTCCAATCGTACAGGTGAACAGATTCGTGCTGGCAAGGTCATGTCCAGCCAATGCATGTTTGATCGTTCTCTGCAGACCGAGCGGGATTTGGGGCTTGATTTTTGGGAGCATGATTGCCCGCCTGTTGAGGGGATAGGTGTCACCGTGCCCAATCTGGAGCAACCGGGTGAAAAGCTGATCGACTGGGCGGCGCCACTGGATAGCAAGGCTCTGTCGGTGGACCAGCGCATCAAGATGCCAAGCTGGATGGATGAGTTCGAACGCCTGGGGGGCGATCTGAGAATCTGTGATGTCGGCATTGAGGAATTGGAAGAGTTGGCGGCTGCTTATGAGTTGGTACTGGTGGCCGCGGGCAAAGGCGAAATTGTGCGCATGTTCGAGCGTGATGAAGAACGTTCGTGCTTTGACAAGCCGCAGCGTGCACTGGCGCTCACCTATGTACACGGAATGACCCCGAAAGAACCGTATTCACGCGTGGCTTTCAATCTGATACCGGGTGTGGGGGAATACTTTGTCTTCCCGGCCCTGACTCTCAGTGGCCCTTGCGAAATCATGGTGTTTGAAGGCATTCCCGGCGGCCCCATGGATTGCTGGGGCGATGTCACCACACCGCAGGAACACTTGCAGCGTAGTCTGGAAATTATCAGTACCTATGCTCCTTGGGAGGCGGAGCGCTGCAAGCAGGTTGAATTGACGGATGAGAACGGTGTTTTGGCAGGCCGCTTTCCGCCGACAGTTCGAAAACCCGTGGCGACGCTGCCGTCCGGCCGCAAGGTGATGGGCATTGCCGATGCGCTGGTGGTTAATGATCCGATTACCGGGCAGGGTTCCAACAACAGTGCCAAATGCAGTCGTGTATATCTGGATGCAATTCTGGCGAGAGGTGACCAGCCATTCACGGAAGAATGGATGCAGCAGACTTTCGAAACCTATTGGCAATATGCGTCTCAGGTTGTGGCGTGGACCAACAGTATGTTGCGGCCACCAGCCCCGCACATTCTGGAATTGATGGGCGCGGCTCAAGGATCTGATTCCCTGGCCTCTCTGCTTGCCAACGGTTTCGACAATCCGCCGGACTATATGCCTTGGTGGCTGGATGAAGAGGATTGCCGTCGTGTAATCGAATCACATATGCAACAAGGAGCGGCTTGACATGACAAATGTGACCACAGCCCATACGACGCTGGAAAAATGCTCCGCGACTGCAAGCCTTGCGCCCGTAATCGACCCTCGCGCGTTGCGTGATGCCCTGGGGCTATTTGCCACTGGCGTGACGGTGGTAACGGCGCCTGGTGGAGATCATCTGCCCATAGGAATTACGGCGAACTCGTTTTCTTCGCTGTCGCTAGATCCGCCTCTTATATTGTGGAGCCTGGCTCTGCGTTCACCAAATCGTGGCGCATTTGAGGAGGGAAAACCGTTCGCGATCAATATCCTGCAGCAACAACAGGAAGCACTGGCCATGCAATTTGCGCGTCCCGTGGAGGATAAATTTGAGGGTGTTGAGTATCGACTCAATAACCGTCAGGTCCCTCTTTTGGAGGGCGCCCAGGCTCAGCTTGAGTGTACGGTGGAGTTCACCCGCATCTTGGGAGACCACTTGTTGATTGTCGGACGTGTCGATGCACTGAACAGTTCCCCCAGTGAGCCGCTGCTGTTCTATCGTGGAGCATTTGCCCAGCTGCAAAGCTGAAGCCGCTCATGCGCACCTGTCTCGGGGCGGTGCGCCAATAACAAGAACAACACAGGACTTGCCTGATGATGAAATTCTTCCACAAGGTCGGTGCTGCATCGGCTATGGTGATGGCATTGTGTGTCCCCGGCGAAGCTCAGGCTACCGAGGGTGGTGGCTCGAATTACGCCATGGGAGCTGAAAACTACCTGATGGGCGCGTTGCCACCTCCCGGCGTTTATTCGTTGCTCTATGCCAACCGGTATGCAGCGGACGATCTGATGGATGGCTCTGGTAGCCGTGTGCCGATCGATTTCCGTTTGCGTGCCAACGTGGTGGCGCCACGCCTGGTTTGGGTGACTGATACCACTCTGTTCGGAGGACAGCTGTTTCATGCTGCCTTGCTGCCGTTGGTCGATATGGATGTGTCGGTTGGCAGTATGAGAGACAGTAATCGAGGGGTGGGCGACATTGATTTGACCGCATTTGCTCTGGCGTACCATCATAATCCCAACTTTCACTCGGTGGTGGGAATGGACGTATTCATACCCGTGGGTGAATATGATGTTGAAGATATGGCCAATATTGGTCGCAACTACTGGGGAGTACAGGCGGCCTATGCGGCGTCCTGGGTCAACCCGACCGGTTGGAACGCCGACATCAAGCTGATGTATGACTACAATTTCGAGAACAATGATACGAATTACCAGTCCGGTCAGGAGCTGCACTTTGACTATTCGCTCGGCTATGGTGTAAGTCCCAATTGGGTTGTGGGGATTGGGGGGTATGGCTACAAGCAGACTACCGGTGATGAAGTGAATGGTGTCGATATCGGCAATGAAGGACAAGCGTTCGCCATCGGCCCGTCCATTAAATACGACAACGGCAAGGGTTTCTTCCTGTCATTGAAATACCAGAAAGAGATGGCGGTGGAAAATCGTCCCGAAGGCGACGCCTTCTGGGTCAAGGCCATTTTGCCTTTCTGACATTTGCATTGGAGGGAGCTATCGCCTGTGCCCCGCCGTCAGGCGGGGCTTGTTGATCCAGGCAGGTTCGGGTCCTGTCGTCGGGAAAATACCGAATCTGGTCGGGCCGGCCTTACTCGATCGGCAGGCCCAGATCTCGTGCCTTTTCCAGCAGTCGGGTGGCCGTTTCGTTCGCGTCATCCCCCAAATCGTTCATGCCGATCAGGCGCTTGTGCTCGTCGTTCAGGATAAACTGCCGTTTGGCAACGATCATGGCCAGGTTGTACCACCCCATCATCAGATCCGGTTGCAGGGACAGTGCATGCGTAATGTGGGTGACGGCAGTGTCGGCATCATTTTTGACATTGAATGCCAGCAGGCCGGTATTGTTCAGAATGATCGGCTGGGGGGAGGTCTGTGCAACCAGTTGCTCCAGAATGTCCAATGCTTGCGCGGACTTGTCGTTTTGCTGCAGGGCGATACTGTAATTGTACTGTGCCTGTACGTCCCGGGGCTTCAGTTCCAGATAGCGCTTGAAAATATTTTCGGCTTCCTGCGGGTTGGAGTGCAGCAGAACATAGCCCAGGTTGTTCAGGGCGACGGTGTCATCCGGAGAAAACTTGAGGACCTTTCTGAAAGCTTCTTCTGCTGCCTTGTACTGTTGTGCCTTGATCAACACCACTCCCATGTTGATCCAGGCATTGTAGCTGCCCGGGCAGAGAGTCAGTGCCTTTTGGAAACACTCGATGGCCTGGGGGTAGTTGCCGGCTTTTTCGTGCTTCAATCCTTCTGCGCGGGAGTGTTCGGATTCCAGCATGGCTTTTTGCTGCTGAGCCTGGTTGGATTGGTTCATCAAGCGTCCTCTAAATTCGTGATGGCAACCTTGCGGACAGGGTTGATACCCTGCTGCCAGGCCTGCCCAAACCTGTGTATTTGAGCGCTAGTATAACGTGTAGTCAGGGAGACTGTTAACGTGCGGCGGCACGGTGTGAAGGGAATGATGAGGTGACAGGCCTGCTGGATATTTACTCGGGCTGTCGAACGCGGCCCGCCGGTTTTCTGTTACACTTTGGCCCCGTTCTTTTTCTTCCGCTTACAGGAGCAGCATGTCCAGGCCGCTCGATCTGCTTAACGCCCCCATTCGCCAGACGCTGGTGAGTATGACAGTCCCGATGATGTTCGGCATTGTCAGTCTGATGCTGTTCAATTTGGCTGACATCTGGTTTGTGGCTCAGTTGGGCACGGCGCCCATGGCTGCTCTGGCTTTTACCTTTCCGGTCTCCTTTTCGGTTGTCAGTCTTGCCATCGGGTTGGGGGTCGGGACATCGGCAACTCTGGCGCGTCTGATTGGCAGCGGAAATGGCAGCGAACAACAGGCTGCTCGCCTGGCAACGGATAACCTGTTGTTGACGGTCCTGCTGCTGACCGTCGTGGGCATCACCGGGCAGCATTTTGCCGATCCGATTTTTCGGCTGATGGGGGCTGATCCCGAGTTGCTGCCGTTGATCGATGCCTATATGGAAGTATGGTTCGCCGGCTCGGTTTTTCTGGTGTTGAATATGGTGTGTAACAGCACTTTTCGTGCCTCGGGTGATACCCGGCTTTCCGCAGCGGTCATGCTGATCTCGTCCCTGATCAATATCATTCTTGATCCCTTGCTGATTTTTGGTTGGGGGCCGGTACCGGCAATGGGGATTCGTGGGGCCGCTTTGGCCAGTGTGTTGGCCTGGTCTATAACAACACTGTTGGCGCTGCATCTGCTTTATCACCGCAAGGGGATGCTGGTACTGGCCTGGCCAGAGCCGCGTCTGATGCTGAATAACTGGCGGAAAGTACTATCAATCAGTTTGCCGGCGGCCCTTTCCAATATGATGACCCCTCTGGCCAATGGTATTTTGACGGCGTTGGTCGCCGTTCATGGCGCTGAAGCGGTTGCCGCTTTTGGGGCCGGTGCGCGCATTGAATCTCTGTCCTTGCTGGTGTGTCTGGCCTTGTCGATGACACTGCCGCCTTTTATCAGTCAGAACTATGGTGCGCTTAAGGTGGAGCGGGTGAAGGCCGCCTACCGTGGGGCGATTCGTTTTGCACTGCTGTGGCAGCTGTTGATCTTCGGGGTGCTGGTATTGGCGTCCGGCAGTATTGCACAGTTGTTCAGTGATGATCCGGCCGTGGCACGCTGGCTGCAGACGTGGATGTTGATTGTGCCGGCCGGTTTCGGTTTTCAGGCGATGACGTTCTTGAGCGCATCGTCCTTTAATGCCTTGCATCAGCCGATGCGTGCGATGCGCATCAGCCTGTTCCGGCTGTTTCTGATGTATGTGCCGTTGGGCTGGCTGGGGAACCAGCTGTTTGGCCTGACGGGCATGTTCTGTGCGTTGGTCGTCGCCAACGCGATTACGGCCGTAGTGGCCTCCTCCTGGGTCAAGCGCTACCTGCAGGCGCTGGATACCGCTTCGAACGTCTTGCCTGCATCTCGCTGATAGGCAATAACCCTAATCAACCAAGGTCATGCTTCTGACACAGTTTAATTAGACTATGATCAATGCAGTTACAGGGTGAACTGGCATTATCAAAGTGTGCATTCAAAACTCTGCGGCCTCGTTTTCAGGGGGTCAGTATAAGGTCTTCGGAAGCGGGCCTGGCCGCTAATATGGAAAAGGGAAGCGAAGTATGAGCAAACGAGTAGCATTGGTCACCGGTGGTACCGGTGGTTTGGGTGAAGCGATCTGCCGCAAGTTGTGTGATGCCGGCTTTCATGTGGTGGCCGGTTATAACAGTGGCGGTAATCATGACAAGGCCAGGGCCTGGCAGGAAGAGCAGCGCAAGGCCGGGTATGAAGTGGATGTGGCTTATGGGGACGTGACTGACGCCGAATCCTGTGCAGCCTGTATCGCGACGGTCAAGGAGTTGACGGGGCGCAATGTTGATGTACTGGTGAATAATGCCGGTATCACTCGAGACGGCCAGTTCAAGAAAATGAGCTGGGAGCAGTGGGATGAGGTTCTGACGGCGAACCTGGACTCCATGTTCCATATGACTCGCCTGGTTGTTAATCCGATGATCGAACAGGGTTTTGGTCGTGTTATCAATATCTCCTCGGTGAATGCGCAGAAGGGACAGTTTGGTCAAACCAACTACTCTGCTGCCAAAGCCGGTATTCACGGTTTCACCAAGGCGCTGGCACAGGAAGTGGCAGCCAAGGGGGTAACCGTTAACACCGTATCGCCGGGTTATGTGATGACGCCGATGGTGGCCAAGATTGATGATGCGATTCTGGACAAGATTGCCAAATCCATTCCGGTCGGTCGCCTGGGTGAGCCGGCCGAAATCGGTCGCATCGTGACTTTCCTGGCCGAGGATGAGTCGGCCTACATCACGGGGGCGGATTTTTCCATCAACGGTGGTTTGCACATGTTCTGATGTGCTTTGTTCAAGGCAACCCGTTCGGGTTGCCTGCCTGAGTCTGGCGGCCCAGCGTTTTGATGTGGCGCCGCCAGCGTGTCGGCGAGTACCCCGTCCAGCGCTTGAAGGCGCGGCAAAAGGCGGCAGCCTCAGCAAATCCGGTTTGTTCCGCCACCTCCTGCACGCTGACATGCTCACTGGCCAGCAGCTTCAGCGCAAAATCTCTGCGCAGTCTCTCCTTTATTTCACGAATGGTCGTGCCTTCATCCTGTAAACGGCGACGCAGGGTGCGCGGTGCAATGGCCAATAGCTGACTGATGGTGTCCAGCTCCGGCATCTGGTCAAGGTCATGGCGCTGCAACAGGACTCGGATGCGGGTTTGCAGGCTGTTGTCAGGGACCGGGCGGTGCAAAATCATGGCGGGGCTGTTTTGCAGGAAGGCTTGCAGCTCGGTGGTGCTGCGGATGACGGGCAGTTGCAGGTAGCGAGGATGAAGGTAGAAGCCGCACAGTGGCTGTTCGTAAAGCAGTTCACCCAGAAACATGGCACGGTACTCGCGTGCGTGGGGAGGAGGCGGGTACCCGAAGCAGGTGCTGGCAATGGGGATCTGCTGTCCGACCAGCCAGCTGGCAAGGCGCTGCCACATCAACAGAATGAACTCCTGCAGCAGGTGGTGCCTGTCCTTCCCTTGATGGTTCAGGTGCAGGCGGTAAAACACCAGGGATGTTTGTGTATGAGGTGTCGCCTCCAAACCGATATTCAGATCGTCCGACCAGGCGGTATAGAAGCGAGCGCTCTGCTGCAACATGCCACCCAGTGTGCTGGCTCCTTGAGCCAGTTCTGCCATCAGGGAAAACACGCCACGGCGGCACGGAGTTGGTGACAGGCCCATGAACTCGTCACGGGTATGGCGCCAGACCGCCTTGATAAGCTCACTGAGTTGGTGTTCGCTGATCAGGTGTTCGGGGGTGTCGAGCCAGGTCGGTGGAATACCGGCCGCTTTCAGCAAAACACCGGGTTCGGCACCCTGCCGAAGGGCACCCTCAATGCTGGCTCGAATGTAATGATTGGCGATATGCGCCTTGCAAGAAGGTCTGGGCAGGTCTGTCGTTATCATTTCTGTGGCTTCCGCTTCCTTTCGATCAGTGTACACAGCTGAATATCGAGTCTGTATCAAGTTGGCCTGTATGATCAATTAAAACGACCTCGATTGTCATTCCAAGGCTTTGTCCAAAACTCTTTAATGGGTTAGGTGCCGGTTGGTTGAAGGCGCCATGATGATAATGACAAGAAGGGCCGGGCATGAGCGTATACAGACAGTCCGCAACCGATACGGTTGTGGGCAATGAAGACAGGGCGTTATTTGAGGAAATGGTTAAACGTATTCTGCAACAGGAAGTCGCACCGGAGTATGAGCGCTGGGAAGAGGCTCATCAGGTGCCACGGCGTTTGTGGAATACGCTGGGCGAGGCCGGATTACTGGGCGTGGATCTGCCGGAAGCGCTGGGCGGTTCGAACGCGGGCGTCGATATCTGCCTGATGGTGTGTGAGGAGATGTCGCGTCAAGGCTTTGGCGGGCTTGCCAGCGGCTATAACATCCACGCCAACATCGTCATGCCCTACCTTCTGCACCTGGGGAGTGAGGCGCAACAGGCGCACTGGCTGCCACGAATGGCCAGTGGCGAGGTCGTGGGTGCCATCGCCATGACGGAGCCCGGGGCCGGCAGTGACCTGGCTGCCATGCGAACATCGGCCGAGCGAGTGGATAACGGCTGGAAGCTTAATGGTGCCAAGGTATTCATAACCAATGGCCAATTGGCTGATTTGGTGATTGTGTGCGCCAAGACTGACCCCGCAGCCGGTGCGCGCGGAGTCTCCCTGTTCCTCGTGGATGCGAGTTTGCCGGGGTTTTCCCGGGGCAAGCCGATTCGCAAAATAGGCCAGCATGCCAGTGATACAGCCGAGCTGTTTTTCGATGATCTGGTTGTACCCGAGTCCGCTCTTTTGGGTGAGGCCGGGAAGGGGTTTGTATATCTGATGCAGGAGCTGCCTCGAGAGCGCCTGGGGGTCGGGGCACAGGCGCTGGGCGCGATTGACGGAGCGCTGCAGTTAACGTTGGCGTATGTGCAGGAACGTCGTGCGTTCGGGCAACGCATTGCCGATTTTCAGAACACCCGCTTTGTGCTGGCAACAGTACGCGCCGAGTTGGAGATGGGCCGAGCCTATTTCAACCAATGTCTGCAGCGCTACGGCTGGGGCGAGATGAACAGCACGGATGCGGCCGCGCTCAAGCTGATGCTGAGTGAAATGCAGTGCCGTGCGGTTGACCGCTGTCTGCAGCTGTTTGGAGGGTACGGTTATTCGCAGGAGTATCCGATTTCGCGTTTTTATGTTGATGCGCGTATTCAAACGATTTATGCGGGCACATCTGAAATCATGCAGGAAGTCATCGCCCGGGACATGTTGGGCAAGGCAAATCAGGCAGCCTAGAGCCATGCCACGCCATTAATAAGAACAAGAGGAAACAGGATGTTTGATACCGTTAAACTTGAAGATGTGGTGATTGTGGCGGGTGCGCGCACGGCGATAGGTGATTTTGGGGGCAGCCTGTCGGCTTATACCCCTGCCGAACTGGGTACCTTTGCCGGTCAGGCAGCCATTGAGCGGGCCGGTATCGAGGCGGCCGAGATTGATCATGCCGTTTTCGGACACATTATCACGACCAGTCCCCAGGATGCTTACCTGTCGCGTCATATAGCGCTCAATTGCGGTTTGTCCGAGCGTTCTGCAGCGTTTAACGTGAATCGTCTGTGTGGGTCCTCCGTTCAGTCTCTGATCTCTGCGGCTCAGTTGATTCAGGCCGGAGCCAGTCGCGTTGCCCTGGCCGGCGGAGCCGAAAGCATGAGTCGGGGGGCCTATCTGCTGCCCAATATGCGTTTTGGGCAGCGTATGGGGGACACTCAGGCACTGGACATGACTGTTGGCATTCTCAGTGACCCTTTTGACAGCGGGCATATGGGCATCACGGCCGAAAATATAGCGCAGGCATACGGCCTGACACGCGAACAACTGGATCAATACTCCGTTGATAGTCATCAGCGTGCGTCGCTGGCGACCCAGTCCGGATATTTTGCATCTCAGATTGTACCCGTGCCGGTACGCAAGGGGCGTGAAACATCGTCGTTCGCTGAAGATGAGCATGTGCGGGCGGATGTCACCTTTGACGGGCTGCAGAAGCTGCGTCCGGCCTTTCGCAAGGACGGAATTGTAACGGCGGGCAATGCTTCAGGCATTAATGATGGTGCGGCAGCGCTGGTGCTGACCTCCATGTCGGAAGCACAGGCGCGAGGGCTGACCCCCAGGGCGCGTTTTGTCGGTTACGCATTTGCGGGCGTTGAGCCTCATTTGATGGGGTTGGGCCCTATTCCGGCCGTTCGTCGAGCGCTGGAGCAGGCCGGGTTGAGCCTGGCTGATATTGACGTGATCGAATCGAATGAAGCCTTTGCCGCACAGGCTTTGGCAGTGGCACGGACACTGGACTTCGATCCGAGTTGTGTCAACGTCAATGGTGGTGCTATTGCACATGGCCACCCGGTAGGGGCGACGGGATCCATTATTACGCTCAAGGCCCTGTACGAGCTGGAGCGCACGGGTAAGCGGCGAGCGTTGGTCACCATGTGCATTGGGGGTGGTCAGGGTATTGCTCTGATCCTGGAGCGGGTCTGAGGCCAGGATCATGATGAGTCAAGATCGTTGATGCCTTGTGTGGCGGTGATCAGGCGGGCGCAAGTGCCTGGCTGGGGCGGCTGTCGAGAGGTGTTACGGCGGCAGTATGAGCGCTTCGGAGCAGCTTGAAAATCAGCGGTTCTGCAACGTATGCGGGCATTGCTGGAAGCCGGCAGGGCAGTGCACAACTGATGGGTATACAGGATCGTACAAGAATAATAAGACGAGGTGGAATATGACGATAGCGATGGATACTCGAGCTTGGGTGCAGCAGGCAACACGCAATACGATTGGTGATGCCTTGCACCGTATAGCGGTTCGTTGTGCCGAGCAGGTCGCTTTGGAATACCGTGGGCGTCGCTGGATCTATCAGGACCTGGACCGAGCGGTTAATCGGGTTGCCAATCGACTGCTGGCACTGGGGTTGCACAAAGGGGACAGAGTTGCCGCCTATGGCAAAAACTCCGATGCGTACCTGATTCTGTGGCTGGCCTGTACCCGTTCCGGCCTGATCCATGTACCGGTGAACTTCTCATTGACCGAACGTGAGTTGGCCTATGTGCTGATTCAATCCGGTGCCAGTGCCCTGTTTATGGATGACAGCCTGCAGGCGAATGTGGATGCGATTGCACATTCACTGGATCTGGTTGTGCGGGGGCGTCTGCATGGCGAAAACGCGGACAGGCACGAAGATATACTGGCGATTTCACAGGGCGAAGGGGAAGATCGGGCGCCGCAGGTAGAGCTGTCGGATACTGATGTCGTTCAAATTCTGTACACATCGGGTACCACATCCGATCCGAAAGGCGCCATGCATACACATCGCTCGTTGATGGCGGAATATGCCAGTTGCCTGTTGCATCTTGATATCAAGGCTACCGACCGTTGTCTGGCAGCCCTGCCTCTGTACCATTCGGCTCAGATGCACGTGTTTACCCTTCCGTCTTTACTGGCAGGAGCCTTTACATGTGTGCTGGATACCCCGACACCTGAGGGGATTTTGCAGCACTTGAAAGAACAGCGGTTGAACAGCTTCTTTGCCCCGCCGACGGTATGGATTTCCCTGCTGCACCATCCATCCTTTGTTGCTGCAGAGCTGCAGCACCTGAATAAGCTGTATTATGGTGCTTCCATCATGCCGGAGCCGATTGTTCAAGAGTTGAGTGCCAGACTGCCGCAGTCCGGGTTGTACAATTGCTACGGACAAAGTGAGATCGCCCCTCTGGCAACGGTGCTGCGACCGGAAGAGCACCAGGCCCGCCCGGCTTCTTGTGGGCGACCATTGATGAGCGTGGAAACACGGGTTGTTGATCCGGCTACGGGTGAAGTGTGCAGGCCTGGTGAACAGGGCGAGCTGGTACACCGCTCACCCCAGCTTATGGTGGGGTACTGGGGCAAGCCCGATGAAACGGCGGAGGCCTTTACGGACGGCTGGTTTCACTCCGGTGATCTGGGGTATCAGGACGAACAGGGATATGTCTGGATCGTTGATCGTATCAAGGACATCGTCAATACCGGAGGCGTTCTGGTAGCCAGCCGTGACGTGGAAGATGTGCTCTACACGCACCCGGAAGTGGATGAAGTGGCCGTGATTGGTGTACCGGACGAAAAATGGATAGAGGCAATCGCGGCGGTGGTTGTGCTCAGGCCTGAAGCGGAACTGGATGCCGAGGAGCTGATTCGCCATGCGCGTATGCATCTGGCCCCGTTCAAGGTCCCCAAACAGATTCATTTTGTTACTCGGTTGCCTAAAAACACCTCGGGCAAACTGTTAAAACGCGCCCTGCGCCAGCAGTTTTCCTGATGTCTCGATATGCTGTGCCCGAATAATCCCCCCTGAAGGGCCTGGCGTTGTCGGGCCCTGTTGGCTTATGCCTCTGCCAGGATCAGTTGGGGCTTGACCCTGTACTTGGCTTCAGGGTTTATCATTACGTCATCGGAACCCGTATTCAATACCTTTCAGGGGGTGTGTGATGGCGATTTATCAGTTTGCGTTGCATAACGTGCGGTGTGCAGGGTGCGTACGCAGTGTGGAGAAGTCTCTGCAACAGAGCGAGGGCATCGACGACTTCGCAATCAATTTTGCCGACCGTACGGCAACGGTACAGACCGATGTTGATCCGTCAGTGGTGGTGCAGGCAGTTGAAGCGGCAGGCTACGGAGCTTCTCTGATCCAGAGCCCGGATGACTATGAGCAGCGTGCCCGTCAGGAGCGTGCAGCATTCAGGCAAACACTGAAGCAAAGCCTGGTTGCACTGTTGGTGGGGGGCGTCCTGATGCTGGCTATGTTGGTGGGCTGGATGCCGGACCTGCAGACTCACAGCGGCCTTCTGCAGGGGGTGGCTCTGGGTGTGATTACACTGGCGATCATGATGTACAGTGCGGGACATATATATAAGGGGGCTTGGAAAGGGCTTTTTCACGGTGACCTGAACATGGATACCTTGATTGCCCTGGGAACGGGGACAGCCTGGATCTATTCCACCGGGGTATTGCTGGTCAGTGCGGTTGCCCCCGGCGCTTTACCGGCACAAGCGATGCATTTGTACTACGAAGCAGCGGTCATGATCCTGGGGTTCATACTGCTGGGGCAGGCGCTCGAAAGCCGGGCGCGAGGCAATACCAATGACGCCTTGCGTAAACTGTTGGACCTGCAGCCGCGTGAAGCCTTGCGTATTCGGGACGGCGAGAGCAAATCGGTTCCCGTCGCGATGCTGCTGCCAGGTGACCGCGTGCGTATACGCCCCGGAGAGCGTGTACCGGTGGACGGCGTTGTGCTTGAGGGTAGCAGTCACCTGGATGAATCGATGTTGACGGGTGAACCCTTGCCGGTCAAGCGGGAAGCGGGTGATCAGGTTACCGGAGGAACGGTTAATGGTCAGGGTGGTTTGCTGATCGAAGTGTCGGCGGTGGGGCAGAAAACCGTACTGGCACAGATTGTTGCGACCGTACGTGAGGCGCAGAATGCCAAACCGGCTTTGGGACGTTTGGCGGACCGCATTGCCGCCGTGTTTGTGCCGATTGTGATCCTGATTGCGGTGGTGACGGTTGCTATGTGGGTCTGGTTGGCTCCGGCCCCGGCCTGGCCGTACGCCATAGTGGCAGCCCTGACGGTCCTGATTGTAGCTTGCCCCTGTGCGCTGGGGTTGGCAACACCCATGTCTGTCATGGTGGGCGTGGGACGTGCGGCCGAGAAAGGAGTGTTGATTCGCAATGGTGATGCCCTCCAGCAGGCACGTTCCATCACGACTCTGGTTGTGGACAAAACCGGTACCCTGACCGAGGGTAAACCTGCAGTTGTTGAGATACATGCTGACGGAGACGTGAATCAGTGGCTGCAACTGGCGGCTGGCGTGGAACAGCACTCGGAGCACCCGTTGGCACAGGCAGTGGTTGCGCATGCTCGTGAACGTGGGCTTGAATTGGCGGAGAGTGAGGCGTTTGATGCGACCGCAGGCAGTGGTGTCAGTGCCCGGGCGGAGGGGCGCCAGATACTGCTGGGCAATCGGAACTGGGTTGAGCAGCATGCCGTGGATACATCCGCGTTTGCGGAGCAGGCCGAACGCTTTAGCCGGGCCGGAAATTCGCTTATCTGGATGGCCGTTGACGGGCGCATGCAACTGTTGTTGGCGGTTGCGGATCGCTTGCGTGAGGATAGTGCTGCGGCGGTTGCCCGGTTGCATCGACAAGGGCTGGAAGTGGTCATGCTGTCCGGTGATAACGAACAAACGGCTAACGCCATTGCTCATGATGCAGGTATCGATCGCGTGATTGCCGAGGTCAAGCCTGAGCAGAAACAGGCGGTGATCCGTGACCTTCAGGCCCAGGGCAAGATCGTGGCCATGGTTGGAGATGGTATTAATGACGCGCCGGCTCTGGCGCAGGCGGATATCGGCTATGCGATGGGGTCCGGTACGGACGTGGCAATCAGCTCGGCGGATGTAACTCTGATGCGTTCCAGTCTGATGTCGGTGGTCGATGCTATAGGCATCTCCAGGGCTACCGTCCGTAATATCAAGCAGAACCTGTTCGGGGCCTTTATTTATAATACCCTGGCCATACCGGTTGCAGCAGGTGTCCTTTATCCCCTTACCGGACTTTTATTCAACCCGATCATTGCCGGTGCGGCCATGGCATTGTCGTCCATTACCGTGGTCACCAATGCACGTCGCCTAAAGTGGACGAAGATTGAATAAAAAGTTTACATCCAAGCTAGAGGTGTTATAAAAACGCAACGCCCTGTTCCTTAGAATAGGGCCTTCCCTGTCGTTGTTAGGTAGTTCGCCCATGTCCGGAATGAAGCTGAAAAGCAAGCTGTTGTTACTGTCCCTGTTACCGCTGGCTCTCGTCGTGGCGGCAATCATGCTGATCGTGCGCTTTCAAATGGAGTCGATGGGCGATGTTGAGGTGCAGCGTATACGAGACAGTATGCTGGTTGCCAAGCAGACCGAGCTGAAACATTACATCGAGCAGGCTCTGACGGCGATTGGTCCGGTTCAGGCACGTGCCGATTTGAGTCTGTCCGAAAAACAGGTCGAAGCGGGCAGGATATTGAATGCCATGCGCTTTGGCAGCGAAGGCTATATTTTTGGCTATGATACCAATGGCGTTGCTGTCGTGCAGGGGGGGCAACCTGCCTCCATCGGTCAGGACCTGAGTGATACCCGAGATGACAACGGGGTATATATTGTTCGGGAACTGGTCAGTAAGGGACAGGCCGGGGGCGGCTATCTGGAGTATGTGTGGGACAAGCCCGGTACGACACAGCAGGCCCCCAAACTGAGTTACTCTGCTCCGGTACCCGGGTGGGGCTGGGTTCTTGGGACAGGATTTTATATTGATGATATTGATGCGGCGGTTGCTCAGGCTGACCAGCAGATCAGACGTTCGATCCAGAGTACCCTGACCCTGGTAGCCGTCGCTTCCCTGGTGCTGCTGGGCGTAGTAAGTGTGATCAGCCTGCTGGTGGCACGACGCTTGACGCAGCCCTTGCAGCAAACGGCTGCAGCCTTGCGTGACATTGCGGAAGGCGAAGGTGACCTGACTCGACGCTTACCGGTCGAATCCAATGATGAAGTAGGCGAAGTCGCACGCGGATTCAATGACTTTGCCGGCAAGATTCAACAGTTGGTGCGGGATGTGCACACGGCGGTTCAATCCCTGAGCGAATCGACCGACTCCATGAGGCTGGTAGTTGGTCGTACTCATGAAGATGCACATGTGCAAAAGGGAGAAACCTCTCAGGCGGCGGCTGCCATCCATGAAATGGCCGTGGCCGTGCAACAGGTGGCCGGCAGTGCAGCACAGGCAGCAGGCGCCGCACGTGAAGCGGATACAGAGTCTGGCAACGGACAAGTTGTGGTTGAGCACACCATAGAAGCCATCAACCAACTGGCCGATGATGTGAACCGCTCGGCAGATGTGATCGCCAGCCTGGATGCCGATGCCGATCAGATTGGTACGGTGATTAACGTTATCCGTGATATTGCCGGACAGACCAACCTGCTGGCGCTGAATGCTGCAATTGAGGCGGCGCGGGCCGGGGAACAGGGCCGAGGCTTCTCCGTCGTGGCCGACGAGGTGCGCACTCTGGCGACGCGTACTCAGCAAAGCACCGATGAAATTCAGCGCATGATCGAAGGATTACAGGACGGGGCGCGTCGGGCGGTAGCGGAAATGCAAAACTCTCAGGCTCAAAGTCGAGAAACGATTACCCAGGCGGACAGTGCGCGCAGCTCGTTGCAGCAGATCACGCATTCGGTGAGTACCATCACCGAGATGAATACGCAGATCGCCAGTGCGGCTGAAGAACAAACGGCTGTTGCCGACGAAATCAGCAAGAGCGTACAGCAGATCGCGGATATTGCCGACAAGGCTACGCTGAATGCGGAAGACCTGGAGGGGACGGCGTCCCGCATGAGTGACCTCGAAGGTCAGCTGAGCGAGTTGGTGTCGCGCTTCAGAATTTGAGTTGCCGGGTCGGTGCCCGAGGGTACCGGCCCTTGACAGGAAGGGCTGACGATATGGCTGATATCTACACTTCATACCATGCACTCCTGCAGCATCACAGTCGGCAAAAATATCGGTTGATGGCCCACCATTATGAAGGGTATCGTGAGCTGGGTCGGTATCTGGCTCAGGCGCATGATCAGCCGCTGGATAACGTGGTGCAGCACTATCGTGAGCGCTTTGAATACCATATGGCCTTTCCGGCCACGCGTAAGAGCCATACCAATGTCCTGCAGCATATCTTCGGCTACCTGAAGCGTGAAATTGACAGCGCCAGCAAGCGTGACATTCTGGCCAGCATTGAAGCCTACCGCTTGGGGCAAACGTCTTTGGATGTGCCGCTTACCCTGCTTGACCGCTATATTCAGCGTTTTGGTTCGGACTACATCCGTCAGCAAAGCTACCTGAACCCCGGTCTACATGAATCAGATACAAGGAGTCATACCTGAATGCAGCTGGTCTGGTTGCGCAACGATCTGCGCTTGGTTGATAACCCGGCCTTGAGCGCCGCCTGTGCAACCGGCGAACCGGTTATGGTCGTGGTGTGCCTGACACCGGCACAGTGGGCTGCGCATAATGAATCGGCGGCACGTATCAACTACTGGCAAGCACGCCTGGAATGGCTGGAGCGGCAGTTGTCAGCGGGGGGGATTGAAGTACGGCGCTTGATGCTGGAGTACTTCGCCGACTGCCCGCCAGCGATCCTGCAGCAGGCGAAGGCCCTGAGAGCCAATGCGGTGCATTTCAATTATGAATATCCGCTCAACGAACAGCAGCGCGATCGAGCAGCCTGCCAGCTCCTTGCGGCCGAAGGGATCGTAGCTCGTGGTCACCATGGCGATCTGATTATACCGCCAGGACGAGTAATGACGGGGCAGGGGACGCCGTTCAAGGTGTTTACCCCTTTTAGCCGGGCCTGGATGAGAGTCTTGTTGCAGGTGTTGCATGATCCCCTGCCGGCTCCTGTGGGAGCATCGGTTGAGCCACAGGCGGGCAGTGCCTTGCCGTGGCCGTTGGTGGGGGAGCAAGCGACCCCTTACCCCGTTGCAGACTCCCAGTTGTCTGCCCAGCTGTATCGCTTTGTGCATGAGCGTGAGCCGGACTATAGGCGCTGGCGTGACTTCCCGGCACGCCACGCCACCTCTGGGCTTTCGGCAGCACTGACCATAGGAGCCCTGTCGGCGCGCCAATGCCTGGCAGCATTAAAACAGGCCGCCAGTGCTGATGAGTGGCAGCAAAGTACCTGGCTTAACGAACTCATCTGGCGTGAATTCTATCGCCACCTGCTGGTTGCATTTCCCGACTTGAGCCGGCTGGCACCATTCAGGCCTGAGGTGGAAGCACGGATTGGCTGGTTGAACAATGATGCGGCATTTGCCGCCTGGAAGGTGGGTGAAACGGGCTTCCCCATTGTGGATGCCGCGATGAAACAGCTGTTGGCGACCGGCTGGATGCATAACCGGCTGCGCATGATTGTCGCGTCTTTCCTGACCAAGCTGCTGAGGGTGGATTGGCGTCATGGCGAGGCGTATTTCATGTCGAAGCTGATAGATGGCGATTTTGCCTCGAATCTGGGCGGGTGGCAGTGGAGCGCTTCTGTCGGTGCTGATGCCGCGCCCTATTTTCGGATCTTCAATCCCCGCTTGCAGAGCGAGAAATTTGATCCTGACGGCGAATACCTTGCAACCTGGCTACCGGAGCTGCGGCAGCTGAGCCCCCAAGCCCGACATGAGCCGGGGGCCGGGCAGGCCTATGGCCGTCCGGCCCCGATCATAGACTATCGACAGGCACGACAGGCGGCACTGGACGATTACAACGGGTAATCTGCACCACGGCCATGATCGGTGTGATAGGAGGTGATGCCGTGCCTCGGGTTTTTGCCCCTCAGGGGCTGACACTGCCCATGACTTTTTGCAGCTCGGCCGGGCGAGGCATGCCTTGTTGCATGCGTACTTGGCCATCCGCATCACGGTAATACGTAGAAGGGGTGGCATGAAGCCCCAGACTGCGCATCATCCGTGTATTTTGCTCGACTTTTTCACGTTGTCGGTCGACAGCGGCCGTATCAACGTCAATGCCACCACCGCCATATTGCTCCTGATTGGCAAGCAAAGCCTGCTGAGGGTTGTCGGCATCAAGGATGGTTGCGGCTTTGGGCAGGCTATCGGCTTTGAGGATGCCGACCAGCACATGGCGCAGCTGTACCTGCCCGGCGTCAACCCAGGGGCGGGCGGCTTCACTGAAACGATGACAGTATGGGCAGTTCGGGTCGGTGAAGGTGTAAACCACGGTGGGTGCCGACGGGTCGCCGTCCAGTAGCCAGTGGCTGTTCTCCAGCTTTTCCCAGGCTTTTGCATGCTTGGGCCCCATGACCAGAGTCTGAATCTTGTGCTCAGTCAGGTTCTCTCCGGTAGCGGAAAGCATGGGGCCAAGAATGACGTGCTCCCCATCCGAGGTCAGGTAAAAGGCAATGGGACTACCTTGCATTTCGCCGACATAACCGGTCATGCCACCCGGCGCGGGGTAGGTTTCACTGATCTCGATACCCCGGTCGACCAGGTTCTGTACGGCATCCGGATGTTCGGCTTGTGCATTGAGTGAAAGGGCGGCAGCGGCGGTCAGGAGGGCGCCAGTGGTCAGCGCAGAGCGCAGAGGGTGGCGTTGAAAAAGATGTTTCATGGTAGAGTTCTCCATATATAGGGTCAGGATGAGCGGGCATCATTCAGGCGTTGCAGGAAGTCATTGGCCGAAATTTCTCCAATGGTGCGCTGGGCGCGGTACTCACGTCCGTCCGGGCCGTATATCAAAAGGGTGGGGGGGCCTATGATTTGCAACTTGCGCATCAGGGCCTGGTCAATGACATCATTGTCGGTCACATCGGCACGCAGGCGCTGCATGGGGCCCAGAGCTTCCTGCACGGCGGGGTCGCCAAACACTTCGGCTTCGATGACCTTGCAGGCCACGCACCAGTCCGCATAAAAGTCCACCAGTGTCCATTGCCCCTGTTGTCCGGCTTGAGCCAGCGCCTGCTCCAGATCGTCTGTTGATTTGATATCGGTAAATTCGAGTGTGTAAGGTTCGGTGGCGCCGGCGCTAACGGTATTGCTTCCGGCCAATGTTGCCAGTGGTTGTAGAGGATGGTTGCCGCCCGCCGCCGCGCCGATCATCATCAGCCCACCCCAGAGCGTGAGGATAAGGCCGCTGCTGGAGAGCAGGGTGTAGCGAGCTCCGGCTTGCTGCTGACGCGAGTTGCGTGCCAACTGGCGGATGGAAAGCCCCAGAGCAATCGCCAGAGCGCCCCACAGAGCCAGTATTAAAGCGTCATCCAGAATACGTTCCAGGAACCATATGGCGGTACCCAGCAGAATAAATCCAAATACTGCCTTGACGACATTCATCCAACTTCCCGGTTTGGGGAGCAGATGTGAACCCAGTGTCGCCATGGCGATCAGTGGTGCTCCCATGCCAAGTCCCAGAGCCAGAAGCGCCAACCCTCCCAGCATGGCATCACCGCTGTCGGCAATATAGATAAGAGCACCGGCCAGGGGGGCAGTCATGCAGGGGCTTGCCAGCAAAGCGGAAAAGAACCCCATCAGAGCGGCTCCGGCCAGGTTGCCGCCGTTCTGGCGTGCATTCAGCATCTGTAGCCGGTCTCGTATGAACGTGGGCAGCTGGAGTTCATACAGTCCGAACATGGCGAGAGCCAGCAGCAGGAAAATCAGGGCCAGTGGGGCAATGAACCAGGGTGTCTGGAGCATGGCTTGCAGATTGGCACCCGCCAGCGCTGCCATGACGCCTAACAGGGAGTAGGTCAAAGCCATGCTGACAACAAAAGCCAATGATAATCGGAACGCCTTGCCACGGCGGGCGTCACTCCCGACAATAACGGCCGACAGAATGGGAATCATGGGCAGGACACAGGGTGTGAAGACCAGCAGCAGCCCGAGACCAAAGAACAGTGCCAAATTCAATAGCAGGCCGGAGCTGGCCAGCTGATCAGCCAGGGATAGGTCTTCGGCCAGAGCGGTGGAGGTTGCCGGGGCGGCTGTGGTCGGTTCGGTACCGGTGGTTGTGATGCCCGTCCTTTCTTCTGGCGGCATGATTGCCGAGTCGGGCAAGTCGATAGTGGCCTGCTGTGGCGGGTAGCATAGCCCGGCTTCGGCACAGCCCTGCCAGGTCAGCTGCACGGACTTGGATCGGACCGGTGGGATAGTGAGGGTCACCTGGTTGTAATACACCTCTGATGTACCGAAAAATTCATCCGTGATCATGTCGCCGGGCGGGTATTTAACCTCCGCCAGAGAAGTACCGTCCACGAGAACGTCCAGACGCTTGCGGTACAGGTAATAGCCCGGTGCAATTTGCCAATGCAGGTTCAGGGCGCCATCCGGCAGAGATTCCAGCTGATATTGAAAGGCCTTGTCCGGGGACATGAAGCCGCCTCCGAGGTCGTCGGGCAGCAGGGCCCGGCTGGTGGTGGAAATCAGGGCCAGCACCAGTGCCAGCCACAGGGTCGGAAAACGCATGAATAAAACTCCTGGTCTGCAATGTTCGGGAACTGTTTGCGCGGACATCAGACTGATAGGTGGGGATTAAGACAACATTAACGCGTCAGCCAGGGGGGGCGGTGACAAGATGAATGTGTTGTTGGTAGAAGATGATGATTTGGTAGCTTCTGGTCTGGAGGCCGGGTTGGCCTTGCACCATTGTCGCGTCGATCGGGTTGTCAGTGCCCGTGAAGCACGCCAGGCGCTGGAGCAGTTCGGCTTTGACCTGGTGGTGCTGGATTTGGGGCTGCCGGATGCGGACGGTTTGCAATTGCTGCGCTTTTGGCGAGATCGGGGTGTTGAATTGCCGGTGTTGATTTTGACAGCCCGAGACGATATTCAGGCTCGGGTTGCCGGACTTGAGGCTGGTGCCGATGATTACGTGCTGAAGCCCTTCGATCTGGACGAATTGGCGGCTCGATTACGGGCCTTGCTGAGACGTAGTGCCGGGCGGGCATGTACTGAAATTCGGCATGGCGATTTGCGGGTCAATCCTTCCCGGGGAGAGGTCTGGTTGGGTGATCGGCCGGTGGGCCTGTCACGTCGTGAATGGGCGCTGTTGGAGAAACTGTTGAATGCACGAGGGGCTGTGCTCAGTGATGCCCAACTCAGGGATGCGGTATATGGTATGGGAGATGATGTGGAAAGCAATGCATTGAATGTTCACATCTATCATCTTCGTCGCAAATTGGGCAAAAGCGTTATCTTGACGGAGCGTGGCGTCGGTTACCGCCTGGGGGCGCCGGTGCGGTTAAACCGAGACATATCGGCATGAGCTTGCGTAATCGTTTGCTGCTTTTGTTGGGCTGTTCATTTCTGCTGTTGTGGCTGTCAGTAGCGGTATTGATGTACTGGCACTTGAGTCGTCAGGTTGGCGAGGCACTGGATCAGCGTCTGGCCGCGTCTGCCGACATGGTGGCGGGCCTTGTGGCTCAACAGCCGGGGGGGCTGCTGCTGGAAGCGCCGAGCAGGCTGCAATTGTCGCCGGATCATGAGGGGGTGGCGTGTCAGGTACGGACACTGAGCGGGGCCGTGGTGCGTGAAACCGTTGGTGCCAGTGTTGCCCTGCCGGAAGATCCGCCACCGGGCTTCAGTACACGCGAACTGGAAGGCGAGCGCTGGCGCCTTTATAGCCGTATCTGGAACCGGCACATGATTGTGACGGCTGACCGGATGGTTGAGCGCGAAGCGTTGGAGAGAAGCATCATGTTGGTGATGGTGGTGCCTTTCGCACTGGCGTTGACCGGCAGTCTGCTGGTGTTGTGGTGGGGGGTTCGGCGTGGGCTGCGACCCTTGCAGAACCTGTCGTCAGAACTCAGGCGGCGAGAGCCCGGTATGCTTGAACCGTTGCGACTGGGGCCGGTACCTGCCGAGCTGAGCCCCGTGTTGGCTACGTTGAATCGCTTGCTTGCCCGAGTGTCGGATACGCTGAAGCGTGAGCAACGGTTTGCCAGTCAGGCCGCGCATGAATTTCGTACACCATTAACGGGGATTAAAACCCATCTGCAGGTTGCACGTCGCGTAGACGGGGAAGCGCAACAGCGAGCGCTTGCTCAGGCGGAGCAGGGCGTGGTGCGGTTGCAGGATGTTTCCGAGCAGTTGCTGTTGCTGGCTCGTTTGGAACTAAACCCGCAGGATGAATGCACGCCGGGTGTATCGGTGCAGCAGGTTGTCGAAGGGGCAATGTGTGACCTGTCGGGCCGGGGCAGAATTGATGTGCGACTTGAATGTAGCGCGGATACGGAAATTGCCATGCCGGACACCCTGGCGGTCATCGCTTTGCGCAATCTGCTGGAGAATGCGTTGAAGTACTCGGACCGGCTGGAGCCTGTTGCTCTGCATGTCTCAAGCCGGGAGGGGCGAGTGTACCTGACGGTGAGTGACCGGGGAAATCGACAGGTGGAGGAGGGTGACTGGACACCGGCACCACGCCAGCCGGACAGTCATGGGCTTGGTTTGGCAATTGTGGAAAGCATCCTGGCCTGTTGCCGAGGGCGCCTGATCGGTGTGGCCAATGCGGTCGGCGGTCTGGATCAGCGTTTGGACCTGCCGGAGCAGCCGGCAGGCCGTGATTAATCGGGGTATCAGTGCCGGGTAGGGGTGAATGTCATCTCTTCCGGCATCATGCCCGAACTGAAGTCATCCACGGAGGGCTCGGCCGCGATTTGATAGCCTTCGCTGGCCCATTCACCCAGGTCGATCAGGCGACAGCGTTCGGAGCAAAAGGGCCGCCACTTGTTTTCGGCGGTATACAGGGCGGGTTCGCCACACTGAGGACATTTGACCTGTCGGGTGTTGTGAGCGCTCATTCTGTTACTCCTCTTCAGCGGCCAGTGCCAGCAACCGGGGGTGAAGTGTCTGGACTGCGGTATTCAACTGCTCCTGGGAGCCACTGTTATCCAGAATGAAGTCGGCATGCTGGCGGCGCTCGTCTCGAGTCATCTGGGCTGCCAGGATTTGGTGAACCTGAGTTTCATCCACGCCGTCACGTTGCATGGTGCGCTCAATCTGAATGGCTTCGGGTACATCGACCAGGATAACGGAGTTCACCAGCAGGTGTTGGTCGGTCTCCAGCAACAGAGGGGACGCAAGAACCGCATAGGGGTGGCCGTCGGCATCAAACCGGTCCAGTGTATCCAGAATGGATTCACGGATCAGGGGATGCAGCAGGGCCTCCAGCCAGTTACGCTCGCGTTCTTTGTCGAATACGATGCGGCGTAATCGGGCGCGATCCAGCGTCCCGTCCGGGCGGATAACGTCCTGGCCAAAATGTGCTGCGATCTGCACAAGCGCCGGGCTGCCCGGCTCGACCACCTGACGTGCGACCCGATCCGCATCAATCAACGGAACGCCCAGGGCGGAAAAACAGGCGGCAGCAGCGCTTTTACCGCTGCCGATACCTCCGGTCAGACCTGCAACCAGCATCAGAAACTCCCAAGATACGCAGAGATAATCGGCTCACCCCACAGCAGGGCAATCCATCCGGCGATGGCCAGATAGGGGCCGAACGGCAAGGGATTTTGCGCCTGATGACGCCGAAAAGCAATCAGCAGCATTGCCAACACAACACCTACAAGCGACGACAGCAGGACCACCAACGGCAAGATGGTGATCCCTCCCCAGGCACCCAGGGCAGCCAGCAGCTTGAAGTCGCCATAGCCCATGCCCTCTTTGCCGGTCAAGAGCTTGAACACCCAGTAGACGCTCCAGAGAATCAGGTAGCCGGCGGCAGCGCCGTAAACGGCACTCTCCAGCGAGGTAAAAACCCCCTGGGTATTGATCAGCAGGCCCAGCCACAGCAGGGGCAGGGTAATGGAATCCGGCAACAGGTGGTGGTCAAGGTCGATAAACGTCAGGGTGATCAGTGCCCAGGTCAATAGGACCAGTGCGCAACCTTCAAGCGTCAGGCCAAAGTGCCAGATGATCCAGGCCGAGCTGCAACCGGTCAGGAGTTCGACAAAGGGGTAGCGGAAGGAGATGCCGGTACCACAGCCGCTGCAGCGGCCGCGCAGCAACAACCAGCTGATCACCGGAATATTTTCATACCAGCGGATCTGGTGCCCGCATTCCCCGCAACGGGAGCGGGGGGTCATCAAATTGAAGGTGGCTTGCTCTTCAACGGCTTCGCCGGTTTCGGTCTTGAGTACCCGGTCCCAGTCACGCTGCATCATGACAGGCAGGCGCAGAATGACGACATTCAGGAAACTGCCAATCAACAGTGACAGAACAAGCGTACAAAGAGCCGCCAACAGCGGCTCGGCCATCAATAGTTCCAGCATCGTTATACCACGTTACCCAGCTGGAAGATCGGCAGGTACATCGCAATTACCAGGCCGCCTACGAGTACGCCCAATACGGCCATGATCAGCGGTTCCATGAGGCTGGAAAGGTTGTCGACGGCGTTGTCCACGTCCTCTTCATAAAAGGTTGCGACCTTGTCCAGCATCATATCGAGGGAGCCGGCTTCTTCGCCGATGGCGACCATCTGTACTGTCATGGTAGGAAAGACTCCGGTCATATTGATTGCATTCTGCAGTGACTGCCCTGTGGATACGCCGTTGCGAATCTGGATGATCGCGTTGTGATATACCACGTTGCCAGCAGCGCCGGCTGCAGAATCGAGAGCTTCCACCAAGGGGACCCCCGCAGAAAATGTGGTGGCCAGAGTACGTGCGAAACGTGCAATGGCTGCCTTATGTAGAATGGGGCCAATGATGGGAATACGCAGAACGCTCCGATCAACAAAATCGGAAAATTTCTGCGATTTGGTTCTTGCCTTGGTAAAAGCAAAACCAGCCCCGATAGCGCCCAAAAGGCCAATAAACCAGTACTGTTGTGCCCACTCGGAAAGTCCGATCACCCATTGCGTAAAAGCAGGAAGGTCGGCACCAAAACTTTTGAAGACACTCTCAAACTGAGGTACTACCTTGACAAGCAGAATGGCGGAAACGATCACACCAACAACTATAACAGCGGTGGGATAGGTTAACGCCTTCTTGATCTTTTTCTTCAGAGATTCCACTTTTTCTTTATAAGTGGCGATGCGGTCCAGCATGGTTTCCAGTGCGCCGGATTGTTCGCCGGCATTAATCAGCGAGCATACCAAATCATCGAATTGCTCGGGGTGGTTTTCAAAGGCCCGAGATAGGTCCGAACCTCCGTTGACGTCATCACGAATGGCGTAGATCATATGCTTGAGCTTGTCTTTTTCGGTACCGTTGCCGACGATATCCATGGCCTGCAGCAAGGGAACCCCTGCCTTCATCATGGTCGCCAACTGTCGAATAAAGTAGGCGATATCGGCGGGTTTGATAGGCTTGTCCTTGGCGCTGAAAAGAGATGCGCGCTCCTTGACGACCTTGCTGGGTCGAACGCCCTGTTTGCGCAAGAGCGTTTTGGCCGCCGCCAAGCTTTCAGCGTCGATTTTGCCCTTGCTGCTGTTGCCGCTTTTGTCCTTGCCTTGCCAGTTGAATGTATGTTTTTTTTGAGGCTTGTTCGAAGGCTTACTTGCTGCCGCTACCCTTACCATGTTCTATCCCTGTCAGGTTTTAATGACCCGGTTCAATTCTTCAAGGCTGGTGACGCCAGCCGCGACTTTTAATAGACCTGATTGACGCAGGGAATTAAATCCCTGTTGTTGCGCTACTCGCGTGATATCGAGGGAGTTGCCGTTTTCCATGATGCAGGCGGCAATTTCACTCGACATTTTCAACATTTCATAGATACCGACACGGCCTTTATAGCCACGGTTACAGGATTTGCAGCCTTCGGGGTTGGCTTCGAACAATTCCAGCCCCGGCAGTTGTTCTGCAGTAAAGCCTTCTTCCAGCAAAGTGGCTTCCGGCAGGTTGGCCGGTTGTTTGCAATGCTCACACAGGCGTCGTCCCAGACGCTGGGCGATGATCAGGCTGACCGAAGTAGCGATGTTAAAGGCCGGCACTCCCATATTGCGCAGACGAGTCAGTGTCTCCGGAGCGCTGTTGGTGTGCAGTGTAGAAAGCACCATATGGCCGGTTTGAGCGGCCTTGATGGCGATTTCAGCGGTTTCCAGGTCTCGAATCTCACCCACCATCACCACGTCGGGGTCCTGACGCAGGAAGGCACGCAGTGCCTCGGCAAAAGTCAGGCCGACCTTGGGATTCACATGGACCTGGTTAATGCCCTCAAGGTTGATCTCCACCGGGTCTTCTGCCGTGGAGATATTGCGCTCTTCGGTGTTCAGGATGTTCAAGCCCGTGTACAGAGAAACGGTTTTACCGGAGCCGGTGGGGCCCGTGACCAGAATCATGCCCTGGGGCTGCTCAAGGGTGGTCAGATAGGCTTCCTTTTGGTCGGGCTCAAAGCCCAGTGCTTCCACGCCCATCTTGGCACTGCCGGGGTCGAGAATACGCAATACGATCTTCTCGCCCCAGAGCGTCGGCAGTGTGTTGACACGGAAGTCGATAGCGCGTTTGGCGGATACCTTGAGCTTGATACGGCCATCCTGAGGGACGCGTTTCTCGGAAATGTCCATGCGCGACATGACCTTAAGGCGTGCCGTCAGTCGGCTGGCCAGATTCAACGGCGGCTTGTGAAGTTCCTGCAGCATGCCGTCGATACGGCAGCGTACCCGGTAGCTTTTTTCATAGGGCTCGAAGTGGATATCCGAAGCGCCTTTCTTGATGGCGTCCAGCAGAACCTTGTTGATAAAGCGGACGATGGGGGTCTCGTTGGCAGCCTCTTCCGCATCGTCCTTGTCGCTGGCGGGTTGGTCATCGCCCAGTTCGATGTTTTCGAGGTCGGCATCTTCGAGCTCATCCAGAGCGTCGTTGGCACCGTCCAAAAACTGTTCCAAGCGCCGCGCCAGCTTGTCGGACTCGACAATGACCGCTTCAGTGGTTTTGCCAGAGCTGAATTTGATCTCGTCCAGGGCCTGGATGTTGGTGGGGTCGGCCAGGGCAATATAGAGGCGGTTATCACGCTGCATCAAGGGTAGCGTTTGGTGCTTGGTGAGCAGAGTGTCGGCGACAACATCACGCGGGATGGCATCGTCGCCGATGGCATCCAGGTCAAACAGCGGCAGGCCAAATTCTTCGGAGGCGGCCGTGGCGGCGCGGTGCGCGCTGACCAGTCGATGCCCGATAATATAATGAATGAAGGGCTGGTTGGCTTCGCGGGCCTGAGTCACTGCGTCCTGCGCGACTTCGGCTGAAAAAACGCCATCATTGACCAGACGCTTGGCCAGGCCTGTTAGGGGTTGCATTCCTTGAGACACCGTCGCTCCTGTCGCCATGTAACAGAGTATATACAATTGGAAGGTATGGTACTGCAATCAAAGCATGGCTGCAGCTGCAGTGTAAACTGATGTGGCCAAAAAGCCGCTTTATTGATTAAGCTCAAATTAACAGGGTGTTCAGTTTGTATTAAGGCTGGACAAGCCGGTCGGCTGATGTCTACTATGTGTCTCAGCTGGCCGCCACAGGATGCTGGCACTGGCTGTTCAATATGGATTGTTAACTCGCTGGAGAGTAATGCATGAAAACTGAAATGATGAAAAAGAATCAGCAGGGTTTCACCCTGATCGAATTGATGATCGTAGTGGCGATTATCGGTATCCTGGCTGCCATCGCGCTGCCGGCTTATCAGAACTACACCACGCGTGCTCAGGTGTCAGAGGTTGTTCTGGCCGCTTCTGCAGCGCGTACTGAAATCTCCGAATATGTGGCAGCTGAAGGCGCCTTGCCGCCGGCGACTTATGTTGTGCAGGATCAGGTGTCCGAATTTGTATCAGGCCTGGCTTGGGATGGTGCAGATGTGACTGCAACTTCTCAGAACCTGAACGGTGGCGCTGTCGGTACTATCGTCCTGCGCCCGACTGTTAATGCCAATGGCCAGGTTGAGTGGCTGTGTGGTGGTTCTATTCAGGAACAGTTCCGTCCGGCCAGCTGCCGCGACTTCTAATCAAAAATCTGAAAAGTTTTTGATTGGTTGATATGCAAGAAGGCCTCCTGTATGGAGGTCTTTTTGTTTCTGGTGGGTGTGGGGAGGCGATATGGGTAGGCAGGCTGGTTTTACGCTTATTGAGTTGATGATCGTGCTGTCAATCGTGGCTGTCTTGGCCGCCATTGCGCTCCCCCGATATCAAGGGTACGTCTCTCGTACGCAGGCAACAGAAGCCCTGTTGGCAATGGATGAGGTGAAGCAGCGGGTTGTTGAGGCATTTCATAGTGGAACGCCTTTGGTTGATATGAATAGTGGTGCGGGGGTGTTCCCGCCAGCGGCCAGCTACAGCAGTCAGTATGTTGTTTCGGTTGAGGTTGTGGCAGGGGTTGTGCGTGCTCGCTTTGGGAATGATGCTCATGCCGTGCTGCAGGGTAACGGATTGGTTTTGAGCCCTGATACCTCGAGTGGAACAGTCGTGTGGACATGTGCTTACACTGACGCTGCGGGCTATGACAATATGCCAAGTATGTGTCGTCATGCGCCCTGATACTTTTTTTGGGGGTATTGTGCTGTTGAATGGTGTCCGTTATCGGGTTGTTCAAAGATCTACTTGATTTGGGTGAATGCTGACAGCGGACAAGTTTTAATCAAATCGCCATAGAGAACGAGGGTGAATGTTGTAAACTCGAAAAAAGAGTTTTACACGAATTCAGACAGCGTGGATAACATGACTATGCGCCCCGTATTTTCTAGGCTTCATTACCGCTCGCTCCGCTGCCGACAGCAGGGGCTGACGCTTATCGAAATCATGATCGCTATCGTGATTTTGGGTATTTTGTCTTCTATTGGCGTCCCTTCTTTTGTTGAAATGATTAAGGATAATCGCTTAAGCGCTCAGGCCAGTGACCTGACGGGGAGTATGCGTTTGGCGCGCAGCGAAGCGATCAAACGTAACGAGCGTGTCGGTATGGTCAGCGACGGGGTTGACGGCAGTTGGTCTGAAGGTTGGGATATCGTGGCTCGCCCGGGAGAAGCCGACGAGGAGGTTATTCGGACTCTGGATGCCTTGGAGGGCGGGAATACGCTGAACTGCGTCGGTGACTGTACGCGCATTCTGTTCACTGGGGCGGGCACGGTGGTGGCGAGCCAGGACTTGCGTCTGTGCGATGATCGTAATGAAGGGCGCCTTTTCTCGGTGCGGTTGACCGGCAGTCTTAAAACTGAACGGGAAGAGCATGGATGTCAGTGATGGTGGATGTGGCTGAAAATAAAAGGCGTGGGCAAATGGAATTGAGCCGACTTCATCGAACAGTCAAACGAGGCAGGAGTGATGGCTTTACCTTGATAGAGGGGCTGATCGCGCTGTTTGTATTTACGGTTGCTCTTTTGGGAATAGCAGCATTGTTGGCCCGTTCAGTCAGTGTCAGTCATGGCGCCTATTTGCGTTCGGTTGCGTCCATGCAGGCGTTGGATATTGCCGAAAGGATCAGGGCCAATGTGTTGCTCACGCCGTCAGAAATGGCATATGGCGGCTTTACAAGCTGCAAGGCGGGGAGTTTGCCGACAGTGGATACGAGTGTTCGGGAACAGTGTGTCGCCAATGCCTGTGATAAAAATACCCTGAGGGCTTGGGATCAGACATTGTGGTGTGTAGAGACTGCCGAACGTTTTGGGGCGCTGTTTCGTCAGGCCAGCATCACGGAAGACAGTGGCAGTTATGTGGTCAGTATCGAGTGGGATGAGCGTGTCATTGAGGACGATAACCAGCAGTCTATCGATTCACGATCATTTACCTGGAGGGTTAGCCAATGAGGCGTCTGAATCGGAGCCGTTTTCAGCGTCAGAACGGGGTTAGCCTGATCGAATTAATGATTGGCCTGGTTGTGGGAACCGTCATTCTGTTTGGCATTATTGAAACCATGCTGGTGAGCAAGTCGGCCAGTCAAACACAGCAAAGCATGTCGGCAATAGCCGAAAATGCGCGTTTTGCGTTTGAGTTCATGCACCGTGATCTGCGTATGGCCGGGTACGAATGCAACTCAGGGGGCGGTCACTATTGCAGCTGGGAAATGGTGGATGATGATGATAACCCGGATTCTCGCAGTGAACCTTATATAGCAGTCGATGACGGGGCTGTCGTCGGCCGCTTTTTTCAGCGTGACAGCTCGGTTGATCCGGTAAAAGACTACCTGGTTGAGGTGCGATACCAGGTTGTCGATGGCGAGTTGCTGTATAGCCGGTCCACTTTTGAAGTGGGGACCAAATCTGTTACGCAGAAGTTTGCTTCCGAAGTGCTGATTGACGGCCTGCAGGATGGTAGCGCCTTGGCGCTTGAGTTTGGTGTGCATGAGGAAGACGCTGCGGGGAATCAGGTGGTGCGCTATTACCCGGATGCTCCGCCTGCAGACAGCACTGTCGTATCGGTACGTATTACGTTGAACTTTGTCGATAATACTGAAAATGGATTGGCGCTGGAGTTTGATCAGGAAATATCTACAACGATTGCCTTTCGTAACCCTGTTATTGCAGTCAAAAAGAAACTGGCCGAGGAGGCATCATGAGGTCATTGGGTATTCTGCGCCAGAAGCAACAGGTCGGTTTTACGTTGATGGAGTTGATGATAGTGGTGGCGATTGCAGGCATTTTGGCCGCAATTGCATTGCCTGCATATAACGAAAGCATCCGTAAATCAAAGCGTGCTGAAGGTGCCGCGGCTTTGGCCAATTACGCGCAGCGCTTTGAGCGTTGTTTTACAGAGTCATTTTCATATACGGGCACCAATTGTCCGGCGGTGAATGACGGCAGTAGTAATTCGACAGAGAACGGTTATTACAATATCAAGGTTGAGAGCACTGCAACCAGTTACACATTAACGGCGCTTAAAACATTTGATGATGATTATTGCGGTGACTTATCGTTGACCCACACGGGGCAGAAAGCGGAAACAGGTACCAAGGGCGTGTCTTACTGTTGGTAAGCTGCCAATGCCATGAGGGTGGAGTGGAGTCTGCCTGAATTATTTTTGAACAGCGAGGCTGTAGTTATGTTGAGTCCAAGGCTTGGACAGGGAATCTACGGACCACGCCACCGTGAAGGCGGTGCGGTACTGGTTGTAGGGCTGGTCATTCTGGGGATTTTGATGCTGGGGGCGATGGCAATGATGCGAACCTCTGTTGAGGATGAGCGCATCGTGTCCAATAAGCGGGTTCAGGCTCAGGCATTCTTAACTGCGGAGGCCGGGTTGATGCATGCTCAACAGGCCTTGAATGTTAATTGGGATGAAGATACCTGCTCAGCGCATCCGGATGGCAGCCCTTTGTTTCTGAATGGCGACAGCTTTAACCAAAAAGAATTCTCCGGTCAGGGGATCGACCATGGGGCACGGGCACACTACACGGTTAGTATGGAAGACTGCGCGTCTAGCCCGATGCTCACCAGTGTTGCTGAGGTGTCGGGCAGTGGTGCGAGTGTGACACTGGTTGCAGCCTATCAGCCTCCGCTTCCTCCGGGTATTGATCCGCTTGACCCGCCTGCTGCCATCAGTTGCTTCGGAGGTGCTTGTGAGTTGGGTATTAAAGGGGGAGGTAATGATGGCATTCATGGTCTTGAAAGAGATATACCGCCCGAAAACTGTACGGGCAAACACTGCGAAATGGGATACAACGGCGGTTTGATGAAGCCTGCTGTGTATATGAGTGATGGTGGCAGTATCTCGGTTAGCGGTGGTGGGGCATCCACCTTTACCGGTTCAAGGCCGGGAGATCCCGAAACGGCAATCACTGTCAGCACCAAGAATAATCCTGAGTCTACGGTCTGGCATCCGGAGAACTACCCTGTCGATGAGCATGGGCAGCACCAGGTGCCGGGCAGTGAAATGTTTTTCGGGGATGATGCGATTATCAAGAAGGTCGATAGGGCATCCGATGTTTGGGGAAGTTTTGCCAAACCTGAGTTCGTTGTGCTGGATGATGATTCTGATACAAAGCAGCCTGCGATTGCCGGTCTGAAGAATGCGACTGTTGGTGGTGTTATGGTTATTGATGGTGTTGATATCAGTAACCAGGGGACCGGAGCCTTTGCCGGATTGATTGTCATAAAAAATTGCGGGACATTCAGTCCGGGCGGAAACTACTCTGTTTACGGTGCCATTGTTGTCGATGCCGAAGGGTGTGACGATTATCAACCCTTTGGAGGCAACGGGACGCCTTCGGTCAATTACAGCCTGGACGCCATTAAAGATGGTATCAATACTCTGCCACCAAGCGGCCCCGGGGCGCTGGCCAATTGGCAGCAAATCATCAACTACTGAACACGCTTTGAAGCGAAGGTGAGCTATGAAACATCAGTCGGGCCAAGTGCTGGTTGTCGGGTTGATTATTCTTCTGATACTGACTCTGGCAGGTGTAACTATGCTTGATGGTTCGGTGCAGGATGAGAAAGCGGCGAGTAATATGCGTGGCCAGTCCGAAGCGTTTATGGCAGCAGAGGCGGGTATGGCCGCAGCCCGTGATTCGGGTTACCTGAATGATGCCAACTGGTATGACTTTATGGATGGCGGAACATGCGCAGAAGGATTCGAGCTGGAACGCAATGACAGCTTTAACGGGCACGGTGCTTATACGGTAACGGTCAACACGGATGGATGTGGGGTCGGCGAGCTTTATCTGACCAGTGTGGGGCAGGTCGGTGCAGCCGAGTCCTTGAGGCAGATTGAATTCAGTCTGAAGTATACCGGTGCGCGGCCTGCTCCGATCAACTTTGTGGGTGATATAGAGACCTATGAAGGGGGTAACTCGAACGTGTTCTCGGTTGATGGGTCGGGTGGTATAGCGGTATCAACCAGTAACGATGAAAATCGAGAAAAAGTATATGACAATGTGTCATCCGAAGATCGCCTGGATAACTATAAGGGCGGCATTGATAATATTACCTTTGAGGCGCCTTGGGATAATGCCGTCAATATGCAGGGCTTTATCGAAGCGCTGATCAGTGGAGAAACACCGCCCGACTATATCGGTAACAATCCGCCCGGTGATTTGGGTTCGTCGCCTGACAATTACCGCACCACGATTATTACAGGTGATGCCAATATTGATATGAAGGGTAACAAATCGGGTGCCGGAATATTGGTTGTAACCGGTGCTCTTAACTTTTCGGGTACACCGTCGTGGGATGGCATTATCATTGCTTTGGGCGGGGCCGTTAATATTGATGGTGGCGGCAACGGGTTTGTGAAAGGCACCATGTTTGTCGCAGATGTAGAAGTGCCCGAAGATTGGTATAACGAAGCGACCGGAGAGGTCGATAGCAGCCAGTCCTGGTCTGAAGGGGCCGGCAGTGTGTATATCCAGAAAGGCGGCGGTACGGCCAACTATGTTTATGACTGCGATAATGTGACCAAAGCGCATGACATGATGCCGAGCGATGCGCAGGACATGTGGTCGGTCAATAATGGTGATGCCTGTGGAGGTACGGGGACGCCGCTGGGTGAAGTGTATGTGTCCAGTTGGCGTGAAGTGATCAACTCGCAGTGATTTGCTCATTGGGTGATGTTCTATAAAAAGAGTGTCGCCCGACGCCAGAGATAGTGTTAAGAGAGCAATCGAGATAAGGGCTGAAGGCGGCTGTGAGCGGCGTTGATCATGAAAGATAGCGTTACATTGGTTAAAGATTGCGCTATTATGACGCCCTTGTTGGACGCGATGTGATATAGGCTTTCTAGTGAAGCTGTTCCTGCATTTTTGATGTATTGCAAGAGTATCCAGGTATGTCACTGGCTGGCATCGCGCTACTTCCGACCTTTTCCAGTACGGAGACTAGGAATGAGGCTGCGACATCTATCCCGCGATGGTTCTTCTAGTCAGGGGTTCTCTCTGCTTGAAGTGATGATCACCATTGCCATTCTTTCTATTATTCTTTTTATCGGCATTCCCGGTTTTAACAGCATGTTCCAGGCTGCGCGCGAGCGTGCTGCGACCAGCAGCTTTGTAACCGCCATGAATCTGGCACGCACCGAGGCAATTACCCGGGGAGCTTTTGTACGTGTCTGTATTGGATCTTCCTGCACGGGCAGTTCGGATGAAATACAGGTGGCGGTTGAAAACGGTGGTAGTACAGAGCTGCTGCGAACCTGGGACACTGAGCGGGATGTAGAATACCGAAGCAATGGCACTGAAGGGTTGGGTGTGCGCTTTTCGCCGATGGGGTTGTCGGTGGATTCGAGTGGTGCGCAGCGCAAAGCCGGCATGAGTGTCAGTATTGTGGATACATCCGGTGCGTCTGAATCCGATGTGGCTGGGTACTGTATCGGTGTCACCGGAGGCGTATCCAAAGGAGGCTGCAACTGATGAGATCGATTGTCACAAGGGATTTACAGCATTTGCATCATGGCGAGAAAGGAGCAACGTTGCTTGAAGCGTTGATTTCCATGGTTGTGGTTGCTTTCGGCTTGTTGGGGGTGTTGGCTTTGCAGCTGTACACGATCAAGGGTAGCCAAAGCTCTCACCTGACGTCGCAGTTGACGTTGCATGCCTATGAGCTGTTCGATTTGATGAGGGCCGACCGCAAGGGGGCTTTGGATGGCGCTTTTGATGACGGTGCCGGTGGTGCGCGCAAGGATTGGCAGGACCGACTGACCGCAGTGCTGGGTGATGAGGCGAAGGCGACCCTGAAGCGTAGTGATGAATTGTTCGAACTGACCATCAGTTGGCCGGACGCTCGAGGGATGGTGGTGGATGGTGACGGCAACTCATCGGGTGAAGCCTCGGGTGGCAAGTTGGTCCTGAGTACGGAGATTTAACATGAAAGGATTTCGGTATCGGCAGTCGGGCTTTACGCTGATCGAGTTGATGATCGGCCTCACCATCGGGCTGTTTATCCTTTTGGGCGTGGTGATGGTTTACGTCAGCAGTGCGCGCTCTCAGGCAACCAGTGAGTCTCTGGCCAGGGTTCAGGAAAGTGGTCGCTTTGCAACCTACATGATGGCACGGGAAGTCCGTCAGGCCGGCTATATGGGCAGCTGTCCCGGCAGTGTCAACAACCTGCTGGATACCAGTAGCAGCCATTATGTTGAAGCGTTTTTTGATCTCGATTCGCCTATTCGCGGCTGGACGGGGTCTGCGGGAGCGCTGTCCAGTCATCTGTCGGACTATCTGCGTGGTGATGTATTGCTTATTACACATGCTGCACGCAGCACCAACTTGAAGGCCAAGGGCGCTACGCCGGCAAATGCTGCGTCAATTTCTTTTGACGGCGATGCGACGCTGGCACCTCAGGGCAGTATTTTGCTGATATCCGACACATATGGCTGTGACCTGTTTCAGCGAGCCAACAGCGGCAACGGTGCACTGGCTCGCGGTGCCGGTACGGGGGGTAAACAACCAGGCAACGTACCACCCAAAACACCTTGGAGTCACGATTACAAGGACGACATGGAAATCAACCGCTTGAATGCCATGGTGTTTTATATCGGTGAAGGCCCGGGTGGTGAGCCAGCGCTTAAGCAGTATCTGGTTGACCCTGCTCTGGGTGGTGGCAAAACGCCCTTGGGTATCGACACGGTACTGGTCGAAGGTGTAGAGGAGATGCGCTTGCGTTTCGGAATCGACGCGGACGGTGATGGTGCTGTTGATACCGGGCTGGATGGCTTTGTTGCAGCAAAAGATGTTGCGGACTGGAAGCAGGTTGTAGCGGTGCAGATTGCCTTACTGACGATCAGTGGCGGTAACGTCTTGGCTGGTGTTGAGCAGGAGCTGTATTGGCCATTTGACAGTAACGGCAACAGTACGCCGGACAAGGTTATTGCGGGTGACAAGAGCATGCGCAGTGTTTTTACCACGACCGTTTCGCTTAGGAATCGTTTGCCATGAACGTTGAATTCAATGCGTTAGCACGTTGCCGGAAAGAGCGTGGTGCCACCCTTGTGGTTGCCATGATCATGTTGGTTTTGATCAGTATCATCGGGTTCAGTGCCATGCAAACAACGACCATGCAGGAGCGCATGACCGGCAGTTTGAAAGACAAGGAAATATCGTTCCAGGCTGCTGAGGCGGCATTAAGAGCTCAGGAGAAATGGATCGACGACCAGGTGAAAATGCCGTCCTTGGATGACGTGTTTGCCGAGTATGGCAAATCGGGAGTTACAGAGTTGCAAGGGGTATCAGCTGACCCTCAGGCAAAAGCGGAAGAACGTTCCTTTGTGCCCGATAGCCTGGATGTGGGCCATGAAATCAAGACAGGTGTTGATGTGTACCGTGTGGAAGCTCAGGGGGTGGGGCAAACCGATCGTGCTCAGACTCGGCTGGAAAGCTTTTACGGTAAACGGTTTAACTAGGACGGGTTAGCTAGGGACGGAATATGAGCACATTATCCAGAATCGTTACATTTGTGTTGGCAGGTTCATTTGCCACATCCGCCATTGCCGCTACCGAGTTGTCACTGCCTCACGTGCCGTTATCGGTCTCAAGCTCCAAGGTGGCGCCCAACGTAATGCTCTTGATTGATAATTCGGGAAGCATGAATAATATCATCTGGGATGATGGGTATGATCCTAATGTTACTTATCCTCGCTGGGATGACAAAAGAGGCGGGCGAGGCAGTAATTGGAATGTATCCTCGGGGAATGTCCATTTGTCTTCGCTCAGCCGTGGGTATTGCTCCTATGGATATGTAGAGGCTGTCAGAAGAAATAATTCTTCTATCGGGAAGTGTATGGCCTTGCCTAACCCGGAAGGTGGCAGTACTCGCTATACGGGCAACTACCTGAACTACCTTTTTTCAACCTATCCCGATGGCTCCAATTTGCGTAATGGGACAGTGCCCAATGAAACGCGTATGACGGTTGCGAAACGAGTTGCCAGCAACATCGTCGGCAGTGTCGAAAATGTGCGTTTTGGCGTCACCAAGCTGTATTCAACCGAGGGCGGCAAGGTTGTAGCACAGTGCGGTGCTTCAGCAGGTACATTAGCGAGTGAAATCAGTAAACTCAGAGCTTCGACTAACACACCGGTCAGTGAAACATTGTATGAAATAACGCGTTACTTCAGAGGGCTTGACCCGCTTTGGAGTCGTGGGCGTCATACGTCTCCGATAGAGTACCGTTGCCAAAAAAACTTTACTATTGTAATCAGTGACGGTGAGCCAACCTACGATTCATTCAGGTACAACGATAATAGTAATCAATCAATTCGTTCGACTGTGTATGGCGATACTATCAGTGGCAAGAGTAATCGTTTGCCGGATTGGAATGGCGATGGTGATAAATATTTTCTGGATGATATAGCCGAGTTCGGTCGTGATCTGGATATGCGCAAGGGCGGGATGGATAAGGCTGGTAAAAGTTATGATGACAAGTCTTTTCCCAAGCAGAACATGGATACCTACACGGTCGGTTTTGCTCTGGACCATGATTTGCTAAAGCATACGGCAGAAGCTGGAAATGGGCAGTATTATACGGCCAATAACGCCGATCAGTTGACGGCTGCACTTGAAGCGGCCCTGTCTGATATTTCGGACAAGGTGGCGACTTCTTCAACGGCTGCTGTTTCTCACGGTGTGCTGTCGGCTAACACCCTGTCCATCATCCCCGAGTACAATAGTGAGCACTGGACCGGTGATTTGCAGGCTTATCGGTTCGATGTTGACCCCAAAAGTTCGACCTATCTTGAGCTGGTGAGTGAGTGGAAGAGCGCCTCTTCCCAAATCAGTTATTCGGGACGAAAAATTATTACGCAACAAGGAAATAGCGGTGTTCCTTTCCGTTGGGATGACCTGTCAGCGGTTGATCAAAAATTACTGGGCAGTGAAACCCTGCTTGACTACATTCGAGGAGATCGTAGTTACGAAGGGAAGGGGTATCGCAAGCGTGAAGGTTTGCTGGGGGATATTGTTGCTTCTTCCCCCCGTTATGTAGGCGCGCCAGCCGAGCGTTACCAGGATGACGATTATCAGCAGTTCCGTAAGGCACATGAGTCGCGCACACACGTTGTGTATGTTGGCGCCAACGACGGCATGCTGCACGCATTTGCAGCGGAAACCGGAAAGGAGTTGCTCGGTTTTGTGCCACGTGCCGTCATAAAAAACCTGAAGGCCCTTGCTGACGACAATTATGATCATCGCTTCTATGTCGATGGCACGCCAACTGTTTTGGATGCAAAGCTGGGTGATCAGTGGCGAACTGTGCTGGTCGGAGGGTTGAATCGGGGTGGTCAGTCTATTTACGCTCTGGATGTGACAGAGCCGGGCAGCTTCAAGGAAAGCAACGCGGACTCCATTTTCCTGTGGGAATTTGAAGACGAAGACCTGGGGTATACCTACAGCCGCCCAGCGATTGTACAGTTGCAGGATGGAACCTGGGCAGCTGTATTCGGCAATGGTTATAACAGCACTGAGGCGGATGGCAAGGCAAGTACAACGGGGGATGCTGTGCTTTTCGTTGTTGATCTGCAGAGCGGCAAGCTGTTGCATAAGCTGTCAACAGGAAAAGGCTACAGTGCTGACCCCACGGGGGCTGAGCGCCCCAATGGGTTGGCGACGGTTACTCCGATTGACCTGAACGGTGATAACAGTGTGGATTATGTGTATGCCGGCGACTTGTTTGGCAACCTGTGGCGCTTTGATCTTCAGTCACTGAAATCAGGCCCTTCGAAAGGTAAAGGAAAGGGCGGTGACAAGGCGGCTACTCTCTTGTTTACAGCCAGTGTGGCCGGAGAGAGTCAACCGATTACTTCGGCACCGACAGTAGGGCGCCACCCGCGAGGCGGTGTGCTGGTTCATTTTGGTACCGGTAAATACCTTGAAGTGAGTGACAAGGAAGACAGTAAGGCCAAGCAGAGTCTGTATGCCATCTGGGATCAGTTGGGCAACAAGGCTAAGCCGGTTGCTCGGGCCGATCTGCTTGAACAGGGAATAGTACCGCCCAGCCAGGTATCGAAAAAACCGGGCCAGGATTACGATGTACGCGTGACCACTCAGAATATTATTGACTGGTCGACGCATCGTGGATGGTATCTGGATCTGGATCAGCCAGCGGCAGAGCGTGTCGTACGCAAGCCGATTCTGCGTAATGGCAAGATTATCTATATGTCCTTGCTGCCGGTATTGAACGCGACCGACCCCTGTGTCAGCGAGTCGGAAAGCTGGTTGATGGAGCTGGATGCGGAGAGCGGTTCTGCCCTGAATTTTGCCAACTTTGACCTGGATGGCGATGGCAAGTTTGATCAGAATGATTGGGTTTCTGGCGGGTCTGGTGGTTCAGGCAGCGGAGGTGGTAATGGAGGTGGTAATGAGAGACCGCCTTCAGGTATCAAATTCGATGGCGAAAAACCGGCTCCTTCCATCATTCCGGTTGATACCGACAAAGAGGTTAAAATACTGGATAAAGATACCGTCATTATTGAAAACCCCGGCTCGGGTCTGGAAGGCCGAATCAGCTGGCGTGAACTGCAGAGTGGAAGCTGAAAATGAAACGAGTATTGAGCAGTCTGTTTGCATTGATTCTGAGTACGCCTGCGGTTTGTGCAGCAGGTGAAGGTGTAAACGTTATGCAGGGTGAAGTTACCAGTATCGTGGCCGGTGGTGTTGTTATTGATGGCGAGGTCTATCAGCTGACAGACTCAACTCGCCTGCTGGGGGTGTCAGAAACGGAGATTCGTGGTAAATCCGTCATCTCGGCCAAACTGCCACTGAACAGTGAAGTGCTGTATGAAGCGGGGGGAAAGAAAGCCTCTCAGCTGATTTATATCGAGGTGCTGGCAAAATGATGCACTCCAGACGCAAGATGCAGGGCTTTACCTTGATAGAGCTGATGATCGTGGTGGCGATCATCGGCATTATCGCGGCTATCGCTTATCCTTCGTACAGCGAGTACGTTAAGGAGTCGCGTCGGTCGGAGGCGCGTTCCAACCTGCTGGAGCTGGCCCAGTTTTTGGAGCGTTATCATGCAGCCAATGGGCGTTATGTCACGTCCAGTGGTGGTTCGGATGTGGCCCCTGCCCTTCCCTTTACAACCTCGCCCAAGGATGGTGGCAGCACGTCGTACACTTTTTCGGTGACCGGCGCCAAAAATAACGAATATACGCTGGAAGCAGCACCGACAGGGTCCATGTCCGGTGACCGTTGCGGCACGCTCACATTGAACCATCAGGGCATCAAGAGCTCGACCAGTGGCGACAGTGATGACTGCTGGGGACGCTGATCGCTGACTCATAAGGTTGTGGCCGGAGTATAGGGATGGATTGGTCGAAACTGCTTACTACCCATCGTTACGGTCATGAGTCGCTGACGCCCGACGAGGTCGGGCGCAGCCACTTCCACAAGGACCATGATCGTATAGTCTTTTCCAGTGCCTTCCGTCGCTTGGGGCGCAAGACCCAGGTACACCCTTTCTCTCTGAATGATCATATCCATACACGGCTGACACATTCCATGGAGGTCGGCAGTGTCGGGCGCAGCCTCGGCATTCGTGTAGGAGAATTGATCGCAGATCAGCTGCCGGCCTGGGTGACGCCCCAAGATGTTGGCACAATTGTTCAGTCGGCCTGTCTGGCACACGATATTGGTAACCCTCCTTTTGGTCATGCGGGCGAGTATGCGATACGTGACTGGTTTATTCGTCATGATGACGATGTACGCCTTGCGCCACTGAGCCAGATCGAGCGCCTGGATTTACAAACATTTGAAGGCAACGCTCAGGGCTTTCGTGTTGTTACCCGAATCGAAAATCACCTGTTTGATGGTGGCTTGCGCCTGACGTTCCCGACCTTGGGAACTCTGCTGAAGTATCCCTGGGATGTGGCGCTGGCCGGGCCCAAAGGCAAGTTCAGCGCCTTCAGATCCGAAGTCGAAATTCTGAATGCGATGGGCCGTGATTTGGGGCTGGTGGCCCTGGGGGACAACCACTGGTGCCGGCATCCATTAGCGTTTCTGCTGGAAGCCGCTGATGACATTTGTTATGCCATTCTTGATTTGGAGGATGCCATCGAGTTGCACATCCTCGATTTTGAAGATGTAAAAACGATCCTGTTGCAGTTGTGTGGTGATCTGGCCTTCGATGATGCCATCTTTGCAACGGAAGCATCAGCCCGGCGCAAGATATCCGCTTTGCGTGGCAAGGCGATGGAGAACATGGTGGACTCGGTTGTGGCCGTGTTCCGGCAGCACTATGCTGCGATCATGTCGGGGCGCTATCGTGGTGAGTTGCTGCTGGATGGCGACCCGATGGTGAAAGAAGGAATTTTGACGGCCAAGCGAGTTGCGCGCGAGCGAGTTTTTCCGAATTCCCGCAAAGCCGAGCTGGAAGTGGGAGCCTACACGACGCTGGGTGTGTTGCTGGATGCATTTTGTGATGCGGTGTATGAACAGCACAGTGAAAGGCGTGTCGGCTATCGCTCGGAAAAGGTGCTGTGCTTAATGGGTATTCATGCGCCACAGGCAGGAGACCCGTTATATGCGGGCTATCGGCGTGTACTCGATTTCATCTCGGGAATGACGGATAACTATGCAACCTATCTGGCTCGGCAAATCGGAGGAGTCGGGCTTTGATGTGGCGGCTTGGCCTCTGGCCAGTTTGGTATGAAGAGGCTGGCGATGAGCGCTGGGCATGAGAACCGGTTGTCGTAAAATACACGGATAGAATCAGCAAAGAGTTTGAGTAGTATGGCAAGTTTACGTGATCAACTGGGTGGTTTGGTCTATTCGACAGAAAGCGGGCGGCATTGTCCCGCGTGTGGCGAAGCTGTCAATGCTTGCCGATGTGAGGAACAGGCCGATGCCGAGCGTGTAGCCGCTTTGGATGGCATTGTGCGTATTCGTCGAGAAACCAGTGGCCGCAAGGGAAAAGGTGTGACGACGATCACTGGTATCCCCCTGGTGGAGAAAGAGCTGAAGCTTTTGGCGAAGAAGTTGAAGCAACGTTGTGGAACGGGTGGGGCCGTGAAAAACGGCATGATTGAAATTCAGGGCGATCATCGCGCCACTCTTAAAGCCGCTTTGGAAGCAGACGGTTATACGGTCAAGCTGGCCGGCGGTTAAAAATAATACGAGGAAGCAGGGATGAACAGGAAAACGCTGGTCACGATGATGGCCTTGGTTGCAACACCATTATGGACTACGTCGGTGTCTGCAGAGATCTACCATTATGTGGATCACAACGGGCGTAAGATCTATGTTGATCGCCAAAGTCAGATACCGCCCGAATACCGTGACCAGATGACCCGGCTCAAGGAAGAGTCGCAAACGCTCAGCCGTTCCGAGCGCGCCCGGCGCGAGCAGGTATTGCAGCGCCTTGAGGCCAGTAAGGGAACATTGGGCGAAATGGCGGCTATTGAAGCCGAAATGGCCAGTCTGGAACAGCGGGCAATGGTGAAGGGCAACAGTGTACAGGTGCCGGTTGAGCTGCGTTATCAGGGGAAACGCAAAACGGTTAATCTGATTGTGGATACGGGAGCCACCCGGACGCTGCTACACAAATCGACGGCCAAAAGCCTGGGCGCCGCACTTCGTCCGGGCGGCCATGCTCAGGTGGTGGGAGGCGCACGCATCCCGACTAGCCTGATGCCGGTGGATGGTTTGTCATTTGGGCCGGTTGATCAGGGCAAGTCGGAATTGCTGATTATTGAGCCCAGTGTTACCCCGGGTTACGACGGATTATTGGGGATGGATATTCTGGGTAAACTGAAATATGAAATTGATCTGGAGCGTCAGGTCGTCATTTGGCACGCGGATCGGTATCGTGAATTGGCACGTACGCGGCAGGAGCTGCAGGCCCGGATGAACGCTGAATCAACGCCATAGACCCGGGGCACCTGCCCGAGGCTTAATTGCTGTCGGGCAAGCGGGCGCGTTGCTACTTTCTCAGATACCCTGATTGAGTCTGCGTTCGGCCAGGCGCAAGTCGAGTGTTGCTTTCAGCAGCTGATATAGCTGGATGGAGGCGTCGATTTCGGCTTTGCGGTTGGTCAGGCTTTCGATATTCAGCCCGATCGGCAGCCCCAGCGGCAAACAAGCGTCCAGAATCTGTTGCAGGTTGTTTTGGCAAATTCGAATCGACTCGGCCAAGGGATTTTCAGCATCCAGAATACGGTAACGCGTGGCCTCGGGGACAGAAATGCCCAGCCATTGCATAAACTCCAGAGTTTTTGCGCTGCCACAGGGGGTAAATGTCAGAATGATGCGCTTGGGCGTTACGTTGAGTTCGCGGCAGCTACGCGCATAAGAGGTTAGCAGGTCGATCGTCGCCTGGGCGTTGTATACGGCTTGAGAGACAAAAAACTCGCAGCCACTTTCAACCTTGTTGATCAGCCGCTGGTGCTCGTTGCCTTTGGTCGCATGACGCTCGGCAATGGTCACGCCACCCAGGTGAAACGGCTTGCTATGCTCTTGCAGGGCCGTGTAAGCGGTATTCAGAGGCAGCTTGATCTCCCCTTCGGAAGACGGACTGCCTACCAGTACCAGGTGGCGGATGCCATACTCGTCCCAGGCCTCTTCCAGCCACTGTTCAAAATCTGCACGATCACGCTGGGCAACGCTTTTGTAAGTAATGATGGGGCGTTGGCTGTTGGTACTCAGAAGCTTCGAATACTCACGTGGGTCACGGGTTTCCGCATAGGGAAAGGGGCGTGGTGTATCGATACGGCTGCTTTCGTCTTGAATGTCGTAAACAATCAGGCCATCGTATTCAAGTGTGTCCAGACGGGCCAGCAGGCGGTCGGCGATTTCCTGCATCTGCATATCCTCGGTGCTGGCCTTGGGCGGAGTGGTTCCGACGAAGCAGACGCTGCGGTGAGGATCGGCAAATTTTTGCTGCAGAGGTTCGCTCATGATGATTCCCATCTAGTTCCATTGGTGTTTTGTTATGAGTGAATTATATTCATTTATTCTGAGAGCATGATGAAATCTTCTGTAGCCATTGTGAGGGCTACTCATGGTCGCGGAAAATCATTCAAGGAGCCTGAAATGAGCGGTGATTTTGATCCGGCTGCATTGGGGAAACAATTGCAGGGACAGGATGGCATTCCTCCCCTGGAGCAATGGAATCCTGAGTTCTGTGGCGATATCGATATGCGGATTGCCCGTGATGGACGCTGGTATTACCAAGGCTCACCGATCGGGCGTGAAGCGATGGTTAACATGTTTTCGCGTGTGCTATGGAAGGAGGACGGGCGTTATTTTCTGAAGACGCCGGTCGAAAAAGTGGGTATACAGGTCGACGATGTGCCCTTTCAGGTGGTCAGTGTAGAGCATGTCAGGGGTGATCGGGGCATCGAGCTGGTGTTTACCACCTCCACCGGTGATCGGGTACGCGCTGATGCCGAGCACCCGATTCGGGTCGCAGTGGATCCCGAAACCCGTGAGCCCTCGCCATATTTGATGATCCGTTTTGGCATGGAGGGACGCATCGGTCGCAACCTGTTCTACCAGTTGGTGGAGTTGGCCCGAATGGTACAGCATGGAGGCAGGACCGAACTGGTGGTTGACAGTGCAGGCGAGCAGTTCAGTCTGGGTGAGCTGTAGAGCTTGGGTGCATGCTTGGCAGGAGTGCCAGCCGGAAGAGGTTGTGACTGAATACGGGTCTGCATTGCATCTGGTTCTGGCTGGAAAGCGGGTTTACACTCGAGGCTTTTGGAAGCGTCTAATGGCTCAAAACGCAACAGTTCACAAAGTGCATGTACAACTGGCTGATATGGACCGGCACCATTATGCCGACTACAGCCATACGCTGGCACAGCACCCCTCCGAAACGGAAGAGCGGCTAATGATGCGCCTGCTGGCTTTTATGCTCAGGGCGGACGAGCGTCTTGAGTTCACGCGCGGGTTATGTGCGGACGATGAGCCGGACCTGTGGCTAAAGGATTACGCCGGCGATATCGAAATCTGGATTGATGTCGGCTTGCCAAGTGAGAAGCGTATTCGCAAGGCTTGTAACCGTGCTCGACAGGTTCTGGTTATTGCGTACGGGTCCGAACAGGCCGTGACGCCTTGGTGGGAAGGCGTTAAGGGGCAGTTACACCGCTTCGACAACCTGCAACTGTGGCGGGTGCCTGCTGATCAAAGCCGCCAGCTGGCAGACCTGGTGCAACGTGGCATGCATTTTCAGTGCACGATTGAAGACGGGCAGGTCTGGGTTTCCGATCAGGAGCATTCGCTGATGATTGAGCCACAGTCGCTGTGGCCATCGGCCTGAATCAATCGGCTTTTTTGAGGGCGCTCAGGGGCAGGGACAGCCGCTGCCATTGCCCCAGCAGCTCCAGCATCAGAAAGGCACGTTTCTCGCCATCAAACTCGGTAAAGACGGCGTTCAGGTTGGCGAAGGGGCCTTCGGTAATGCGCACCGTCTGGTTGGGTTCCATGGCCTGCAATTCGGCCTGGTGTCTGAGGTTGTCTCGCAACTGCTCAATAACACCATCGGGAACAACCGCAGGCTGATTACCAAAGCTGATGATGCGGGCGACTCCTCGCGTTGAGCGTATGGGACGCCAGTTACTGCTCAGTTCGGACAGCTCAATAAACAGATAGCCGGCGAACAGTGGCTCTGTCAGTTCAATACGCTTGCCACGCTGCAATTTGACGGTTCTGACCAGCGGCAGAAATACCTCAAACCCCTGGTTGCATAACTCCTGTGCAGCCTTGTCTGTCTGTCCCGGCTTTGACTGCACGACATACCACTTGTAGTCCGACATATGTACTCGTTTTGGCTGCTGGCGGCCGTCAGTATAACAACTTCACGCGCTTTTCCCGATTTCATGCACCCTGTTGCGCTGCCCTGGCAGAGATGTCATGGCGGGCCATGAAAATGATGCGGGCGGCAATTATAGTAACTTTTCTATATAATGAGGAGTTCTAATAGAAAATATTCATCGACGACAAGAGGGTTGTAATGCTTCCGAAGGAAGAGCTGGAAACTCTGATTGAACAACGTGGTGTACTCAAGGGCTTGAATTCGACGCTGGGCATAACCGCAATCGTTATGACGGTCGTCTTCATCCTGTATGCGGTACTGCTTGGAAAAACCGCCAGTGAACAGTTTTTGGGCATCAAGGCCTGGATTGAAAACACACTGGGGTGGTATTACATCATTGTGATGTTTATGGCCTTTGTGGTCTGCCTGTATTTAATGTTCTCGCGTGTTGGCAAGATCCGACTGGGACGAGATGGCGATCGCCCGGAATTCAGCAACTTTGCCTGGTTTTCAATGCTGTTCGGCTGCGGTACCGGGGCCGGGATGCTGTTTTTTTCCATGTCCGAGCCGATGATCCACTTTGCCAGTAACTGGAGTGGCGGCAACCCTTTTCTGAGCAACGAGGTGAAAGCGGCTGTTGCCGACTTCTTCGCTGCCAAGCAAGCGGCGCTGGATGCGGGCTTGCTGCCCGGTGATGCCGGTTTTCCTGCTCCGAGTAGCCTGGTAGCGGAAGCTGCGACCGGTGGGATCAAGCTGACCATCTTCCACTGGGGTACTATTGCCTGGGCCATGTATGGTGTGGTGGGCTTGTCACTGGCGTACTTTGCTTTCCGCAAGGGGTTGCCGCTTGCCATGCGCTCTGCGCTTTACCCGCTGATCGGCAGACGCATTTATGGCCCGATCGGGCATACCGTGGATATTTTGGCGGTATTTGGCACCATCTTTGGTATTGCAACCACTCTGGGTCTGGGGGTCAACCAGATCGGCTCCGGACTGGTGTCACTCGGGATTTTGCAAGAAACGTCCCAAACGGTGACAGTGGTGTCGATCTTGTTGATTACCGTTGTGGCAACCCTTTCGGCAACCAGTGGTGTGGCACGGGGTATCAAGCGCCTGTCGACGTTGAATACCTGGTTCTGTGTGCTGCTGTTGAGCTATTTTCTGCTGTCCTCCAATACCAACTATCTGATTGCCAGTTCGATTACGGCGCTGGGTGATTACCTGACCGAGGGCATCTCACTCACCTTGTGGACTGCTCGCAGTGAAGAGGCGAGGCTGTGGCAGGGGAGTTGGACCATTTTTTACTGGGGCTGGTGGATTGCCTGGTCCGCTTTTGTAGGCATGTTCATTGCGCGTATTTCGCGTGGACGTACAATCCGCGAATTCATGTTCGGGGTCATTGTCATACCCTCAGTGATGGCGCTGGTGTGGTTTGGAGTGATCGGCTCCGCTGGTATTTACGAAGCACTCTATGGTGCCGACATGAGTATCTACAATGCGGCCATCCGTGATGGAGACTATGCCGGTACGCTGTTTAGCGCTTTTGATGTGCTGACGCCCGGCCTGGTGGCAACTGTTGCAAAACTGGCGGCCCTGTTGGTCGTGGTAATTTTCTTTGTCACCTCGGCCGACTCGGGCACATTGGTGCTGGGCAGGCTGTTGGCGTTTGGCGAGCGGCCCCCCGTGCAGCAGCGGATTATCTGGGGGATGGCCCTGGGGGCTGTTACGCTGATTATCCTGCTGTTGGGGGGAGACTTGGCGCTGCGCTCTCTGCAGGCGGCGTCTATCGCCGGGGCGTTACCGTTTACGTTCGTGCTGCTGGCAATGATGTTCGGTTTGCTCAAATCACTACGCAAGGATAGTGAGCAGTTTATCGATAATGAGGATCGCATACGCAAGTTGATTGAGCAGGAGGTCACGGATATGTCCTGACCTCCCATAGCATCCTGGATGCCCGCCCGTCTGCAATGGACGGGCGTTTCCTGCCGAGTCGCTTGGTTCGACCTGCCGGAGCCCGCCCGGCATGTACGCCGAGTCTGCATGTCTTAATGACAATACTGTTAGTACTGAGCGACATAATATAGAATCATCCGTTATACATGTCCCCCACTCACTTGCCCTGGCCTTATATGCTGGAGGTTTTTATGCGCGTCAGTCCGTTTCGTTCTCTCGGGAATTTGCTCAAGCTGTTGGTGTTGTTATTCCTGATCATTGTTGTTGTCTTGGGCAGTTTTGCCATTTACGGCTTCAGGTATGAGGCTTTCCAGTTTGATGACAATTTTGATCGTCGCATGGTGCCTCTGTATCAGGTTGAACGTATTGGCGGAATGCTGGAAGAGGTACGTGCACAGCTGTTACTCAGCATCCAGCATGACCCAGCCGGTCGGTTTGTCAGCACCCATGATCACCCAACCGCTCAGCACCTGACGCGTATCCGTGAGCGCGAGGCGCAAGTCAGGGAGTTGTGGCGTGAGTTCGAGTCTGTGCATCACGGCAAAGAAGCCAGTCGTTTGGCGGCGGAATTCAAAGGCCGCTTCGAACGCTTTTTCGCGGAAGGGGTTAACCCGACCGTGAGACTGATTGAACGGCAGAACTTTTCACAAGCGAACGGGCACATCCTGAGTGTCGTGAACCCGATCTACTTTGAAACCGACTTGGCTCGTGCGGCGCTTAGTGATCGCAAGCTACGGGGCGCGCGTGAGGCGCGTGCAGACATGGATCGCATGTCGACGCTGCTGGTGACCCAGTTGATACTGGTCGGTCTGGTAGGGTTGTTGCTGGCAGGCGGCTTCGCTTTCTATGTCATTCGACGCCTTAACCGTGCCCTGAGCAACCTTCGGGTATTGGCGGATGCCATGGCGGCAGGGGATTTCAGAGAGCAGGTGCTGCCACATGCATCGGCATCCGATGAAGTGGGATTGATCACGCAGCGCTTTATCCAGACGCGCAACAGTCTGGCTGACCTGGCGCGAGAAATTGGCCAGGTCGGACAGGCATTGGGTGACCAGGCGCGCCAAGGGGCGGTGTTGGCAGAGCAATCTCGCCAAGGGATTCAGGCGCAGAAGGCGGAGACGGACCTGGTTGCAACCGCCATGTATGAAATGAACGCGACCGTACACGATGTGGCCAGAAGTACCGTGGCGGCAGCCGACAGTGCATCGTCGGCGGATACGTCTGCCCACAATGGACAGCAGGTGGTGACCGACAGCGTGAATGGCATGAACCGATTGGCATCCGAGGTGCAATCGGCGGCTCAGGTCATTGCCGACCTGGCGGCGGATGCGCAGGATATTGGCCGCGTCGTGGATGTGATTCGTGACGTGGCTGAACAGACCAACCTGCTGGCGTTGAATGCCGCTATTGAAGCGGCCCGTGCCGGTGACCAGGGACGGGGGTTTTCAGTGGTAGCGGATGAGGTGCGTACACTGGCCGGTCGGACCCAGAGCTCAACCTCTGAAATTCAGGGGATGATTACCCATCTGCAGGACGCCGCGGCGCGTGCGGCGGAAGTGATGGTCAAAGGGCAGGAGCAGGCAGTGGAAGGCGTCAACAAGTCTGCGCATGCCAATGATGCACTGGAAGAAATCATCTCGCATATTTTGAAGGTGAATGATATGAACACGCAGATTGCCAGTGCGGCCGAAGAGCAGAGCTCGGTGGCGGAAGAGATGAACCAGAACCTGAACCGGATCAACATGGCGGCGGACGAAACTGCTCAGGCTGCCGATAATGTGGCCGCGACCAGCCAGGAAATTGCCGCGCTGTCCGAGCAGCTGAAACATGCCGTCGAGAAATTCAAGGTTTAGGCCGAGGTGTTGAAGGCCGCTCAATTGTTGATCGAGCGGCCTCAGCCTATTCTGTACCAGCAGTTTTTGCCGTTGGCTTTGGCCCGGTACATGGCGTCATCGGCACAGGTCAGCAGGGCATCGGAGCTGGTGCCGTCTTCCGGGTACAATGCGATACCAATGGATGCCGATACCTGCAGCAACAGCTGGCCGCGTTGAACCGGAGTGTTCAGACATTTCAGGATCTTGTCGGCTACCCTGGCTGCGCCGTCGGGAGATTGTACGGTTTCCAGCATAACCACGAATTCGTCGCCTCCAATGCGGGCACAGGTATCGGTACCTCGCAGCTGTTCGGTCATGCGACCGGCCAGTACCGAAAGGAGATCGTCTCCGGCATCATGGCCGTGCTGGTCGTTAATCTGTTTGAAACCGTCCAGATCGATGAACATGAGTGCGAACTGGTGATTTTCGCGGTTGGCACGACGCAGGTTGCGCCCCAGATGTTCATTCAGCAGGCTGCGGTTGGGCAGTCCTGTCAGAGGGTCATGCAGGGCAAGGAAGCGGATACGTTCCATTCGGCGATGGCGCTCCAACGCGATGGCCGCGAGGTGGGCCATGCGCAGCAGCAGCTGACGCTCAGGCTCGTTGGGTGCCCCCGTATGCTGCGGGTAGCAGGCAAACACGCCGACGACTTCATCATAGGCGGCGACAATCGGTTGTGCCCAGCAGGCGGCAATCTGGAGCCCTTGAGCAACCTCGCGCCAAGGACTCCAGCTGTCATCCTGGTGTATATTGGCCGTCACGGCCAGCTTGTGCAGCTGCACGGCGCGGGTGCAGGTGGTGGAGGCGGAGCTCAGGATCATTTCCTCTCCCCGGCGGGTAAAGGCACCTGGAAGGTTGGGGGCACTTTTGATCGTGAGCAGGTTGTGGGTTTCATCAACCAGCATGACCGCCGTTGGTGCATCCGGTATGAGCTGTTCCACGGTGTTACAAATTTCGTCGAGTACCGTGTCGAGTGGATCGCCGGCGGCGATGGATTCGAGAACACGGCGCTCCAGCTTCAGAATACGCTCACTGGCGCGCAAGTGCTGCTCACGTTTGACCGCATTGGTGATATCAAGGCACTGTACTAGGGTCAGGTCACTTTGGCTCAGAGGCTTGATCAGAATGGATTGATGCAGAGTCTGCAGCTCGCCGCAGGGGGTAAGTCTGCGCAGAGGCAGCAGGCGCTTGTGCAGCTGGTAGGACAGAATGCGTCCCAGTCTTTGATGGCAGGCTGTTTCAACGGCATCCAGCAGTGGCGAGGGGAGCTGTTCCGGAAATAGCTGCGCCAGCGTTTGGCCGAGTATGTTGCTGTCGACCAGGCCTGTGTGACGACAGAACCAGCGGTTACAAAAAATGATCCGGCACTGTGCATCCAGCAGTAATACGCCACCATCGAGACTATGCAGCAGGTCGGTACAGTCCAGATTGTCGAGAATGTCGTTCAGACAGACGCTGGACGTTTCAGAGGAGCTCGGCAAGGTAAGACCTCAGGGCATTCACAAAAGTGTCGGCAGAGTGCAGGTCGATAATAAACGCCAGATAGCCGCGCAAGGCGCTGGTTTTCAGGCTGAAGTCGATCTGTACCAGCATGACCAGGGTATTGTTGACATCGCCCTGGCAGAGTTCCAGAGTGCCGGACAGGTCGTCGGCACTAGTGCTGAAAGCCATTGGAATGTCTGTCTTGATCTGCTGCTGCAACTGGTTGGCCAGCGTGGCCAGGCAGTGGTTGAGCAAGATATTGCCCAGTTCCGCCAGTGTTTCGTGCTCCAGCTCGCTGATCTCATCGGCGGAAAGCTCTTCACCAATCATCGCATTGACCAGCTCCAGGCTGCGGGCTTCAGGGAACAGCAGCGCCGCACGGCCGTTGATAAAGCCTTCAAAGTTCTGCATGACCCCCGCCAAAAAGGGAGGCAGGTCGTTGCGGAAGGCCTGCTGGGCTTCGGGGACCGAGATGAATTCGAGTCGGGGGACCGACAGCAGTACTTCGTCACTGACCAGTTGGGACAGGGCGTGAGCCGCGCGGCCAACACCCAGGTTCATCAGTTCGACAATCAGGTCGTGTTCGTCAGCGCTGAAAAGATCCATCGTTATTCCTGTTGAATAAAGGCGCCCAGCTGTTCGGCGGTGGTCGGTTTGGGTAAAAAGGCGAGCCCCAACTGACGGGCTCGTTGTGCCAGCGCATCCTGAATATTGGCCGTTACCAGCGCCATGCGTACCCGGGGATGATGTTGCCGGATGTGTTCGGCCAGTTGCAGGCCATCTCGACCGGGCATATTGAAATCAATTAGCGCAATATCCGGGATGGTGGAGGCGAGGACCGCTTCGGCCGTATCGGCGGAATCCGCTTCCAGCAGGGTCAGCTCCAGTCCCAGGGACATCAGTTGACGTTTGAGGCTCAAACGAGCGATGCGGCTGTCATCAACCAGCAGCAGACTTAGCAGAGTCTTGGTCATGGTTCCCAATCAGGTCGCGTAAAAGTAAGATCAAAGTTTAACAATCAACACCGGTGGCGTCAGCCGTTTTTGGAAAAAGCCTAGAAAGTGTAGGCGATTGCCAGAGAGCCAAAGTTGTGGCTGCTATCCTGCTGTTCGAACTGCCGAGTGCGGTAGATCCGAGCATAGGATAGTTTCCAGCGCTCCCAAGTGGCCGCTACGCCGAACGCAGCATCCGCGACCCAGGGGCGGCGGTCAACGCTGTGGCTGTCGCGCCAGGTATTGCCATCCAGAAAAATGTCCCGCAGTACATAGCGGCCATCCAGCGAAACGAAGGCGTGGACGCCCCACTGGTGTCGGAAGCGCGGATCGCCGCGGCCCGGCACGCTGTTGTCGCCGCCGGGCCTCAAGGCCGAGGTGCCAAAATCGTGCGGCAAATGCTTACCGATACGGTATTCGATGCCGCCATTCAGGTATGTGGCCACATTACCCAGGCTGCCGCCGCCATGTACGATGGCTTCATGTTCCCAGCGGGGCGCCAGTGATTCTCGCATCCAGCGGTATTTATGCTCGTAAACCAGCTGTAGCCCCACTTCGTTGCGTAACTGGTGGTCCCAGCCCTGAAATTTATCGAACCCGCGCAGGTCGTGAATGAAGTCCTGAGCTTCTTTGGCCAGTGATGCCGGGCCGATCATGCCCAGGTTGACCTCGAACGAGTTCATCCGGCGGCGGGTTTGAGTATGGTAGCCGAAGCCTGCATACAGCCAACCCGCGTAAGGGCGATCATTGGGGTCGAGTGTGGTGCGCTCGCGGTCGTCCGGGGTCATGATCTGCTGGCCGATGGTGAAAATCAGGCGGCGGCTGACATCATCACCCAAATGAATGGGCTCAGGGTCCAGTGGTGTCAGCAGACGGTTGGCTGAGCGCAGCCAGTCCGGTAACGCCGGATCGTCGATGAAGCTGTCGATTTCGGGAGAAACCCAGGACAGACGAACGCCATTGGTATACTGCTGATCGGTTTCGCTGAACAGGTCATTCTCAAAATAGAGATTTGCTGTCCAGCTTTTGTCGACCTCTTCGGCGCAGGCTGCCGGCGGTAAGGCCGCCAGCAGCAGGCTGGCACTTAGGGCTGGTACTGCTTTCACTTGCGTACCCAGCGACCGTTGGCATTCTGAATGTACTCACCGGCAGGGGTCATCTGCTGCAGACGCTCGCCGGTACGCAGTTCCATCACTTCCAGTTCGACACCGGCCTTGGAGGCTTTCTGTTGGTACAGTGCGCGTCGCTTGGAGTTGATCTGCTCGACCAGTTGCTTGACGTCAGCACCGGGGGCGGCGGTGACTGTGCCCAAATAGCCGGTGCTGCGTTCGCCAACCAGACCCTGAGCCTTGGCATCATCCAGTGAGATGGCATAGGCGGGCAGGCTGAGCATGAGTGCCATCATGGCGGCGGCGATAGAACGGTAAATCTTGGACATCATGAGGGCCTCAGAAAAGTTCACTGTTTTCGTCCAGCATGTTATCGATTTCCTTGTCGACCTTGACCAAGATTTCATGCTTGATTTTGACATTAAGGTTGATGGTGATCGGTTCCGAGGGGGCGGCGACCTGTACGGTTGGAGTGCAGCCTGCCGCCAGCAGTGCCAATGCACAGAGCAACGGAGAAAGGTGACGAACGCGCATCGTTTTTCCTTATCTGATAGTGGGAGAACATCCAGTTGGTCATATTGTGAGGCCAGCGGGTGTTCAGGGTTCCATTCAGCCGCAGCTTAGCTGAACCTTAGGCGAATCAACAGAGCCTAACGCTGAAAACGTCGGTCTATGGCATCTGTCACGCGGTCGGTCAGGCGCAGGGTGCGGAGCAGATCGAGTACATTTTCCTCAATGTTGAGATTAAGGTCGACCGGGCGGCCCTGTTGCCAGTTCGGGTTGCGTCCTTTGAGACGGGCCTGCATCAGGGTATCTCCTGAGGGGGCATAATCCAGCGTCAATTCGAGCAGGTCAAAACGCAGGTCGGTGAGCGCATCCAGTGCCAGTTTGATGCCCGGGTTTTGCTTGCCCATTTGGGCAATTTCCGGGGTCGGTTGATAGCGGATAACGCCCCCGCCCTGGCTGACCAGTTGGCCTTGGGTGATGCTGACCTGATTGTTATTGACGCTGATAGGCAGGGCTCCGCCGAGCACGCCACTGCCGTACAGTCCTTCCTGGGGGTACAGGTCCAGAATGCGCTCCAGTTCAAGCGCCGAGACGGCAATACGGGTGTCAAACACGGGTTGAAGCGGGTTGAAACTCAGGGGCGGTACCGCAATGATGCCGTCCAGGGCTGACAGGCTGAAGGACGATAGAATCAATCGAGCCGGTTTCTTGGCGGGCAGGCTAAGGTCAAAATCCAGTCTGGGGCCGAAGATGCGAAGGCCGCTGTCGGTGTGGTCGACTTCCAGTTTTCCTTGGCTGCTGATTTGGCCTGCCGAATTCAGGCTCACCTGCTGGGCCAGGTTGAAGTTGTGGATGTGGGTGTGCTCATCCCAAACAGCATTGATCTGCTGGATGTTCGGGGTTGCGTTGAGCTCCCAGCGGTTGGCGTTCAGCCGAACCTCGCCTCTGCTGCTGATCGTGCCGGCTTCTATGGCCAGTGGTGCCAGCGCTTTGGGTAGCCAGGGGCGCAGAGATCTGTAGAGTGGGGCGGCTGCCGTGGGTGGCAGTCTGAACTCGAATTGACCGGTCAGATCCTGCTTTACGCGGCCATCCAGCGTCAGCTGCAGGGGAAATTGACGGCTGTCGAGTGTGGCCTTGATGTTGGTTTGTCGTTTGGCAGTATCCAGGTTCAGGTCAGTACGCAGGGACAGGTCAAGTGCCGGATACGGGGCCGCTTGCATGCGGATATCGGGCAGGTTGAGGGTGGCCGGGTAGTGTGCCCGCATCAGGGGCCCGTCCGGGATACTGATGTCGGCCGATGGCAGGGTCAGGTTAACGGGCAAGGGCAGCGTTATACCCTGTGGGGCAAGTCGGAGACTGAGTGCTGAGTGCTGCCATTCATTGGGTCGCTGCCAATGGCCATGTAACTGAAAGGGCTGCAGCAGTCTGGCTTCAAAGTGGGACAATCTCAGCCCGGCTTGTTGGATGTCGGCCGCCGACAGTCGGCTGTCCTGATCGAGGATCAGGCTGAACTGCCCCTGATTCAGCTCGGCTGTCAGCTTCACATTGGCCTGGCTGGCACTGAACCCGGGGCCTGTTTTCGTTGCCAGATCGCTGCGACTCTCCAGTTTAAGGGTCAGGCTGTTGATCAGGTCGGAGGTTTGAGAAGGCAGTATTTCGGGAATGTTGAGTCGAGTCCCCAAATGGTAATGTCCCGATGGCTGCTGTACGGGCAGTGTCAGGTCCGGCTGAATGCGTTGTAGCCAGTCGGGAAGCCGGGCGGTATCCAGCAGGAAATCGGAGCGCAGTTGCCAAGTGTTATCGGGAAATGTCAGCTGGTGCGCGCTGCGCAACAAGTAGTGGTTGTCACGGCTCAGGCTTACGGCCAGATTGAGTTTCGGGTCCAGGTTGAGGTCAAGGTAGCCCAGTACCTCCGTATCTCGTGACAGTTGCAAGCGTCCCTGCAGTAGATCAGGTTCCAGGTCGATGTTGCCCGTGGCTTGCCAGAGAGGCTGTTCGGGGGCGCTATAGTGCAGCTCCAACTGGGCAATGACCAGGCGTTGCGAAGGTGCATAGTGAAATAACTGCGCGGGGTTAAAGGGGGAGAGCGGCAGAGGGGTGGCCTGTTGCTCGATCTGATCGATGCGCCCACGCACGGAAGTGTCCGCCTGAATATTCAGGCGTGCCCGCTCGATCCGCAACTCCTTCAGGTTCCCTTTCAGAAGTGCGAATGGGCTGAAACGGAGGCTGATGTTGTCGGCTTCAAGGCGCAGGCGGCGGCCGTTATTGTATTGATTGACGCTGATATGGCGGATGCGCAGCTGTTGCCAGGACGGACGCTGAATAACCAGCTCGGGTTGCTCGAACCCCTGCTGCTGCAGCCAGTGCTGCAATAGATACTGGGCGCTCCAGGGCAGGGTGAACCAGAGTAGCAGCGGTAACAGCAGTACACACAGCAATAGTCCGATCAGTCCCTTTCGCATGTTGTTCTCCCTGGATAGCGCCCGGAATCAGCTGGGCCGGTCAGCCGAGTTTACGCACGACATTCAGGCCATCGCGCACGGTCAGGAATACATTTTCTACCTCGGGGTCGGAGGCGATGCGATGGTTGGTTTCTACGAGAATGTCATCGATTTCCGACTCCGGCTGCACCACCTTACCGGACCAGAGGACGTTGTCGAGCACAATCAGCCCCCCCGGGCGAGTCATTTCCTTAACCCGTTCGTAATAATTGAGGTAGTTGCGCTTGTCGGCATCAATAAAGGTGAAATCCAGCTCGATATCCAGCGTTTCAATAGTGTCCAGCGCTCGCCCGAAGATCACTTCAATCTTGTGGCCGTGTTCGCTGCGCTCGAAAAAGCCTTTGGCGAAGTCGATGGCGCGGGGGTTGGTTTCGCAGCAGATCAGTTTGCCGTCGGTCGGCATGCCTTCGGCGATGGACAGGGCCGAGTAGCCGGTAAACATGCCGATTTCCAGAGCGTGTTTGGGCTGCGTCAGTGCCGACAGCATTTTCAGTGTGCGACCGACCAGACGGCCGGAGAGTTTCTGTGGCCAGCCCATGTTCTGGTTGGTCTGGTCGATGAGTTCCTGCAGCAGGGGCGGTTCGGCGCGGGTGTTTACGAAAGCGTAGTCTTCGATGGTTTCGTCAACGAGAAAGTCGGGCATTTTGGTACAACCTGAAACAGCGATGAAAACGCCATTCTAGCACTGTTTGAGTATTGCCCTCTCCCTTAATCACGGGAGCGGCTTTGCCGGCGGTATTGAGCGGGGAAGAGGATAACGCAACGCCGTATCATCGAGTACAATGCGGTTCGGTTTAAGGGAGGATAGGCATGTACGAAGCGTTATATCTGTTTTTGGCCACGGGCCTGGTGTCAATGTCGGCCGCTTTAAGTGCGGGGGCCTTGACCAAATTGCCGGAAGATCAGCGACCTGCATGTATGGCCAGTCGTAATGCATTGGCCGCAGTCGTGATGGCGGGTAACCTGGGGGCACTGACACTGATCGGGGCATTGGCCTATGGCGTACGCCACCTGGACTGGTGGATTCCGATCAGCTGTGTGCTGGTGACCTTTCCGCTGGTGCATATCGTGGTGTTCCAGCGCCTGCTGGGCGATTTCAAAACTCTGGTGTTGATGCTGCCACTGGTCGTTGCAGCGATTGCGGCACTTTATTATTACTGGTGAGAGCATGATTTCTGTTGTGGGGTTCGGCTCATTACTGTCGGAAGTGTCGGCGCGGGAAACTGTGCCGGGACTGAAGAATTACCGTTTGGTGCGGGTGCCTGGATACCGGCGGGTATTTGACAAGGTCGGTATCGTCTTTATCAGCCGTCATGGCGAGTGTGCGGATAGCCTCGAGCTGGCGGCATGCTCCACCGAAGCTGCGACGGATTGTGAGATTATCGCTGCTCAGTTCGAGTGCTCGGAGAATGATTTCCTGCAGCTGTATGAGCGCGAGCATCGCTATCGCTGGGTTGAAGTGGAAACTCGCCACTGTCAAAGCGGCGAGATTACGCAGGCACGCATGTGTACCGGCTACTCCGACCTGGATTATCGCCTGAACAAATGTGTGACTGATGAGGAATATCAGCGGCGTGTCGGACAGTATTATCAGGGGCCCCTGTGGCGCAAGGATATTCTGCCTAATCCACGCTATCTGGGGTTCTGCCTGCAGGCTGCACACAGTCAAGGCAAAGCTGTGCTGGATAATTTCCTGGACAGCAGTTTCACGGCTGACGGTCGCAGTTTGCGGGATTACCTGCAGCAGCGCCCGGAACTGGTGCCGGAAGCGCCGGTGGAATATTCCTACCGCTGACCCGCTTGGGCCGTTACCTGCCCCGAGAATGCCCGTTTGGTGGCGGGCTGTCCTCGACATGGTTTGATCGTGAAGGCATACAAGCGCTTCATTACGATCTGAACCTGAAAACAGGTGTCGGGTTTGGCTGTTGAAATTACGGTGCCGATCGCTCTGATTGAGCGGGTGTCTATATAAGACGCGGCACCGACAATATTTTTGTCCGTGTTTTGGCCGGAAATGATTCTGGCCGAGTCTATCGTGAGCTGAAGCGGCAAAATGATGCATGGGTCGGCAAAACGCCCGACGAATACATTTAAAAAACTCTCAAAGGCGGCAAATACTTGCCGATATTAAACGGTAATTCATTGTTGATTTTTTGAGCATTTAGCAGCGATACTTAGCAGTAATCAATATGCAATCCAGTTGCGAAATAATCTGGCCTGGATCTTGCGTATATTCCAGATAGTATTCACTCATCTGCAGGCTCTGATAAGGACACCCGGTGACCACACATAACATGATCGTCGCACTTGATATAGGCACTTCAAAAGTGGTGTGTCTGGTTGGTGAGCAGACGCCACAGGGCACGATCGAAATCGTGGGGGTGGGTTCCTATCCGTCATACGGTCTGAAGCGTGGCGTCGTCGTGAATATTGAATCGACGGTCAATTCCATCCAGCGAGCGGTTGAAGAAGCTGAATTGATGGCGGGCTGCAAGATTCATGGTGTCACTGTCGGTATTTCCGGCAGCCACATCAGCGGCTATAACTCCCATGGTATTGTGGCGGTGCGTGATCGTGAAGTATCGGATTATGACTTGGAAAGGGTTATTGATGCAGCGCGTGCAATCGCCATTCCGGCTGACCAGAAAATACTGCATATCCTGCCCCAGGAATATCTGATCGATAATCAGGAAGGTATCAAGGAACCGTTGGGCATGTCGTGTGTGCGTCTTGAAGCACGGGCGCATTTGGTGACGGGAGCCACGAATGCCATTCAGAACCTGGAAAAATGTGTTCGTCGTTGCGGGTTGGAAGTCGACGGGATTGTACTGGAGCAGCTGGCGTCCGGTTATGCGGTTTTGACCGATGACGAAAAGGACTTGGGAGTCTGTCTGGTGGATATTGGTGGCGGGACTACCGATATTGCGGTCTTTACCGGTGGTGCGGTGCGTCATACGACAGTGATTCCCATTGCCGGAGACCAGGTGACCAGTGATATTGCCATGGCTCTGCGTACGCCGACACAGCATGCGGAACAGATCAAGATTAAATATGCTTGTGCGCTGGCTCAGCTGGCGGGACCGGACGAGATGATAAAAGTCTCCAGTGTGGGTGATCGGCCGCCGCGGAACCTGTCGCGTCAGGCGTTGGCCGAAGTGGTTGAGCCCCGTTACGAAGAGCTGTTTACCTTGATTCAGGCGGAGTTGCGTCGCAGTGGTTTTGAAGACCTTGTTGCGGCGGGGCTGGTCTTGACTGGCGGGACCTCCAAGATGGAGGGGGCTGTCGAGCTGGCCGAAGAAATATTTCATATGCCGGTGCGTTTGGCCAAGCCGAATGGCGTGCGTGGTATGGAAGAGCAGTTGAGTAATCCTGTTTATGCTGCAGGGGTTGGGCTGTTGCATTATGCCTGGCAGGAACAGGATGGAAGTAGAGCGACCACGGAAAGGCACGATACGGCGGTTACTGCTTCGGTGGGTGAGCGAGAAGGCGGCGTGTTGCGTCGATTCACCAGCTGGTTGCTGGGAAATGATTAAGTGTTGTAAACGGGGTTATCTGCCATTCAAGAGCAGAGTCCTTGCAGGAGAGGGAATCGAATATGTTTGAACTTGTCGATAGTGTGCCGAAAAATGCTGTAATCAAGGTCGTAGGTGTTGGTGGCGGTGGCGGTAATGCTGTAAACCACATGGAGAATACGGATCTTGAGGGGGTCGAGTTTATTTGTGCCAATACGGACGCACAGGCCCTGAATAACATGATTGCCAAGACTGCCCTGCATATTGGCGGTGAGCTGACCAAAGGGTTGGGAGCCGGGGCGAATCCTGAAATCGGACGCCAGGCAGCGCTTGAAGATCGTGAACGTATCGCCACGGCGCTGGCAGGTGCCGATATGGTGTTTATCACGGCCGGTATGGGCGGTGGCACGGGAACCGGCGCGGCTCCGATCGTGGCCGAGGTTGCCAGAGAGCTGGGTATTCTGACGGTAGCTGTCGTGACCAAGCCTTTCCCGTTCGAAGGTCGTCGTCGTAAAAAAGTGGCGGAAGAGGGGATTCGTGAGCTGCAGGAGCACGTTGATTCGCTGATTATCATCCCCAATGAGAAACTGCTGCCGGTACTGGGCAAGAACTGCAGCCTGGTCAGCGCCTTTGGTACCGCCAATGATGTATTGAAGGGAGCCGTGCAGGGGATTGCCGATCTGATCATCCGTCCGGGCATGATCAACGTGGACTTTGCAGACGTGCGAACCGTTATGTCTGAAATGGGCATGGCCATGATGGGAACCGGGCAGGCGCGTGGTGAAAATCGTGCGCGTGAAGCAGCCGAGGCAGCGATCAACAGTCCGTTGCTGGAAGATATTGATCTGAAAGGGGCCAGCGGTGTGCTGGTCAACATCACGGCGGGTCTGGACTTGAGCCTGGGTGAGTTTTCCGAGGTCGGTGATCTGGTTGAAGAGTATGCGCATGAGGATGCGACCGTGGTTGTGGGTACGGTTATCGATCCGGAATTGACGGACGAGTTGAAAGTAACCGTGGTTGCAACGGGGTTGGCACGCGCGCAAGCACAGATGGCCGAGTCCCGTGTCGTCAACGGCAGCACAACGCCGGTTTCGGCGCCTCGTCAGCCGGTATCAACGACCGATTTCAGTCAGCTGGAGTTGCCAACGGTACTGCGCAATCGTCAGTCTGAAGAAAAGTCGCGTGTTGCTGCCGTTGAAAGCAAGGCAGAGCCTGCAGCGGAAAGCGGTAGTGCGAAAAAGACAGGTACCGACGATATGGACTTTCTGGATATTCCGGCGTTCCTGCGTCGACAGGCTGACTGATCGTGCGTTAACGCGTAATCTTTCGATCTCCTCGTATTTGCCCGCCAGGCCTTGGGTCTGGCGGGTTTTTACGTTTTAAGGGGGCGGGGGGCTACATTTCGTGGCGCCAATGCAGTCGATACAGGTCCTTGCGTCGGTCTTTCAGGTTGGTAACCGAGCCTTCATTACGAATCACCCGGATCTGATCCAGGTCCAGATCAGAGAACATGATCATCTCGGTATTCGGGGTGGTTTCCGACATGACGGCATCGTGAGGAAAGGCGAAATCGGAGGGTGAAAAGACGGCTGACTGGGCGTATTGCACATCCAGGCTCTCGACTGAGGGGAGGTTGCCGACACTGCCACAGATCACGGTATAGCACTCGTTTTCAATGGCACGTGCCTGGGCGCAATGCCGTACGCGCAAATAGCCGTTTTTGGTGTCGGTCCAGAAGGGCACAAGCAGAATATCCATATCCTGGTCCGACAGCAGGCGTGCCAGTTCGGGGAATTCAACATCGTAGCAGATTAGAATGCCGACCCTGCCGGCATCGGTTTCAAATACCTTCAGCTGGTTGCCGCCCTTGATAACCCAGTCGCGACGCTCATGAGGCGTGATATGTAGCTTGCGCTGTTCCTCAATAGTGCCGTCGCGTCGGCACAGGTAGCTGACGTTATAGAGGCTGTCTCCTTCAAGCAGAGGCATGGAGCCGGTAATGATGTTGATGTTGTAGCTGACGGCCAGGTGTGACATTTCACTGCGGAAACGATCGGTAAACCCGGCCAGGAAGCGGATGGCTTCTGTCTGGTTGGACGGGTCGGTCAGGCCCATCAGGGGAGCGTTGAAAAACTCGGGGAAGAGTGCGAAATCGCTTTGATAGTCGGACAGGGTATCGACGAAGTATTCAACCTGCTGGAGTAGCTCTTCGACGGACTCGACTTCGCGCATTTGCCACTGCACCGCACCGATGCGGACCCGTGTCGGCCGACTGCTGATCACGCTTTCTTCCGGCTCAAACAGGATGTTGTTCCATTCCAGTAGGGTGGCGTAGCCTTTGGATTTGGTGTCTTCCGGCAGGTAGCTGCCGAGCAGTCGTTTCACCTGAAAATTGTTGGAAAGCTGAAATGTCAGGATGGGGTCGTAGATTTCACGTTGGCGTACCTTGCCAATGTAGGCGCTGGCGGTCATCTCGGCGGCATATTTATAATAATTGGGGATGCGCCCTCCGGCCAGGATGGCGCGCAGGTTATATTGTCGACACAGTTCCTTGCGTGCTTCATACAGGCGTCGACCCAGCCGGAAGCCTCGGTAGTCGGGGTGGATCAGCACGTCCAGGCCGTACAGGGCATCACCCTCGGGGGCGTTGAGGATGGTCATGCGCTTGCCGATCAGGTCGTCGTAGGAGTGGGGGTTGCTGAAACGGTCGTAGTGAACCTGTACCGACAGTGCGATACCCGCCAACTCATCACCGTCGAAGACACAGATCTGGCCTTCGGGAAAGTCGTCGATCAAGGTGTTGATGGTATGCTCGGGCCAAGAGCCGCCTATGTCTTCGTAGACCTGGTCCATGAGTGCCTGGAGCTTGGGGTAATCGGAATGCTCCAGGTTGCGAATGACCAGGTGCATATCTTCGATGCGCATGCTTAATCCTCTTTGCGGGTACCGCCGTTCAGTGTGCGGCAGGGCCGAGGCTAGCGCAAGAAGGTTACAGCCCTGATATCATGGCTGGCAGGCGCCAAGCAGAAATTCGTGATTGCCGTCTCCGCCCGTAATCGGGCTTTCATCCCAGTAAACCGGCTGCAGTCCCTGTTCCAGACAGCAGGTTTCGATGCGCTTGCGGACAGACGGGTACAGACTGGCGTCGCGTACAAGGCCGCCCTTGCCAATGTGCTGTGGGCCGACTTCAAACTGGGGCTTGACGAGTGTCAGCAGCCAGCCTCCGGGACGGATCAGGGGAGCCAGCGTGGGCAGAATCAGGCGCTGCGAAATAAAGGAAACATCGATAACAGCCAAATCAAATCCGCGTGCTTCCGGAGTATGCTGGCGCAGGTTGTCGTTCAGTTGGCGCGCATTGTAGCCTTCCAGGCAGATGACACGTGGGTCATTGCGCAGGCGTGGATGCAATTGATCGTGGCCTACTTCAATACCCACCACGCGGGCGATGCCGGATTGCAGCAGGCAGTCGGTAAAACCGCCGGTGGATTGTCCGACATCAATCGCGGTGAGGCCGGAGGGGTTCAATGATAATGCCTGCAAGATATGCTGCAGCTTCAGTGCCCCTCGGGACACAAAGCGGTCTTCGTCGCGAGCTTCAACCTTGACGGGAGTATCCGGGGCAAGTTTGAAGCCGGGCTTGGTCAGAGTCTGCCATTGCCCCAACTCGGCTTGTACGCACCCTTCTTTAATCAGCCGCTGGGCTCTTGTGCGTGTATCCGTCAAGCCGCGCTCAACCAGAATAATGTCCAAACGTTGCATTCGATGTTCCCCAATAAAACCGAAGGTATTATACCGTACAGGTCGGGGGCGGGGGCAATGTTTGCCGGGGCATGTCAGGACAGTCTTGGCGTGAAACCGCCGGGGATGCCCTTGGTACAGATGGCTACTGCGTCATGAGCATGCAGGCTTTCGTGATGTTCTACTCGAATCCAGAAGTCATGCCATTCGTTTTGGCTCAACAGTGCCTGTTTGAGCCGACGCGCGGCATCCTCACAAAACATCTGGTTGCGGCCATTAAGGGCTGCAAAGGCCTGTTCGTCTGCACGTTTTACAGCAGTCTGTACCGGCGTTTGAAGTGCGGCCTCGGCGCTGTTAATCAGGGTGGAAATCGGGAGCTGAAGCTCGTCCTGGGTCGCGAGCGTAACACGTAACCGGGCGGTGCTGCGCTGGCTGTGAGGTGTTGCCAGGCTGCCGTGTTTCTGTAGCCAGTCACTGACCTGATCGGTACTCACATGCGGGTGTTGCGCAAACTCTTGGTTGAAGGCCTGTTGCAGCAGCTGGCGCGAAAGGGCAGCAGAGCAGGGGCAGGTTGAGGAATATGTGATATCGACCATCAGCTCCATGAGCAGGCCCTGAGAGCCTAGTCGAGCCTCCAGAGTGACAGGGTAGGCTTTCCAGCCACTGTATTCGCTTTTCAGCGCTGAGCGTAACAGAGGGAGCTGAAACTGAATCCTGAGTGTGGCCTGTTGGCTGGTATCGGTATGGCTGTCCAGGGCCTGGCGTAAGAGTTGCTCAAGGGTGTCGGCATTAAGGGGGGAGTGGGGCAGGGTGTTCTGCATGGCCAGATAAAGGCGCGACATGTGAATGCCTCGATGTTCGGGGTCGCACAGGTCGACATATATATCCACTTTGGCCGGCAGGGCATGGGGGGAAAATGTCTCCAGCTTCAGTGGCAGGTCGATGCCGCTCATGCCAACCCAGTCCAGTACATGTTGTTGATCGGCCAGGGTTTGGTGAGCGATGTCGGGTAATGGAGGAAGTGCAATGTTCATAGTGGGTAATGGCTCCTTTTGTTACTTTATAACATAATATGTCTAATGTTGTCCCGTTGCTTTTCGGCGTGCTGTTGTTTGGTAGTGGCCGATTGTTTTTTGCAAAAAGGAAGCGAAGGATTAACATAGGTGTCTGGAATTGAAGAGAGTGTTTCAGGTGTTGAATCAAGATCTTTGTACTAGTCGCAAGGCAGCAGAGTTATTGGGTGTGACGCCCCGAACCATACAGTTGTGGGCTGATTCGGGTATCCTGCAAAGCTGGAAAACACCTGGCGGGCATCGCCGTTTCAGCTTGAGTACCATTGAAAATCTCGCGACCGAGATACGCAGTGGTGAAGTGACGCCGAGCGAACTGAAAAGCCGCATCGAGCAGGCTGACGAGCCCGCCAGGGGCATTATATCGGCAGATATGTCTGCTTCCCGGCATGAGGCAGTGCCTGAAGCGGCTGCGGCAAGCGGTGCCGTGAAGATTCAGGTGATTGAAGATGAGGCAAGCTTGCAGCGCTTGTATGCGCTGACGTTTCGTCACTGGGGCCTGCCGATCAACCTGAAACAGGCTTCAGACGGCTACCAGGGATTGTTGGAGCTGGGGCAGTTTGACCCGGAGCTGTTGGTGCTGGATCTGAACCTGCCCAATATTGATGGGTTCAGTATCATTCAAGCACTGGAGCAGCAGGGAATGTTGGACCAGATGCATCTGATTGTCGTGACGGCGCTGAACCAGGATCGGGTTCAGGATCGGGTCGATGCTGTGCGGCCCGGTATTGAAGTGTTGCCCAAACCGATTCCGTTTGAGCGTATTCGCGCGCGTGTCGAAAAAATTCTGGCCGGTCGGTGAATTTTTCTTGATTTTCGTTTTTTGACCGCCTATATTCGGAAAAAGCGGAACAGGCATGTTTCGTTTCTACGGCCTGAACGGCTATGTCAGTAAGGTGGGGGCCATCTGGTATAGCTTAATAGGGCCACCCTTCCTACCCTGTTCTGTTCTCTGTTCTCTGTTCTCTGTTCTCTGTTCTCTGTTCTCTGTTCTCTGTTCTCTGTTCTCTGTTCTCTGTTCTCTGTTCTCTGTTCTCTGTGTGTCCATCGACTTTCAAACAAACTGAGCCATGCTTGGTGATAGTGTATGGCTTCAGGAAGTTATTTGATTCTTTCAGATTAATAAGTGGATTGATCTGAAAATGATTTCAAATATGGTGATTAATCCTGCTTATTTTGCTTAAAAATAGTGGCATCTTTTGATTTTAATTGCCGGGGTGCTGATATGCGTGTTGTGGTGCTTGGAAGTGGTGTGATTGGCGTGACGTCTGCCTGGTATCTGGCACAGGAAGGACATGAGGTTGTGGTGATTGATCGCCAGCCGGAGCCCGCGATGGAAACCAGCTTTGCCAATGCGGGACAAATATCACCGGGCTACTCGGCCCCTTGGGCGGCGCCGGGTGTTCCGCTGAAAGCAATTAGGTGGATGATGCAGGATCTGGCTCCTCTGCGTGTGGCGCCCCGCCTTGATCCTGTCATGTGGGGCTGGATGGCCAGAATGCTGGCCAACTGCACACATAAGGCTTATGCCCGCAACAAGGCGAGAATGCTGCGTGTTGCAGAGTACAGTCGTGACTGTCTGATCGAGTTGCGTCAGGAGATCGGCATCGAGTACGACAACCGGGCCCAGGGGCTGATTCAGTTGTTTCGATCGGAGCAGCAAATGGCCGCTTCGGCCGAGGATATCCGTATTCTGGAAGACTGTGGTGTGCGCTATGAGTCATTGAATGTGGACGGCATTATTCAGCATGAACCGGCGTTGCAGCATGTGCACAGCAAGCTGGTGGGCGGGTTGCGTTTGCCCGGTGATGAGACCGGAGATTGTTTCCTGTTTACTCAGCGTCTGGCCGAGCGTTGCCGCGAGCTGGGGGTGGAGTTCCGTTTTAACACGGCGATTCGTCAATTGCAGGTTGAGGGTGATCGTGTTGTGGGCGTGGATACGGATGCCGGACCGGTACAGGGCGATGCCTGCCTGGTTGCGATGGGGAGCTACAGTCCCGAACTTTTGTCTCCGCTGGGTATCAAGGCTCCAATCTATCCGGTTAAAGGCTTTTCGCTGACCATTCCGATCGAGGATGCAACGTGCGCGCCGGAATCTACCGTCATGGATGAAACCTACAAGGTGGCGGTCAGTCGTTTGGGCAATCGTATTCGTGTGGGCGGGACGGCCGAGTTGACCGGTTTTGATCTGTCGACGCCCGCCAGCCGTCGTGCCAATGTCGAGTTTGTCGTTAACGACCTGTTTCCGGGGGGCGGCAAACCGGAGTCAGTCGAGCTGTGGACCGGCTTGCGCCCCATGACGCCGGATGGCACGCCCATTCTGGGGCGTACACGTTATCAGGGGCTCTACTTGAACACCGGTCACGGTACTTTGGGTTGGACCATGTCCATGGGTTCTGCCCGTTATATCAGCGACATCATTTCGGGCCGTACGCCAGCCATTGATACCGAAGGGCTTTCCATAAATCGTTATAATTGACGGGCAACAGATCGTTTTCTTGGCAAGACGTCGGCGCTGCGCCATAGTTTGCCACCCACCACAACTTTTGGATCAGGAATAACAGCATGTCCAATCGAAGCATTATCAAGACAGATCAGGCTCCAGCCGCCATCGGGACCTACTCTCAGGCAGTTAAAACGGGCAACACCGTATATATCTCTGGCCAGATTCCGCTGGACCCTGCCACCATGGAAATGGTGACCGAGTCGTTTGAAGCTCAGGCGGTACGTGTTTTCGAAAACCTGAAAGCCATTGCGGAAGAAGCCGGCGGTTCTCTGGCCGAGTGCGTCAAGCTGACCATTCTGCTGTCCGATATGGATTTCTTTCCGCAAGTGAATGAAGTGATGGCGCGTTATTTCAGCGAGCCGTACCCGGCACGCGCAGCCTTCGCGGTCAAGGCACTGCCGAAGGCGGCTGATGTTGAAATTGATGCCGTGATGGTTCTCAAAGACTGATTACAGGAGTACAGAAAAGCCATGAGCCGCAAGGTCCGTGCTGACATCCATCTGGATGCAATTGTCCATAACTACCGTTTGGCGCGCGCACAGGCGCCGGGAGCATCGGCGGTGGCTGTCGTGAAAGCCAATGCCTATGGACATGGTGCTGTGCCGGTGGCGCGGGCCTTGGCGGCTGAAGCTGATGCCTTCGGGGTGGCTTGTATCGAAGAGGCGCTTGAACTGCGGGCGGCCGGGTTGGCTCAACCGGTTGTGCTGCTGGAAGGCTTCTTTGATGCTGATGAGCTACCGGTGATTGCCCGTCAGGGCTTTTGGCCAGCCGTTCATTCGGAGCATCAGTTGAGCTGGCTGGAGCAGGCGGACTTGCCTGCTGCCATTCCTGTTTGGCTTAAGGTGGATACGGGGATGCATCGTCTGGGCTTTGATCCGGAAGCTGTGCCTGCGGTGGTTGAGCGTTTACGTGCGTGTGCAGCGGTGTCCGAGGTGCTGCTGATGACTCATTTTGCCTGTTCGGACGAGCCTGAAAAGGGCATGACCGAGCACCAGTTGGCGCGTATATCGACACTGGTGGAAGCCCTTGAAACCGGAGCCAGCATGTCCAACTCTGCGGCGGTGATGGCCTGGCCTGCGGCACATTACCAATGGCTGCGTCCTGGGATCATGTTGTATGGCGCAACGCCCTTTGAGCATGCCGACCCGGTTGCTGAAGGGTTGCAAGCGGCCATGACACTCAGTTCCGAAATCATTGCCGTGCGTGAAGTGCCTGCGGGCGAAAGTGTGGGGTATGGCGCTACATTCAGCAGTGAGCACCCGGTTCGCGTCGGGACGGTCGCAATGGGCTATGGTGATGGCTACTCGCGCCATGCGCGCACGGGTACACCGGTTCTGGTGGATGGGCAGCGTACTCGACTGGTCGGGCGAGTGTCCATGGATATGTTGACGGTTGATCTCACTGATCTGCCGCACGCGGGGGTCGGCAGTCGGGTTGAGCTTTGGGGGCGGCAGTTGCCTGTGTCTGAAGTGGCTCGCTGGTGCGACACCATACCCTATACTTTACTGACGTGCCTGACGCCCAGAGTGCCGCGCAGCTACGAATGACCCGCCGGGGCTTCAGGTCCCTGCATAAGGCCCCGAGCGTGAGCTTCGGGGCGTGCTTGGCTTCTTCGCCTTACCACATCAGGTCATCGGGGATGACATAAGCGGCATAGGGGTCATCCTCGGCCGGCGTGTCGTCCTTGGGCAGCGGCAAAATCACATCAGGTTGGCGCTGCTCGATCCGTTCTACGATGTCGGCGGGGATCAGCTGGTAGGCATCATCCAGAAAGGCAATGCGCAGTTGGCCGCGTGCCAGTTGATTAATAAGACCCTGGTTGAGATACAGGTGGTGAATTGTGCTGCCGTGGGCGAAGTTATAGCGTGTTTCGGCATCTTTTGGCAGCGCGAGACGGTGGGCTTCGATCAGCTGACGCACTTCGGCCATGGCGGCCTTTTGGGCCTGTTCCTGTTGGCGTTTCAGGTTAAGCTCGCGATCACGTTCGGTTTTGGCCTGGCGCGCCTGCTCCAGAGCGGCCTGTTGCTGCTGTTGCTCATCAATCGCCTGACCAGAGCGTTTCTGTTTGGTTGCTTTACGTTTATGCTCTTTGGCTTGCTTGGCCTGTTTTTTGTTGGCCAGACCTGCCTTGAGTAGTTGGTCCTGCAGTGAGCCTGCCATTGTGGTACCTCAAATCCGCTGCTCGGTATTTCGGAGCCAGACTATAGCACAATGCCGCAGGCAGGCGGAGAGCGCTCAACAAAGTGAAAGAAAAGGAGTTTTTATGTCATTAATGCTGTGGGGTTCGCTGTTGCTGATCTGTGTGCTGGGGGCCATGTCACCGGGACCAAGCCTGGCTGTTGTGTTGCGACAGACGGTCAGTAATGGCAGGGGGCATGGAATACTGGCCGGTTGTGCCCATGCGCTGGGTGTTGGACTATGGGCGGTCATGACGGTTTGGGGGTTGGGGGTACTGGTCAACGAGTACCAGGCACTGTATCAGTTGTTGACCTGGCTGGGAGCTGGCTATCTGGTCTGGTTGGGCATCAGCGCGCTGCGCATGGCATCAGTACCCGACCTGCAGCCGACACAGGGTGAATCGGAGACCTTATGGCAGGCGGCGCGTTCAGGTATGCTGATTTCACTGCTGAACCCGAAGCTGGCGGTATTTTTTACCGCTCTTTTTTCCCAGTTTGTTACGGCGGGGCAGGCATTCGGTGATCAGCTGATTCTGGTATTGACCGCCACGTTGGTGGACGGTATCTGGTATACGCTGGTTGCACTGCTATTTTCACAGCCACGGTTGCTGGCCTGGTTGCGCAGGCATCTGAAACGCGTTGAGCAGTTGACCGGAGTGGTGTTGATTGCGTTGGCGATTCGGGTCGCAATACCTTGATCCTGTTTGCATTTATTTTTCGCTATGCTTATACTGCGCGCCTGTCTTGATGAGACAGGGCGCAATGCCACGTTAGGGTGGCTCTGCTGGTCCTCTCGCAACGATAAGCCGTGAACCTGGTCAGGCCCGGAAGGGAGCAGCCACAGCGGTGGTTTCGTGTGCCGGGATGTGGCTGGTGGAGCTGCCTCCAATCCTTCCATATCCTTCCATATCCTTTCTGTAATCGTTTCTTGTTCACCTGTTCTGCGAGCATTCGCTTTATGGGTCTTCGCCTGTGTCAGTGCTCAAAAAACTTTCATTTGCTATGTGGTTGTTTTGATCGCGTGGTCGTCGCCTGTCAGTGGTATCGGCTCTCGCAAGGCGGTATATCAGACGCAATTGCTCAAGCCCGATATTATCATCCTTGATCTGCACAGGCCTGATATTGATGGCTTCTCTGTCTGTCGTCAGCAGCTGGACATGCCAGTGACACGTGATCTTCCGGTCATTTTCCTGTCTTCAGCGGTCTTGTGCCGCGGTTGTGTCATCCGCGGCGGTCTGCTCGGGATGCAACTCGGTTGGTAGAGTCGAGGTGACAGGTTCGTTAGCTGTAACATTACTGTTCTCTTACTCACGTAGGATTGGATCATAAGTGATCAATCGGGTGGATAAGCATGGAGTTCAGCAAGGATCAAAAAAATTGGGTAATCAACTGGGTTGAGCGTCAGTTTGACAAGAATGCGCTGTTTCCCGGAGGCTGTTCGGCAGCTTCGAAAAAAGATGCGCCCTGTGTCTGTTCAGCCCACATACGGGCGTATAAGACCTGGTCAAATACACCGCGCAAGCGTCGCCATATTCGCGGCTGGATCGAGGAGTGGCTCAATGCCGAAGAAGTGGAGCGGTTGCAGGCCGAGCTGAAAAAACGGCAGGCAAAGGCCGCACGCAAATCCGGTTCCTGACCGGTTACAGGGTGTCATTTTGTCGGGCTGTCAGCTGCTGTACGATACTTTTGGCGATTTTTCTGGGCAGGGCCGACTCTTTATGCTGGGCAGGCAGTGGGCGGCAGAGCCGGATGGCGGCTAGCCCGGTGCGTGCAGTAAACAGGCCGGCCCCCAGGCCCTGTCCGGCTCGTGCGGACAGGCTGGCGGTCAGTGAGCTGCCCAGCAGGGCAGATCCGGCCTCCAGTGATAATTCGCTGGCGCCGGCAAAAGCGAGGTTCTGCAAAACCTGCTTCAACAGTCGGCCCTGTGTCAGCGGGCCTGATGCAATGCCGTAAATGGCGGCAACTTCCCGCAGCATGCGCAGGTTGCGCCAGGCCACAAGCAGCATGTCAAAACTGGCCCAGGGGCTGAAGGCGACCAAGACGCCGGACTCGATGCTGTAGCGCTGGACGCAGCGGCGAGCGGCAGTATCTGCCTGGCTCAGTGCGTGTCGGTCCAGATACTGAACAATTTCCTGATCGTTATAGCTGCTGTCGAGCTGCTGCAGGGCACTTTGCAGTTCGCGCTGCAGCACGGTGCCATGATACTGGCGTCCCAGTTGCCGGGTCAGTCGTGTGCTGTTGCCGTGTGAGCTTTGCGTCAGCAGTGTCTGCGCCTGTTGTTGCAGAGCATGCACTTGTTTCAGTTGTCGGTTGCCGCGCAGGCCGCGATGGACTTCGATGCCCAGGGCGCAGGTCAATATAAATGTCAGGGCGGCAAAACCGGCTCCCAGCAAGGGATGGATATCGTTGCTCCAGCTGATAAGACGGTAGACCTCGGTGCCTATGGCGGTACTGGCCAGTACGCCCAGCGCTCCCCAAAGCCAGCGTCGGGAACGCTTGCGTGCTGGCGCACGAACAGGAACTTCGTCGGGTGGGTTGTCATTGGTATCCTGAGCCAGTGCCGGCGGTATCTCGCGAGGGGCGCTTACGGGTGATATCTGCGGTTTGCTGTCGCTGTTGTCAGGATCCGTTAGTGCGTCGGGGGAAAGTTCAACCGGGCGTTTCCAGTCGGGCGTAGGGTTCATTGCAGCAGGTCTCCCAGCAGATATTCAAGGGCCTGGTCCAGCCGGATATGATGCTCCGGGCGCAGGGGGCCCACAGGCAGGGGGCGGGGGGCAAAGTCCACAAAGCGGAAGCGTTCACTGTTCCAGTCTTCGGCGCGCGGCAGTTCCACCGGAACCTCGCCAGGGAAGAGCGCCATTTCTTCGCCATTGTCCTTTCGGTGGCCGCGCAGGCAGGATAGATATTGCCCGTCCAGTTTGGCCTGGGCGGCGCTGGTTGCTCTCAGTGAGGCGATGGCCAGGCAGTGTGTTTCCACCTGCTCAAAGCGAATTTCTCGTTGAGCGGACTCAACCAGCAGTTGCAGAAAACGATCAAGGTTATGGTGCTGGTTGGCCGTGACATGATCCGCTTTGGTGGCTGCGAACAGCACCCGGCTGATACGGGGACGCACCAGTCGGCGCAGAAGGCTGTTGTGGCCGTAATGAAAGCTGTGCAGCAGGGTGTTGAGTGCCTGCTGCATATCGGTGAAACAGGCTTCGCCCCTATTCAGGGTTTTCAGGCAGTCGACCAGGACGATCTGGCGGTCGAAGTGGCGGAAGTGGTCTTCATAGAAGGGGCGGACCGCATGTTCACGATAGGCGTAATAGGTGCTTTTCAAACGAGAGTAAAGGCTGTCGGGAGCGGCCTGATCCGGATTTGCCGGGAGGTCGGTCAGAATCGGGAAAAGATTGAGCAAGGGACTGTCCGACAAGTCGCCGGGCATCAATAACCGGCCGGGTTGCAGCAGGCTGAGACAGTAGGGCGGTTCGCGCAGCTGTTGCAGCAGGTCACGGAAGGTGTGCGCCAGTTGCTGGAACTGGGTGTCGTCGGCGGGTGCCAGCCAGTCCAGTTGCTGCTGGCAGGTCAGCCATTCCCTCGACGCCTCCAGGCGTGGCGAAGCAAAGAACAGGGCTTGTTGCTGGCGGCACCAGGTTGCAAAGCTCCATTCCAGCATGGGGAGGTCCAGGAGCCATTCACCGGGGTAATCGATCAGGTCCAGATATAAGGTGGTGTGTTCCCCGAGCATTCGGCCAAGGCCGGGTGAGCGGCGGTAGCGTAGCGCCAGTTTGACTTCCGAGAGTTGATCAGTTGAGGCAGGCCAGTGAGGCGGAGATGCCTGGAGTCCTGCCAGAGTGGTCTGCAGAGGGAAAGGGATGGCGGATTCATGGCTGCAGTCGCGAGTGCCGATAATGCGCCCGTCGGCGGCGGCACTGAAGAACGGCAGGGACAGCCCCTGGTCGCTTTGCTGCAGGTGGCGGGCCAGAGCGCTGATGAATACGGTCTTGCCGCTGCGGCTCAGACCCGTAACAGCCAGCTTGACGCGCTGTTCAAGTCCTTGCTCGATGCGGTGTTTCAAGTGTCTGGACACATCGCTCAAATGGCTTTTATGTACCAGTGTTTTCAGTGTGTCTTGCAGACCCATTCATGTCTCCGTAGCCGGGGGCAGCACTCAACCTCTGGAGTGAATGTTCGGGAGATTGAGTGCGGGCATTAATGTTTGCTGAAGTAGTCGCGCGTCAGTTGGAAGACCACCGGGCTGAGCAGTGCCAGGGCAACCAGGTTGGGAATGGCCATCATGGCATTCAAGGTATCGGCTACCAGCCAGACAAAGTCCAGGCTGAGTGTGGCTCCCAGCGGGATGGCGATGATCCACAGAATACGGTAGGGCAAAACGGCTTTGATGCCAAACAGGAATTCGATGCAGCGTTCACCATAGAAGGACCAGCCAATGATTGTCGTGAATGCAAAAATCGCCAGTGCAACCGCAACCAGATAGTTGCCGAAGGAGGGCAGGGCCGTGGCGAAAGCCTGGCTGGTCAGGGCTGCACCGGATTCGCCGCCGGTCCAGACGCCGGAGCTGACAATAACCAGTCCGGTGATTGTGCAGATGACCAGTGTGTCCAAAAAGGTTCCCAGCATTGCGACCAGCCCCTGGCGTACGGGGTTGTGGGTTTGTGCGGCGGCGTGGGCAATGGGAGCGGAACCCAGGCCGGCCTCATTGGAAAAGACGCCTCGCGCAACACCGAAACGAATGGCGGCCCAGACGGCCGCTCCCGCGAACCCGCCTTGTGCGGCAACGGGGGAAAAAGCATGGGTGAAAATCAGCTCGAACGCCTGTGGCAGCAGGTGGGCGTTGATGGCAAGCACAACCAGGCCGGCAATCAGGTATGAAATGGCCATGAAAGGGACCAGTGCTCCGGCGACTTGGCCGATCCGTTTGATGCCGCCAATCAGGACGGCGCCAACCAGTGTGGCCATGATGACACCGCTGACCCAGGTCGGAATGGAGAAATTGGCATGCAACACATCGGCAACGGAGTTGGACTGCACGGTGTTGCCGATACCGAATCCGGCACAGGCACCAAAAATGGCAAAGACGACACCCATCCAGGCCCAGTTTTTGCCCAGTCCGTTTTTGATGTAGTACATGGGACCGCCAACATGCTGGCCCTTTTCATCTGTTTCACGATAGCGTACGGCCAGTACGGCCTCTGAATACTTGGTGGCCATGCCGATCAGGGCGGTAATCCACATCCAGAACAGGGCGCCGGGGCCGCCCAGAAAAATGGCGGTCGCGACACCGGCAATATTACCGGTGCCCACGGTGGCTGACATGGCCGTCATCAGGGCCTGAAACGGCGGGATCTCCCCTTTTTCTTCATCACCGGATGCTGCCGTACGTCCTCCCCACAGGAGCTTGAAGCCCGTGCCGATCTTGAGGATGGGGACCAGTTTCAATCCGAGCGACAGGAACAGACCGACGCCCAGGATGAGGACCAGCATCATGGGCCCCCAGACAACGCCGTTGATCGCTCGGATAGCTGATTCAATGGTTTCCATCAATGTATACCTCCATCAGGTCGTGTTGGTAACCGCACGCGATAGCTGGAGCGAACAGTTGTGAAAAGGTCTCGATTGCCGCACACGGACGCGGACATTCAGTCGGGACGTGTGGGCGCGAGGCTGGGTGTGTGTCGGTGATGCAGTGTTGTTTTCTTCTGATTTTCATCCCTGAAACCCGAATAATCACGTAGTTGGCTGTGTTTTTGGTAGAAATCTCTGTTTCTTCTTTTGCAGTCGATCTGTCAGTATCGGTGGATACCGATAAGGTCGATGGGTTCTGTCGCAAGGCAATGAAGCAGGGGCCGGTTGATCGCGGGGCGGGGGCGGGAAAGTCGCGTCATCGGCTGCATCCTCGAGTTCTTCTTATGGAAAGCGTGACATTTTCTATACTAATGATGGCGACAGGGAGGTCAAAGAAAATTTGCCTGTATGAGCGCCATGTTCTCGGATAATCAACCGGATATTTCGACCGGCAATGTACTTTCTTCCTTGATCTCTTCCATCACGATATAGGACTTGGAGTTCTTGACGCCCGGCAGCGTGAGCAGCATGTCGCCGAGCAGTTCGCGGTACTGCGACATGTCGTGCAGGCGAGCCTTGAGCAGGTAATCGGCGTCGCCGGAGACCAGGTGACATTCCATCACATAGGGCAGGGTGCGGACGGCGTGGCTGAAGCGCTCAAAGGCATCGGGGGACTGGTAGGACAAGGCGATTTCGACAAATACCAGTAAGTTGTAGTTCAGCCGTTCCGGGTTCACCGTGGCGCGGTATCCCGTGATAATACCGTCGCGTTCGAGGCGTTTGACTCGCTCCATACAGGGCGTGGTGGACAGCCCGACCCGGTCGGCCAATTCAGTGTAGGAAATGCGCCCTTCCTGCTGAAGGATGGTCAGGATGTTGCGGTCGATGCGATCTATTTTTTTAGTCTTGTTGGTTTTCATCACTACCGTCGCCAGGGGATGCTGAGCCGTCTAGTTTTAATCGAAAGGCGGGAGAAAGCAAACCGTTACCAATCGGGACAAATCGGTCGACGACGCGTCACGCTGTTGTGCGGCACCAGGCAGGAAAGCATGGTAAGATTCGCGCCCATGAGTATGTTCAAAATCGGCAACGAGGCAGCATGAGCTATCAGGTACTGGCACGTAAATGGCGGCCCAAACGCTTTGCGGAAATGGTGGGACAGGAACATGTCCTGAAAGCGCTGGTGAATGCCCTGGATGACGGACGGTTGCACCATGCCTATCTGTTTACCGGGACGCGAGGGGTGGGGAAGACCTCCATTGCACGCCTGTTCGCCAAGTCGCTGAATTGTGAACAGGGCGTGTCGTCCGAGCCCTGTGGGCAATGCAGTGCCTGTACCGAGATTGCCGAAGGGCGTTTTGTCGATCTGATCGAGGTCGACGCAGCCTCGCGGACCAAGGTCGAAGACACTCGCGAGCTACTGGAAAATGTCCAGTATGCGCCCACCCATGGGCGTTTTAAGGTATACCTCATTGACGAGGTGCACATGCTCTCCAACAGCTCGTTCAACGCGTTGTTGAAAACACTGGAAGAGCCGCCACCGCACGTCAAATTCCTGTTGGCAACCACCGATCCACAGAAACTGCCGATGACCGTGCTGTCGCGTTGCCTGCAGTTCAACCTGAAAAACCTCACCGCCGAGCGTATTCAGCAGCATCTGGATCATGTCCTGGAAGCGGAGTCGATACCCTTCGAAACGCCTGCACTCTGGCTGCTGGCCCGTTCGGCGGATGGCTCGATGCGAGATGCTCTCAGTTTGACGGACCAGGCGATAGCCTTTGGAGCCGGTTCCGTACATGAGGCGGATGTGCGCACCATGCTGGGCACCATTGATCAGCAGTTGGTATACAGCATTCTTGAACATGTGGCAGCGCAACAGCCTCAGGCTGTGCTGGAGGTCGTGCAGTCGCTGGCCGGGTTTGCACCGGACTATTCCGGTGTGTTGGGTGATATTGTCAGTCTGTTGCATCGGGTTGCATTGGCGCAGGTGGTGCCGGCGGCGGTGGATAATAGCCTGGGGGATCGTGAGCAAGTCATGGCGTTGGCACAGCGAATGCGTGCCGAAGAGGTTCAGCTGTACTATCAGGTTGCCCTTATGGGTCGCAAGGACTTGCCCTTTGTGCCCGAGCCAAGAGAAGGGCTGGAGATGACCCTGCTGCGCATGTTGGCATTCCGCCCGGCTGGGCAGCGCCCTGCACCCGAAGCGCCGAAAGCACAGTCCTGCGGCGATGTCGCTGTGCCGTCTTCGGTCGCTGAGTCGGCGGAACGGCAGCCGGTGGCGCCTCCTGAGCCTGAAGTGCCGGCACCAATGCCGCCGAATGATATCCCGCCCTGGGAGGCGCTGCCCCCTGATTTGGCCGACGAGGATGTGCAACCAAAAAAGTCCCGGCCGGCTGACATTGATTCTGTACAGCCGGTAGCGCAAAACCCTGACCGGCCGGTTACAGCGCATAGCGTAGCTCCGGAGCCTCAATCGGAGATGGTTGAAGGCCGGCCCGGAGTGCCGGCTGCACTGGCACCTGAGAATGAAAGTTGGGCCGAGCTGTTGGCGAGTCTGGGCTTGACCGGCATGGCTGAAAGTCTGGCACGCAACCTGTCGCTGGAAGTCGAAGAGGTGGGGCTGCTGCGTTTCCATTACACGCCTGAGCAGGAGGCTCTGCTCAGTGGCGATCGGCGTGAACGGATTCAAGAGGCGCTGTTACAGGCTCGCGGGAGTGACTGCCGAATCGAATTTATTAAGGCTGAACAGACCCGTGAGACACCAGCGCAGCGCGCTGAGCGCAAGCGTGCAGAGCGACGGCTGGAAGCCGTTAAGGCGATAGAAGCTGATGTGTGCGTGCAGACACTGATAGAGCATTTTGGAGCGCGTATCGATTATGATTCGGTACGACCTATCGATTGATTTTGACTGATTGAATAACAGGAGCATGAGCATGATGAAAGGTGGCATGGGGAACCTGATGAAGCAGGCCCAGAAAATGCAGGAAGAGATGCAGAAGGCACAGGAAGAGGTGCAACGTGCCGAAGTCGAGGGTGAGTCTGGTGCCGGCTTGGTCAAGATCACCATGAATGGCCGTCATGATGTCAAAGCGGTGCAGATTGACGAAAGCCTGATGGAAGAAGACAAGGAGATTCTGGAAGACCTGATTGCGGCGGCAGTGAATGATGCTGTGCGCAAGGTCGAGCAGAATACGCAGGAACGCATGTCCAAGGTCACCAGTGGCATGGGTATGCCGCCGGGCTTCAAGATGCCGTTCTGATAATGAACCTGAGTCCCTTGTTACAAGAACTGATCAGCGCGCTGCGCGCATTGCCCGGAGTCGGCCCCAAGTCGGCCCAGCGGATGGCGCTGCACCTGCTGGAGCGTGATCGACGTGGTGCTTTGAGCCTGTCGGTAGCGCTGGAGCAGGCGGTGGAGAATATCGGTGAATGTCGACGCTGCCGTAACCTGTCCGAGCGTGAGATATGTGCGGTCTGTGAGGATGGAACCCGGGATGCCTCCGTGATCTGTGTACTGGAATCTCCGGTTGATCTGATGGCGGTTGAACAGACCGGTGGCTTTAACGGTGTCTATTTTGTTTTGAAAGGGCACTTGTCTCCAATCGATGGCATCGGGCCGGAAGAGTTGGGGCTGGAGCAGTTGTTTGCGCGTGTTGATCAGGGCAATGTCAGCGAGTTGATTCTGGCGACCAATCCGACGGTCGAAGGTGAGGCAACAGCGCACTATATTGCTGAACAGTTGCAGCAAAGCTCGGTTAATATTACCCGTATCGCGCACGGTGTGCCGGTTGGTGGCGAGCTTGAATTTGTTGATGGTGGAACGCTGGCGCATGCCTTTGCCGGGCGGCGTTCATTGAAACGGAGTGCTGATGTGTGATCTGAGCCAACGCTATGACTGGCGCAACCTTGAAGCTCGTGCCGCGACCCCGGTACATATACTGGATGATGCGGCGCTTGCCGAGCATGCCGCACGCTGGTTGAAGCAGCCGCTGGTAGCGCTGGATACGGAGTTCATGCGTACGGAAACCTTCTATCCGATTCCTGGATTGATTCAGGTTGCCGACGAGCAGGGCTGTTACCTGATCGACCCGCTCAAGGTGTCTGACATGTCGCCTTTGGCGCGGGTCTTGGCCGCACCGGAAGTGTTGAAGGTTATACACGCGGGCAGTGAGGATTTGGAGTTGTTTCGCCATAGCTACGGCGTACTGCCGGAGCCGCTGTACGATACTCAGATCGGTGCTGCCTTTGTTGGCTGGGGCTTCAGCATGGGGCTGCAACGGATGGTATCGGAGCGGTTGGGCGTTGAGCTGGGCAAGGGTGAAACAACATCGGACTGGCTGCAACGACCGCTGACCACCGAGCAAGAGCACTATGCGGCGCTTGATGTGGCTTACCTGCCGGCACTGGCACTGCTGCAGCGTGAGCAATTGCAGCAGCAGGGACGGTTGTCATGGGCGGAAGAAGAGTGTGCTGCCCTGTCTGAAAATGTGGCCGCTCAGGATGATCAGGACCCGTATGGCTATTTTCAGCGTTTCAGTCAGGCCTGGCATTTTGATGTCTACCATCGGGCGGTGCTGCGGGATTTGGCGGCGTGGCGAGAACTGACCTGTCGCCGCTGTGATCTGTCGCGCAATCGTCTGCTGCGTAATCAGGCATTGCTGGAAATCGCCGAGAAGGTGCCGGCGACAGAGCCGCAGTTGGACAAAATCATCCAGCGTGGCCGGGTGGTGCGTGAGTACGGTGCAGAAATTCTGCAGGTGATTCAAAATGCCCGAGTCACGGCAGAAACCAATCCGCCGTCAGCGATTGACCGGCCGTTGCATTATGTCTGGAACAAGCGCTTGAAGCAGTTGCGTGCCATCGGGCGTCAATCGGCGGAGCGGAATGGCCTGATGCCGGAGGTGCTGTTGCGCAAGCGTGACCTTGATGCCTTGATTCGCTCGTATGATGAGCATGGCCATTATTGCTTGCCGCCCAGTCTGTCCGGTTGGCGCAAGACGCTGGTCGGGGATGCGCTGCTGGCGCGAATAGAACAGTTTGACAAGAGTTGAGTGATGAAAATCATCAGTGTTTTCAAGAGTAACCGTAAGGACGAGATGTACCTTTACGTGGAGAAGCGCGAACAGTTGGAGCGTGTGCCGGAAGCGCTGCAGGAGATGTTTGGTACTCCGATCCACGTGATGGATATGCCATTAACGGCCGAGCGCAAGCTGGGGCGTGTCAAGGATACCGGCAAGTTACTCGATGAGGTGTCTGAGCGAGGATATTACCTGCAGATGCCGCCGGTAAGAGATGACTATATGCTCGATTTGTTCAAGAATCGGCCTGAAACCGGGGTGCGCTGAGTATGGCGCAGGAAGTGTTTTGGCGGCGTAAGGCGTTGCATGAAATGACTCGGCCCGAGTGGGAGTCGCTGTGCGATGGCTGTGCGTTGTGTTGTCTGCACAAGGTTGAAGATGAAGACACCGAAGAGGTGTTCTATACGACGGTCGTCTGCCACCTGCTCGATATGGATAATTGCCAGTGTACCGAGTATGAGCGGCGTTGTGAGCTGGTGCCATCCTGCATTCGCCTGCAGCCGGAAGATGTCGAGAATTTTGACTGGCTTCCGTTTACCTGCAGTTATCGCTTGATTCACGAAAAGCGAGATCTGCCCGACTGGCATCCTCTGCTGACGGGGGAGCGTCAATCGGTGATTGAAGCCAATGCATCCGTGCTTAGCGTGTACGAGGTCAAGGATAATGAAATCCATGAAGACCAGCTGATTGACTATGTTCTGGATGAAGACTAGCACCGGCGGGCGCTGACTATAGAGCCGGATACCGTATCGTTTCCGGTTGGAATAGCGGGGGTTGTGGCATAAAAAAGGGGCGCCTTTCGGCGCCCCTTGGCGTTGCAACTGAAGAGGAAAATCAGTTGTTCTGGTTGGCCATCTGCTGCTTGATCAGATCGCCGATAGTGGTCGGTCCCGGAACGTCGACTTCCTGGTTGCGAACTGCGTTCATAGCCGCTTTCTCGTCAGCCTGGTCTTTCGCACGGATAGACAGGTTGATGATGCGGTTACGACGGTCAACACCAGTGATCTTGGCTTCGACGGTTTCACCCACTTTCAGAGCGGTGGTTGCGTCTTCGATGCGCTCTGCAGCGATTTCAGACACTTTCAGAGTCGCTTCAATGCCTTCAGCCAGCTCAACGATAGCGGCTTTCGGCTCAACGCTCTTAACAGTACCGGTTACGATAGTACCCTTGTCGTTAGCGGCCAGGTATTCAGCGAACGGATCGCTTTCCAGCTGCTTGACGCCCAGAGAGATGCGCTCTTTTTCGGCGTCGATAGACAGGATAACGGCTTCAACTTCGTCGCCTTTCTTGAACTGACGCAGAGCGGTTTCCGGATCAGCGTCCCAAGAAATATCGGACATGTGAACCAGGCCGTCCAGGTCGTTGTCCAGACCCACGAAGATACCGAAGTCAGTGATGGTCTTGATAGTACCGCTGACTTTGTCGCCGGCAGCGTTCTGCTCGGAGAAGGAGGTCCACGGGTTGGCAGTGCACTGCTTGATACCCAGAGAGATACGACGACGCTCTTCGTCGACATCCAGGATCATCACTTCCACTTCGTCGCCGATGTTGACGATCTTGGACGGGTGGATGTTCTTGTTGGTCCAGGACATTTCGGAAACGTGTACCAGACCTTCAACGCCATCTTCGATGGACGCAAAGCAACCGTAGTCGGTCAGGTTGGTGACGCGAGCGGCAACTTTGGAGCCGGCCGGGTAACGTTCTTTGATGTCATCCCACGGGTCTTCGCTCAGCTGTTTCAGGCCGAGGGAGATGCGGTTGGTTTCCTTGTCGAACTTGATGATCTTGACGGAGATCTCGTCGCCCGGGTTCAGCATTTCGCTCGGGTGAGAGATGCGCTTCCACGCCATATCAGTGATATGCAGCAGACCGTCTACGCCGCCCAGATCGATGAACGCACCGTAGTTGGTGAGGTTCTTGACGTAACCCTTGGCGATCTGACCTTCTTCCAGGGTAGCCAGCAGCTCTTCACGTTGAGCGCTGTTAGCTTCCTGCAGAACGGCACGACGAGACACAACGATGTTGTTGCGTTTCGGATCCAGCTTGATCAGTTTGAAATCAAGCTCTTTGCCTTCCAGGTGGTCAACGTCACGTACCGGACGAACATCAACCAGAGAACCGGGCAGGAAGCCCTGGATGTTGTTGATGCTGACAGTGAAGCCACCTTTGACCTTGCCAGAGATGTAACCCTTGACAACTTCTTCTGCGTCGAATTTCTTCTGCAGAACTTCCCAGGCTTCAGCACGCTTGGCTTTTTCACGGGACAGACGGGTTTCACCGAAACCGTCTTCAACCGCTTCCAGTGCGACCTTAACGGAATCACCGATCTGGATTTCCAGTTCGTTGTTGTCGTTCAGGAACTGCGCACGGGGAATAACTGCTTCAGATTTCAGGCCTGCGTTAACAGTGACCCAGTCGCTGTCGATGTCGACAACTTCACCCATTACCAGGGTGCCCGGAGTCATGGCAATGTCTTGCAGGGATTCTTCAAACAGTTCAGCAAAGCTTTCGCTCATGAAAGTGTCCTATATTGTCACTGCCCTTCGTGAAACAAAGGGGCAGTTTCCAGCCTGTATGCCAGCTATACAGGGTCGGTTGTCGATAACCACGCCAGTCGGCACTGGGCTGGCGATGTGCAAACAGCGTGGGAAATATAAAGTTGCAAAATTATACAGGCGAATGCTCGTTGACGCCAGTCCGTGGTGCTAATTTTGACCAACTGTTTCGGGCAGGGTTTGTTGCAGCGCTTCACGCAAGGGGTGTTGGCAGGCGGGCAGTAGCGTGTTCAGGTCGGCCTCCAGTGCGGCGGGAAGAGGTGAGCCGTCGGGTGAGCTGAACCAGTCGAGCAGCAGTTGCTCTTCGGCTGCGTTATTGGCGGCCAGATCGATAGCGTTACCGACACAAAAGGCGTAAGCCGGCAGCAGTTCCTCAATGATAACGACTTTATGCGGGCGTTCCAGCATCAGGCGATTGGCTCTGACGAAGCGGCGGTATTCCAGAGTGCCTGCGGCAGCCATCAGGTCAAGGCGGGTGTTGTCAAAGGGCTCCGACTCGGGCATGCGGGCCAAAGAGCTTTTGAGAATGGATTTGGTTTCCGCCAGTTCTTCGTTGAAGGTTGAGGGGGCAAAATGCTGGTTCAGGCGCTTGTAGTCTTCCAGTTCGGTAACCTGCTGTTGCAGCGCAGTGATCTGGTCCTGAAGTACCTGTTGCTCAGCCAGCAGATTTTCTTTGTCTCGCATCAGGCCGCGAATCACGCGTTCGGTAGGGGTCAGTTTTTTTTCGCTGAAAGTCGAGGGCAGTTGAGTTGCACCCAATTCACCGACAGTTGGGGTATGGATATCGGTGGGAACCATTTCAAAGCCGAACTTTTCCAGTTCTGCCAGATTGACCTGGTGTTGCGTCTGCATTTCCTGATAGGCGAAGTAGCTGGCTGTCCCCCCGATTGTCAGAATCAGGGGGATCAGAATCAGCAGAACAAGGCCGAATTTGCCTGCTTTCACTGCTGTTTATTCCGCCGGTAGAGCAGAGTTGCGTCGTGGCAGGTTGGATGCCGTATGACTGATCGACAGATTGATCAGGTCCAGCAGTATTTCACCACTTTCCGCAAGAATGGCTTCGGCTTCGGGGTTGATCGGTCGCCCCTGCTCATCGGTTGGCAGGTTGTCATCGGCTTCGCTGAGCTGACTAATGGGGGGTAGCCCAAGTCCTGCGCGGCGCTCGTTTTCGGCCTGCAGCATCCAGGCTTCGTTTTTGGCCTGCTCGGCACGCAGCTTGGTCTCGTTCAGGGTCAGGGTCGAAGCATCCTTCTGTTCTGCCAAGTGTGCAACCTGTTTGCGCATGAAGACGAAGTCGGGGTCCTGCTCCGTACGCTTCTGGTGGCGTTCAATCAGTTGCTGCATGAAAGGGCTGAGACTGGGAAAGCGCCCGTGCCGAACCGGACGTACCTGATCCCAGGGCAGAGCTTTGTCCAGTGCGCTCTCACCGATATCTTCAGTGCTGTACAGCGACGGGAAGCTGATATCCGGTTCGACACCGCGGTGCTGGGTGCTGTCGCCGGAAATACGGTAAAACTTGGCATGGGTCAGCTTGACCTGGCCATGGTCAATTGGCTGCAGGGTTTGCACTGTGCCTTTGCCGAAGGTGCGGTTGCCGACAATGATGCCGCGGCTGTAGTCCTGAATGGCGCCTGCAAAAATCTCTGAGGCAGAAGCGCTTAGACGGTTGACGATGACAGCCAAGGGGCCGTCCCAGGCTACTTTGGGGTTGAAGTCGCCGAGGATGTCGACACGCCCTGTGGCATCGCGAATCTGGACGGTTGGTCCGCGCTGGATGAACAGGCCGATCAGTTCGTTGGCCTCACGCAGCGAGCCGCCGCCATTGTTGCGCAGGTCCATGACCAGACCATCGATATCTTCTGCGCGTAGCTCGTTGATCAGTTTTTCCACATCGCGGGTGGTGCTTTTGTAGTTGGGGTCACCGCTTTGCAGAGCGGCGAAATCGATGTAGAAGGTTGGAACTTCGATGACGCCCAAACGATAGGGTTTACCATCACGGGTCAGCTCCAGAACGCGCTTGCGGGCGGCCTGTTCCTCCAGTTTGACCTTATTGCGCTCGATTTTGATGATCTTTCGCTTCTGGCGATCGACGGCGTCGGCGGGAATGATTTCCAGGCGCACAATAGTGCCTTTGGGGCCGCGAATTTTGCCGACTACATCATCCAGGCGCATACCGACAACATCCTCGATCTCGCCATCTTCACCCTGGCCGACACCGATAATGATGTCGGCGGGTTTGATCTGTCCGCTTTTGTCGGCAGGGCCGGCGGGTACCAGGCGCACAACCTTGGTCTGGTCATTTTCGGCCTGAAGAACGGCACCGATGCCTTCAAGCGAAAGGCTCATGTTGATTTCGAAATTCTCGGATCCCTGTGGTGAAAAATACTGGGTATGCGGGTCGAATTCGTGAGTCAGGGCGTTGACGAAGCTTTCAAACACGTCGTCGTTTTTGGCCTGTTCGATGCGCTGCTTCTGGTTCTTGTAGCGTTTGAGCAGGATGTCACGGGCTTCGTCGGTGGTCTTGTCTGCCAGCTTCAGGCTGAGGACTGCGCTTTTCAGGCGCTTGCGCCAGATATCGTTCATCTCGGCGGTGCCATCGGGCCAGGGCGCTTCGCTGCGAGAGGTCGGCAGGCTTTCGTCGCGGGTGAAATCCCACTCGGCGTGTTGCAGCTGGGTCAGGATATAGTCGATGCGCTCGCTGCGACGTTCCTGGTAGCGGTTGAAAATGACGAAGGCCGCGTTGCTCTTGCCTGCCAGAATATCGTCATCCAGTTGGCTGCGGAAGGCTTCGAATTCGGTAATGTCGTCTGCATAGAAGTAGCTCCGTTCTGGATCCAGTATGCTCAGGTACTGGTCCAGTACGGCGCTGGACAGGCGGTCGTCAAATGTAACCTGGTTGTAGTGTCCCTGCTGCAGAGCCGTCACCACATCCAGCAGTGTCTGCGAATGCACGGGTGCCGGGGCGAGGGTGGCGCTGACCGAGCTTGCCCCTAATGACAATGTCAGGGCAAGAGCAGCAATGAAGGGCTGGGCGAATCGCTTGGTCATGAGCAGCGGATCTCCGGATCGAATGGCTGGAGCTGATTCCCGAGGGCTAAAGTCCGTTTTTGCTCTCGGTTCCTGATATAGGACGGCAGCAACGGTCATCAGTTCCGTCAGCTAGAGCCTTGTGAGTGTAGTCATCGGGCCCGGTAATGTAAAATCATTGGTTTATCTCTGAATGACGGAGTCGATACTGATGCCGATTTGGAAAAGCGCCGCGCTGATGCTGACGGCTGCCGTGCTGTTGGGAGGTTGTGGGGAAGACCCGGAGCAGGAGCGTTTGCGTCAGGAGCGGCTGGAGCGTGCATTGAATGATGATACCCGTAAGGCCGGTGATGCCTTTCTTGCGGCAAACGCTAAGCGTGATGGCGTGCAGGTAATGGAAAGCGGTCTTCAGGTCGAGCATTTGGTGCAAGGTACCGGTGCACGCCCGACGGCAGCCGATACTGTAGTGGTTCATTATGAAGGGCGGCGTGTTGATGGACAGGTCTTTGACAGCTCTTATGAGCGTGGTAGTGCATCCCGCTTTCCTCTGAAGCAGGTGGTGCGCGGTTGGCGAAATGGGCTGATTCAGATGCAAGAAGGCGGTACGGCCATGCTGTATTTGCCACCCGAGCAGGCGTACGGGGCAACCAGTCCAAACCCGGATATACCGGCTAACTCGACCCTGATTTTCAAGGTTGAATTGCTGGAAGTGATTAAGGTCGAGGAGGCGCAGTGATGATGAGTGATAATTTGCAGAGGGATTTCAACGCCGAGCTGTGTGCTTTTCTGGATGCATCTCCGACGCCGTTTCATGCTGTTGACTCCATGATCAAGAGGCTGGCAGCTGCGGGGTTCCAAGCGCTGGACGAAGCGGATCGCTGGTTTTTGGAGCCGGGGCAGGGGTATTACATCACCCGTAATGATTCTTCCATTATCGCCTGGCGTCAGCCAACGGACAGGTGTGCAGTCGAACACGGGTGGCGTCTGGTGGGAGCACATACGGATTCACCCTGTCTGAAGGTCAAGCCTTGTCCCGAACTGCACCGTCATGGCTATTTTCAGTTGGGGGTGGAGGTATACGGTGGCGTGTTACTGAACCCCTGGTTTGATCGAGACCTGTCGCTGGCCGGTCGTGTCACCTATCGTACGACGGAGGGTGATATCACCAGCGCCTTGCTGGATTTTGAGCGGCCCGTCGCGGTTTTGCCGAGTCTGGCGATCCATCTGGACCGTGAAGCCAACTCCAGCCGCAGTATTAACGCCCAAACCTATTTGCCGGTTGTAATGGGGCAGACCGAGACTAAGCCTGACTTTCGCCAGTTGCTTAAACTGCGCCTGCAGGATAAGGGTGTTGAATCGGTTGAGTCAGTGCTGGATTATGAGCTGTGTTTTTATGATACCCAGGGAGCGACTCTGGTTGGGTTTGAGCAGGAATTTTTGGCTTCGGCGCGGCTGGATAATCTGCTGAGTTGCTTTGTCGGTCTGCAAGCCTTGATCGAAGGTCGAGACGACAGGATCGGGCAGGTGCTGGTGTGTACAGATCATGAAGAAGTGGGCAGCATGAGTGCCTGTGGGGCTCAAGGGCCCATGCTTGCACAATGGCTGGAGCGAGTGCTGCCCGAAGCGGGTCGGCGCAATCGCTCTTTGGCGCGCTCCATGTTGATCTCGGTGGATAACGCCCATGGCGTACACCCCAACTTCAGCGACAAGCATGACAGTAATCACGGTCCGCTGCTTAATGCGGGACCGGTCATCAAGCTCAATGCCAATCAGCGTTACGCCAGTAACAGTGAAACCAGTGCGTTTTTCCGTCATCTGGCGGAGCAGGTTCAGGTGCCGGTGCAGAGCTTTGTGGTGCGTACCGATATGGCGTGTGGCAGCACTATCGGGCCGATTACGGCAGCTGAGTTGGGAGTGAAAACGCTGGATATTGGTGTGCCCCAGTTTGCCATGCACTCCATTCGTGAGTTGGCGGGCAGTCAGGATGCCTACGGGTTGTATCGGGTACTGCAGCACTTCATGCAAGTGCAGCGGGTGCCAGGCTAGTCGGCAGGCGTTTCCGGCCGCAGATTGATAGTGGCCGGAAACAGTACCGATACGCTATACGCCCAATGAAAGTAATAGCTGATGGTACAAGGGGATGCCGAAGATCACGTTGAACGGGAATGTCAGCCCCAGTGATGCCAGCATTGCCAGTCCGATATTGGCTTGAGGAACAGCGGCGCGCATGGCAGCAGGGACAGCAATATACGAAGCGCTGGCGGTCAGACTGGCCAGGACCAGAGTGGTGCCTTGTGGCAGTTCAAGGATCAGGCCGGCAGCGATGCCGAAGCAGGCAAGCAGACTCGGCGTGACGCAGGCAAAGGTCAGCAGGCGCCAGTGTTTCCAAGGAATGGGGCGTAGCGTCTCGGCTGCAGTCAGTCCCATCTCCAGCAGGAAGAGTGCCAGCACGGCCTTGAAGGCTCCGGTGAACAGATCGGTAACCGAGGCGCCATTCATGGGGCCGTAGAGGTAGCCAATTACGACACCTCCCGCCAGTAGTACGACGCTGCGATTGGTCAGGGTTTCATGCAGCAGGCTGGTGCGGGAGTGGCCGGTACCGGGGCTGTGGTCAAAATGGCGAAACAGTGCCAGGCCAACCATGATGGCCGGCAACTCCAGCAATACCAGATACAGGGTGACTTCGGGTCCGGTGATCAGCGAGTGGCTTTCGGTGTAGGCCAGGGCAACGGCAAAGGTACCGGCGCTGACCGAGCCGTAATGAGCGCATATGCTGGCGCTGTCGGCCAGTGACAGGCGTACCAGTTTACGCAGTAGTGGAAAGAGTAGAAGCGGGATGATGGCGCCCAGCGACAATACCAGCAGCAGCTCGGGGACAAGGCTCAGCGTCAGGTTGCCGTGCAGTCCCATGCCTCCTTTCAGACCGATGGTCAGCATCAACAGGAGGCTGAGAGTGTCATATGCGGCTTTGGGAACGTTTAGGTCCGATTTGACCAGCCCGGCGACCACACCGAGCAAAAAAAACATGGCGACAATGTCCGGCATAAATATCCTTGGTGATTGGTATCAGTTACTGCGAAAATTGTGCCCTGATCAGGACATTGAATCTAATTAATTATATCGAGCTTGCGTATAGATAATTATCTATGTTTGAGGCTGTATGAATCTTCGTCATCTCACATTTCGTCTGCTGGAAGTCTATGTCACGGTTGTACGTACGGGGTCGGTGACAGCGGCAGCCCAGCAGCTGCACTTGACGCAACCCACGGTGTCTCAGCAATTGAAGCGGTTGGCTGAAGCTGTCGCCGAACCTCTTTTCGTGTCACGAGGAGGGCGGCTTGAGCTGACGGACTCGGGTCGAGAGCTGTATCGTACGGCACTGGATGTGACCGGCCGCTTTGAGGACTTTCAAGACTATCTGGCAGAGTTGAAGGGCGGACAAAAAGGGCGTTTCAGTATCGCGCTGGTGAATACGGCGCAGTATGTCCTGCCCAAATTGCTGGGGCCCTATTCGCAGGCCTTTCCCGAAGTGGAAATGACGGTCGAAATTGGTAACCGACAGCAGTTGCTGGAACGTTTTGAACGCCAGCTGGATGACATCTATGTCTTCAGTCACCCTCCTTCGCTGGAGCAGGCGCATGTGGCGCGTTTTTTGCGAAATCCGTTGGTGGTGATTGCGCCCGAGCAGCACCCGCTGGCTCATAAGCAGGAAGTGGAGCTTGACGATATTTTGCAGGAGCGGTTGCTGTTGCGCGAACCGGGGTCTGCCACGCGTATGTTGTTTGAAAGCTGGTTACAGGGGCAGGGTGCGCAGTGGTTCAACGGTATGCAGATGGCCAGTAACGGCGCGATTCGTGTCGGTGTGGCGGCCGGGATGGGGTTGGCGGTTGTATCGCGGCATGTATTACCGGAGGTACATCCCGGTATCGTTATCTTGCCAGTGAAGGGGTTTCCCATCGAAAGCCACTGGCATTTTATTGTTCGTCGAGATCGGCGTTTGCCGTATGCCGCGCGCAGTTTTCTGGAGTATGCGGCCGGCGAGCTGGATCAGTGCCTGCCGGCCGAATACCTGTGTAACGAGGTTTCGACCCTGCTCAATCAAACGACGGAAGCGATGGCGTAACAACGGGCTTGTCAGCGGCCAGCCAGGCCTCAATGCCGCCAGTGATGGATTGCACGTGCAGATAGCCCATGCTGTCGAGGGTTTGTGCGCTGAGCGCTGCGCGGCCGCTGTTTTTGCAGTACAGCACAATATTCAGGTCACGGGCGGTGAGTGCCTCGTCGTTGCTGAATTTGAATTCCAGCAGGCCGCGAGGGATGTTGATGGCTCCGGCAATATGGCTGTTGTGATATTCCTCGGGTTCGCGTACGTCGATCAGCAAATCGGCAGCCTGAATGGCATTGTCAGCGGCGCTGACCGGTATTTCCTGAATCTGTTTCTTGGCGGCAGCAACGAGGTCGTGAGCTGTTTTCATAGTGAGTCCCGTGTGTGAATGTAACGGGGTCATTTTAGATTAATTTATATTAGATAAAAAGAATATAATGCCAGGCAGGTCTATGCTTGGCTGTGCCAGAGGTGGTACCAGTGGTTCTTCTGGCTGATTTCCAGCGGGACGCCATAGAGTTGTGACAGGTTGGTGCTGGTCAGAATGTCCTGCTTGGCGCCGTCGGCCATGACTTTCCCCTGTCGAAGCAGAATGACACGGTCGATTTCGGGAATGATATCGGCGACATGATGGGTTGCGATCAGCATGGAGCCGCCCTGTCGGCAGAAGGATCTCATGAGTTCCAGCATCGTGATCGAGGCACCCATGTCGAGACCGTTGGCCGGTTCATCCAGAATAAGGGCCTGGGGCTGATGAATCAGGGCGCGTGCAAGCAGCAGGCGTCGTTTTTGTCCGGTGGACAGGCGCTGATACATCTGGTGTCGATAGTCTGCCAGTCCCATGTCGGACAATAGCTGCTCGGCCAGTTGCTGCTGCGCTGTTGTTGGCTGCAGGTGTCCGTGTTGACCAATGCTGCCGAAATATCCTGACAAAATGACACTCAGGGCCGGCGTGTAAGGCGTGTAGTCTTCCTGAAGATCGCTGGAGACAACGCCGATCCGGCGGCGCAGGTCCCACAGGTTAACTGCTTCACTGCCGTACAGCCGCACATGGCTGTTGGGCGTGACCACTGGATAGAGGTCACGGCTGATCAGTTTCAGGAGTGTGCTTTTGCCCGCGCCGTTGGGGCCGAGAATGGCGACGCGCTCGCCTTCCTTGATACGCAACGAGAAATTCTGCAATACAGGGGTCTGTTGCTGGTAAACCGTGACGTTTTGAATATCGATCATGCGATGACCTACCTGTTATTTTTGGCTTCAATCCATTGCGCCATGTATTGGGTGCTTTTCATACTGTGGTGTCGGAGCATGGCGCCGGTAAAGTTGGCGAGCCGATGTTGAGCCAGGCCTTGCCTCAACTGCTGTAATCGAGATACCAATGTACCGGCATGGCAGTCGAAGTCAAAACGCCGGTTGTGTAGTTCAAAGCCCAGTTGTTGAGAGGTCTGCCATTGGTGTTCTTGGGTGTACAGCATAATGGCCTGTAGGGCGAATTGTTCGGGGCTATCGGTAACGGGTTGCGGCCAGTGGTGATCACCTGCCATGCCCTCGACGCCAACGGATGTCGTGATTGAAGGCGTACCACAGGCCAGGGCGTCAACCAGTTTTCCCTTCAGTCCGGCTCCGAAGCGCAGCGGTGCCAGATTGACGCGAGCCTGCTGCATCACGCTGTTTACGTCTTCGACCCATCCCTTGATCAGAAAACCTTGTTTGGGGTTATGCAGTTGGGTGGCTTTGGGTGGCGGGTAGGCACCGCAGACATGCAATTCTGCTTCGGGTAGCCGGTCGTGGATCAGAGGCCATATGCTGTGTTTGAGCCAGAGTACGGCATCCCAGTTTGGGGCGTGGCGAAAATTGCCAATGACGATGAAATGCTGACGCTGTTCGAACGGTGGGCGTTGCTTTTGTTGCTCGGATGTCACTGGAGGCTGCATAAAAGGGCAATCCAGGAGCAGGCTTGCGTCAACCTTGAATTGTTGTTGCAGCAAATCAATTTCGGCTTTGGAAATCATCAGGGTCAAGTCGCTGCGCAGGATGGCGGCAACTTCGCGTTTGGCGTGCTCGGAATACAATTGTTCCGGCAAGGTATTCAGGCAGACTTCACCATTTTTTTTACAGGCCTGGTGTCGTGCGTGGCGCAGGCAGGACAGATCTTCAGTGTCGAGCAGGCGAATAGCGTTTGGGCAGTATTTTTCAACACGCCAGCCAAACTGTTCTTCCATCATGAAGCGGTCAAACATCACAAGGTCGGGCTGCAGTTCGTCAATGAATGTATCGAAGCTGCTGCAATTGAGAGCGATGTTGATCTCGCGAATGTCCATAGAGGGCAGGTTTGCGCGATGAATGCTCTTTTCCGCCGGGCTGGCAAAGGTGACTTCCCAGCCCTGTTGCCGAAAAGTCTTCAGCAGTGCCAGCATCCGGTAACCGGCTGCGCTGGATGAAGGTTCAGGCCAAACGTAGCCGATAACCAGTACTTTCATGTTGATGTTCCGCGCTGACTGCGCCTCCTGACAGGAATGGAAGATGCGGATTTTATCACCTTTGCAAAACCAGAAGTGGGGTGAAAGGTCGGTTTGGAAAGGCTCGGTAGTCAGGAGTTTCAGGACTCGGCTTGCTGAGTTTATAGGTTGTGTTGGAGGGGGCGTCCGATGCTCTGGTCTGTAATCTGTGCTTTGTTCAGGTAGCTTTCGCTGCTGTTACTTGTATTGCGGCTTTGGTGGGTTGCTTGATCAACGGGGTCAGGATACGGTCTTTGCCGGTGAGGTCTTTGCTCTCACGCAGAGCTTGAAGCGCGGCATCCATATCGAACGCAGGTTTGGTCATGAGTCATCTCTTTTCGGTTCAGTCTAAAGAAAAGACACAGAATTTTGAACACTGCTCCTATATACGCCGTCTGTACCATATAATAGTGCCATGACGTTTTTTATGATCTTGGGTTTTATGGCTCTTTATCCTTCTTTGCTGCTGTTGTTGTCAGGTCGGCCTGGTTGGGCGTTGCTTAGCCTTCTGTCGATACCTGCTTGGTTTGTACACCCTGCTTTTGCTCTAGTGGGCTGGTTTAGCAGCTGTGCTTTGGCTAGCTTGAGGGACTAGGGTAATTACGTATCAGTTTCGAAAGTACCGGCTTTCGTTGGTATTATACCTGCTTCAAAGCATAGTGATGTGTCTGTCGGCTAGTGGTGTAATATGCCGTGCACTTTTATTGCAAAGAGTGGGGCTACTTTGGTGTAAATTTGATGTTTCTTGACTGTTCGTCCCGGCAAGACTCTCAGTATATTTTGAAACTTGGACTGATGGGAGGAGGTCGTGAAATATTTTTAGTCTATAGGTTAAGACTACAACTGGGGAGGGGTAGAGATATCATAAATTTATAAGTGGTCGGAGCAGAGGGATTCGAACCCCCGACCCTCTGGTCCCAAACCAGATGCGCTACCAGACTGCGCTATGCTCCGACACTTTTAAAATGGCTCCCCGAGCTGGACTCGAACCAGCGACCAATAGATTAACAGTCTACTGCTCTACCAACTGAGCTATCAGGGAATAGCCATAACGGTAAGGTTGGCTCCTCGAGCTGGACTCGAACCAGCGACCAATAGATTAACAGTCTACTGCTCTACCAACTGAGCTATCGAGGAACGTCTCAACCGTGGGGCCGTATATTAGTGATGAGTTGGCGGGTCGTCAAGCCCTAATGTGAAAAAAATTTCCTGTTGCATCAAGGGCCTAGTGAAACTGTTTACATCGTTACTCCAAATGCATGGCAAATTTGCCATGCAGGGGGGCTGGGCGGGCGGAGAGAGGCTGTTGGGCGTGTTGACGTCTGGGGCAGCAAGAAGGCGGCAGCAGACTAAATGATCCGAACCGATGTGAGGCCTTTCCTTCCTCTTATCTCGCACACGGTTTTTCGCTAACATAACCCGCTTATGAAAACCGACCACAAACCGGACAACTCAGTGCTGTTTAACAAGCTTCCTGAAGATATTTTCATCCCGCTCTCGGGGCAGAATCGGCAAGTCTACCAGTCCGTACTGCTCGAGCTGGCGGATCTCTTTTTCGATGAAGATCTGATAGATCCCTTCATTCCTCGTGATTTGGTGCGTTCTACCATCGAAAATGCGGTGGTGCGCATGGGTGTGCGGCGCTGGGAGCATGAGCAGGGGGAGGACTCGACAGAGCCGCCGCGTTCGACGGCCGAATACACCAACCGTATCTATCGTCGTCTGGTACAGACTGGCTGGCTAGAGGAAGAGCAGAAGGTATATCGTACCTATGTACTGCTGTCGCCCGCGGTCAGCTATCTGCTGCGCTCGCTGGTCAGTATCGCCAAGCTGGAAAAACGCAGTTATGGCGGAGCGGTGCTGAACGTGCTCAGTTCGCTTGAATCGGCCGTCCATGATCCCGAGGGGCGCGGTATTACCCTGGCGGAAGCGGCGCAGACCGCTGCGGATTTCAGTGCGCACTTGACCGATATGATGCTCAGCCTGCGCGAGCTGAAAATAAACCTGTCAGCCAGCAATAATCCTCAGGAGATCGTGCGCGGCTTCTTTGACCGCTTTGTCGAACAGGTTCTGGTATCGGATTACAAAACGCTGAAAACGCGTAACAACCCTTTCCGCTTCCGGCGCCAGATTCTGTCGATGCTGCGTGACCTGCAGTTCGATCCGCTCAAGCTCAAGCAGCTGGCCGGGCATTATCAGTTACAGCTGGATGTGTCTCTGGATGTGGCTGAAGCTCAGGTACATCAGCACATCAATCGTATTATTCGCATTTTTGACTCGGTAGATCAGCGTCTGGCGGCTATCGACGATTTTCGCTACCAGCTGGAAAAGCGAGTGGCGGATACGGTGCGCTACATGGACAAAACAACGCCAGGCATGGCTGCACGCCTGTCGCGTGTCATCGCAGCGGCAGCCAAATTACCGGATCATGTGACTCCGCGCCTGGACACTCTGGAAGAGGTTGGCTTTATCGCGCCGGCCAGTGTGCGTGCTCCCGTACGTCGCCGTATTGAAGCCAAGCCATGGGTGATCACTCAGCAGGAGATCGATCCCAAGGTGCTGGAGCTGCGCCGTCTGTTCAAGGAATGGAAGGAGCGCCGCGAAGTCAACGTGGAGCGGATCGAGACTTTTCTGGAAAGCCAGCTGGCCGGGCGTGACCAGTTAAAAGCGACCGACTTCCGCATTAGTACGGTAGAAGAGTATATCTGCTTCAGCTATGTCCGCCACTTGAACTCCCTGGGCAAGAAAGCGCTGCACATGCGCAAACGTTACCGAATTCAATTTGAAGACCACTACGTCAATGTCGCCGATATGGTGGAATGTCGTGGTTTTACCATCCACAGGAATCCCTAAATGCTTGGTGATCTGCAGAAAATCGTCTCCCGCAATGAGCAGCATGACGCTGATGACTTTATCCGCGCCGCTGGTTTGTTGCTGAGCAGCCAGTTCCTTTATGCGGACCGCCCTGTACACCGTGACAGCTACTTTCTGATCGCGAGTCATCTGGACTATTTCCGCAACCTGTTTGAAGCGCTGGGCTGGACGCTGGCCTATCAGCCGGATGAAGCCTTTCTGGGCATTATTCCCCAGGGTGAGGAGCGGGTGCTGAAGCTCAAACTGGACGAGTCCCTGTTGATGTTGTGTCTGCGACAGCAGTATGAACAGAAGCTGGAAAATTTTGAGGTGGAAAGTGGCAAGGCCTACACCACCACGGACGAGCTGCTGCGCCTGTTTGCCAGCCTGACGGGCAAGGATATTCCCAATGAAACGCGATTAAAGGAAATCCTGTCGCTGTTTACCCGTCATGGTCTGGTTGAGCGTGGGAAAGTCGATGAGACAGATCCCAAGAATATTCCCTTGAGGATCAACCCCACCATCCGCCAAGTAGTGGTTGAGGATTATATCGGTCAGTTGGAAGCGCTGTGCGATCTGGATATTCGGGACCGGGGGGACGAAGAGTCTGAACCGGATGCGACGGATGAAGCCCCGGTTGATGCTCATGTTGAGGAGCCAGTGGATGTCGAAGCGGACGCCGCTGAGCCGGAAACGGTTGAACCGCAACCGCCTGCCGCAGAAGCGGAATACAGCGAGCCTGCCGCTAATGATGAGCGCGACACTGATAAAGCGGAGGATACCCCGTCATGAAACAGCTTAACCGAATTGTTCTGGTCAACTGGTATGTACTGGGTGCCGTTGAAATTCCGATCAAAGGGAATGTTGCCATTGTCGGCCCCAACGGCTCGGGAAAATCGTCCCTGCTGGATGCGATTCAGACCGTCTTGATGGGGGGGCACAAGCGTCACCTGAGCTTCAACGCCTCGGCGGGTGAAAAAAGCGAGCGCTCGCTGCGGACCTACTGTCTCGGCTTCATGGATGAGCAGGGCAAGAAAGCGATGGCGCGTGAAGACTCGCTGACCTATATGGCCTTGAGCTTTTTTGACACCGAGACCGCGAAGGAAAGCTGTATCGGTATTGCGATCAGCGCGTCTACGGCATCCGCCGAAGAGGATGTGCTGGGCCGTTTTATTCTGCCGGACTTTTCCGTTTCACTGGATGATTTCTCGGTGAAACAGGGTAGTGGTCGCTTGCCTCGTCCCTGGAATGAGGTGCGTGACAGCCTGCTCAAGCAGTGCCCGGACATGGTGTTGGAAAAACGGGCCAACCGCTTTATTCGCGATATGGTGACACACCTGAGCCATGATCCGCAGATGCCCAACGATGACGACAAGTTCATCAAAAACTTCAAGAATGCGCTTAAATTTGTGCCGATTGACAGCCCGACCCGTTTTATTCGGGAGTTCGTGTTGGATGAGAACATCGTGCATGTAGGCGCCTTCCGCAAATCGCTGGATGAATACCGAGCGATGGAGCATAAAACACAGGAAGTCGCCAACCGTATCGGGGAACTGGAGAAAGTTCAGGAGCACTGTGGTGGCATCAGCCGCAATATTAAGAATGCGGTTGAATATGAATGGGTTGTGCACGAAAGCCGTTTCGAAAATGCCGATTTGCGCAAGGAAGAAACCGCGGAGCGCCTGGAAGCAGCCACTGAAAAAGAAGAACAGCTGCAGCGGCAACTGGAAGAAAACAGCATTCGTCTGAACCAGGCGATGCAGGATTTGGCAGACGCTCGCGCCGAGTTGAATACCAGTGATTCCGCGCACAAGATCAATGCGCTGGAATCCACGATCAAGGCCCGTCAGCATGAACAGGGCGTCGTGCGTGACAAAATACAGCAGGCCTACAACCTGCTGCGCACGACTGTGAGTTTTGCCGCTTACAATGAATTGTTGCCGGCAGACTTCCGTCCGCTGGTCGAGCGTTCGGTTGATTTGTGGCGCTCGGGTGAGAACCTGCCGGTGGACCAGTGGCCTGCGGAGCCGGTCAGCGTCGATAAGGTGATTGAGCAGCTCAAGGCTCAGGTTGACGATGTACGTAAGGCGATTGCACGTCGTTATGAAGAATCGGTGATTCGTATCAACGACCTTCGCAGCCTGATTCAGAATCAGAAAAGCGCGGTTGAACAACTGCAGCAGGGGCGTGCCCCCATTCGCCATAACACTCGTGAGCTGATGGACCTGCTGGACAGCTATGGTATTGAGTCGACTCCGATTTGCGAGCTGGCAGATATCAATGATGACAAGTGGCGCATCGCCATCGAATCTTTCCTGGGGGCGCGTCGCGAGGCTCTGGTCGTGGCGCCGGACAGAGTCAAGGAAGCGATTACCCTGTATCGTCGCAAGGGTCGTCACCTCAAGGGGTGCCGCATCATCAATACCACCAAGTCCGGTGACTGGCTGCATCGCAGCAAGCGTGGGTCGTTGGCGGAGTTTATCGATACCGATAACGACCATGCTCGCGCCTACATGAACCGTGCCTTGGGGGGCGTGATGGCGGTGGAAACGGAGCATGAGCTGCTGCGGCAGGAGCGTGCGTTGACCTATGACTGCATGCTGCAGACCGAAGGTTCCACCACTTCCATCAATGAGCTGAGCCCTATCATGGGTATCCGTCGTCGTCAGGATCAGCTGGAAGTGCAGGGGCGTCAGGTGGATGAACTGATTGCCGAGTTCACGACACTGGGACGGCGTCACGAGTCACTGGAGAAGTTGCGCGATGCCTTGATCAACATGACCTCCAGCCTGACACATATGACCGAAAGCGTGTTTGACCTGGGGAATCAGAGAGAGCAGCTGGCGACAGAAGTGGCCGGCTATGAGCAAGCAGTTACAGACCTGCGCAATCACGATGACAGTGGTATTCGGGTACGTATTGCCGAGCTGGCGGAACAGCAGCAGGAGATAGATGCCAAGCAGAAAGCGCTGATGGAAAAGCTGCAAAAAGTGCGGACCGGCATGATCAAGGACAATGCCAGTCTGGAAGTGCTGGAGCAGGAGCTGGTCGAGCACGCCCAGTCACGTACCCTGTGTGCAGAAAAGGCCCATTTCGATGCCCAGGCCGCTCAGGAAAAACGCGACTATTTGGACGACAGCTGCGGTGGCGAGCTGGAACGCATCATTTTCGAGGCGGCCAAGCGTGCCCAGTCCGAAATTCAGCTGCATGAAAAGAAAAAGAATGCCGTGCGTGATGCGGTGGCGCAGTACAAGGCGCGCTACCATGGCGGCGGCCTGAGTCATCAGGAGCTGGATAATATCAGTGCCGAATCCAGCCATGAAGATCTTGAATTCTACGTCAATAAGACGGTGCAGGCGCTGCGAGATTCAGAGCTGGCCGAATACACCAAGCGTGCCGAGCGGGCGCGACTGGAAGCGGAAACGGCCTTCCGTTCGGACTTTGTCGCGCACCTGAACGATCAGATCAACAAGATCAAGGACCTGATTCGCGAACTGAACAGTCACCTTAAGAACCGTCCTTTCCATCAGGAAATGTACAGCTTCGAGATGATGCCGAACCCGGAACTCAAGGATATTCTGGAACTGGTCGAAGCCTACACCCGTCTGGATCAGGCCAACGTGGGTACCCTGTTTGATATTCAGCATCAGGGGGATAACGACCACCGCGAGGCGCTGAACAAGATTCATGACGTGCTCAGTGACGAGGGCGAAAGCAGCCTGTTGCAGGATTACCGCAACTTCTACAACTTCGAGTTGGTCGTCAAGGACCTTGAGGGGAATCGCAAAACCACGTTGACCCAGCGCATCAAGACCGGTTCGGGTGGTGAGCATCAGGTGCCGTTCTATGTCGCCATGGCCGCCGCCCTGGGGGCAACCTACCGTTTGAAAGAAGGCGGTGATGGCCGTCCGGTCGGTGGTTTGAGCCTGTCTGTCTTTGACGAGGCGTTCAACAAGCTGGACTCCGAGAACACGGTAACATCACTGGGCTTCATGTCTGATCTGGGGCTGCAAACCATTATTGCGGCACCGGACGAGAAGTACTCGCTGCTTTCGTCCTGTATGGATACCATCATCAACGTGTGTCGTGATGGTCGGGTTGTCGATCTGGATGTGGAATTTCCGACTGAACTGGGCAAGGCGTTGCTGGCGTCGGATCATCCCTACAAGGTACTGGCGGCAGAAGCGGAAGGAGCACCGTTGCCGGTCTGACGGCCTAGCGGAAGGGGGCAGGCAGGGAGGGCTGCCCCGGCTGGCGCTGTTCCAGGTCGGCAATCAGGCTGACCAATACCCGGCCGCGATAGCTCAGCTGCAGCCTCGGGCCGCTTGTCAGCACCTGCCAGTCGTGAGGGTGATTCAACAGCTCCAGCAGTACCGCACTGGCGCCCAGAGAGGCGTTCGCCTCCTCGTTGCGCCAGTCCCGATACTGGTGATTGGCCAGCAGTCGTTTCAGGGCGGTAATCCGCCAGGTATCGGGCAGTGCTGTTAACGGTGGCAGGAGTTCGCTGCTGTCTGGCGCGTGCAGGTGCTGGTCACGGGGGCGGGAGCGGCGCGCACTCAGATCCGAATGAACTCCCAGAAAACCGTTGTCACGTACATTACCGCTAAAATCCAGGGTTTCGAGTCCGGCTACCAGTGCCTGCAGGCTCCAGTTACAGCGCTTGATCAGCTGCCAGGCAGGGTCCATGGAGCGGCGGGAGCCAAGGGTGTAGCGTACCGGTGCCTGCTTGCTGAACAGAGTCAGTTGCAGAAAATGGCTTTGGAAATCGACCAGGCAGGCGGGGCTGTCAATCATGCAATAAGGTACATCCCGACGGCAGAAGGCGATCCAGTCGTGACGGCTTTCCAGCTGGGGCAGCACGCGGACAATCATAGGCGACTCGTGTTGATATGGGCCGCAAGTATAAGATAAACAGGGTCGGTTTGACGATTAGCGGGGGGTTTTCATCATTAGCGCAATTGATTAAGGTTGAATCTTTGGCTCGGATTCATTGATGAACATTCATCCGCTGCGATCACACCTTTACGATGAGCTGCATTCCCGTCCTTTCCAGGTTATTCCCAGCCCCGCTCGGGTAACACACATTGCCGTCCTCTGTTCTGAAGCGCAAAAACGGGCGCAGAAGGAGCACTTGCAGGAGCTGTATGGCGTCTTTGGATGTCCGGTTCATCAGCAGGATCAGAACTGCTATGAGTACGATTGTGGCAGTTTTCGCCTGCGCCGCGAGCAGCACACCGAATTTACGACCTATACGTTCACGAACCTGGACATACCTGAAGGCAGTGATCCTTTTGACGTGACCGGTTTGACGCCTTTGCCTAAGGGGTGGGTAGAGTCCCTGCCTGGAGAGGTGGTGGCGGCCTTTCATGTCAGCATAGAAGATGCGCGCCAGGCTCCAGAGCCCGACCTGCCGGAGGTCAAGCGGGCATTTGAAGATCTGCGTCTGGTCGGTAGCAGTCCTCAGAATGGCGATGCGCATGTGTGGGCCAGCTTTCAACTGCATTCCGACGGGTTTGGCCGTTTGATGGTGGTTAACAAGCGGATGAGTGATAGCCAGCTGGGACGTCTGGCACAGCGTCTGATGGAAATTGAAACCTATCGCCTGATGGCATTGTTGGCCTTGCCGCTGGCGCGTTCGGTATCGCCGGAACTGGTGCGCATGAATGATCGTCTGGCCCAGCTGACCCAGCAGTTGGCGGGAGAAGGCGGAGTGGATGAGCCGGCTCTGTTGGCCGATCTGATCGACATGGCGGCTGATATAGAATCCTGGCGTGCCCGGCTCACCTTTCGGTTCGGTGCCACCAAGGCCTATCATGCACTGGTCCTGACCCGGCTGGAGGAGCTGCGTGAGGATGAGGTGTCAGGACATTTGACCATCACTGAATTCATGACCCGTCGATTGACGCCTGCGGTACGCACCTGCCAGGCCAGTGGTGAGCGTCTGGAAGACCTGTCCACGCGTGTGGATCGTGTGTCCGATATGATGCGTACCCGTGTGGAGTTGAGCATTCACCAGCAGAATCAGCAGTTGCTCAGCTCCATGGATCGACGTTCTCGTATTCAGTTGATGATGCAGCATACGGTTGAGGGGCTGTCCGTGGTGGCGATCAGTTATTATCTGATCGGCCTGCTGAAGTATGTCTTCGAAGCGGTGTATGATGCAGGTGTTCCGATTGACAAGTCATTGGCAACCGGCATAGCGGTTCCCGTGGTGACTGCCAGTGTGTGGCTGGCGACCCGGAGAATACATCATCACTTTATTCAGATGGCGCGCAAGGATCGCATTCGCAAGTGATCGGGCGCCGTCCGTCGAGTTATCAGTGGAGTTTACATGAGTGTTGCTGAACAGCTGGAATGCCTGCTTCAGGCGGGATTGCAGGTGGAATATATCCGGTTGGAAAACGAAAGTCATATGCATTCGGGACCTGCTACCGAAAGCCACTTCAAGCTGGTACTGGTCAGCCCCGATTTTGCCGGCAAGCGGTTGGTGCAGCGTCATCAGCAGGTTTATGGCCTGGTTGCGGAGTTGATGCAGAACCCCATTCATGCACTGGCCCTGCATCTGCATACACCGGAAGAGTGGGTTGAGCGCAGTGGTGAGGTGCCGCTGTCGCCGACCTGTAAGGGCGGCTCCAAGACGGATCAGGCAGGCGGATAAACGGATTTTGCTACCGATGTGACAGCGCCTGGGCGTGTCACATCGGTGCGGGCCATGTCTTGCGGTCAGCGCGTAATTGACGCAAACAGATCGAAATACTCAGGGAAGGTCTTGCGTGTGCAGCCCGGATCGTTGATGGTAACAGGTGCCTTGCCAAAGGCGGCCAGTGAAAAGCACATGGCCATGCGGTGGTCATCATAGGTGTCGATAGCGGCACTTCGAATCTCGCTCGGCGGAGTGATTTCGATGAAATCCTCGCCTTCGACGACATCCGCTCCCACCTTGCGCAGTTCGGTTGCCATGGCGCTCAGACGGTCGGTTTCCTTGACTCGCCAGTTGTATACATTACGGATTGCCGTAGGGCCTTCGGCAAACAGTGCCGTGGTCGCAATGGTCATGGCCGCATCAGGGATCGCATTCAAATCCAGGTCCACACCCTTGAGCTCTCCCCGGCTGACTTCAATCCAGGTCGGTCCGTAGCTGACCTGGGCACCCATGGCTCCGAGTACTTCGGCAAATGCCTTGTCACCCTGGACGCTGTCGGCTCCCACGCCATAAACGCGGACGGTACCGCCAGCGATTGCGGCAGCCGCAAGGAAGTATGAGGCCGAGGAGGCGTCGCCTTCCACCATGACTTCACCCGGTGAACGGTATGTTTGTCCGGCCTTGATGATGAAGCGTTGATAGTCCTGGTTTTCGACCCTTACTCCGAACAGCGCCATGCTGTGTAACGTGATGTCGATATAGGGTTTGGATACCAGCTCACCTTCCACGTTGATGATCAGGTCGCCTTCGGCAAGGGGAGCGCTCATCAGCAGTGCGGTCAGAAACTGGCTGGAAATGTTGCCCTTGATTGACACCTCGCCACCGCTCAGGCCATTGGCATTGATGCGCAGTGGCGGAAACCCGGGTTCGCCCAGGTAGGTGATGTCGGCTCCCAGAGGGTTCAGGGCATCGACCAGATCCGCGATGGGGCGTTCGTACATGCGCGGTTCGCCGGTCAGGGTAAAGCTCCCGCGGCTGGCGCACAATGCGGCGCACAGCGGGCGCATGGCGGTACCTGCGTTGCCCAGAAACAGTTCCAGTGCCTGCTCGGCGGCAAATGCCTGTCCCCGTCCTTCCAGTTCGCAGCTGCGGCGATCGTTTGCCAGGGTGTAGCGTACGCCCAGTGCCTGCAGAGCATTCAGCATATGGCGGACATCATCGCTGTCGAGCAGGTTGGTAATACGGGTTGTGCCTTCGGCCAGGGCCGCGAGCAGAAGAATTCGGTTGGACAGGCTCTTGGAGCCCGGAATCTGAACTTCGCCGTTGGCGTGGGCCAGCGGTTGCAGGGTCAGGGTATCCATGGATAGCAGCTTCACTCTACGCAGGTCGTGGGGGGCATAAGCTACCGCTAATTGCTGCCAAGGTCGAGTCTCCTAAGGTGTATTGCCGGTTTGAATGACCCTGTACCGCTCGAGTTCGGCCGCAGTTGTCAGCGGTACCTGCTCCAGCTCCAGTAAATGGACTTTGGTTGCAAGTCCGCCACCGTATCCGACCAGCATGCCCGAAGCGCCTACGACGCGGTGGCAGGGTACGATGATCGGGAGAGGGTTGCGGTTGTTGGCCATGCCGACGGCGCGAAAGGCTTTGGGGCGACCGACGGCTTGAGCGATATCGGCATAGCTGCAGACCTGGCCGTAGGGAATGGCCTGCAAGGCTTGCCAGACGGCTTGTTGAAACGGAGTGCCGATCAATGAAAGAGGAAGCTGGAAGCGGGTGAGGGTGCCGGCAAAGTAGGCCCGGAGCTGTTCGGCCGCTTGTTCCAGAACGGGGTGTTCATCGGTGTTTGGAGTAGGTGTTTGGCTTCGTCCGAAGTCGATGCGACACAGGCCTGTCGCATCAGCCTGAAGGGTCAGGGGGCCAATGGGGGTTGCCGGAATGATCAGGGTGGCGTTCATGGGCGAAGTTTCCGATCGGTTGTGCAAGGTGTCAGAACAGGGGTTCAGCTTTGCAGCATAGTGAAAGAGCGAGGGCACAACAACCGTGGGTGTTTTTCTGCTCAGGGCTGGCGTACATTGAAGGAATCAGGCGCGCAGAGTGTCTGAATTTTCTCGCATATAAAGGAGTTTCGGGTGTCACCTTCCACGCCTCCCCGCTATACCTGGCGGTATATCTTCAATATCGCTTTGGAGCACAAGCGTCAGTTGGTCCTGGCTAACCTGATTGCGGTTGGAGCTGCAATCCTGAGTGTGCCCCTGCCGCTGTTGATGCCGCTTCTGGTGGATGAGGTCCTGCTGGAGCAGCCTGGTGTGGTTGTAGCGAGTGTGGAGCGGATCTTTCCCGCCGACTGGCAGGGGCCGTCATTGTATATCGGGGCGGTGCTGCTGCTGACGGTCGTGTTGCGGCTATTGTCGCAGGGGCTTAACGTGCTGCAGGCGCGCCAGTTCACCATTATCTCCAAGGATATCATCTACCGCATTCGGGCCGGACTGCTGGAGCGTCTGCAGCGTATTTCGATGGCGGAATATGAAACACTGGGCAGTGGCGGGGTCGCGTCTCATTTTGTAACCGATCTGGATACGGTGGACCGCTTCGTCGGCAGTTCGGTCAGCCGGTTTCTGGTGGCGCTGTTGTCGATTGTGGGCACGGCAATCATTCTGCTTTGGATGCACTGGCAGTTGGCCTTGTTCATCCTGTTTCTGAATCCCTTCGTGATCTGGTTGACTATGATGGTGGGCAAAAAGGTCAAGCATTTGAAGGCAAGGGAGAACTCGGCTTACGAGCTGTTTCAGTCGGCGCTGACCGAGACGCTGGACGCCATCCAGCAAATCCGGGCATCCAACCGGGAGCAGCATTATCTGATGCAGCTGACGGAGCGGGCACGGGAAGTGCGTGATCACTCGACCAGTTATGAATGGCGTTCGGATGCGGCCAGTCGTTTCAGTTTCATGCTGTTCATGATCGGGGTTGATCTGTTTCGCGCCGTATCCATGTTGATGGTGGTGTTCTCAGATCTGTCGGTGGGTCAGATGATGGCCGTGTTCGGTTACCTCTGGTTCATGATGGGGCCGGTGCAGGAGGTGCTGGGCATGCAGTATGCCTGGTTCGGAGCACGTGCGGCGCTGGAAAGGGTCAATCGTTTGATGGATCTGAATCAGGAGCCCCGCTATCCGCAACTGCAAGACCCGTTTGCAGGCCGCAAGAGTGTCGGGATCAGTTTGCGTGACGTGCATTTTGGCTATTTCCCGGATCAGGATGTCTTGCGTGGGATCTCGCTGGATATTCCGGCCGGTCAAAAAGTGGCGTTGGTGGGGGCCAGTGGCGGCGGCAAGTCCACGCTTGTGCAGGTGCTGCTTGGGCTTTATCCGGCACGAAAAGGGGAAATCTGCTTTGACGGAGTGCCCGTGCAGCGCATTGGGCTGGAACAGGTACGCGAGCATGTGGCGACCGTTTTGCAGCAGCCGGCACTGTTTAATGGCACCGTGCGTGACAACCTGGCCATGGGGCGCTCTTTTGCCGATCGGCAGCTTTGGGATGCGCTGGAAGTGGCACAGCTGAAGTCTTTTGTCATGGGGTTGGAACACGGCCTGGCTACAATGGTCGGGCGACAGGGCGTGCGCTTGTCCGGCGGGCAGCGGCAGCGGCTGGCCATTGCGCGCATGGTGTTGTCCGATCCTGCGGTAGTGGTGCTGGACGAGGCTACATCGGCGCTGGATACCCAGACCGAGTCTGCCTTGCATCAGGCCATGTCTGGCTTTTTGCAGGGACGCACCACAATCATCGTGGCGCACCGGTTGAGCGCGGTAAAGCAGGCTGACAGGGTCTACGTGTTCGAGGATGGGCATATCAGCGAGCAGGGGAGTCACGATGAATTGCTGGATCAGCAGGGGTTATATGCTCGGCTGTATGGCCAGCGGCAAGTATAGAGGTAAGCATTCGGCATATGCGGCAGCGCTTCAATTGGCAGGGTGGTAACCGGATCGAGCTGATGGTGGACGGCGAAAACTTTTTTCCCGCCATGCTGAAGGCGATAGAGCAGGCCGAGTCCAGTCTGTTGCTGGAGTTCTATCTGGTGATTTCCGGCAAAATCATGGACCGCTTTTCCCAGGCGCTGGCGGATGCTGTTCGGCGTGGTGTCTCCGTGCGTTTGATTGTTGATGGCTTTGGCGGTCGGCACTTGAGCCGGGCGGATCGACAGCGTCTGGAAGCGGCTGGTGTGCAACTGGTTGTTTATAATCCGCTGCAGCTGAGCAAGCTGACACGCAATTTTGCGCGAGACCACCGCAAACTGATGCTGATTGACGAGCGCCTTGCCTTTATCGGTGGCACGGGGCTGTCGGACGAATATTGGCTGTCGGAGCGACCGGGCTGTCCCTGGCATGAAATCATGTGCCGAATCGAAGGGCCGGTCGTGGCAGACTTGATCAGTCTGTATAACCGCCTGTGGCTACGTTGTACCGCTCGCCAGCTACCACCGCCCTCGCCGCAGCCTGAGCGAGGACAGGCGTTAATGCGGGTGACAACCGTACAGGGGCTGTATCAGCAGGACATCAAGGTTGCTTTTCTGAATCATGTGAACGGCGCCAATGATCGGGTTTGGCTGGCAACCGCGTATTTCATGCCATCGTTTTCCATTCGCTCTGCCCTGAGGCGTGCGGCGCGGCGCGGCGTGGATGTGCGTATGCTGGTGGCCGGCCCTTACACCGATCAGTTTTGGGTATATCATGCGTCAAAGCGTTATTATCGTCGCTTGCTGAATGCCGGTGTGCGTATTTATGAATACCAGCCGCGCTTTCTGCATGCCAAGGTGGGGCTGGTGGACGACTGGGTATCGCTGGGGTCGTGTAACCTGGATCACTGGAATCTGCGCTGGAACCTGGAGGCCAATGTGGAAGTGATCGAGCCTGAAATGACCGAACAAGTTGAACGCTTGATGTTGGCGGATCTTGAGCAATGTGCTGAAATGACCGCCGATGAGTGGTCGAAGCGGCCCTGGCATCGCAAACTCAAGGAGCTGATTTGGGCGTTGATCAGTCAGCTGGTTTTGAAAATCAAATAGAGTTATGGATATGAATAAAACAATTGCAGTGATCGCATTGTCAACCGTTACGCTTCTGGGCGGTTGTGCGCAACAGGGATTGACCGGTAATACGTACAGCCGTGACCAGGTGGGCAAGGCTCAGAGTGTTCAGTACGGGATTGTCGAGTCCGTGACGCCGGTTCGTATCGAAGGCCGGACCGACGGTGTCGTAGGCAGCGGCACTGGTGCAGTTGTGGGGGGCATTGCCGGTAGCCATATCGGTGGCGGTACTGGCCGTACATTGGCGACGGTGGTGGGCGCAGTGGCCGGTGGTGTGGCTGGTCAGCATATCGAAAAGTCGGCAACAGAGCGTCAGGGGCAGGAAATTACTATCCGTCTGGACGACGGTGGTGTGCTGTCTGTTGTGCAGGAAGTTGAAAACGGACGTTTCTTCCAGCCGGGTGATCGTATTCGCGTACTGGGCCAGGGACGCTCCCGTAAAGTGTCCTACTGACCGGGGCCGCGGCCATGCAGGGCATGGCCGCCTTCCGGGCCTGAAAATTACTTGTCAGGTGCGTGGAAATGCAGGTACAGGTCAACCAGAACTTCAGGAATCTGAACGCACATCTCTTCACGCAGGGCGCGATCCTGGCTGATCTCACGCACGTCCTCGTCTTCGAACAGGTCTGACGCGACCATAACGGGAAGCAGCAGACCGGCAACGGTTTCCTCGTCCTGGCCAAACCACTCTTCCTCATGCAGGAACACGCCCTCCATGAATGACTGTGCCCAGGTGGTCAGCTCCGTGGCGTCTTCGTCGTCTTCGGCTTCCAGGCTCAGCTCGCAGGGCAGCAGAATTTCCTGATCGTTATAGAGGTCATTGCCGATGGTACGGTAAAGCTTGCGCAGCAGTTCGATAATGGTGTCTTTTTCGGCGGCTGAACGCCATTCGGGCTCGCCATCAAAAAGCTGCTCCAGCCACTCGGCCTCGGTGACCGTTTTGGGGCTGATGTTCAGCGCGCAGAGGAAACCGTGGGCTCCGATCAGGTCCAGCGCTTCGTCGGAAACCGCTGGTGAAAACAGAAACTCTTCCAGATGATCCAGTTCTTCTTCTGTGATGAGGGCAATATTGGCAGTCATGGCAGCATATCCGCAACGAAGGAAACAAAAGTGATTCTACCCCGAAGCAGCGTACAGGGATATGGTTGCGGGATGACTTCATGTGGGGGATCACGGATAATATCGCACATGATTGAACGCGCCCGACAAATACTCGCCGATGTCTTCGGCTTCGAGTCCTTCCGCCAGCCTCAGGATGAGGTTGTTGCAACACTGATAGAAGGCCGTGATGCGCTGGTTATTATGCCGACCGGCGGCGGCAAGTCGTTGTGTTATCAGTTGCCCGCGCTGGTGCGTGAAGGGTGCGGAATTGTGGTTTCCCCCTTGATCGCGCTGATGCAGGATCAGGTCAGTGCCTTGTCACAGCTGGGGATACGAGCGGGGTGTCTGAATTCCTCCATGTCGCTGGAGGCCCTGCAGGAAACCGAGTGGCAGCTGCGTTCCGGTGAGCTGGATTTGCTGTATGTCGCGCCCGAACGCTTGCAGCAGCCACGTACCCAGCAGTTGCTGAGCGAGAGCAAACTGGCCCTGTTTGCCATCGATGAGGCGCACTGTGTGTCGCAGTGGGGCCATGATTTCCGTCCTGAATACATGCAGTTGAATGTGCTGCGCAGCCTTTATCCGGGTGTGCCGCGCATCGCGTTGACCGCTACGGCGGACGCGCGGACGCGTCAGGAAATACTGGATCGGCTGGAGCTTGATGATGCGCGTGCATTTGTCTGTGGTTTTGACCGGCCGAATATCCGTTATCGGATTGGCCAGAAAAACCGGGCGCGTGAACAGTTGCTCAGATTTATCCGCGAGGAACACCCGCAGGATGTCGGAGTCGTGTACTGTCTGTCGCGCAAGCGGGTAGAAGAAACCGCCGCCTGGCTATGTGAGCGAGGCTTCAATGCCTTGCCTTATCATGCCGGGCTGGATGCACGCTTGCGTCAGCACAACCAGCACCGTTTTCTGACTGAAGAATCCGTCATCATGGTAGCCACCATTGCCTTTGGCATGGGCATTGATAAACCTAACGTGCGTTTTGTTGCGCACTTGGATCTGCCGCGCTCCATCGAGGCTTATTATCAGGAAACCGGCCGTGCCGGACGTGATGGCCTGCCGGCTGATGCCTGGATGGTGTATGGCCTTCAGGACGTGATTTTCTTGCGGCAAATGCTGGAAGGATCGACCGCCGAGGATGCGCAAAAGCAGGTCGAGCGGCAGAAGCTGGAGGCGATGCTGGGGCTGTGCGAGATTACCAGCTGTCGTCGGCAGGCGTTGCTGGAGTATTTTGGTGAATCCGAGCATGAGCCCTGCGGCAACTGCGATACCTGTCTGGAACCCGTACCGACCTGGGATGGTACCGAGGCGGCGCGGAAGGCATTGTCGGCCGTATACCGGAGCGGTCAACAGTACGGGGTGAATTATGTGGTTGATATCCTGCAGGGGCAGTCGAGTGATAAAACGCGGCAGCGTGGTCATGAACAACTGTCGGTCTGGGGAATCGGGAAAGAGCTGGATCAGCAGCAGTGGCGCTCGGTATTTCGCCAACTGGTGGCGCGGGGCTATCTTAATGTTGATCCGCAAGGCTTTGGCGTGCTGCACCTGAGTGACAGCTGCCGCCCCTTGCTGAAGGGGGAGCAGTGCCTGGAGTTGCGGCGTGACCTGCGCCAGAAAGCGCCGACTGCCGGGAGTGGCAAGGGGCGCAGCGCAGTGGCGCAACAGCGCCTGGACGCGGACGAGAACCGTTTATGGGAAGCGTTGCGTGCCCTGCGCAAGCAGCTGGCGCAGGAGCAGGATGTGCCGCCGTATGTCATTTTTCATGATGCCACATTGATGGAGATGGTGCTGTACCGCCCCATGAGTGCCGAGCAGATGCGCCGCCTCAGTGGCGTGGGGGAGCGCAAGCTGACGCTGTATGGGCAGCCGTTTCTGGACTTGATCGAGGAGCATGCGGTACCGGATGACAGTGCCAGCTATCAAGCCGAGCAGTCACTGCTGCTGTACCGCAGCGGCATGACGGTTGAACAGGTCGCACGGCAGCAAAAATTGTCGGTCAACGTGATTTATGGTCATTTGGCACAGGGCATACGTCAGCAGATGATCAGCGTGGATGAGGTGGTTGAGCTGCCGGCAGGTGAACGTACAGAGATCGAAAACACCATTCGATTTTGTCGTCAACAGTTTGGCGACTCGCTGAAATCGGTGCATGAAACCCTGGAAGGGCGCTATGAATATGGCCTGCTGCGCTGTATTCGCCAAGGTATGGAGATGTGAGTGAGGCCCTGCAGGGTCCGTTCGGGCTTTTTTTCAGTGCCCTGATTTCCTCTACTCTGTTGCCAGGTGGGTCTGAAGTGCTTTTGGCCTGGCTGGTGACTGAAGCCACACATTCGGTTTGGCTGCTATGGATCAGTGCTACGGCAGGGAATGTGCTGGGCAGTCTCTTGACCTGGGGGATGGGGTACTGGATTGCCGGTCGGTATCCGTTGCGGTCGTTGGAAAACCCTCGGCATCGGCGTGCGCAACGCTGGTTGGAGCGCTATGGTCCCTTCGGGCTGTTGTTGGCTTGGCTACCGATCATCGGGGACCCTATCTGCCTGGTAGCCGGTTGGCTCAGGATCGGTTTCGTTGCCAGCCTGGTCATGATTACGCTGGGCAAATCATTGCGCTATGCTGTCGTTATCGGGCTGGCCGGCTGAGTGAGTCATGACGAAAACCCTGCTGCTGCGAATCATTCAGGCAATATTGCTGATGATCCTGACATTGTTGTTGGTCAATGTGTGGCTGGGGCGTGCCTCGGAGACGTGGTGGCGGGAGCCTGTAACCATGGTGATTTACCCGATCAATGCCGATTATCATCCCTTGACCCAGTCGTATATTGACCAACTTGGTCCAGAGCATTTTGCGGATATAGAGCGCTTTTTCGCGCGTGAAGCCAAACGCTATCATCTGGACCTGGCGGAGCCGGTAAGGGTAAATCTGGCCCCTCAGATTCATGCGGCTCCGCCTCAGGTTCCCGATCAGCCCAGTATTCTGGATGCGATCTGGTGGTCAATGCGCATGCGATTGTGGGTCTGGCGTCATGAGACTCATGACGCGCATGTGGATGCCCGGATCTTCATCAACTACTACCTGCCCGGCAGTACCTTGACGCCGCCACGGCACTCTCTGGGGCTGCAGCGGGGCATGATTGGTCTGGTCAATGGTTATGCCGGCAGTGATTTTCAGCGGCAGAACAACATGGTTGCCGTACATGAATTTCTGCATACGCTGGGTGCAAGTGACAAGTATGACTCGAACACCCATCAGCCGGTTTGGCCTGACGGGTTTGCCGATCCGACACAGGCACCGCTGTACCCGCAGACCCGCGCTGAAATCATGGCAGGGCGGGTGCAGGTGAGTCCCGGTTGGGCGTTGCTGCCTCCTGACCTGGAACAGGTCACTGTGGGGGCGGCAACCGCCATAGAGATTAACTGGCTGGCCGTACCACCTGAAGAACGCTGAGTTGCGTTTTCTTGACCCCCGGTGTGGCGCTGTAGGACAATGCTGCCTTTACCGTTCAGGTTTATTGGGGAGGTTTGGCGGATAATCGCGGGTTTTGCAGGCTTGATCCTGCCCTGTTTGTTGCTTTTCGCTATCTGGATTCTGTGTCAAATTCGAGTTGATTCCGAATCATCTTTCCCGATCAGGGCGTGTATTGCCCGGCTTACCTGAGTGCCCCGTTTTCATTTTTCTGGAACACAGCGTCTCCAGACTGGGGATCCGCCATTTTTCTAACCGGCCTGTACAAGGGAGCTCATGAATTCACATACGCCCATTGATGCTGTTCAAATTGCCGCCGCTGATGCACCGGCTTTCAAAGTTTTCACCGCCCGCCACCTGCAGCAGATTCCGCAGTTGCAACGACTTCCCTCCCAACTCAGACATGAGATGGAAGTGGTTGCATCCGTTCTGCCATTTCGAGTCAACAATTACGTCATTGAGCAACTGATTGACTGGGATAATGCCGAACATGATCCCATGTTTCAGCTGACGTTCCCGCAGCGAGGCATGCTCAAACCTGAGCACTTTGATGCAGTAGAGGCTGCACTTGCCACGGAAGACAGGGCTGAAATCAAGCGCGTGGTCAATGAAGTACGCCAGGCCTTGAATCCTCACCCGGCGGGCCAAATGGAACAGAACATCCCCCGTGTTAATGGCGAACCGGTGAACGGTATCCAGCACAAATACAATGAGACCGTGTTGTTTTTCCCCAGCTCCGGCCAGGTGTGCCACAGCTATTGCACTTTCTGCTTCCGTTGGGCTCAGTTTGTCGGCGATCAATCGCTGAAAATCGCCGCCAAGGAATCCGGCCAGCTGTGCGAATACCTGCGTGAACATCCCGAGGTGACGGACGTGCTGATCACGGGTGGCGATCCGATGGTGATGAAAACCAAGAATCTGCGCGCCTATCTGGAGCCGCTGCTGGAGCCGGAATTTGATCACATCCGCACCATCCGCATTGGTTCCAAGGCGTTGACCTTCTGGCCGTACCGTTTTGTTACGGATGAAGACAGTGATGACTTGATGGCGTTGTTCCGAGACATCATTGCCGCTGGCAAGCATCTGGCGTTCATGGCGCACTATAACCACTGGCGTGAAATGAGCACCGATATTCACCGTCAGGCGGTGGCGAGGATTCGTGAAACGGGTGCTCATATTCGCAGTCAGGGTCCACTGCTGAATCACATCAATACCGAAGCTGCTGACTGGGCCAAAATGTGGCAGACACAAGTGGAGCTGGGAATCCAGCCGTACTACATGTTCGTTGAGCGTGATACCGGTGCCCAGCATTATTTCGAAGTGCCCCTGGCGCAGGCCTGGAACACCTATCGCGATGCGATGAAGCAGGTGAGCGGTATCGCCCGTACGGCGCGAGGTCCTTCGATGTCGGCGACGCCCGGCAAGGTGGAAATTCAGGGTGTAACCGAAATCAATGGCGAGAAGGTATTTGTGTTGCGTTTTATCCAGGGTCGCAATCCGGATTGGGTGCAGCGGCCGTTTTTCGCCGCCTACGATGAGCAGGCTACCTGGTTGAACCACCTTCGTCCGGCGTTTGGGCAGGAGACGTTTTTCTTCGAAGAGTAGTGATGCACTGCCGTGTGTTCAATGGAAAAGGCTACCGAACGGTAGCCTTTTTTTGTGTAAGGCCCCAAAAAAACGATGGTTTCTGGCATAATGCGCGCCTTTATCAACAGGAGGGTCGATCATGACAATCGAACAGGCTCTGCACACCCGTAGTGAATCCAAGTGTGAACTTTGTGGCGCAACTGAAAATCTTGCGGCGTTTATGGTACCGCCATCGGGAGATGACAGTGTCGATCAATCGATTCTTGCGTGCGCGGTCTGCCGTGCCCAGATGGATGATCCCGAGCAGATGGACCCCAACCACTGGCGCTGCCTGAATGACAGCATGTGGAGCCAGGTACCGGCGGTTCAGGTGGTGGCCTGGCGCATGCTGAACCGCCTGCGCGGCGAAGGTTGGCCACAGGACCTGTTGGATATGATGTACCTGGATGATGAAACTCAATCCTGGGCCGAGGCAACCGGTGACCACCTGTCGGACGATGAGGTCGTGCGTCACTTGGACAGCAATGGTGCGGTTCTCGAAGCAGGAGATACCGTTACCCTGATCAAGGACCTGAACGTCAAGGGTTCCAGCCTGACGGCCAAGCGCGGCACGGCGGTACGGAATATTTCACTGGTGCCGGATAATCCCGAGCATATCGAAGGGCGTGTGGAAGGTCAGCAAATTGTTATCCTGACCAAGTTCGTCAAGAAACAGAAGTAATACCAAGGGGGCGTCAGCCCCCTTTTTTATTGCTTGCCGAAAGTTACCCGGGGTCGGTGGGTCTGATGGGCAGTCAGTGAGGGGGCGTTCGCCAGATTCCTGGGGTAAGGTCAAGACAATACCGGATTACCGGTGATCCGGGCATGATTGGATAGCCTTCATTGGACTGTCGGTTTATGCTGTCACTCTCTACACATCTTTAAATTCCACAGGACCAGGAACGCATTGATGTTCAAGTACCTACCCAATAGACACTCCATTCGTTACCGTACCGGCAAGGCGTTGGAACGGATTCTGGAAATGATTGGACTGCGCTCGCTGGATGCGCAATTCATGTTTTCCTATGTTTTGATTTTCGTACTGACGGCCTTGATCGGCGTTGCGGTCTGGATGGCCGGCAGTGACGGTGCGACAGCGATTAACCTGGCGGGGAAGCAGCGGATGCTGAGTCAGCGTCTGGCGAAGGAAACCCTGCTGTTGCAACAGGGCGTGATCCAGGCTGATCTGCCTCGAGCGACTATGCGCAGCTTTGACACGGCACATCGAGCCTTGCTGGAGGGGAGTGCGGAGCTGGGTATAAAGCCGGTACGGGGTGAGGCACGGATTCAGCTTGAACGTGTGGGCCAGGTCTGGCGGGATTATCGCGGGAATGTTGAGCGCCTGGTGCAGGCGGCAGGTGCTGGCGGGGCGACAGAGCTGATGCAACTGCAGGCGGGTTCATTAGACGTTCTGACCGAAATGAACAAGGCCGTTGGCATGATGGAACAGGATGCTATTGCCGAACAGCGTCTGTTGCAGAATATCGCGCTGGGGGTAACCGCCGTCGTGCTGTTGTTGATTGTCATGGGGCGTGCGTTTGGTTTGACGGTGATGTTTCGGCAGATCAAGAATCTGCGTGACCACCTGCGCATTCTGTCGCAGGGTAATTTCTCGGTTCCCATCGAGGTGGACAACCCCAATAACGAAGTGGGCCAGAACTATACGGCTTACAATGAAATCATCCGTGAAATTGGAGAGCTGCTGTACAAGGTGACGCAGACATCGAGTCGGATCAGCACCGGTATCAGCCAGGTGAATGCCGACCTTTCGGATACGGACCGGGGGGTCTCATCTCAGCAGGCGCAGATCGAAATGGTGGCTGCTGCCGTGGCGGAAATGGCGGCGACGGTGCAGGAAGTTGCGCACAGTGCTGCTAATGCGGCTGTTGCGGCGGAGTCGGCCAACGACTCGGCCAAAGGCGGACAGCGCCTGGTGGCGGAAGTCAGTGATCAGATAGGGGCGGTGGCCGATCAGGTGCGCAGCTCCGTAGACGTTATTCATGACCTGGCCAAGGGCAGTGAAGAAGTCAGTCAGATTCTGGACGTAATCACGGCAGTAGCGGAGCAGACCAATCTGCTGGCTCTGAATGCCGCGATCGAAGCGGCCCGTGCCGGTGAGCAAGGGCGCGGATTTGCGGTTGTGGCAGATGAAGTGCGTACCCTGGCTCAACGTACCCAGCAGTCGACCGAGAGCATTGCGCGTATTGTACAGCGCTTGCAGAAACAGTCGGTTTCGGCGGTGGATGCTATTATCACCAGCCAGAGCTTGGCTGAAGAGAGTGTGGCCAACGCTGAAGAGGCTCGCAGTGTCATTTTGCGGATTGTGGATTCTGTCAGCGTGATTTCCGACATGAATACGCAAATTGCGACAGCGTCAGAAGAGCAGAGTCAGGTGGCGCAGGATATGGACCGCCATATCAACAGCATTGCGGATGAATCCCGGCGTACGACGATCTACTCCAAGCAGTCGGTTGGTGTCACCCAGGGCATCAGCGGTTATGTCAATAACCTGCTCAATGAAGTCAGCCACTTCGAAACCAATGTGGACGGGATTGATCTGAGTGCTGCCAAGTCTGCCCATCTGTCTTGGAAAACACGCCTGCGCAGCTTTTTGGATGGTGAGTCGACGTTGACCGAGCAGGAAGCGGTTTCGCATTTCGATTGTGCCTTTGGCAAATGGTACTACTCGGACGGCAAGCAGAAATATGGTCAGATGCAGGAGTTCAGCAGTATTGAAGGGCCGCACGAACGGCTGCATGCTTTGGTGAAACAAGCGATTCAGTACCGGTCGGCGGGAGAGCTGGGGCAGGCTGAAGCCTGTTATGACCAGGTCGCACAAATCTCCGGCGAGATCGTTGAGAAACTGACTATTCTGGAAGACCGGGTGCAGCTGAACACGCGCTGATACTCAACGAAAAGCGCCCCGCAAGGGGGCGCTTTCAGGTAGGAGGCTGTGCCACGTATCAGTCTTTCACGACATCCACGAAGTAAGCATCTTTTCCGTTAACCTCTTCGCGTACCAGGCCATGTACATCGGTTTCAAATCCGGGGAAACGGGAGTTGAAGTCGCGGGCAAACTGCAGGTAACGCACGATGGTCTTGTTGAAGCGTTCGCCCGGTACCAGCAGGGGAATGCCCGGCGGGTAAGGCGTGACCAGCATGGCGGTGACGCGGCCTTCCAGGGCATCGATGGAGACGCGTTCCACATCGCGATGGGCCATCTTCGCCCAGGCATCGGCCGGGGTCATCGCCGGTTCGATGTTGGACAGGTACATCTCGGTGGTGATACGCGCTACATCGTACTGTTTGTAGACGTTGTGGATCTCGGTACAGAGATCGCGCAGGCCGACGCGCTCATACTGCGGATAGCGCTTGGCGAACTCCGGCATCACCCGCCACATCGGCAGGTTCTGGTCGTAGTCATCCTTGAACTGCTGCAGCTCGGTCACCATGGAGTTCCAGCGGCCCTTGGTGATGCCGATGGTGAACATGATGAAGAAGGAGTACAGCCCTGTCTTCTCGATGATGATGCCGTGCTCGGCCAGGTACTTGCTGACGATGGCCGCGGGAATACCGATTTCGTCAAATTCGCCTTTCAGGTTAAGTCCCGGGGTGATGATGGTGGACTTGATCGGGTCCAGCATGTTGAAGCCGGAATCGATCTTGCCGAAACCATGCCAGTCATCATCGTCGTGGATGATCCAGTTATCGCGATCACCCAGGCCTTCTTCGGCCTGAACATCCGGCCCCCAGACCTTGAACCACCAGTCGTGCTCGCCGAACTCCTCGTCCACCTTGTGCATGGCGCGACGGAAGTCGATCGCTTCCAGCAGCGACTCTTCCACCAGTGCCTTGCCGCCCGGAGGCTCCATCATCGCCGCTGCCACGTCGCAGGAGGCGATGATCGCGTACTGTGGGCTGGTGGATGAGTGCATTAGATAGGACTCGTTGAAGCGATGGGTGTCCAGCTTTCGGTTGTTGCCGTCCTGTACCAGAATTTGCGAGGCCTGGGAGAGGCCAGCCAGCAGTTTGTGAGTCGACTGGGTAGCGAACACCAGGGTTTCGTCCGAACGCGGGCGGCCTTCTCCAATGGCGTGCATGTTGTGATAGAAGTCGTGGAAGGTCGCATGGGGCAGCCAGGCTTCATCAAAGTGCAGGGTGTCGATGGTGTTGCCCAGCATCTCCTTGATGGTTTCGACGTTGTAGACGATGCCGTCGTAGGTGCTCTGGGTGATGGTCAGAATGCGCGGCTTCTTGTTCTTCGCTTCGCGTGCGAAGGGGTTGGCCTCGATTTTCTTGCGGATCGTTTCCGGGTCGAATTCACTCTTTGGAATTGGGCCGATGATGCCGTAGTTGTTACGGGTCGGCATCAGGAACACGGGGATTGCCCCGGTCATGATGATCGAGTGCAAGATCGATTTGTGGCAGTTACGGTCGACCACCACGATATCGCCCGGCGCCACCGTGGAATGCCAGACCACCTTGTTGGAAGTGGAGGTGCCGTTGGTGACAAAGAACAGGTGGTCGGCGTTGAAGATGCGCGCAGCGTTGGCTTCGCTGGCCGATACCGGGCCGGTGTGGTCCAGCAGCTGGCCTAGCTCTTCGACCGCATTGCAGACATCGGCACGCAGCATGTTTTCGCCAAAGAACTGGTGGAACATCTGGCCAACCGGGCTCTTCAGAAAAGCCACGCCGCCGGAGTGGCCCGGGCAGTGCCAGGAGTAGGAGCTGTCACTGGCGTAGTCCATCAGTGCACTGAAAAAGGGCGGCGCGAGACTTTCCAGGTACTTGGTCGCTTCGCGGATAATATGGCGTGCCACGAACTCCGGCGTGTCCTCGAACATGTGGATGAAGCCGTGCAGCTCGCGCAGGATATCATTGGAAATATGGCGTGAAGTGCGGGTTTCACCGTACAGAAAGACCGGAATGTCGGCGTTGCGTTTGCGCACCTCGCCGATAAATTTGCGAATGGACTCCAGAGCCTTGTTAACGTCCTCATCTGAGCCGGAGCCAAACTCCTCATCGTCGATGGACAGGATAAAGCTGGAAGCGCGGCTGGCCTGCTGTGCGAATGAAGTCAGGTCACCATAGCTGGTGAAACCGATGACCTCCATTCCCTCGCGGCTGATCGCTTCAGCCAGGTCCCGAATACCTGAGCCTGAAATGTTTTCGGAGCGATAATCTTCGTCGATCACGACGACAGGAAAACGAAATTTCATTCACACAGTCCTGCAAATTAGGGCGATGTCCAAGAGGTTTGGATAGTTCGCAATTGTAGCAGTGGCGGGGTGGGTGTAAAGCGCAAGCGTTGTCACTGGAACGTCACTTAAAGCCGTTAGGGTAAGCTTGTAAACACGTAAAAACCGCATGGACGGCGCAATGAACGCACTGGTTACCCCTTTGACGACACTCCCTTCAATGCTGATGGATACACTGGAAACGCCAAACCGGTTACCGGTTAAAGTGGATGCTGCGGGTAGGGTATGGGTGGCAGGAAAGGCCCAGGACTGCCGGGCATTCCTGCCAGCCTGTAGTCGGGGCGAACTGGTTTTTGCGCCCGAGGATGTGTGTGTGCTGCAGGGCCCTTGGGGGCCGGACCCGGACATGCATCTTATTTTGTCGGGACGTTGTGCCCGTCAAACCGGAAGACGGCTGGAGCTGGTGCTTGATGACGGCCTGTCCCTGCAGGCAACTCACCATCTGGATGCATGCGCGGTCCCCACGCTCACGCCGATGCAACGTGTTTGGTTGTCAATCCCCTTGCAAGCACTCCAGTATTGCCGCTGAGCAATCTTTTGATCACCAATAGGACGTGACGGTATTCAGGTGCACGATTTTGTGTATATTCTTGTGCGCTGATCGTCACATGATCGTATTATCTGAACCAGAGTTAACCGATGTCCCGCACCGATTATCCCGTCTACCTTCAGCTTCGTGACCGTCTTTGGGACTGGATTGAAGCTGAACAATTGTCCAGTCAGCAGCGTCTGCCGTCCGAGCGGGAGCTGTCCGAGCGTTTTCGGACGACTCGCGTTACGATTCGGCAAGCCCTGTCTCAGCTGGAGGCCGAGGGCCTGATTTTCCGGTCCAACCGACGGGGCTGGTACATTACTCCAGAACGCTTGCGCTATGATCCCAGTCGGGATTTGGGATTCAATCGATATGTGATTGAGCAGGGTTTTTCTCCGCGAACCGAAACATTGTTCAAAACCCTGACTGAAACACCGGTCTGGCTGAGCGAGATCAGCGGTCTTGAGGTTGGGACGCCGATCTACCATGTGTTTCGTCGTCGCTATGTCGACGAGCGTGGACTGCTGGTCGAGCATAACTATATCAACCCGGCGCACTGTCCGGGGCTGCTCAGTGAAAGTACTGACCTGTCGATCTGGCAAATGTTGAGAGACAAGTACAACCTGTGTCCCGAGCATCGCGATATTGAAATTTATCCGTTGGCCCTGAAAGGGCTGGAGGCTGAATCGCTGCACGTGAACCAGGGGACGGCGGGGCTGTACATTCAGCGTCTCAGCTTTGATCAACGAGGCAATTTTCTTGAGCTGGACCGGGAATACTGGCTGCACGATGCCCTGAAAATTTCCGTACGTATCGGTGAGCGTCCGTCCTGACTCCCTGATAATCCCGTAACGGCACTGTCACCGGCTTGTCATTTTGCCACGCCATAATCTGGTATATACCAGATTGGAGTGTGCAACATGCAGTACCCCTCAACAGACTTTCTGATCATCGGTGGCGGCATCCTGGGTGCCGCAACAGCCTGGTCGCTGGCTCGGCAGGCGCCGGCAGGGACAGGTATTCGGCTGGTTGAGGCGGGAATGTTGGCCTCAGCCACAACCAGTCAGGCAGCCGCTCTGCTGACTCGGGTACGTCCCGACCCCGCCATGGCCGCACTGGTGGCTGAAACCTTCGCGGCTGTTGAGCAGCTTGACTCGATACTGGACGTGCCTCTGCCGTTGCGCCAGGTTGGCAGTCTGCATTTGGCGACCGATGCGCCGGGGCAGCAATATCTGCGGGATACGGCGCGTACAGCGAGCAACTTGGGCGTGGTGTCCGAGCCTTTGATGCAGGAGGATGTTCGTCGGCATGCGCCTTGGCTTTCGATAAAGGGCGATGCCGAAGCGCTGTTCGTGCCTGCTGATGGCTATATGGACCCGGTGCAGTTGGCGCAGGGGTACATCAAGGCTGCGCGTCAGGCCGGTGTCGAGGTGGTGCAGCATTGTCGCGTGCATGCTCTGATGCGGCAGCAGGACCGTATTGTGGGTGTGGAGACTTCGTCCGGTCCGATGTCAGCCGAGACGGTCATTTGCTGTGCAGGGCCCTGGGCTATTCAGATGCTGGCGCAGCAGGGGATTCACTTGGCAATGGCGCCGGTCCGTAGCCATTACTGGATTACTGAAGCCGATCAGGCACTGTTTCCGGCTGAGTCTCCGATGGTGATTCTGCCTGATGCCAACGCCTATGCGCGCCCGGAAGTGGGTGGACTGCTGTTCGGGTTGCGTGACAGGCAGGCCGTGTACGGGGACCCGGCGTGTTTGCCGGAAGATATTCATGGTTACCTGTTCAACCGTGATCCGGATGGCCTTGAGTGTCTTGAAAGCAGTTGGCAGGACTTGGCGAACGTCTTTCCGGCACTTGAGCGCTTGGGGATTGCGCACTATATGACCGGTGTCTCCAGTTATACCCCGGATGGCAAGCCATTATTGGGCGATGTGGATGTTCAAGGGTTGCTGGTGGCGACGGGCTGTTCCGGTGGCGGGGTTGCCCTGTCGGGTGGTATCGGTCGTTTGCTTGCCGAAATGGCGCTGGGGCAGACGTTGTTCTGTGATGCCTCATCTTTTTCCACGCGCCGTTTTGGTGTCGTAGATCCTTTCAATGAAGCGTTTCGTATGCGCTGTGCGTTGGCGCGCAGTCAGAAACGATCCGGTTAAAAAACATGCAATCTTTCATTCATCGTTTTGCAACAGAGTGCTGTAAGAATTGCCTGGTATAGACCAGTTGGTTTCCCTGAATTTTCCCAATGCACGCTAACGGATACAAGGATTACACCATGACACTGAAGCTGAAGAAAACACTGCTGGCCGCTGCTGTTGCTCTGAGCGCTACGGGCGCCCATGCCGCTACTGAACTGACGGTATATACCGCCCTGGAAGCGGATCAGTTGAAAGCCTATTCCAAGTCGTTCGAGCAGGCCAACCCGGACGTGAAGATCCGTTGGGTGCGTGATTCCACCGGTATCATCACGGCGCGTCTGCTGGCCGAAAAAGATAACCCCCAGGCTGATGCAGTTCTGGGTCTGGCGGCGACCAGTCTGCTGGTGCTGAAGGGGCAGCAGATGCTGCAGCCGTATAAGCCGAAAGGAGTCGAGGCGCTGAGCGGTCAGTTCGTTGACAAGGATGAAACGCCATCCTGGATCGGCATGGACGCCTGGGTCGCTTCCATCTGCTATAACCGCATCGAAGCGAAGAAGCACGATCTGCCGATGCCGACCAGCTGGAAGGATCTGACCAAACCGGTCTACCAGGGCCATGTTGTCATGCCGAACCCGAACTCTTCCGGTACCGGTTACCTGGATGTGGCCAGCTGGTTGCAGACCTTTGGTGAAGAAGAGGGCTGGGCATTCATGGACGGCCTGCATCAAAACATTGATCGCTACACTCACTCCGGTTCCAAGCCTTGCAAGATGGCCGCGGCTGGTGAAACTCCGATCGGTATCTCTTTTGCCTACCGTGGTGCCAAGCTGATCAACCAGGGAGCGCCGATCGATCTGGGCTTCCCGTCCGAAGGGCTGGGTTGGGACATGGAAGCGGCCGCCATCGTCAAGGGCACAGAGAACCTGGACGCGGCACAAAAACTGCTCGACTGGAGCGTGACGCGTGACGCCAACGTCATCTACAACGACAGCTATGCCGTCGTCGCCATGCCGGGAGTAGCCAAGCCGGTGCCCAACTACCCGGCCGACATCGCCGACCGCATGATCGACAACGACTTTGAGTGGGCGGCCGTGAACCGCGAGCGCATCCTCAAGGAATGGCAGCAGCGCTACGACGGCAAGAGCGAAGCGAAAAAATAAGCCTGCGCGACCGCAATATTCGGAGGAGTGCGAGGGCACTCCTCTCGGTATTTTTACGGAGACAGAACATGAGCAATTCCACCCCCTACCTGCAGATACAGCATCTGTGTAAATCCTTTGGCAGCTTTACCGCACTGGATGACATTTCTCTGGAGATCAAGGAAGGCGAGTTCATCTGCTTTCTGGGCCCGTCCGGCTGTGGCAAAACCACACTGTTGAGAGCGATTGCCGGTTTGGAACAGCAGGAAGAGGGCCGTATTGTACAAGCCGGTCGTGACGTGTCGACATTGCCGCCACAGAAGCGTGACTTCGGCATCGTGTTTCAGTCTTATGCCCTGTTTCCCAATCTGACCGTGAGCGAGAACATTGCCTATGGCCTGACGAACGTGAAAATGCCGCGCCGTGAGCGCCAGCAACGAGTGGATGCGTTGCTTGAACAGATTCACTTGCCCGATATTGGTGACAAATTCCCGGGGCAGTTGTCGGGTGGGCAGCAGCAGCGCGTCGCACTGGCACGAGCGTTGGCAACCGAGCCGGGTCTGCTGCTGCTTGATGAGCCGCTGTCGGCACTGGATGCCCGTGTACGTCTGCATCTGCGTAACGAAATCTGTACGTTGCAGCGCAAGTTGGGCATTACCACCATCATGGTGACGCATGACCAGGACGAGGCGCTGACCATGGCTGATCGCATTGTCGTCATGGATCATGGTCGTATTGCTCAGGTGGGAACACCGGAAGAGATTTACCAGCATCCGGCCACTGAGTTTGTAGCCCGTTTTGTCGGCAGCATGAACCTGTTGCCGGCGGAGGTACTGGATCGCCGCCATCTGATGCTGGGCAGTAAAGAGGTTCAGGTGCCGATGATATTGCCGGTGTGTGATCAGGGCACCCTGGGTTTCCGTCCGGAGAGCGCACGCTTGCAGGCGGCTCCTTTTGGTTTGAATCGCGATGATAATCTGGTATTTCAAACCCGCCTGGAGCAGGTGCATTTTATGGGGGCCTTTGTGCGCCTGGAAATGATGCTGGATCAGGAATTGCCGCCGCTGCATGTCGATATGCCGCTGGAGCAGATGCACAGCCAGCAACCGGCAGTGGGAGAGTGGCTGTGGCTGAGTGTACCGCGTGAGGCCTTGAAATTTTATCCTGCCGAGCAGTCGAGTTCCGGCACTTTGGGCGCACGTGACATGGGGGCCGGCATGCGCATGGACGTAGCCGCCATGCAGGTGGCAGGAGCCTGATGATGTCTGCAACATTGACTCGGACCGGTGGTCGATCCGATCTGGATTACGAAACCTGGCTGCAGCGACTGGTCGTTGCGGCCGGGGTGCTTTTCCTGCTGGTGGCACTGTTGATGCCGCTGCTGACCATGCTGGTCAAAAGCGTGCAAAACGGCGCCGGTGAATTTATCGGTCTGAGCAACTTCGTCGACTACTTCGGCAACCCGGCACTGACTCGATCGATACTTCACTCATTGAATATCGCGACCTGGACCACTCTGATCGTGGTGTCGACCGCCTTCGTGTTTGCCTATGCTCTGACGCGCAGTGGCATGGTGGCCAAAAAGGGCTTCCGCCTGCTCAGCATGCTGCCGCTGTTCGCACCTTCGCTGCTGCCGGCGCTGAGCATGATCTACCTGTTCGGCAACCAGGGCATTCTCAAGGACTGGCTGCCGGTGGACAGCATCTATGGTCCGGTGGGCATCGTCATGGGGCTGAGCTTCTGGGCCTTCCCGCACGCGCTGATGATCCTGATTACCGCGTTCAGCAACAGCGATGCGCGCCTGTACGAAGCGGCCAAGTCGATGAAGACACCGCCCTGGCGCGTGTTCCTGACCGTAACCCTGCCGTCGGTGCGCTACGGCCTGATCAACACCATCTTCGTGATCTTCACCCTGACCATCACTGACTTTGGCGTCGCCAAGGTGATCGGCGGACAGTACAACGTGTTGGCGACCGATATTTATAAGCAGGTTGTGGGGCAGCAGAACTTCCAGATGGGTGCGGTGGTCAGCGTGATCCTGCTGTTGCCGGCATTGATCTCCTTTGTCGTTGAGCGTCGCGTTCAGCGCCACCAGTCGGCCCAGCTGTCCTCCCGCGCCGTGCCGATGCAGCCGCAGAAATCCCCGCTGCGTGATGGCCTGCTGGCCCTGTTCTGTACCCTGACTTGCGGCTTTCTGCTGCTGGTGATCGGCATGGCGGTGTACGCCTCCTTCATCACCTTCTGGCCGTACAACATGGATTTGTCACTCAACAACTACCGTTTCGACATGATGGACGGGGGTGGCTGGGCATCCTATTTCAACTCGCTGCAGATGTCGGCCTGGACGGCCGTGATCGGTACCACCGTGGTGTTCCTGGTCGCCTACATGAGCGAGAAGATCAAGCCGATGCCGACCGCACGCAAGCTGCTGCAGCTGCTGGCGATGTTGCCGATGGCGGTGCCGGGCATCGTGCTGGGTCTGGCCTATATCTTTTTCTTCAACCATCCGCAGAATCCGCTTAACGGGATCTACGGCACCATGACGATCCTGGTGCTGAATACCCTGGTGCACTTCTACACCGTGTGTCACCTGACCGCCGTGACCAGCCTGAAACAGATCGACGGCGAGTTCGAAGCGGTATCGGCGTCACTGAAGGTGCCGTTCTACACCACGCTGCGCCGCGTCACTCTGCCGCTGGCACTGCCGTCGGTACTGGATATCTCGGTGTACCTGTTCGTCAACGCCATGACCACGGTATCGGCGGTGGTGTTTTTGTACTCGGCCGAGACCACGCTGGCATCAGTGGCGGTGATGCACATGGATGAGGCGGGTGATATTGCCCCGGCGGCTGCCATGGCAGTTCTGTTGATGATGACATCCCTGGTCGCCAAGGGGCTGCACTGGCTGATCAGCCACCAGATTCTGCAGCGCACTCAGCGCTGGCGTCAGCGCTAAAGGGAAGGGGGCATCTGCGGATGTCCCCCGCCTGAAAAAAATTTGCCTGAAAATACTGGTATAGACCAGAAAGAGAGAGCGAGATGAAAACTGAACAGCCCTATCTGCTGACTCCCGGACCAATCACCACTACCCAGAGCGTCAAGCAGGCGATGTTGCAGGACTGGGGTTCCTGGGACGCTGACTTCCGCGCCATGACCGCCCGGCTGTGCCAGCGTTTGGTCGAACTGATCGACGGTGAAGGCAGTCATGTCTGCGTGCCGATGCAGGGCTCCGGCACTTTTGCCGTGGAAGCCACGCTGGCCACGCTGGTGCCGAAAGAGGGCAAGCTGTTGATCCTGATGAACGGCGCCTATGGTCAGCGCATGGGCAAGATCATGGACTACCTGGGTCGTGATTATGTGGCGCTGGACAAGGGCGACTACGCGCCGCCGCGCGCTGATGAGGTGGAGGCGATGCTGGCCGCCGACCCGGCGATCACCCATGTGGCCCTGGTCCACTGTGAAACCAGCTCCGGCATCCTCAACCCGGTGGAAGAGATCGCCGAGGTGGTAGCGCGTCAGGGCCGTCGCCTGATCATCGATTCCATGAGCGCCTTTGGTGCCGTGGCGATCAGCGCCAAAGAGGTAGCGTTCGATGCGCTGATTTCCTCGGCCAACAAGTGCTTCGAGGGTGTGCCGGGCTTCGGTTTCGTACTGATCCGCCAGAGCGCGCTGGAAGCGTCCAAAGGCAACGCCCACTCGCTGAGCATGGATCTGCTGGATCAGTGGCAGTACCTGGCCAAAACCGGTCAGTGGCGCTACACCCCGCCGACTCACGTGGTGGCGGCTTTCCTGCAGGCATTGAAGGAGCATGCGGAAGAGGGCGGTATTGCAGGGCGTCATGCGCGCTATCAGCGCAACCAGCAGCGTCTGGTCGCCGGCATGCGCCAGCTCGGTTTCGAGACCCTGCTCAGCGATGAGTGGCTGTCCCCGATCATCATCACCTTCTTCTCGCCGGGCCACGATAGCTTCGACTTCCAGACCTTCTACGACCGCATGAAGGCACGCGGTTTCATCATCTATCCGGGCAAGCTGACCGAAGCGGAAAGCTTCCGTCTGGGTTGTATCGGCCAGCTTTACGACGAGCAGATTGATGCCGTATTGGAGGCCGTGGCGGCCGTGCTGGAAGAGATGGGTATCCCCGATGGCGCTCCGGCCCATGTGCTGGAAGCGGCGGCCAGCGCCTGACCCGACACTTGGTTGACTTGACCGCTTGAATTGACGACTGGAGTAACGCTATGACCCCGAAATATCAGTTTGAACGCCGCTACGTCGGTCCCATTGAGGCCGTGATCATGGACTGGGCCGGCACCACCGTGGACTTCGGTTCCATGGCGCCGATCTGCGCCTTCCAGCGCCTCTTCGCCGAAGAAGGCCTGCCGATCAGTGAAGCCGAAGCCCGAGGCCCCATGGGCACCGAAAAGCGTGAACATATCCGCCAGCTGTGTGCCCATCCGCGTATCCGCGATGCCTGGCACGAAGTGAAGGGCGAATATCCGACCGAGGCGGATATCGATCGCATGTACGACGACTTCGTGCCCTTGCAGATCGATGCGATTGCCCAGACCGCCGAGCTGATCCCGGGTCTGACCGATGCGCTGGAGTGGATGCGTGCCAATGATATCCGCATCGGTGGCAACACCGGTTATGCGTCTACGATGATCGAGGGGCTGCTGGCGCGTGCCGCCGAGCAGGGCTATACCCCGGACAGTAACGTCTGCGCCACCGAAGTGCCAAAGGGCCGTCCCTATCCGCACATGAGCCTGAAAAATGCCATGGATCTGGGCGTGCAGCACCTCTGTGCCTGCGTCAAGATCGATGACACCCTGACCGGTATCGAGGAAGGCCTTAACGCTGGTATGTGGACCATCGGCGTTGCCGTCAGCGGCAACGAAGTGGGCATGAGCTTGGAAGACTGGCAGGTGCTGAGCGAAGCGGAGCAGGAACTCCGTCGTGCTGCCGCCTACCAGCGCATGACCGCCAGTGGCGCTCATTACGTCATCGACAGCATCGCTGATGTGATTCCCTGTCTGGAAGAGATCTCGGCTCGCCTGGCCGTTGGCGAGAAGCCGTGACACCCACGGCGATCGGTTTGATCCTGGTTTCGGCCCTGATGCATGCGGGCTGGAACCTGATCGGCAAGCGCACCGCTCAGACGGTGCGTTTTTATGCCTGGGCCATGGGGTTGGGCATGCTGGTGTTCAGTCCTTTGCTGGTACGAAGCTGGTCGAGTGTCGCGGCCTTACCTGCCGATTTCTGGTGGCTTCTGCTGGCGTCAGGGTTGTGCCAGACCCTCTATATGAGCGGGCTGGCCAAGGCCTATGGCCAGGGCAATCTCAATGTCGTCTACCCGCTGGCACGGGCATTGCCGGTGCTGATCGTGCCGCTGGTGGTGCTGATCAGCTATGGCCAGAGCCAGTTGAGCGCTCAGGACCTGTTGGGTATGGGCCTGATCATGCTGGGTTCGCTGGCCCTGCCGCTGGTGCGCTGGCGGGACTGGCACTGGCGTGACTACTGTACCCCGGCCATCGGCTGGGTACTGCTGGCGGCCTGTGCAACGGCGGGGTACTCGGTGCTTGACAGCGCCGCCATTCAGATCATGAAGCAGCAGGGTATGAGCGCCTTCGACGCTGGCAGCAGTTTTGTCGTACTCCAGGCGGCGGCCTGTCTGTTGTGGATGTTGCCACTGGTCCGGTGGGGCTTTGGCGAATCGCTCAGAGGCGTGCCGGACTTTGGCTGGACGCTGCTGGCAGGCAGTTTCATCATCGCTACCTACCTGTTGATTCTGGTCAGCATGTCGATGGTAAGTGAAGTCAGCTACGTGGTGGCCCTGCGTCAGGTGAGCATTCCGCTGGGGGTGCTGATCGGTGTTTTCTGGCTGCGCGAGTCGGTCAGCCCGCCGCGCTTGCAGGGGCTGAGTGTGATGCTGTTGGGATTGGTGCTGGTGTCGCTTTGAGTGTACAAGCGACATCAAGTACAGCCGCTTACCCCCGCCGTAACGCAATCGTAATTCAACTTTCCGAAACTACGCTTAGCCGTGGTTGAGCCCCGCGACACCCAGGTGTCACGCCCGAATTCAATAATGCTTACCCATTGAAGCACTGATCCAGTGGCCTCCGGCAGTTCGGGCCCGACCGTGATTGAGTGCCTTTTGCAATCGGTTAATACAGCTAAGGCTAATTTGAATGTGGGCTTTTCATAATCCGGTCAGGATCCAATTTGGTGCGGGCGTTCTGGAAACGCTGGCGGACTCGCTGCAGGGGCGTCCCTATGCGTTGGTCACTTACAGCGACCCCGTATTTCAGCAGCTGTCCGAGCGCGTCGCCGCACTGGCAGGGCAACCTGCGTTGGTGATCGATAATATCAAACCTAACCCCGATTTCACTGAACTGGAAATCTCCTGTGCGCGCTGGATGTCAGTGGAGCAACCCCCTGAGGTGATTGTGGCGCTGGGTGGCGGTTCGGTCATCGACACCGCCAAGGTGCTGGCCGCGGCCGATGGCAATTTTCATCGGGTGCGCCGTTTCCTGCAACAGGGTACCGGCCGCGATGAGCTGGCAGTGGTGCCGATCATTGCCGTGCCGACCACCGCCGGTACCGGCAGTGAAGTGACCTGCTGGGCCACGGTCTGGCACAGCGAGGCCGAGCGCAAGTATTCGCTGGCGCTGCCCGAACTCTATCCGGAAGTGGCGTTGGTCGACCCGGAACTGACGTTGGAGCTGCCGCTGTCGCTCACAGTGAGCACAGCGCTGGATGCACTCAGCCATGCGTTGGAAAGTCTCTGGAACGTGAACCGTAATCCGGTTTCCAGTGCGGCCGCGGTCAGTGCCGCACGCGAGATTATCGACTGGCTGCCGGCATTGGTAGAAGAGCCCCGGAACCTGATGCTGCGCAGCCGTATTGCCCGGGCCGCACTGATGGCGGGCGTGGCCTTCTCCAATACCAAAACGGCGATTGCGCACAACATCTCCTACCCGATCACGCTGCGACACGGCACGGCACATGGCGAGGCCTGCTCGTTCACGCTGCCCACCATTTTGCGTGCCGTGAGTGGTGAAAGTGCTGAACTGGATGCACTGCTGGCGCAGGTTTTCGGCACCCCGGTAGAGGTCGGTATCGAACAGCTGGAGCAGATGCTGCACCGGCTGGGTGTGTCGACCGCCTATCAGGATTACGGCATCAGCAACAGAGAGTGGCACGAGATTGTCGACGCTGCCTTCGCGGGTGAACGTGGCGCCAACTTCATTGGCAAAAAAGATCGCTTTTTGGCGGTCAGCAACAACGCTCAACTCAGCAATACCGAAACCCAAACCAAAACCGGGGCATCCGCCCACAACCCACTGTGAATCGACCCGAGGTCTGATCATGAACAAGCAACTGCGTACCCGGCTGAGCAAGGGCTGCAAGTCCCTGCAACGCCATGCCACCACCCTGGCCATGACGGCAGCCGCCGTTGTGGGAAGCACTCAGCTGCATGCGGCGGAGTGCGACAACCCTGACACGCTGAGATTCTCCATCATTCCGACCGAGGAGAGCGTGCAGGAGCTGACGCTGTACAAGCCGGTGATCGACTACCTGTCGGAAACCACGGGCAAGGAGATCGAATTCTACATGCCGACCTCTTATGCGTCGGTGATGGAAGCGATGATCGGCGGTTGGGTCGACATCAGTGTACAGGGTGCCAACTCCTATGTGATCGCCCATGAAAAGGATCCGTCCATCCAGGTATTCGCCACCTACGCCAAGCGTCCGGGTCACCTGCAGCCTGAAGGTCCGGGGTACGAAGCGGTACTGATCAGCCGCAAGGGCGGCAAGTTCGATTCTATTGATACGCTGGACAACTCCGTGCTGGGGCTGGGCGATCCGGCTAGCACCTCCGGCAATCTGGTGCCGCGTGTCGCCTTCACTAAGGTGCTGGGCGAAAAACTGGATGATCATTTCTCCAAGGTGGTCTACACCGGCGGTCATGACCTGACCACCATGGCAGTCTACGAAGGCAAGGTCGATGCCGGCTTCGTGGCCAGCCACCGTTTCGACAACGTGGTTGATCGCGGCATGGTCAAGCTGGAAGACTTCAACGTACTCTGGCGCTCTCCACCCATCCCGCAGGACCCGTTCACCTATCGTGGCGCACTCTGTGACGATCTTAAAGAGAAGATCCGTCACACCTTCCTCACACTGCACGAAAAGCCGGAGATGAAGCAGTTCCTCGATAACGTGAACTCCAACCGCTTCGTTGCCATGACCGATGCCGACTACGACATCGTGCGTGAACTGCGCGAAGCACGAAAAAAAGCCCAGCAGTAATAGCCGAGACCGGAGCTGCGGGGCGGCTCCGGTCCGGTCGTTAGAACAATGAAAGCGAGAACCGCATGTCCATTCTCCAAGTGCAGAACCTGAAAGCCCGCTATGCCCAGACCGGCGACGATATCCTCAAGGGGATCAGCTTCAATGTGGCGGAAGGGGATTTCTACGCCATCATCGGCCCCAGCGGGGCGGGCAAATCCACCCTGATCCGTTGCATCAACCGACTGGTCGAACCCAGTGAGGGCAGTGTCTCTCTGTTCGGTCAGGAGCTGACCCGCCTGTCGGCCCGTGAGCTGCGCAAAACCCGTCGCCATATCGGCATGATCTTCCAGGAGTTCAACCTGGTGAACCGGATGTCGGTGATGGACAACGTGTTGTCAGGCCGTCTCGGTTATGTGGGTACGACACGCAGCCTGTTCAAGCTGTTCCCGCGCAGTGATATCCAGCGCGCACTGGAACTGCTGGACCGGGTGAGCCTGATCGACCATGTCGACAAGCGTGCCGACCAGCTCAGTGGCGGTCAGCGTCAGCGCGTCGGTATCGCCCGTGCCCTGATGCAGGACCCTCAGCTGCTGTTGCTCGACGAGCCGACGGCCAGCCTGGACCCGAAGATCTCCCGTGACGTGATGCAGCTGATCCGCGATACCGCGCGTGACTTGGGCATTCCGGTGTTGTGCAACATCCATGACGTGGCGCTGGCCAAGGAGTTCTGCAACCGCATTCTGGGGCTGCAGAGCGGCCGCATGATGTTCGATGGCAAAACCGCCGATCTGGCGGACAGCGACCTCGAACGCATCTATGAACTGGAAGTGCTCTGAGGACTCCATGACGCATCTTGTTAGTTTACAGGCCGAGCTGGAGCGCAGCCGGCGACGCCGCCAGTGGGTGCAGCTGCTCATGCTGGCACTGGTGCTGGTCACGGTACTGGGCAGCATCCAGGTGATCATCATCGAAGACACCGACTGGGACCGCGTGGGCAGTTTCGGTCAGATCATGGAGTCGGTCGGGCGCTTCATGGCGCTGGACTTGAGCCTGATTCCGCATCTGGGCATCCCGATGCTGGAAACCTTCCTGATGGCCTGTCTGGGAACCCTCCTGGGGCTGTTCTTCTCGTTGCCGGTGGCCTGGTTTGGTGCCCTCAACGTGACGCCGTCGAAGCGTATTTTGTATCCCTTCGGGCGCTTTCTGATGACCCTGAGTCGCTCCATCCACGAGATGGTCTGGGCGTTGATTTTTGTCGCGGCCGTGGGCCTGGGCGCACTGCCGGGCATTCTGGCCATTGCCATGCGCTCGGTGGGCTTCATCTCCAAGATCACCGCCGAGGCGATCGAAAACATCGACCCCAAGCCGGTGGAAGCGATCCGTGCGGTCGGCGGCAACAACTTTCAGGTCATGTACTACGGCATCCTGCCGCAGATCAAGACCGTGGTGCTGGGCACCATTATCTTCGAGTGGGATATCAATATTCGCCGCTCGGCGATCATGGGACTGGTTGGTGCCGGTGGTCTGGGCCTGACCTTCTTCCGCCAGATGGCGATGTACAACTACGGCGGCGTGACCGTGGTGATTCTGGCGATCCTGAGCCTGATTCTGCTCGGCGAGATCCTGTCACACTACACCCGCAAGGCGATTGTCTAGGAGCCTGTCATGAATGCATACAACTCGATTCAGTCCAAGGCACCGGCGCGCGAGTGGAGCCGCTACCGCTTTCCGCGTGACCTGTTCCGCTTCACCGCTTTGCTGGCGTGCCTGCTGGGACTGATGTTTGCCATCGATTTTCTCGGCATCGACCTGGCCCGGTTGCTGACCCTGTTTGGTCGCGTCGGTGAGGTGTTGAGCGAGCGCTATTTCCCACCGGATGTGGACTACGTGATGCAGGGTGACTACCTGGCCTCGGTCGTGGAAACGGTGCAGATGGCCTACCTGGGTGCCCTGATTGGCATGCTGATTGCCGCGCCTCTGGCCTGGTTTGCCTCTTGGAACGTCACACTGTCACGCCGGGTGCTCTATCCGCTGGCGCGCCTGTTCATCATGGCCAGCCGTTCGGTACACGAGATGATCTGGACCATCCTGTTCGTCACCGTCCTCGGCTTCGGCATGCTGCCCGGTGTCTGTGCGTTGGTGATGTTCTGCATCGGTTTCGCCGGCAAGCTGTTCGCCGAAGAAATCGAGGTGATCGACATGGGGCCGGTCGAGGCCATGCGCTCGGCCGGGGCCAACCCGCTGCAGACCTTCTGCTACGCCGTCTGGCCACAGATCCAGACGGCCTGGACCGGTATCGCCATCTACACCTGGGACGTGGCTTTCCGCGCCGCTACCGTGGTGGGATTCTTCGGCGCCGGCGGCATGGGCTGGTACCTGAAGCGCAATGTGCAGCAGCTGGAAACAGAACGCGTCGCCGCCATCCTGCTGTCGATCGTGGTGCTGGTGGTGATCTCCGAACTGATCTCTGCCTGGGCGCGTCACCGGCTGAACCGCAAGCGTGACGCTAATCGAATTGCAATTGAAGCCGAGGCGGCCTGAGCGCCGCCCCTGAGGAGAACAACTATGTCATCTGTAGAAGCGGTCATTTTCGACTGGGCCGGTACCACCGTGGATTTCGGCTCCTTCGCGCCGACCACCATCTTTGTTGAAGCCTTTCGCAAGGCCTACGACTTCGACATCAGCCTGGAAGAGGCGCGGGGCCCCATGGGCATGGGCAAGTGGGATCATATCCGTGCCCTGGGTGATGATCCGGTGATTGCGGCCCGCTGGCAGGCGCAGTTTGGCCGTGCCATGAGCGACGGGGATGTGGACCTGATTTATGACACCTTTATGCCGCTGCAGATCGCCAAAGTGGGTGAACATGCCGACCTGATTCCGAGGACACTGGAAACGATCGCCTGGCTGCGTGATCAGGGCATCAAGATCGGTTCCTGCTCAGGCTATCCGCGCCCGGTGATGGAAGTGCTGCAGCAGGCCGCTGCCGAACGCGGTTACATGCCTGATTGTGTGATCGCCACAGGAGATCTCAAAGCGGGCAGCCGCCCGGGTCCCTGGATGGCGCTGCAGAACGTACAGGAGCTGGGCGTGAATGCTGTGTCCCGCTGTATCAAGGTGGATGATTCCGCGCCGGGTATCTACGAAGGCCATAACGCCGGCATGTGGACGGTGGGTCTGAGCCTGTCCGGCAACGAGTCCGGTTTGACGCTGGAGCAGTTTCTAGCGGCGGATGAAGCTGCCAAGGCTGATGCGCGTGGCAAGGCGTCGGTCAATCTGGCAGCGGTCGGTGCGCACTACATCATCGACACCATTGCCGACCTGCCAGAGGTAGTGGCGGCGATCCAGCAACGCATCGCCAACGGCGAGCGCCCGTAAATCCGCAATTACCTGTCAGCTGCTGGAGGTTCAAGCTTCCAGCGGCTGCCTCACTACCCCGATTAATGCCTGTGTCAGCGGTGCCGACACCCGATCGTTACGCACCACCAGACTGCTGCGTGCGGTCAGTCCTTCACCGACAATGCGCCGCGTGACGATGTTGTCGTGCGGTACATGCTCGTCATCAGCCACCACCGAAATGCCCAGCCCCTGAGCTACCGCCTCGCGGATCGACTCCCGGCTGCCCAGCTCATAGACCACATTGACGCTGACACCTTCCCGTGCCACCGCATGTTCGAACAGCTGGCGGGTCAGCGAGCCCGGCTCGCGGCGAATCACACTCTGGTTCTCGAAGTCACGCAGGTACAGTCGCTCGCGCTGGGCCAGCGGATGGCCCGCAGGCAGGATGGCGACCAGCTCATACTCGTAGAAGAAAAACGCCTGCTGGCCGGGGGTGTTGCCCTCAGGTACATAGAAACCGGCATCTACCTCACCGCGGGTAATCATCTGCCCAACCAGCTCGGACGCGGCAAAGCTCACCTTGACGCGGATATTGGGGTAGAGTGAGTTGAAGTGCTTAATCAGCAGGGAGACCCGGTAGGGCGATACGGCCGCGATATGAATCTCGCCGGTTTCCACCTTGCTGTGAGCCAGCAGCAGGAACTCCGCTTCCCGCAGGCTGTTGAGGCAGCTGCGAAACCGGGGCAGCAGCGCCAGACCCAGATCGGTCAGCCGGTTGTTGCCGCGCTGGCGCAGGAACAGCTTGGCGTTGTAGCTTTCCTCGATGCTGGCGATCCGGTTCACCAGTGTCGGCTGGGCGATGTCGAGATACTGGGCCGCGTCCTTGAAACTCTTGTACTGCGCCAGTGCGCAGAAAGCCTCGATCTGGGCCAGGGAAAGGTTGGTTCTGGGCATGTTGACTCGAGTGTTACGGTAATTACCGAGCCAGTTTAGCAATCGATTATGACACCTTTAGAATAGGACGGGCTTTCCGTGATCCCGCCCCGGCTGTAATGAGTAAATCAGTGGTGTAGAGAAGGGGCACGTTCCGACATCTTCATATGCCAGCGCTGCAGATTGGGCAGGTGTTCGTCCAGCTCGATATCAAGACGTCCCAGGAAACCACAGAGTACCCAGGCGGTTATATCGGCAATCGAGAAATGCTCGCCGGCCACCCAGGGCTGTTTGCTCAGTTGCTTATCCAGTATCGGCAGGAAAGTGAGCAGTCGCTTGCGTGATTCTTCGCCCCATTCCTTAATGCAGGTTTCACGGTCACTGAAAAATCCAGAGAGGTTGCGAAATGCCTGAAAAGCGGGGACCACGCCCTGAAATTCCAGAATTCTCACCCACATCTCCACCTGCGCCTGTTCCAGAGGCGTGCGTCCGAACAGCGCTTTATCGTTGGGCGTAATTGCGTCCAGGTAACGGCAGATCGCTACGCTTTCGCAAATGTGGGTGCCATTATCCAGCTCCAGGACCGGGATCAGCCCGTTCGGAGCCTTGTCGATAAAAGCATCGGTGCGATTTTCTGCAGCCCGGATATCAACGTCGACTCGCTCCAGCTCTATTCCCAGTTCGCGCAGAAAAATGTTGACGCGCTCGGCGCTTGGGGTACCTGCTTTTTCATGCAGTTTCATATCGGCCTCTTATTGATGTTATGTGGTGCCAGCCGTCAGTTAAGCATGCTCAGGCCTGTCCGGCCAGGCGCCGGGATAATTGCTGCACGATCGGGCCGAAAGTGAAGGAGATCACACCAGCCGCCGGCCAGGCCATGCCGAAAGCACGCATCCACTGGGCAAAGTAGAGGTCCGTGAAGCCCAGGTTCAGCCAGGTCACGTAACCGGTCATGAAAAAGCTGAGTACAAATGACATCAAGAAGGTAAACCATAGCCTCTGTTTCATATCGAGTCCCTGTATGTGGATAGAAGGGGCAGTGTATATAATTGCTAATGTTTTCAATATCCGGCTATTGGTAATCTTTGATTTCATATATGAAACCTTCTTTCGATGACTTGGCGCTGTTTATTCAAATAGCACGTCGGCGCAGCCTGGCGGCTGCTGCCGACTATCTGCAACTGCCACCAGCCACGGTGACGCGCAGGCTGAAACGGCTGGAAGCCGCTCTGGGCTACCAGCTGGTAAGGCGATCGGCGCGACATTTCAGTCTGACCAATGAAGGAGAGGTGTGCTACGAACATTACGCCGGGTTGCTCGATGAGCTGGAGCAGACCGGTGCCCGGTTAAGTCGCGACAGTCAGGAGATGAGCGGCCTGCTTAAAGTTTCGGCGCCGACCAATCTGGCAACAGGACCGTTAAGTCCAATGTGGACGGCCTTTATGCGCCGCTATCCCCAAGTGCGTCTGGAGCTGATGTTGAGTAACCGCACCGAGGACATGCTGGAAAAGCGCATTGATATTGCGTTGCGCATTGGTCCGCAGGCAGATTCGGGGCTGTATCAGAAACGACTGGGCTGGGTGGCAACGCGCCTGGTGGCGGCGCCTGAGTATCTGCAACGGGCAGGAAGGCCTGAGCGGCTGGAACTATTGCAGCACCATCAAACGCTGATGTTTAAACAGTTTTCACCTTGGCGTCTAAACAATGCCGACACTGGTAAGCAGGTGGATGTGCATCTGACGCCTGCCGCTCTTGTCGATGATCTGGCGCTGGTATTGCAGTTTGCCTGTGATGGCTTGGGTGTTGCTCTGCTGCCGATGAATGAGATTCAGCAGCCCCTGCTGTCCGGTCAGTTGCAGCTTGTCTTGCCGGAATGGTTTGGCCCGCAGCGTGATATCTTTGCGGTCTGGCCTGATGGCAAGCTGCTGAGTGCCCGCGCTCGTTGCTTGCGGGACTTCATGCAGGAGTACATTGGTCGCGAGCCCGGGTTACAGGGCGCAGTAGCGGAATGAGTCGGCGATAATTCGATTTTTCGAAGCCAGGCTTAGTCCTGCGTGAGTTTGGGGACACTGTGGTGCCATGCCAGGAATCAATAATGCCCACCCGCTGAGGCTGCTGCGAAACCTGGGCAACACGTATGGTCCACGGGAATAAATCCGCATATAACCGAGCATGCCGGCACTGCTTAAGGCGTCAGGGTGAGGTGTCATAGACCTCGCAGCGATTGCGCCCGTTTCTTTTGGCTTGGTACAGCGCCTGGTCTGCGTGTTTGAGCGAGTCCGTTGGGTCGTCCTCTGGTGTACTCCACTCGGCGATACCGATGGATATTTGGATGTGCCCAGCTTCAGGCATTTGAGCTCCTGCAACGCACAGGCGCAAGCGCTCGGCCATTTCTCTGGCCGTGTACAAGGGGGTTTCGGGCAACAGAATAAGGAATTCTTCGCCACCAACTCTGCAGTGGTAGTCGCTTTTGCGTGTGGAAGTCTGCATCAGACGTGCAAGTGATTGCAGGACTCGATCTCCGCAGTCATGCCCATAAGTATCGTTGACCCGTTTGAAATGGTCGATATCAAGGGCCAGGATGCTGAAAGGCGTTGCATTGCGTTGCAGGAGTTGAAGTGCCATCTCGGTTCCGCGCCGGTTGAGCAGCCCGGTCAGGGCATCGGTTTGCGCCTCGGTTTTTAGCTGCCCCAGTCGGGTGTGTAGCAGGTTAACGCCGACCAGCATGGCCTGCTTGAGTTCGGCGCTTTCAAAATACCAGGAGCGGATGCCTTGAATACGGGCAGGGGTCAGGGGCTCGTCCATGTTCTGGGCATTGTCTGCCAGTTGCCAAAGAGGGCGCGAAATCAGTCGGGCCAGCCACCAGATCAAGAGCAGCGTAATCAGTCCCAAAGGAAGAATATGGTCGATGACCGCCCGCATCTGGCTGTCCAACGGTGCCAGAGTGGCTTCCAGAGGGCGCTGCGCCACCACACCCCAGTTGGCAATTTTGATGGGTGCGTACCCCGCCAGCATATCGATGCCCGCGCTGTTCTTGACGAGCTGTGTGCCTTCATGGCCGGAAATGACGTCTTCAATGACAGGGTTGTTGTCAACCTGTTGGCCGATACGTGTCGCATCGGGGTGATACAACAGTCGCCGGTTCTGGTCGACCGCATACAGGTAGGAGCCGTCTTCGTAATAATGGATGCCGAGCAGCTCGTTCAGGATGCTGCGTTCTTTAAGGTAGAGCGAGCCTCCCAAGTATCCCAGGTATTCTCCGGTTGGAGAAAAGATAGGATGAGAGATAAAAACCAGCAGGTTATTGGAAACCGATATATAGGGCGCACTGATCAAGGGCTTTTTCAGCTCAAGAGCTTGTTGTGCGCCGGGGGAGGCCAGTTGCTCCCCCAGAATCTTAAGAGTTTCCGGGGAGGTAGCGAGCACATGTCCGGTATGATCGACAATGATGATTGAATTGAAGCTGTCGGTCTGTCGGCGTAAACGGTCGGCGGTATGGCTCAGCAGTTCCTGGTTGTCCATTAGAGGAGAGAGTTCGGCGGCGCCAAAGGCAAATTGCTGCTGGGCAGAGCGCAGGAAATTTTCGGTCGATGTGGCCAGCTTACTGGCATATACCTGGTTGCTTTCCAGTGTCTGATCAATCAGAAGCTGACGTTGTACCTGATAGCTGGCGTTGAGGCCATTGATCAGAGTGATGGCCGCCGTACTGAAGGCAAGCAATAGAATCAAACGCCTGAGGTCAAGGCGGAAGAACTGTTTTATAAACACGTTGCACACTATCCCTGAACTGCTTGGGGGCGCTTCACGGTACCGCAGGGAGCGGTCGGGAAGGTGGATCATCCATTAGGGCCATAGAGCCGTTGCATCAATATATGCCGCTCGGAGGGTAACAGTAATTACAGTATCGATAAAGAGTCGGTTCTTGGTATAGCGGCTAAATGCCGGCCTGTTTTTTTATCATGCACCGGCCAGGGTGCAGGTATTGCTGGGCCTGATCAGGCCGGATTTCTTGTTGCTGGCGGGGCTTTGAGCGAAATATCCTGTTAATTGCAAAAGAATGTAGCCATATTAGCCTAAATGTTCATTGTTATTGGAGCAGCTGCCCCATAAAATCGCGCCCTTTTCCATAGATCAACATAGAGCGTTTATGTCTAAGGCACACACATCAAGTTACCAAGGACGGCGAAAGCCACGCGCGGACTTTGCCACGCGTGCTGATTATCTGGATCACGAACTGCAGATCATGGAGCCCAAGCGCTGGCGCCTGAACGTGCCATTTCGTGATTACGGTTTTGAAATCGAGGATTGGGTACCGGCCATGGCCGCCACCATCGGCAAGATCGTGATGGTGGCGGCGATTGTCGCTGCATTTGCAACACAGTTGGGATTGTCCAACGAGTTTGTCATTGAAAACGTGCGGTACGAGTTGCTGATTGCAGCCGTATTGTTTGTCATTTTGGTGTCCGGGCTGTTGAACCCCACTGCCAACCTGGCGGGGACGCATGGCCCGCTGATTCCGTTGATTCCGTTGATAGTGGCATCCGGTGGCCACCCGATGGCACTGGGATTGTTGATCGGGGTGTTCGGCTTTATTCTGGGGATTACCAAGGGTGGAAGTCTGCTGGCCAAGCTCACCAGTAACGGGGTGTGTGGCGGCCTGCTGTTGTATCTGGGTTTCATCGGCGTGACAGGCCAGATCAAAAAGCTGTTTGCCTGGGCCGAAGGTTTTGATATGGCTTATCTGGCCTTTATCGTTATCTTGGGCACCATTATTCTGTATGCCTATCTGGAACATATCCAGAAACGATGGCTGGCGGTTCCTTTGGGGTCCGTACTGGCGGCGGGTGTGGCATTTGCGCTGGGAGCGCCGTTCGAGTTCACGACCGAGCCGGGCATGCCCAACTTGAACCCCATGTATTGGTGGGGGGAAGACACAGGCTGGCAGCTGGGTTTGCCGGAGCTGCACCACTTTATTGCCGTGGCACCTTTCGCCATTCTGGCCGTGGCCATGTGGTCACCGGATTTTCTGGGGCATCGCGTGTTTCAGCAGATCAACTATCCGCCGAAGACTGAAAAGGTCTTGATGGATATTGACGATACAATGGTTTCAGCATCGGCCCGTCAGGTAACCGGGAGCCTGCTGGGGGGCGGTAACATCGCATCCTCTTGGGGAACATATATTGTACCGGCTGCCATTGCACGTCGTCCTATTGCCGGCGGTGCTATCTTGACTGGTCTGCTGTGTATCGTTGCTGCGCTCTGGGGTTACCCGATGGACCTTGCCATTTGGCAGCCGGTCTTGAGTGTGGCATTGATAGTGGGTGTTTATCTGCCGTTGCTGGAAGCCGGCATGCAGATGACGCGCGAGGGCAAAACGACCCAGTCGGCAGCGGTAGTAATTTTCTCGTCGGCGCTGGTAAACCCGGTGTTTGGCTGGTCGTTGACGGTGTTGCTGGACAACCTGGGGCTGATCGGTTGTAAAGAACGCGGCAAAGAACTGGGCCATGTCGGGCGCTGGGTGGTGCCCGGTATCGTGTTCGTTGTTCTGTGTGCTCTGATGGCTGGCATCGGCATGTTCCCGGGATTGCCGCCCTTGCTGGAGTCGTTCCGCGAACTGCATTGAATCGAACAATTCAGTTATGACATAACAAACGCCGGGCCGGAGTGCCCGGCGTTTTGAGTTCTAAAGCAGCGGATCGGAAAGACCTGCTCTCGGTTTTACATAAATTTAATGCAGAATTCGAGTGTCAACAGGGTCTTTTGTTGCAAGTATGCGTACAATTCGCCCCTCGCTACCGGGGGCGATGGTGTTCTCCCCGGTGTCAATGCTCCAAATCGGCCGGGAGGCCATTATGACCACAACCACTCAGGCGGCGACTCGCGGCCGGGAGATGGAAGCAAGCAACCGATCACTCCTGTCAGGTGTCGATCTTCCCGTTTTTCTGATCAGCGGCGGGGCTCTGGCCCTGTTTGTCGTGCTGGCGCTCTATGATCTGGACTGGGTCTCCAGCGGGGTTAATACGGCATTTGCCTTTTCCACAAAATACTTTGGTGCCTACTGGCAAATTTTGCTGCTGGCGACCTTTTTTATCGGTCTGGCTCTGGCAGTGGGGCGCACAGGGCGGGTGGTGATGGGCGGCACGGATACACCTGTCATTTCGACGTTCCAGTGGACCTCAATCATCATGTGCACCCTGTTGGCCGGTGGCGGCGTCTTTTGGGCAGCAGCCGAGCCAATGGCGCATTTTCTTTCCCCCTCTCCTCTGTACGCGGCTCAGGGGACCGAAACGGGAACCGCTCAGGCTGCCTACCACGCTTTGGCACAAAGCTTCATGCACTGGGGATTCCTGGCCTGGGCGATTCTGGGCAGCCTGACCGGTATCATTTTCATGTACCTGCATTATGAGAAAGGGTTGCCGCTCAAGCCTCGCACATTGCTGTACCCCGTGCTGGGCGAGCGTGTCATGACAGGGCCGCTGGGTGCAATTGTGGATGCCTGCTGTGTGTTGGCGGTCGTTGCCGGTACCGTTGGTCCCATCGGGTTTCTGGGGTTGCAGATCAGCTTCGGGCTCGAGTTTTTGTTTGGTATTCCCGATACCTATGCGACTCAGGCCAGCGTTCTGTTCGGCCTGATACTGGTATATACCCTGTCGGCTGTCAGTGGTGTGACCCGTGGCATTCAGATTTTGAGCCGTACCAATGTGATGCTGGCGTTGTTGCTGATGCTGTTTATTCTGCTGGCGGGACCGACCGGTTTCATCATCGATGGCTTTCTACAGAGCTTTGGCATTTATCTGCATGAATTCATGCCGATGGCTACCTTCCGAGCCGATCCTGGCTGGCTGGATTGGTGGACCGTATTCTTCTGGGGCTGGTTTTTGGGGTATGGACCCTTGATGGCCATGTTTGTGGCGCGCATTTCGCGTGGTCGCACCATTCGTCAAATGGTTACGCTGATTTCCATTGTCGCCCCCGTGATTACCTGTTTCTGGTTCACCATTGTCGGTGGTGCGGGTATTGCGTTTGAGTTGAACGATCCGGGCGTGATCTCTGAGCCGTTCAGTGGCATGAACCTGCCGGCAGCGCTCATGGCGACAACCTCGGCATTGCCTTTGGGGCAGTGGGTGTCGGCCCTGTTTCTGATCCTGACCGTGATTTTTGTAGCGACCACCGGTGATTCCATGACCTATGCCGTGTCCATGGTGATGACCGGAACGGATCATCCTCAAACGGGGGTGCGGGTCTTCTGGGGTGTGATGATGGGGGTAACGGCGGCAATCCTGATTTCGATCGGATCGGGCGGAATTTCGGCACTGCAATCCTTCATTGTAGTAACAGCCGTGCCCGTATCGCTGGTCTTGCTGCCGTCGTTATGGGTTGCGCCACGCATCGCATACACAATGGCACGGGAGCAGGGACTCTGATCTGAATGCAGCCGGGTGCTGCCGTCTTGGGGACAGGCGGCAGCACCTTATGGCGGGCAGCGCTTTGCTGTATACTCCGCGCTCGAATTGCAACCAATGATTCACGAAGCGCCTTATGCACACCGACAGCCTCGATAAACACGCCAAAACCCGTCTGAACAAGCTGCAGAAACGCCTGCGCCGCGAAATGGGACAAGCCATTGAAGCCTTCAATATGATTGAAGAGGGTGACAAGGTGATGGTCTGCCTGTCCGGTGGCAAGGATTCCTATGCAATGCTGGATATTCTGCTGAATCTGCAGAAAAGTGCGCCTATCCGTTTCGAACTGGTTGCCGTAAACCTGGATCAGAAGCAGCCCGGTTTTCCGGAAGAGGTATTGCCGACCTACCTGGAGTCGATCGGGGTGCCGTTCCATATTGTCGAGCGTGATACCTATTCCATCGTCAAGGAAGTGGTACCCGAGGGTAAAACGACCTGTGCATTGTGTTCGCGCCTGCGTCGGGGCACTCTGTACGGGTTTGCCGATGAAATCGGCGCCAACAAGATTGCGCTGGGCCATCACCGTGATGATATTCTGGAAACCTTTTTCCTGAATATGTTCTATGGCGGCAAGTTGAAATCCATGCCGCCCAAGCTGGTGTCCGATGACGGCAAGAATATGGTCATTCGACCGTTGGCCTATGCCCGTGAAAAGGATATTGCCGAATATGCGGAGCTGCGTGAGTTCCCCATTATCCCGTGCAATCTTTGTGGCTCCCAGGAAAACCTGCAGCGTCAGGTCATCAAAGAGATGCTGCAGGGCTGGGACAAATCCCATCCGGGCCGGATAGAAACCATGTTTCGGGCGCTGTGCAATGTGGTGCCTTCGCATCTGGCCGACCATCAGCTGTTCGACTTCAAGGGACTTCAACTGGGATTCCCGCACGGGATAGCTCCGGATACCGGCAGTGCACTGGGGCCCTTGAGTGATGATGAAGAGACCGGTGCCAATGGTTCGGGCGTTCAGGTTATGGAAAAGATCGATATCCTCTCTGTTTGATTCGGCTTGACCTGCCGCTCCCTTTTGCGGATATTCGGGCTTACCCTAATAGGTAAGCCGTATAAAAACAAAAGGGAGTTCGCATGTCGCAATCACTTCTTGAGCGTTATGACCACGAGGGTGTGGCCACGCTCACCTTGTCTCGTCCAGAGGCGTATAACAGCCTGTCGCTGGAACTCATGCAGGCCCTCCACGCCGAATTGGATCGTATCGCCGATGATTTGAGCGTGCGGTGTGTGGTCCTGCGTGGTTCCGGGAAGGGGTTCTGTGCCGGACACGACCTCAAGCAGATGCTGGGAGAGGGCGAGGAGGCCTACTATCGCTGCACGTTTGAAACCTGCTCACGACTGATGCAACGCGTTGTCAGTTTGCCGATTCCGGTTATTGCACAGGTGCATGGCGTGGCGACGGCAGCGGGATGTCAGCTGGTAGCCAGCGCCGATCTGGCTGTTGCCGCCGATACGGCCCGTTTTGCGACGCCGGGTGTCAATATCGGACTGTTCTGCTCAACCCCGATGGTGGCGCTGAGTCGAGCTGTTCAACCCAAGCATGCGATGGAGTTGCTGTTGACCGGAGAGCTGGTCAGTGCCTCGCGGGCAGCCGAGATCGGGCTGGTCAATTACTGTGTGTCTGAGTCCGAGCTGGACGGTAGCGTGCAGGCTATGGCCAAAAAAATAGCATCCAAATCCCGCAAAACGCTGCAGATCGGCAAGCAGGCCTTTTACCGTCAGAAGGAACTGCCGTTGTCAGAAGCTTATGACTACTGCAGTGAGGTGATGGTGGGCAACATGCTGATTGATGATGCACAGGAGGGGATCGACGCCTTCATACACAAGCGCAAGCCGGAGTGGCGTCATAACTGACGATCAGTTGGAGGCGAACTGAGGCGGCACAGCCGCCTCGCTCGTGGGTGTTATCAGTGCAATTCCAGCTGAATGTGGAACGTAGTGCCAACCTCGGGGTCGGAGGTGACGGCCATGTGACCCTGGTGCTGTTCGGTGATGACAAAGTAGGCAAATGAAAGTCGCTTGTCAGCCGCTGCGGATGGTTGTTCCACATTTGCACTATGCACATACGGCTCGAACAGGTGCATCTGCTCTTCATTGCTCAGGCCGTTGCCATTGTGCTGAATGCGGATGGACAGCGCGTCATAGGACTGGCCAACATAGAGCTTCAGAGTCGGGATGAAGTCCAGCCCTTTGGCTTCCGCTTTCTCGGCCAGCGATTGATATGCGTGGCGGAACAGGCTCAGGAAAACCTGCTGCAACTCCGTAATATGGCAGGGTGCTTGAGGTATATCGGTTTCAAAGTGACGTTCAACCCGTACCTTGCCGAACGGAATGGCGTCCGGCAGTGACAGGGCCTCGCTGGCCTGGGTCAATGAGTGTTCCAGAATGTCGACTACGTTGGCCGGCTCGGCCTGGGCGTTGCGACCGCGGGCAAACTGAAGCAGGTTACGGATGACCGATTCGACCTGACGGCCGTTATCGGAGGCATGTTCCAGCAGACCTTGCAGGCGTTCAAACTCACCACTTTGTTTGCTGTCGCTGGGCATCAGGTGACCGGCTTCAAGTATGTTCTGGAAGCTGCGCAGATCAAACAGGATTGCCTGCAGGGGTTTGTGAATATCGTTGGCCATAGCCGTAGCCAGCTCGCCCATGGATGACAGCTTGTCATGCTGGATCAACATGTTTTCGGTGATGACGCGGCGGGTTACGTCATCGACCAGTACCACTACACCCGGTTCGATATAGTTCTCCAGCGGGTAGACCGTGATATCCATGTGGTAGCTGCCTGGCTGGCTGTAGCGCAGCGTCAGAGGCTGGCGTTTTTCCAGAGCCTGCTCGATATGCTGGGGCGTGACCGTGATGTCAGGGTAGATCGACCAGAGGTTGCGGCCAATGGCGGCATCGGCCTTGGTGCCGGATACCTGCTCCGCGCGGCGGTTCCAGTGTGTAATCAGGCCTTCGCTATTCAAGCCGACCAGTACCAGAGGCATGGAGCTGAGAATGTTCTGAATATAGGACTCGGAAGCCTGCAAGCGCTGTGTGGTCACCACATGTTCGTTGACTTCCTTCTCGAGTTTGGCAGTGCGGTCCTGAACACGGTCTTCCAGGTGGCCGCGGATCTCTTCCAGCGCAATGTTATAGCGCCGGGCGCGACGCCAGGTAATGAACAGCACGATGGCGACAATCGTCAGCAGGATGATTAAAACCCCGCTGGAGAAGTTGGCAACATATTGCCAGCGAGTACTGCCATCTTCGTAGCGGAAGGGAGCCAGCAGACTGGCTTGCGCTAAGGAAGAAGCAAACAGAAGCGTGATAAAAAGTGTCAGTCGAGTCATGAGGTTCCAGGTGCTGCTTGTTCGGGCTGAAGAAAAGATCAAATTACATAAAGATTCCGATTATAGCGAATCATCGTCAAGGTAAGGACCCCCGTGTAAGTCTGAAAACAGAAAAAAGGCGCCGAAGCGCCTTTGGGGGAGAGAGGACGGGCGGGTGCCCGTCAAGCTTGATCGATGTCTTCGTGTTCCAGCCACATCGCGTTGATGATGCCGAATGAACACGCCAGGAGTACACCGAGAATCCAGGCGAAGTACCACATGCTTGTATCTCCTTGATCAATAAGCTGAATAGTCGTTGTCCTGAATATAATCCACCGAAATCTTGGACCAGAGGGCGCGGTAGCACCACAGGGTATAACCCAAGATGATCGGCACGAAAATAAAGGCGGCAATGGCCATCACGTTCAGTGTCAGATGACTGGAGGCTGCATCCCAAAGCGTCAGGCTGGAGTTCGGGCTCAAGCTGGACGGCATGACAAACGGGAACATGGACACGCCGGCAGTGGCAATAATGCCGGCCAGAGCCAGGGAGCTGAACAGGAAGGCCCAGCCCGGACGGCCCAGACGAGCCAGGAAGAACACACCGATCAGGCCGATGAAGCCGGTAACGGGGGCCAGCATGCTCAGGGGGTAGAGGCTGTAATTGGCCAGCCAGGCACCCTCGGCCGCGATGACTTCTTTTGCCAACGGGTTGGGCAGAGCGCCCAGCTCGGGTTGACTGATGATTTTGTAGCCATCAATGCCCAGGCTTAACCAGATGCCCGCCAGGGCAAAGGCTGCCAATGTGATCAGTGCCAGCAACTGTGCGTAGCTCTTGGCGCGACGTTCAACATCGCCATGGCTGCGCAGGTTGATCCAGATGGCTCCGTGCATGGACAGCATGCCCAGGCTGACGACACCGCACAGCAGGCCGAATGGATTCAGCAGGCCGAACAGGTTGCCGTCATAGCTGGGCCGCATGAACTGGTCGTGTTCGAAGGGAACGCCCAGCAGCAGGTTGCCAAAGGCAACACCGAATATCAGAGGAGGCACAACGCCGCCTGCAATCAGGCCCCAATCCCAGGCGCGGCGCCATTTGGGATTGCTCAGCTTGGATCGGTAGTCGAAACCGACCGGGCGGAAGAACAAGGCGAAGAGCACCAGCAGCATGGCCCAGTAAAATCCGGAAAAGGCTGCAGCGTAGACGGCGGGCCAGGCAGCAAACAGGGCCCCGCCTGCAGTGATGAACCAGACCTGGTTGCCTTCCCAGTGTGGGCCTACCGTGTTGATCACCACCCGGCGTTCATCATCGGTCTTGCCGATCAGGGGTAGCAGGGCGCAGGCGCCCATGTCGAACCCGTCGGTGATGGCAAAGCCGATCAGTAATACGCCGACCAGCACCCACCACAGTAGCTTTAATGTTTCGTAATCGAACAACATCATCTTTCTCCTATACCGCTATCAGGCCTTGGCGACTGTTTCAGCCGGGGTCTCCTGCTGCTCGAAATGGTAGCGCCCGGTATGCAGGCTGCTGGGGCCCTTGCGGGCAAATTTCTGCATCAGGTAGATCTCCACCACCGCCAGTAATGTATACAGCGCGATGAAGGCAAACAGGCTGCCGAGCAGGTCGGCCTTGGTCAGGACCGATGGAGCTACATACGTTGGCAGAATTTCACCGATGGCCCAGGGTTGACGGCCGAACTCGGCAACAAACCAGCCCATTTCAGATGCAAGCCAGGGAGCCGGGATCGAGAACAGTGCCAAGCGCAGCAGCCAGGGTTTGTTGAAGGATGTGCGGCGAGCGGTGAAGTAGAACGACAGCGCAAAGATCATCAGCATCCAGAAGCCACAGGCGACCATGATGCGGAATGCCCAAAACATGGGAGCGACGCTGGGGATGGTATCGCGTGCGGCCATGGCGATCTGTTCATCGCTCGCATCAACAACATTGTCGGTGTATTTCTTCAGCAGAAGGCCAAAGCCGAGGTCGTCTTTGACTTGGTCAAATTCGGCTTTGACGGTCTCACTGTCGTCGCCGCTGCGCAAGCGTTCCAGCAGCCCGTATGCAATCATGCCGTTGCGAATGCGCGCCTCATGTTCAACAATCAGGTCCTTGATGCCGGTCACTTCTTCATCAATGGAGCGTGTCGCGATGATACCCATGACATAGGGAATCTTGAGTGCGTAATCGGTTTCCATGGTTTCGTCGTTGGGCATGCCGAACAGTGTGAAGGCCGCTGGCGCTTCTTCGGTTTCCCACTCGGCCTCAATAACGGCCAACTTGGTACGCTGTACGTCACCGAGTTCATAGCCGGACTCGTCACCCAGCAGGATGACGGACAGCGATGCGGCCAGACCGAAGGCCGAAGCAATGGCAAAAGAGCGGCGCGCAAAAGCCAGATCACGTCCCTTCAGCAGGTAATAGGCACTGATGCCCAGTACGAACATGGCGGCGGTGGTGTAGCCGGCTGATACCGTATGCACGAACTTGACTTGAGCAACGGGGTTGAAGAAGACCTCAGCAAAACTGGTCATCTCCATGCGCATGGTTTCGTAGTTGAACTCCGAACCGACCGGGTTCTGCATCCATCCGTTGGCAATCAGTATCCACAGTGCCGAGAAGTTGGAACCCAGTGCAACCAGCCAGGTCACCATCAGGTGTTTGACTTTGGACAGTCGGTCCCAGCCGAAGAAGAACAGGCCAACAAAGGTCGACTCGAGGAAAAAGGCCATCAGGCCCTCAATCGCCAGCGGAGCGCCGAAGATATCGCCCACATAGTGGGAGTAGTATGCCCAGTTGGTCCCGAACTCGAATTCCATGGTCAGACCGGTGGTAACGCCCAGAGCAAAGTTGATCCCAAAAAGCTTGCCCCAGAATTGGGTCATGTCCTTGTAGATCTGCTTGCCGGTCATTACATAGACGGATTCCATAATGGCCAGCATGAATGACAGCCCCAGCGTGAGCGGGACGAAAAGGAAGTGGTACATCGCCGTGATGGCGAACTGTAGCCGGGAAAGATCAACAATATCCTCGGTGATCACTACCAGTCTCCTGTACGGGTTGAACGCGACTGCGTGTTACATCCACTAGGGTTAAGCAGTATTCGTGCCACATATTCCATTTTGATTTTAAATGAATATCTTTTGGCATAAGACAAGCAATATGCAGGATAGCGCATATTGAATGCATGGTTATACGCTCAATTTAGAATTGCGGCCAGTGGCATAGTGTCGCAGACTGTCATTTTTGACACTTTGTTCTGTCATTATTGTCAGGCTATGTGAGATGTCGTCATGAAGGAAATACGAGGCAAACCAATAGGCAAAATGGAACATCAAGTCATTGATCCGGCCGTGATTCTGGAAGCTATTCCGGAGCCCGCCGCCATCCTGTCGATCGGATATGACATTCTGGCCAGCAATGAGGCGTATCGTCAGTACTATCAGCCGACGGGAGTCGTTGTGGGACGCAAGTGTTATGACGTTTCACACGGCTATCGCACGCCTTGCGACCAGGAGGGGGAAGCCTGTCCACTGAAGGCATGTCGGAAAACAGGTCAGCGTCAGCGGGTACTCCATCTGCACAACACCCCGAATGGAAAAGAGCATGTCGATGTCGAGATGATTCCTCTGGAAAGTGAGCAAAAGATACTGATCGGTTTTTTGGAGATCATGCATCAAGTCAGGGAGGCGCGTGCTCAGGTCACGGAATATGAGGGTTTAGTGGGGCAGGGGCCTGCTTTTTCGCACATGCTGTCGCTGGTGCATCGGGCTGCACCCAGCGAAATTACCGTATTGCTGCTGGGGGAATCGGGAACCGGCAAGGAACTGGTTGCACGTGCGCTGCATGACAGCAGCCCGCGTTCGCGAGCGCCTTTTGTAACGGTTGAATGTTCCGGTTTGAGCGAAGGGTTGTTTGAAAGCGAGTTGTTTGGCCATGAGCGTGGTGCATTTACAGGGGCTGTCAGTCGCAAGAAGGGGTTGGTGGAATCCGCACGCGGCGGCACCCTGTTTCTGGATGAGATTGGCGAGATTCCGTTAAGCCTGCAGGTCAAGCTGCTGCGCCTGATCGAAACCGGCGTTTTTCGGCCGGTAGGTAGCGTTGAGCCTCAGCATGCCGACTTTCGTCTGGTATGTGCCACTCACAGGAATCTGAGAGAAATGGTGCGTGAGGGGCATTTTCGACAGGATCTGTACTACCGAATATCGGCGTTCCCGGTTCCTTTACCTCCTCTGCGTGAGCGCCGGGAGGACTTGCCGCTGTTGATATTGGCGTTGTTACAGCGCTTGTCGGGCGGACATGCCGTGCGAGTGTCGGAAGGGGTTTTGGCACGGCTGTGCAGGTACAGCTTCCCAGGCAATATTCGCGAGCTGAGAAACCTGCTGGAGCGAGGCATTCTGTTGGCGGATGACGGCGTGATCCGGTTGGACCACTTGCCGCCCGAGCTGCAGGAGCCCGCTCCAGAAAAGAGTGGCGAAAGTGATGTTGTGGATGATCCCGTTGATATCTTGCCTTTGATGCCGCTGCACCAGTTGGAATCGCGCTATCTGGCATCGATTTCGGAGCGGTTCGAGGGAGATCGCCCGGCTTTGGCGAAAGCATTGGGGCTCAGTGAACGTACCTTATACCGCCGTCTGAAGGCCTGAAAGGCCGGGGTAGCCGGGTCAGACTGGCGAGAAGATGAAATTATTGCAAGATGGTCTTTCATGACGGGCAAAAATCAGTAGAATAGCGGCCTCTTATATAGCTAATAGTAATTTAGAAGAATAGATATATATCATATAGTTATATCTATAGAGTCTCACAAGGCCCTTTGGAGGCGTTACATGCGCAAACTGACCACTGTTTTGAGTGTCGCGACTGCAGCCCTTGCATTGAGCAGTTCGGCCGTGGCAACGCCACCACAGGAGCTGATTGATGAGGGGCGCGCCATCTATCATGACAAGACGCGAGGTAACTGCATCTCTTGTCACAATATTGATGATCCTGTTGCCAATTTGCCGGGCAACCAGGGGCCCATGATGATAGCCATGAAACAACGTTTCCCGGACAAACGCCTGCTCAGAGCGCAGGTATGGGATGCTACAGTGGCCAATCCGCTCAGTATCATGCCCCCGGTCGGCAAACACTGGATCTTGTCGGAAGATGAAATCGATGCCGTGGTGGAATACATCTACCAGTACTGAGCCCTGATGGGTACAACAAGAGGATGAGTGTATGAGTATGAGTCGTCGGGTTCTGATCAAGGCTGTTGCCACGGGTGGAGCGTTGCTGGGACTGGGAGCGTTGCTGCCGCGTTTGGCCATGGCGGCCTGGGCCAGGGAAGCCTTTGAGTCCAATGAACAGGGCGCGGCATTGAACGCTCTGTATGGTGGCGAAACACCGGAAATCAGTGCTCAGGTTATTCTGGATGCACCGGATATCGCTGAAAATGGAGCCGTGGTGCCGGTTTCTGTCAGCACGGATATGGCCCATGTTGAGTCGATCAGTATTTTCATCGAAAGCAATCCCGCACCGCTGGCGGCCCAGTTCGTGATTCCGGAAGGTACAGCGGCAGATGTATCCACGCGTGTGCGCATGGGCAAAACGACCAATGTGACAGCAGTGGTCAAGGCCGACGGCAAGCTCTATAGCGCGACCAAAGAAGTGAAAGTCACCATCGGTGGCTGCGGCGGCTGACAGCGACTGAAATCGAGGAGAAGCATTCATGAGTATCATGCGAGTAAAGGCCAAGGCCCGTGGCGCTACCACCGAAGTCAAAATGATGGCCAAGCACATTATGGAAACCGGCCAGAGGAAGGATAAGTCCGGCAATATCATTCCGGCACAGTTCCTGGCAGAACTTGAGGTTCGGCATGCCGGTAAGGTGGTGTTCGCCGCTAACCTGGGGCCAGCCGTATCGAAAAATCCGTATTTCTCGTTCAGCTTTGCCGGTGGTGCTTCCGGTGACACCCTGGAAGTGAGCTGGAAGGAAAATACGGGCACATCCGGCACGGAAACGGCCGAAATTCGCTAAGCAGAATAACCGGGGTAAGCGTATGCAAAAAACAAAACATTCTCTGTTAAGCGTGGGTTTTGCAGTGCTATCGCATGCGGCGGTGGCGGCTGAAAGCGGTTTCACCCTGGAGACGGTTGACCCTGATGCCGACCGTCTGGCGCTGCAGGCGTTTTATCAGCAACGCTTTCCCGGTGTGCCGCTGGAAGAGTATGTCAACGGTATCTATGCCATTGATCCCGATTCGCGCAAGCAGTGGGATGCCTTGATGGAATTTCCGCCTTACGAGTTTGACCTCGAGGAAGGCGAAGAACTGTTCAATACACCTTTTGCCAATGGCCAGGGGTATGCGGATTGCTTCGAGAATGGCGGCATTGGTATCCGCCAGAAATACCCGTACTGGAACCGGGAAGAGGGCAGCGTAAAAACGCTGGAGCAGGAAATCAATGAATGCCGGGTCAAAAACGGTGAAGAGCCCTTGCCCTGGAAAAAGGGTGATCTGGCCAAGGTTTCCGCCTACATGGCATTCACTTCACGCGGTAAGGTCTTCGAAATCGAGATTCCCGCTGATGATTCGCGAGCATTACAGGCGTATCTGGATGGCAAGGAATTCTTTTACTCGAAGCGGGGGCAGTTGAACCTGTCCTGCGCCAACTGTCATTTGAAGGGATCGCGTATTCACGTGCGTGCGGACCTGCCAGGGCCAGCGCTGGGGCATCCGACGCACTTCCCGGTTGTACGTTCCAAATGGGGCGAGATTGGCACGTTGCACCGGCGCTATGAAGGGTGCTACAGAGATACCCGGTCGGTCCCCTTGCCGCCGCAGGCTGATGAGTTCCGCAAGCTGGAATATTTTCAGACGTACATGAGCAACGGACTGGTCGTCAACGGACCGGGTGCGCGTAAATAACGGAGGCTGCAATGAAGATGATCGCTCTGACTTTGGCCGCGAGCCTGATGGTGCCTGTGGCATTTGCGCAGGAAGATACCTTTGAGCAGGTGTTCAACCAGCAGCGGGCTTTGTATGGCAAGGGCCATGCCTTTACCTATGCCGGTCAGCCGTATACTACGGACCACCCGGAAGAGATCGAGGCCATGGCTGAGCCGACGCGGGCGAACGCAGAGGCTCTGATTACCAGTGCCGAAGCGATGCGTCAGGAATCCGAGTCACTGGGGTATGAATGGCGTGATCCGGCGCGTTTTCTCAAGCAGGCGCGTACGGCGCTGAGCGAAAATGAGTATCAGCGGGCGATGGATTTGGCTGCGCGGGCCAAATATCAGGCACGCATGTCGATAGCACAGTATGAGAGCGTCAACGCCAGTTGGCAGCAGGCCGTGCCGGAATAGGCTCGGTTTTATTTGAGTTCCCTCCATCTGCGGTCGGGAGTGGCTGCAGATCATACAAGGTAAATATCATGTCCATGTCACGCCGTGAGTTTGCTCGACTATTGGGAATGGCCGGGGTGGCGGGAATGCTGCCTCTGCAGGGCCGGGCAGCCGATACCTCCTCCTCCGATCCGTACGATGTGCCAAATTTCGGCAATGTGCGCCTGTTGCACATGACCGATTGCCATGCGCAGCTGCTGCCGGTGTATTTCCGTGAGCCGAATGTCAATCTGGGACTGGCCGGCGCATCGGGTCGTGCGCCTCATCTGGTGGGTGACAGGCTGCTGCAGCATTTCGGTATTGCTCCCGGAAGTCTGGAGGCGCACGCCTTTACGTGTTTGAACTATACCGATGCGGCTCAACAATACGGCAAGGTCGGTGGATTCGCGCACCTGAAAACGTTGGCCGACCGCTTGCGTGACAGCTTTGGACGTGAAAAAACATTGTTGCTCGATGGCGGGGATACCTGGCAGGGGTCGGGAACGGCTTACAAAACACGTGGCATGGATATGGTTAAGGCGTGTAATGCGCTGGGGGTCGATATCATGACCGGCCACTGGGAGTTTACCTATAACCAGGCTGAAATCCTGCACAACATTGAAGCCTTTCAGGGCGAGTTTTTGGCGCAGAACGTATTTATCACTGAAGATGCGCTGTTCTCGACTGACACTGACTATTTGCACGACGATTTCTCTGGCCGTGTATTCAAGCCGTATACGATTCGTGATCTGGGTGGGGCGCGGGTCGCAATTATCGGGCAGGCTTTTCCACGCACCAAGATTGCCAATCCGGCACGTTTTATCCCGGACTGGAGTTTTGATATTCATGACAGCCGGTTGCAGGAGATTGTCGATCAGGTGCGTGCCGAAGAGCGGGTGGATGCCGTTATCGTGCTGTCACACAACGGCATGGATGTGGATTTGGCAATGGCGGGCCGGGTGACAGGGGTTGATCTGATTTTGGGCGGTCATACCCATGACGGCATGCCGGCCCCGACCGTAGTTAAAAACGGCGGCGGCCAGACGCTGGTATTCAACGCCGGCTCCAATGGAAAGTTTTTGGGCACGCTGGATCTGGATATTCGTGATGGCAAAATTCGGGACTATCGTTATCGTCTGCTGCCGGTGTTCTCGGAACTGATCCCGGCCGATGCGGCCATGCAAGCCATGATTGATGACATTCGCAGCCCTCACTTAAGCTGGCTGAATGAAGAGTTGGCGCTGGCGGGAGATCTCATGTTCCGCCGTGGCAACTTCAACGGCACCTTTGATCAGGTAATCTGTGATGCCTTGCGGGAAGTCGGTGATGCGCAGATATCCCTGTCGCCCGGTTTTCGTTGGGGCACTACGGTTTTGGAGGGGCAGATGATCACGATGGAGCGTGTGCTGGATCAGACCTGCCTGACCTATCCGGAAACCTATATCCGCGAAATGAAGGGGTCGGAGCTGAAACTGATTATGGAAGATGTGGCCGACAACCTGTTCAATCCCGAGCCCTACCTGCAGTCTGGCGGCGACATGGTGCGGGTGGGTGGCTTTGATTACGTTTGTGAGCCAGGCCGGGGCATGGGCGAGCGGATCAGTGAGATGACGCTGGATAGTGGCGAGCGGATCGAGGCCGACAAGACCTACAAGGTCACGGGCTGGGCTACGGTTGGAACCCGCTCGCCGGGGCCGGCGATTTGGGATGTGGTGGCCGAGTATCTGCGTGACCAGAAGGAAGTGCATGTTGACAGGCTCAATACGCCAATTCTCAAGGGTGTGACGAATAATGCGGGCCTGACAGACTATCAGGGCGAGATTGTCGGTTAGGCGACGGGCACCGGTTTCGATAGAATAGGGCCTTTTCCGACCGATAAAAGGCCCGTGCATGTACGTTATACGACCCTGTGTTGCCATGCTCGCGTTGCTGCTGGCAGGCTGTAATGCGGCTGCACCCACTCAACCTGCCGAGGCTGCAGCATCACCTCCTTCCCCCCATTCTGAAAATGCTTCAACGACCGAACCGCGCGATGCGGGTGGGGCGGGCGCTGCTTCCCATGAGCGGTCGTCTGCCGGTAGTGCCATTCAAAGTGGCTTCGACCAGATCAGTGGTCGACTGACCCTGCTGCAGGAGCAAGTGCTTCAGCTGCGTTCGGATAACCAGACTCTGCTGGAGCAGAACCAGATGCTGCTCAATCGACTGCAGTTGCTGACAGCGCCGAGTGCCCCTGAAAGTGAAGATGAAGGGGAGAGGGTCGTCAGTGCTGGTGCCGCCTCCGAGCAGCTTGATGCGGCCATTGGGCAGCTGATGCAGATGTTGAACCAAATGGATATGGCGGCAGGCGCTGGCGGGCAGTTCGCAGTGACAACAACCTATACCCGTCAGGGGGATTGGGTGCTGTTACGCTATGATCGGCATACAGGTGAAACCTGGCAGGCCAAGGCCGGACGCTGGCTTCCCCTGGCGGATGTGGACTATCTTAATACATCATCCTATCGCGTGTTGGTACACCGCGCAGATCAGGATAGCAAAGGCTACGTGGCGGTCCGTATCGATGAACAGGGCGGCATGAGCTGGTGGTTGAATGGCGATCGCTGGCAGGAATACGCGCAATGAGTACGCCGGATTATCAGGATCTGATTGAACTGTTTAACCGCTTGTTTCTCCCGCTCTACAACACGGAGCTGGTTGCCGGTGATGATGAGCCGATTTATCTGCCAGCAGATGCCGAACATGTCCATCACCGTATCATCTTTGCGCATGGCTTTTATGCCAGTGCACTGCATGAAATTTCACACTGGTGTGTGGCCGGACCGGAGCGGAGACGCCTGGAGGACTTTGGTTACTGGTACAAGCCGGATGGGCGCACGGCGGCGGAGCAGGCCGAGTTCGAGCGGGTTGAAGAGCGTCCCCAGGCCTATGAATGGATTCTCAATCAGGCTGCCGGGCGACGTTTTCACTTCAGTGCTGACAACCTTTCGGCCGGGCTGGGGGCGAGTGAAGCGTTCAAGCGGAATGTGCTCACGCGCGTACATCGGCTGTTGGCGGAGGGGTTGCCGCCCAGAGTCCAAATGCTGGTGGATGCCTTGCGGGAATACTATGGCACCGAGATTCTGCATCCTGAGCAGTTCTCTTTGGAAGTCGAGTGGGGGTCTTATGCGTAACCTTGAAGTGTTGGCCAGTCAGTGGTGTGTTTGTCTGCCGGACGAATCCTTTGAGCTTGCCGTTGATGAGCAGCTGTTGACGCTGGAATGCTGCCGCTATGAAGGCTGGCGCTATCAGCGTCTGGCGCTACAGCGTGGTGATGAGACATTCTATTATCTCTACGCGATGTCGGAGGAAGGTGTGTGGGTGCTGGGGGTGTTCGACACACCCGGACAGGCCGATTTTTTTCTTGCCTTGCATAACGAGGATCCGCTGATGGTCCCGGCCCTGTTGCAGCCGGTACTGGCAGGGGATGCCGTGCGCGTTGAACAAGGGAAACTGTGCTATCCGCGATATGAAGGACTCTATCGTGTCGGTTTCAAGTCCTATCAGGTGGCCGTTGACCAGGTAGATGCGGGCTTGCGGACGTTGCTGTATGTGGAACGCTACAACAGTCAGGGGCTGGGCGTTCTGCCGGAAAAAGAAGCGTGTCTGAAAATATACAGCCACTTCGACGGTCGTCTTCGTGGCTGCAAAATGTGTTGAAGCTGAAGGAGCGGGCGTTTTAGTGCTTGCCCTGGGGTGCCGGCTGGCCGTGCTGCATGCCTGCCGGCATTACCATTTGTACAGGAACGCTTAGCTGTTCGGAAGAGCCATCGTCAAATTTCAATGTCAAATCGATGTGGCTGCCGGCCTGCAGGGGAGCCTCAAGGCCGATCAGCATGATATGCAGGCCGCCGGGAGCCAGCTCTACCTGGCTTCGGGACGGCAGTTCAATGAAGTCAATCTTGCGCATGCGCATTACGCCCTGGTCATGGGTATGCGTATGTAGTTCCACGACTTGAGCGGCGGGGCTGCTGGCGCCGACCAGTCGAGTGACGTCGCCCTTGTTGCCCAGCTGCATGAAGGCGGCACTGTTGGGCTGGCCGGGCGCGGTTGCTCGGACATAAGGTGCATTGACATCTACTTCGGCGGCCAGGATTACGCTGCTGAACAGCAGGCCGGTGGCGATAAGCGAGAGCGTTTTTTTCATATGACTATCCGTGATTGATGAGAAGTGCCTGCAAGCTGTCGGTCAGCTCTTGAGGTGAGCTGTTATGCAAGAGAGTTTTGACCAGTTGACCTTCCTGGTTAACCAGATACAGGCGTGATGAGTGGTCGACAGCATACCCCATGGCAGAGTCTTCCAGGGTGACTTTGCGATAGAAAGCGCCGTACTGGCGGACTACCTGATCGATCTGCTGGCGGCTGCCGGTTACGCCCAGAATGCGGGGCGAAAAGAACGCGGTATAATCGGCCAGTTTTTGCGGCGTGTCCCGGTCAGGGTCAACGCTGATGAAAATCCCCTGTACCTGTTCGCGCTGTTCAGCCGGTAGTTGCTTGAGTGATTGGGTGAGCACGGCCAAGGCCGTTGGGCAGACGTCGGGACAGGACGCGTAACCGATGTAAATAACGCTCACCTGGCCGCGGAAATCGGACAGAGAGACCGGGCCGTGCAACGAGGTCAGTGTGAAGTCACCGCCCAGTTGCGTGTCTCCCATGGCGATTCTTGTGTCGATCGGTTGGGGGCGTAGCATAAAGGCCAGGGCCAGCCCTGCCAGTAGAAACGCGGTTAGTAGAAGCAGGATTTTGAGGGTTTTCAATTGAGTGTTCATTATCGTGCCTCAAACTCGAATACATGCTGCTGTGTTGTGTCGGGTGTCGCAATGGTCAAGGTCAGCTGCCATTGCATGCTGCCGGTCGTGCATACGGCCAGCTCGGTTTGTCCGTGCCATAGGCTCTCGGCAGAGGGCGTTAGTTCGAACTGGTTGACTCCCATGTACATGTCCTTGCCCTGCAGGTCGGCCAGAATGCTTGTGGCCTCTATGCCATCCGCTCTCAAGGTCAGGCGTAGTGGACTCAAAGAGCGCATCGGCAAGGGGCCGGCTTCCAGCTGTAATCTGCCGTTGTTAAGCTCTATCTGACAGATGCCTCGCTGCAGGTCGCAATCATGATGAATGACGCCGGTTTGAGGTGCCCACTGCTGTTGGTACCAGCGGGCACCGGTCAGCATGGCGACCAGCAGCAGGCCGAGGGTTGCAAACTTGATCAGGTGTCCGGCTGTTCCGGGCGCCTGGCTGGACTGGCTGGGCGTTGTCATGGTCGTCTCAGTCTATGGGGAGTTGTTTCAGGGTGGAAGTGACAGATTGTCGCACCAGAGGCGGGAAGGAGTCGAGTTTGCTGGCGTGTGGTGGCCGGATTCGATATCGTGAGGGTTCGGCAAAAGGCAATGGAAGAGATCAGGACCGATGAGTGAGAACAGCACAATGCAGGCGGAATGGAAAAATGCGGTATCCAACCAACATCTGATGCAATTGATGGATGGGCTTGACGAGCTGGTCATGGTATTGAGCCTGGATGGTACCTGCACCTGGTGCAATCGAGCTTTTGCCGAACTGTTGGGCAAAACACGCGAAGCCTTGTCGGGTAAGGCCTATCCCTTGCCGGAGTTGCGAGAGTTGATGGTGGCCGAGCCGCAACAGACCGTTGAGGTTTGGGTGGCAAGCGATAAAGGCGCACGTCTGTTGCGCTTGAGCGCCGTTTCCGGGCAGGATGCAGAAGGGTGCATTGAGTCATTACTGATCATTGGTCGTGACATGACACCCATGCATCGGTTGCAGAATCCCTTGCACTTCATGAGTCATGGCGAAGAACTGTTGCCTGTCACGGCACCGCAAACTCTGGCACGCATCGAGCATGCATTGCAGCGCTCCGTGCGTGCCGAGGAATATGTCGTGTTTCTTGCGTTGCAAATCAGTGGCACGGGGCCGGTTGCAGCCACAGACAGTTATGGCGCATCTCTGGAGCGTGTTGCCAATGCATTGCAGCACAAGATCAGACAGGGTGATACGCTGGCTCGGCTGGATTCAGGGGCCTATTTGCTGGTGCTGGAGCAAGTTGATTGCCCGGAAGCGATTGCGGCAGTGGTGGATAAGCTCTCGGTTGTACTGAATGAAAACCAGATGGCAGATCAGCCCGCATTGATGGTTAATATCGGTGTGGCTATCAGCCCGGATGATGGATATGAGCCGTTGGAGCTGATGGATCGTGCTCAACAGGCGCTGCAGCGTGCCATTATGGAAGATGAAACCATCTGCTATTCATGAATTGAGTGGTGCGGTTGCTTCAGATAAGGGCTGACTTTCTCTTGCGCTATTAAGGGCGGCGACAGCTTGCTCTCTGCTTGAGGCTGCCCGACCGTGCGTTGATCGTGTCGCCAACCGGCCCACTCCGACAAGCCCCTCTGCGGGGGCTTGTCTTGGCATAGTGCCGGGATGTTATGCGGCCGGACTCTCCAGTGCCTCCAGAGGGCCGAAGAATTCAAAACGGATGTGCTCTACCGGCACATTCAACGCCTTGAGATCGCGATAGCAGTTCTGCATAAACGCTTTTGGCCCCAGAAAGTAGACATCGGGTTGTTGGCTCAGTGGCAGAAAGGACTCCAGGCGTGCGCGGTCGATAAAGCCGGCCGGGATCGCTTCGTCCCCGGGCATTGGCTCGCTGTAGCAATAGCGAATATGCAGGTTTTCGTATTCTGAGCCGAGCCGGTCAACCGTATCCTTGAAGGCGTGTGTCGCGCTGTTCAAGGCACCATGTACAAAGTGCACTTCGCGTCCGGATTCCAGTGCCGGGCGCAGCATGCTGATGGTCGGAGTCAGGCCAACGCCTCCCGAGAGCAGGACCAGAGGGCGCGCACTGTCTTGCAACACAAAGTCCCCGCAGGGCGCCGTCAGCTTGACCCGGTCTCCAATATTCAGTGTGTCATGGAGGTGATTGGAAACCAGGCCGTTCGGTTCGCGTTTGACACTGATTCGGTAGTGTGGCTGATCAGGGCTGTCAGACAGCGAATAGTTGCGGCGTGTGATTGTGCCATCAACTTCAAGGATGATTGTGATGAACTGTCCCGGCTTGAACTTCGCCAGCGGTCTACCGTCAGTTGGCACAAAGTAAAAAGAGGTGATGAGGTCACTTTCGCGCTCTTTGGCGATCAAGTGAAATTCACGTTCGCCGCGCCAGCCACCGAGTTTCTGTTCATTCTCACGGTAGAGGCCTTCTTCTGCGGTGATGAGTATGTCAGCCAGCTGCTGGTACGCCTCACCCCAGGCATTCAGGACCTCATCGGTTGCCGTCTCCCCAAACACTTCCTTGATTGCCGCCAGCAGGCACTCGCCGACGATAGGGTAGTGCTCAGGCTGGATGTTCAGTGACGCATGTTTCTGCACGATCAATGATACGGCATCACCCAGCAACTCCAGCCTGTCCAGGTTGCTGGCGTAGGCAACCACGGCGTTTGCCAGGGCTTGTCTTTGTGTACCTTGAGCCTGGTGGGCCTGATTGAAGTAGGCCTTGACCTGGGGGTAACGTTTGAACATGAGTGGGTAGAAAACTTCGGTAATTGCACGTGCATTGTCTTTTACGGCAGGCAGGGTTGCGTCGATAAGCGCACGGGATTGGCTTGAGAGCATGGTGTTCTCCTAGTTTGGCGGCTAAAAGCCGAGAGTATTTATTGAAAGGGCATGCGCAAATCGTGCCAACCCCTATAAGATTGATATCGTTTACATGTTTTCTCTTGTTGTGTCTTAATGACAATGGATAATGTTTGTATAAACCACATTGGTATTGTTTAAATGACTTCCTTTGGCATTGCCGACTCGATGATATCGGTCGTATCTGATCTGTCTCGTCCAATTCCGGCTGGTGAGCGCTATCAGCGCCTGCTGGAATCGATACAACGGCATTTTCCCTGTGATGCCGTTGCTCTTCTTCGTTTACGTGATTCAACGTTGCACCCTTTGGCGGCTTGTGGCTTGTCAGATGATACGTTGGGCAGAGCCTTCAGGGTTGATGACCACCCACGGCTGGCGCGTATCCTGCTCAGTCGTGAGCCAGTGCGTTTTGCGGCTGACTCAGACCTGCCGGATCCTTATGACGGCCTGATTGCTTCGCTTGATACGGCGCTTCATGTACATGATTGCATGGGCATTGCTCTCTATATCGATGACCAGCCCTGGGGCGTTCTGACGCTTGATGCTCTGGTCCCGAAAGCCTTTGATCAGATCGATCCGGTTGAGCTGAGGGCGTTTATACGTTTGGCCGAGGCATCAATAAAAGTTGCCGTACTGATTCAGTCGCTGGAGCTTCGGGTCAATAAGGAGCATGAGGTTGCCAGGGTACTGTTGCAGGATGTGGGGCGTAGCGAGCTAATGGGAGACAGTCCCTGCATCAGGTCATTGATCGATGAGCTGGATCTGGTGGCGGGGTCAGACCTGTCGGTGTTGATCGGAGGGGAAACCGGTGTCGGCAAGGAATTGGTGGCGCGTCACCTGCACATGAGGTCGGCACGGGTTGAAGCCCCTCTGGTCTATGTCAATTGTGCGGCCTTGCCGGAAAGCCTGATGGAGAGTGAACTCTTCGGCCATACCAAAGGAGCTTTCTCCGGCGCGACGAGTGCGCGCAGAGGGAAGTTTGAGCTGGCGGATGGCGGTACGCTTTTTCTGGATGAAATCGGTGAGTTGCCTCTGGCGATGCAGCCGAAATTGCTTCGGGCCCTGCAAACCGGTGAGATGCAGCGGTTAGGCAGTGATCATACGCATCGAGCGGATGTGCGTGTCATCGCTGCCACAAATCGTAACCTCAAGCATGAAATACTGGCGGGGCGCTTTCGTGCTGATCTCTATCATCGACTCAGCGTTTATCCCGTGACGGTTCCGCCCCTGCGTGAACGTGGGCGAGACGTGTTGCTCCTGGCCGGGCATTTTCTTGAGCTTAATCGCCGCAAATTGGGGCTTGGCTCATTGAGGCTTTCCAGAAATGCCTGTGCCGCACTCATGGCATACAACTGGCCGGGCAATGTGCGAGAGCTTGAGCATTTGATGAGTCGGGCGGTACTGCGTCTGTCGGCGTCCAGAAAGTCGTCAGTACGCGTTCTCACGCTGGATGCGGAGCTGCTGGCGCTGCCGAGCAAGCGCGGGGTGCCGGGAACATCGGAAATGGATAGTGAGGTGGTGTTGAGCGTACCGCAATACGTCGATAACGCGAGTCTGAGGGAGGCGACCGATCGTTTTCAGGTTGAGCTGATATCACGTGTGTTGCACCGTAATGCCTGTAATCGGACGGCTGCCGCCCGAGAGCTGGGCGTTGATCCGGGGAACTTCAACCGCTTGCTGAAAAGACTGAATGTCAATGTCGAAGCGATTAAGCAGGGGATTGCGACTCTTCGGTAGCAAGCTCGGAGTGATGTGCGTGCGATGTACGTGTGAAAAGTGTGAAAATTTTAGCAATATGGCAGAAAGGATTAGAAATGATGAATTTTGTAACTCGTTGTTTTTATATATCTAATCCTTTCTATAGCGTTCTAAATTACAGCCCCAGCTTCTGCGCCACGTAATCGGCGTCTTTGTCGCCGCGTCCGGACAGGTTAACCAGAATGCACTGCTCGGCACTCAGTGTCGGTGCCTTACGCATTGCCCAGGCAACGGCGTGGGAGCTTTCCAGCGCAGGGATGATGCCTTCCACGCGTGACAGTGTCATGAAGGCATTCAGGCATTCGTCATCAGAAGCGGTTTCGTATTGTACGCGCCCCAGGTCCTTAAGGTAACTGTGCTGCGGGCCGACGCCCGGGTAGTCCAGGCCGGATGCAATAGAGTGTACGGGCATCGGGGTGCCGTCTTCTTGTTCCAATACGTAACATTTCATGCCGTGAATTTCGCTCGGTTTACCCAGCGTCATGGTGGCTGAATGCTTGTCCGTTTCGAGGCCATGGCCAGCGGGCTCGACACCAACCAGATTGACGTCGTCATCGTTCAGGAAGGCGGTGAACATGCCAATGGCGTTAGAGCCGCCGCCCACGCAAGCGGTGACATAATCCGGCAGCTTGCCTTCGCCTTGCTGAAATTGCTGGCGCGATTCGGTGCCGATGATGCTCTGGAAGTCCCGTACCATTTTCGGGAAGGGGTGAGGACCTACGACAGACCCAATGGCATAGATAAAGTTGTTCGGGTCTTTCAGATATTCTTCAAACGCGCTGTCGACCGCATCTTTCAGGGTCGCGGTGCCGCGTGTGACCGGTACCAGCGTACAACCCAGAATCTTCATCTTGACGACGTTAGGGTGCTCTTTCTCAATATCCACCTGGCCCATGTGTATCTCGCAGGGGATACCGACCAGAGCGCAGGCCGTCGCCAGCGCAACGCCGTGCTGGCCAGCACCGGTTTCTGCAATAACCTTGGTTTTACCCATGTATTTGGCCAACAACGCTTCGCCCAGGCAATGGTTGATCTTGTGAGCGCCGGTGTGATTCAGATCTTCACGTTTAAGAAAGATACGTGCGCCACCGAGCTGTTCGCTCAAGCGTCGGGCAAAGAAAATCGGGCTGGGACGACCGACATAGTTGGCAAACAGATCAGCCAGTTCCTGCTGAAATTCAGGTTTCTGACGGATCTCTTCGTAGGCCGTGTTGATTTCGTCCATGACGGTTTTCAGTTCGGGGGGAATAATCTGGCCGCCATACTCACCAAAATAGCCGTTGACGTCGGGCATTGGGGAAAAATCGAATTTGCTCATGCTCACTCCACATATACGGGCCGCTGCCAGCGCTCGGCACCAGGCGAACCGGTGGCACCATACAACAGCAACCATTGCTCGGGGGTAGTGACTATAAAGGGCCGCAGGGGAGGAGCCAAGCGGAAGGGACAAAAAACTCAGCTGAAGTCAAAACCGAGCTGTTCTTCTCGTCCCTGCTTGCGTCGGAAACCGCGCTGACGCTGCTCGCGGCCAATCTCGCGTAACATTTCCAAGGCGTTGCTGTAGGAGCCCACCAGCGTGTGAGTGTAAGCGCTGGAGCCCTGATGGCTGCCCCAGCATTGGGTGAGCACCCAGTCGCCTACCAGGTCACGGTAAATCCGTACGACCAAGTAGTCGTTATGTTTTTGCCAGCGCACAACCAAGGAAGCGTTACCGTTCAATGACCCGGAGGGAGTATGTCTCTATAATGTGGCGCGTGATTGAGCCTGAATCCCCGCCATTTGTAAAGCCCTGAGCATGAATAAAGGATGACTCACGTGACAGCATACCCCCGTTTGACCATTGTGGCTGATGAGAATATTCCCGCTTTGGAGCCGCTTTTTCAACGCTTCGGAACATTGCGCACCTGTGCCGGGCGTACAATGGGTGCGGAAGACCTGGAGGATGCCGATGTACTGCTGGTACGCTCGGTCACCCGGGTGGATGCGAAACTGTTGTCTGATTCTGCTGTGCGTTTTGTCGGGACTGCCACGATCGGGATGGATCATATTGATCAGGCCTGGCTGCGACAGCAGGGCGTAGGCTTTAGCAGCGCACCGGGCTGCAACGCGGATTCAGTGGTGGAGTATGTGCTCGGGAGTTTGTTGCAGCTGGCCTTTGAGCAGCGCTTCAGCCTCTACGACAAAGTGGTGGGTATTGTTGGCGTGGGAAATGTCGGGGGGCGTTTGCAGCAACGTTTGCAGGCGTTAGGTATTCAGGTATTGCTGTGTGATCCGCCGCGGCAGCAGGCCGAAGGGGGGGGCTTCGTGTCACTGGACCGAGTGTTGGCTGATGCTGACATCGTTGCATTGCACACCCCATTGATCCAGGACGGTCCGTGGCCAACGTATCATCTGCTTGGCCGGCATAACCTGAACCAATTGAAGCCCAACGCAATAGTGCTCAATGCAGGGCGAGGCCCGGTAATTGATAACCGGGCGTTACTGGATATCGCGCGGATGCGTGCAGATTTGACCTTGGTGCTGGATGTGTGGGAACACGAGCCGGAGGTCGATCCTCAGCTGGCGGCGCGCTGTGCCATAGCAACGCCGCATATTGCAGGGTATTCCCTGGACGGCAAGATTCGTGGCACCTGGATGTTGTACTGTGCTTTGTGTGATCACTTGGGATTGCCTGTTGAAACGGTGTTGGAAGAGGTCTTGCCACCGGCACAGGTCAGGGCGCTGGAAATGTCGGATGAACACGACCTGTTGACCCCCGCCCGTCTTGTTTATGACCCGTACCGGGATGATCGGGCTTTTCGGCAGATGCTGAAACTGCCGGAAAACGCACGCCGCTTGGCATTCGACCGTTTGCGGCGTGAATATCCGGAGCGCAGGGAGTATGGCACTTTGCGGGTCGAAATGGCTGGAGCCGCAGCAGGGACTCGGTTGCGGGCCATGGGGTTTAGCATGACGGAAAATGAACCATGATGCACAGACCAGTGCCGCAAAAAGATGAGGTGGGCAGGACGTTGGCGGAGGCTGCGCCTGCTATCGGGGAGCGAATACAGTTGCAGCCCCGTACGCCCGGTCAGCGCCTGACGGCGCAACTGCTGGGGTACAAGGAGTCTCAAAGCGTGTTGGTGAGCCTGCTGCGGCAACCGGGTACAAGCGGGCATGAGGGGATGCGTTTCATGGCGCGCCTGATGATAGGCAATAGTCTTTGTTCCTTCGAGACCCGTGTGCTGCAGGTGCAGATACGCCCCTTCGCGTACTGGCACTTGGAATATCCGGAGCATGTCGAGATACAGCGTGTGCGCGCACATACGCGAGTGCCGGTGGTACTGAGTGTACGTGTTGAGCGGGATGAGCTGGGCGGGTTGCTGGCGGCCGAGTCACAGACGGCCATTTGCCGGGATATCAGTCTGCAGGGCGCGCAACTGGAAAGTGCTCGGCCCGTGGCGGGGTCCGGAGAGCGCTTGTTCGTAACGGCGCGAGTCAGTGTTGCGGGCATGGATCATCTGCTGTTACTGCCGGCCGTCGTGCGTAATCTTCATCAGAGTGAAACCGGCCTGCTGAGCACATTTACGCACGGTGTCGAATTTGTGGATCTTGAGGAAGAAACCCGGCTGGTGCTGGCGGGCTTTGTGTATGAGCAGCAGCTCAATAGCCTGGGAGCGTTTGAGGAGACGTAAGGAAAGCGGCTTGAAGCACGGCACGGAAACCGAAAAAAGGCACCAGAGGTGCCTTTTTCCTGGAATGCCTGAATCAGCGGAGTCGCTTCAAGGCTTCAATACGGTCATCCAGGGGCGGGTGGCTGGCAAACAGCGCCATGAAACCCTGCTTCATATGGCTGCTGATACCGAACGCAGTCATTTGCGCCGGCATCTGGTCCGGGATGCCGGATTCCGCTTTCAGGCGTGACAGGGCGCCCGCCATGGCATGAGGGCTGGACAGGTTGGCACCGGCTTCGTCAGCGCGGTATTCGCGAAGACGGGAGAACCAGGCCACAATCATGGATGCAATCACACCGAAGATGATCTCGAACACAAAGGTCGTGATGTAAAAGCCGATGCCCACGCTGCCGGAGTCATCGTCGCGGCGCAGGAATGAGTCCACGGCGTAGCCGACGATACGGGCAAAGAACATGACAAAGGTGTTGACGACACCCTGAATCAGGGCCAGGGTGACCATGTCACCGTTGGCTACATGGCCGATTTCGTGGGCCAGAACCGCACGGATTTCTTCAGGGCGGAAGCGCTGCAGCAGCCCCGCACTGACGGCAACCAGCGCATCATTTTTATTCCAGCCGGTCGCAAAGGCATTGGCCTGCTGGGCCGGGAAAATACCCACCTGCGGCATTTTGATACCGGCTTTCTGGGATAAGTCGGCTACGGTATCCATCAGCCAGCGTTCTTCCTCGCTGCGGGGCTGCTCGATCAGCTGGGTGCCGGTTGACATCTTGGCCATGGTTTTGGACAGCAGCAGTGACACGATGGAGCCGGCAAAGCCGAAAACGGCACAGAATATCAGCAGCGACGTCAGATTAAGGCCCGAGCCGCTGAGGTAGTGATCAACGCCCAGCAGACTTAGCGTTGCGCTGGCAACCAGTATGACAGCCAGGTTAGTGGCCAGAAAAAGGATGATTCGCATCATGGAGGACATCGTTCCTTAAGTTGGATTTGCTAGTTAGATATGGGCACTTGAGTAAAGTTTCAACGTACTTGGCCGCATTTTATCCCTATAGGTATACTGCGCCCTTTTTGTGAAGGACATGTAAATGCAGGCGATCATCGACTGGATGGCACAGCAGCTGAGTGCCGCGAATGGAGAATGCCGACGGCTGTTTCATGGGCGCGGAGGAATGGTGCCGGGATACGAGTGGCTGGTCATTGACTGGTTGCCACCGGTGGCGATTGTGCGTGCCTATAAGCCCGCCACACCCGGTGATGTTGATGCACTGGTCGACTGGCTGGGACAGCAGCCTGAAGTTGAGGGCATCGTCTGGCAACCCCGTGGTCAGGGTGGCGATGCCGAAGTGGCCGTGCTGCGGGGTGATGTTGCTCAGGCACATGAGGTGGTCGAGTCGGGACTGCGTTATCGGGTCAATGCACTGGCCGTGCAGAACTCGGGCCTGTTTCTGGATATGCGTCCAGGGCGGCAGTGGGTACGTGAGCATGCCGAGGGTCTGAATGTATTGAACCTGTTTGCCTATACCTGTGCTTTTTCGGTGGCGGCGATAGCCGGAGGGGCACGCCGGGTCGTTAATGTGGATATGAGCTCTCGCTCGTTGTCACAGGGCCGTCAGAATCATCGGTTGAATGATCAGGATGAGGCAGATGTGCGCTATCTGGCGGTTAACGTGCTCAAGTCATGGAGCCGAGTGCGCAAGCCCGGGCCGTATGATTTGGTGATTATAGACCCGCCGAGCTTTCAGCCGGGCAGCTTTGTGGCGGTTAATGATTATCTCAAGGTGCTGCGTCGTCTGCCTGAACTGACCAGTCCCGGGAGTCGAGTAGTCTTGTGCCATAACGATCCAAAGGAAACGCGTGATTTTCTGGAAGGGTTGATGGGCGAGAATCTGCCGGGCTTTGTACGCCTTGAAGGCTTTGGTGCAGGTGAAGATTTTCCCGAGCCGGGTGAGCAGCAAGGGTTGAAGGTGACGGTGTATCAGCGAGAAGAGCGTCTTGCTTGAGGCGGATGGGCCGAGTGCGGGCGGTTTTGCTCAAGAGCCCGGCCTGGCCCTGTCTGTGCTGCTTTGAATCGGGCTCGATCAGATATTACCGACCTGCTGTGCGATCAGGTTGCGCAGTTCTTCGTAGGTGTCCACATTTTCCGGTGAAAAGTAGAGTTTGTAATACTGGCGTTCAACCAGGCGTCCCTTGTTGCCGTTGATGGTTTCCTTGTAGGTGGCGTAAAGATAGCTCATCTGCAGGTGAATTACGCGTGTCTGTAGCGGCAACTCAAACTCATGCCCTTCCAGATCGAAGCGGGTTTTGCGCTCTTTGATGGTATAGAAGGAAATTTCGGCAACCTGGTCAAGGTTCAACAGAAAGTTGGAGGTGACAGGCACCAGGCGGCGCTTTTCAAGGCCGTTGTGTTCCATCTGGATGCCGCAATTTTTCTTGATCTTAATAAACATGATAAGTCTCGGTCAGGGGAAGGACAGGCGGAAGTATATGTCAGTGCTGTGACGTTTTGCTGACAACTGCCATGTGTCGGGCAGCTGTCAGCTGGCTGCAGCGGTTACTGCTCGTAGGTGCGCAGGAAGGTGGCGATACGTTCGATAGACTCTGCCAGCAGTTCTTTGGATGGCAGGAAAACCAGACGGAAATGCTGAGTATCCGGATGGTTGAAGCCACTGCCCTGCACAATCAGAACCTTTTGCTGCTGCAGCAGGTCGAGGGCGAATTTTTCATCATTGCGAATCGGGTAGCGTTCCGGGTCCAGTTTCGGGAACAGGTACATGGCCCCCTTGGGCTTCACGCAGGATACGCCGGGAATAGCGTTCAGCATCTCCCAGGCCAGGGTACGCTGATCATACAGGCGGCCACCGGGGATGATCAGTTCGTTGATGCTCTGATAACCGCCCAAAGCGGTCTGGATGGCGTGCTGTGACGGTACGTTTGAACACAGGCGCATGTTGGACAGCATTTCGTAGCCTTCGATCAAATCGCGGGCCTTGTGTTTGGGCCCGCTGATGATCATCCAGCCAGAGCGGAAACCGGCTGCACGGTAGGCCTTGGACAGGCCGTTGAAGGTGATGCAGAGTACGTCGTCGGCCAGTGAGGCTAGCGATGTATGTTCGGCGCCGTCATACAGAATCTTGTCGTAGATTTCGTCAGCAAATACGATCAGCTTGTGTTCGCGTGCCACTTCCAGAATTTCCAGCAGCAGTGACTCGGGGTAGAGTGCGCCGGTGGGGTTGTTCGGGTTGATGATCACGATGCCGCGCGTGTTGGGCGTGATTTTGCTGCGGATATCGTCGATGTCCGGGAACCAGTCCTGCTGCTCATCGCAGACGTAGTGAACCGGGTTGCCGCCCGCCAGACTGACGGCGGCGGTCCATAGTGGGTAGTCGGGAGCCGGGATCAGCATTTCGTCGTTGTCGTTAAGCAAGCCTTGCATGGCCATGACGATCAGTTCGGATACACCGTTGCCGATATAAATGTCTTCGATGCCGACATTGCGAATATTATTGCGCTGGCACTCTTGCATAACGGCCTTGCGTGCCGAAAACAGTCCCTTGGAATCGCAATAGCCCTGTGCGCTGGGCAGATTCAGGATGACATCCTGTACAATTTCTTCCGGGGCATCGAAACCCCAGGGAGCAGGGTTGCCAATATTCAGTTTCAGGATGCGGTGGCCTTCTTCTTCGAGGCGCTTGGCTTCCTGCAACACGGGGCCACGGATATCGTAGCAGACGTTGATCAGCTTGTTTGATTTGCGAATAACAGACATCTTCTCGTTCCTGAGCTCCAGGCGCGACGGACGGGCGTACTTGACTGGCCGGGCGTGGCATCGACTGGACAGCAAAATTTAGGTGCCTAATGATACGCGTACGGCAGTAGCCGTGACAATGGCAGCGCTACTGTCGACCGGCAACTGAGAAATGTGCGTATGTGTCGGTACGCATCATATTGAGAGAGGTAAACGTCCCATGAAGAACTGGTCAGGTCTTTGCGAGCAGGCATTGAGCTTGCACCCTGGCATGAGTCTTGATGCTATGCAGGGTAAGCCGGCAGCGGCGCGGGAAACGTTGCAGGGCTATTCTGACAGTGAAATATTCTCGGTGTTGACGCGCAGGGTATTCAGAGCGGGGCTCAAGCATTCGCTGGTTGATGCCAAGTGGCCTGAATTTGAAAAGGCGTTTTATTATTTCAATCCGGCTGCCGTTCAGGAAATGAGTGACGAAATGCTGGAAAGTCTGATGCACAATGACCGGATCATTCGCCATTTCGGCAAAATCAAGGCGACCCGTGACAACGCCATGCTGATGATAGCGCTTGCACAAGAATATGGCAGCGTTGCGAAGATGATAGCGGAGTGGCCTGAGGACGATATTATCGGGTTGTGGACGCTACTGAAAAAGCGAGGCAGGCAGTTGGGCGGCAACTCGGGTGCCTATTTTCTGCGCATGCTGGGTAAGGACACCTTTATTCTGACCGATGATGTGGTGGTTGCGCTGAAAGCGCAGGCTATCATCGACAAAGCGCCGACTGCGCAGCGAGATCTCAAGCAGGTGCAGTCGGCTTTCAATACGTGGCGACAGCAATCCGGTCAGTCGCTATGCCAGATCAGCCGCCTGCTGGCGCACAGTATCGGCTGAGCGGCCTTGGCCGGTGCTATTCAGAACGTGTCGTGACGGGCGGTTGCGTCATCACCATGAAATAAGGCGCTGAATGTCGTTTGTGGACAGCGCTGTCGCGCCAATCCGTGCCGTTCTGGAGTGTCTGTGGGGGGAGGTTCACCCGAAGTGTGCTTCGGGTGAGGGCGCTGAGTCGGTGATGCCAATCAACCAGACGGAGCCGATGGTTCAGGTCGGGCAGCAGTGAGTGTGCAGCCTGTCGAGCAAGATGTTAAAAACCGCCTCGAGTCAATTTCGCCGGGTCCAGCAGCGCCTTGAGTTCTTCTCGTGGCAGGTCTGTATGTTCGCTGGCAACATCGATGATCGGGCGCTGTTCACGGTAGGCTGCTTTGGCAATTTCGGCGGCTTTGGTATAACCGATGACGGGGTTGAGCGCTGTTACCAGGATGGGGTTAATAGCCAAAGGTTTTTCCAGCTGTTCGGCGTTGATGGTGAAGGTTGCAATGGCTCTGTCGGCCAGCAGGGTGCTGACATTGGCAAGCAATTTGATGCTGTCGAGCAGGCTGTCGGCGATGACCGGAAGCATTACGTTGAGTTCAAAATTGCCGGACTGGCCGCCCAGGGTGATGGTGGTGTCATTGCCGATAACTTTCGCGCTCACCATGGCAGCGGCTTCAGGGATGACCGGGTTGACTTTGCCCGGCATGATAGAAGAGCCGGGCTGAAGAGCTTCCAGCGTGATTTCGCCCAGGCCGGCCAAGGGGCCGGAGTTCATCCAGCGCAGGTCGTTCGCAATTTTCATGATGCTGACGGCGGTAGTACGTAGTTGCCCGGAAAGCGCAACGGCATTGTCTTGGGCACCAATGCGCGAGAAAAAATTACTGGCGCGCGTGAAACCCTGTCCGGTCAGACTGTTCAACTGCAGACTAAAGGCGTCGGCAAAGTCCGGGTGGGTGTTGATACCTGTGCCTACCGCCGTACCGCCCAGCGGCAGTTGGCCGAGTTGAGTTTTGGCGTGACGCAGGCGCTCCAGATCCTGTTCAAGCTGGTCACGCCAGCCATCCAGTACTTGTTTCAGGGTGACGGGCATGGCATCCATCAAGTGCGTACGTCCGGTTTTACAGTGATGGCCAACCTCAAGGGCCTTGGTTTCCAGGGCCTCGATCAAATGATTAAGTGCCGGAAACAGCGCTTCTTCCAGCTGGAGCACCGCGCTGACGTGAATGGCGGTCGGAATTACGTCATTGCTGCTTTGGCCAAAATTGACATGGTCGTTGGGGTTAACATGATCACCCAAAGCGCGGCTGGCCAGAGTCGCAATCACCTCGTTGGCATTCATGTTGGAGCTGGTGCCCGAGCCTGTTTGGTACACGTCTACGGGGAAATGCAGCTGTAACGTATTGCTGTCGAGCAGACTGTCGCAGGCGTCACTAATGGCATTGGCAACAGATTGAGTCAGGCAGCCCAGGTTGGCATTGGCCTGTGCGGCCGCTTTTTTGATCAACAGCAGTGAGCGAATGAACGCTTCCGGCATGGCTTGCCCACTGATCGGGAAGTTGTTGATTGCTCTCTGGGTCTGAGCGCCGTAAAGCGCATTTTCGGGTACTTCCAATTCACCCAGACTATCCTGTTCAATACGGGTGTTCGGCATGCTTGTCTCCTTATGGAAGGGTGGTCAGTTCATGTGAGGACCGATATGGGCCAGGTGGTATTTCATCAATAACAGTTCGTGTTGCTGCTGCGGTGTTTTACACAGTGGACGTAGCCTGTGAAGGGGAAAGCAGGCGTGGTCGAGGCACAGTTGACGCCATTGGCGTGCAACACGATGGTCAGCCACCGCAGCAGTCAGAACGTTGAAAACGTGAATGTATAGGTAGCGCCGTGCTGTGAGAGGCAGGCTGCTGGCGCTTTCCTGACTGACTTCCAGGTAGGTCTGCAAGTGAGCGGGAGAGTCGGGTGCGGTTCCATTGCGCACGCGGCTTTCAAGACTGTACAGCGAATGATGGATAGACATTCATACTCACTAATCTTAATGATATTGATTCTCACAATCATTAAATATTATGCTCTGTAAAGCAAGTGTCTCGTTATGAAGGTTGTTCGGATGACTTTGCAGTGGTGGGTGCATGACACCTGATGAGCGTAATTATGACTTTGTGAGGATGGGCGGATGTTGGCGATTTTTTTTGGTTCTACAACAGGGAATACGCAAGATATAGCCGTGAAAATTCAGCAGCAGTTGGGTGAGGGCGAAGTGTTTGATGTCCAGAGCACGGGGCTGGATGTGATGCTGGGGTATGATCGTCTGATTTTTGCGATCCCGACTTGGGACTATGGCGAAGTTCAGGATGACTGGTTGGACGTTTGGGATGCCTTGGATCATTTGGATCTGTCAGGCAAGCGTGTCGCCCTGGTCGGTTTGGGCGATCAGTATGGATATGCAGAGTGGTTTTTGGATGCAATGGGCATGTTGCATGATAAGGCCGTGAACGCGGGGGCAATCCCGATGGGGTACTGGCCGGTTGATGGGTATGAGTTTGATGCATCCAAGGCGCTAACGGCAGATCGGCGGCATTTTGTGGGCCTGGCGCTGGATGAGGATTGCCAGCGCGACTTGACGGATGAGCGAATCGCTACCTGGTGCGCACTATTGGAGCAGGAAATGCAACAGGTAGCGTGATGAGCTGGAGTGATGTCGGTTAAGACGAAAACCGTACGGGCTCCAGAGTCTTCAGGAAGGCTGCCATATCCTGGGCCAGTTGCTGTTCCGGCTTGCGTCCGGGCCGTTCCAGCCAGATGCTGCCATCCTGATTGTCGAGGCTGATCATGTAGTCGGTATCCGGTTCCAGTGTTGCGAAAAACAGTGTTAACGGCCGTTTCTGTTTCTGTTTGCTCATGGCATGGCCGATCAGGTTGGCGCGCAGGCGCTCCATATCCTGTTCGTTCCAGGCAAACAAAAGACTGATCAGGCGTCCATCCTGCATTCGGCAGGGCAAGGGGTCAGACCAGTAACGGGTATAATAGGCGGCAATAGCCGGGTGGATGGTGACATCCAGGGCATTTCCCAGGCGCTGAAACATGTCAGAGCGCCTTTGACTGAAGACCGGCTGCCAGGGAACCTCCTCGCCGAGCTTGGCCTCATGGTGATAGCAAAGGCTGGGCCAGTCGGGGTCGTAGGGTGTGGAAGGGTAAGAGCGCTGCTCAAAAAGGTCTGTGAAGCGCTGGATCAACTGATCCAGCGCTTGTGGAGTATCCATCATGATGTCTGTCTGCAAATCGGTTGGCATGAATAGAACTGTGGCTTAAGCCGCGTACAGGTGCAAGTTGTTGTCCTGCCTTGGTTAATCTTTGTACGCTGCTGAAATAAAAAGAAATTTTTTTGTAATAAGTGATTGACAACTTCTGCAAAGAGCTTAAAATGCGCACCTCATTCACGGAGCAGATGCCAACGGCAATGCTGAGATGTGATTGATACGTGGAGTGGTAGTTCAGTTGGTTAGAATACCTGCCTGTCACGCAGGGGGTCGCGGGTTCGAGTCCCGTCCATTCCGCCACCTCTTCATCGAAGTGCT
>NZ_JACEMT010000032.1 GCF_013868415.1 Marinobacterium marinum | reverse complement strand
CAATCATTTGAACGTAACAAGCCGCACGTTAACGTGGGCACCATCGGTCACGTTGACCACGGTAAAACCACTCTGACTGCTGCACTGACTCGTGTTTGTGCAGAAGTATGGGGCGGCGACGCCGTTGCCTTCGACGGTATCGATAATGCACCGGAAGAGCGTGAGCGTGGTATCACCATCTCTACTTCACACGTAGAGTATGAATCACCGACCCGTCACTACGCGCACGTAGACTGCCCGGGACACGCCGACTACGTTAAGAACATGATCACCGGTGCTGCTCAGATGGACGGCGCTATCCTGGTATGTTCTGCTGCTGACGGCCCCATGCCGCAGACACGTGAGCACATCCTGCTGTCTCGTCAGGTTGGTGTACCGTACATCGTTGTCTTCCTGAACAAGGCAGACATGGTTGATGACGAAGAGCTGCTGGAACTGGTTGAAATGGAAGTTCGCGAACTTCTGGACCAGTACGACTTCCCGGGTGACGACACTCCGATCATCGTAGGTTCTGCGCTGAAAGCACTGAACGGCGAAGATCAGGATGGTTTCGGTCAGGCAGCTGTCAAGAAGCTGGTTGAGACTCTGGACGAGTACATTCCTGAGCCGCAGCGTGCTGTTGACCTGCCGTTCCTGATGCCGATCGAGGATGTGTTCTCTATCTCCGGTCGTGGTACCGTAGTAACCGGTCGTATCGAGCGTGGTATTCTGAACGTTGGTGACGAAATCGAAATCGTCGGCATCAAGGACACCACCAAGACGACTTGTACCGGTGTTGAGATGTTCCGCAAGCTGCTGGACCAGGGTCGTGCAGGCGAGAACGTTGGTGCGCTGCTGCGTGGCACCAAGCGTGACGAAGTTGAGCGTGGTCAGGTTCTGGCCAAGCCGGGTTCAATCACTCCGCACACCAAGTTCGAAGGCGAAGTCTACGTACTGAGCAAGGAAGAAGGCGGTCGTCACACTCCGTTCTTCAAAGGCTACCGTCCGCAGTTCTACTTCCGTACCACTGACATCACGGGTGCGTGCGAACTGCCGGAAGGCGTTGAAATGGTCATGCCGGGTGACAACATCCAGATGACTGTTACCCTGATCAACCCGATCGCGATGGAAGACGGTCTGCGTTTCGCCATCCGTGAAGGTGGTCGTACCGTCGGCGCCGGCGTAGTAGCTAAAATCATCGAGTAATCATCTCGTTTGATTGATCTGAAAAGCCCTCTTCGGAGGGCTTTTTTGTGGTCGACCTGGCAAATTGTTGCGGGCTGGTTAAAAAGTAAACTTTTAGTTGACGCTAACCGGTACAGTGAGTAAAATTTGCGTCCCCTTCAATCGAAGGGAGGTCGGCTATTGCCGTTAAAAAACTTACAGGAAATGCGTGATCAGAATGCAGAACCAAAAAATCAGAATTCGTCTGAAGGCTTTTGATCATCGCCTGATCGACTCATCCGCTCAGGAGATCGTTGAGACTGCCAAGCGGACGGGTGCTCAGGTGCGTGGTCCGATCCCACTTCCTACTCGCAAAGAGCGTTACACCGTACTGGTTTCACCGCACGTCAATAAAGATGCGCGTGATCAGTACGAAATTCGTACGCACAAGCGTGTTCTGGACATCGTTGAACCGACAGAAAAAACTGTTGATGCTCTGATGAAACTGGATCTCGCTGCGGGTGTTGAAGTGCAGATCAGCCTCGGCTAATACGCACTGCGCAGAATTATTCAATTAATGAAGCGCTATTTGTGGAATGTCCCTGAAAAGGGCAGCCATAGTGGGTGACAGCCCCGTACACAACTGGCAAGAGGTAAAAACATGTCTGTAGGACTTATCGGACGTAAAGCGGGTATGACCCGCATCTTCACAGAAGATGGCGTGTCCGTGCCAGTCACCGTCATCGAGATGGAACCGAATCGTGTGGCCAACGTCAAGACTGTCGAAAAAGACGGTTATGCGGCGGTGCAGGTGACTACCGGTAGCAAAAAGGCAAACCGCCTGAGCAAGCCGGAAGCAGGTCACTTTGCCAAGGCTGGCGTTGAAGCCGGTCGCGGTTTGTGGGAGTTCCGCCTGAATGGTGACGAGGAAATCAACGTTGGCGATGCGCTGACTGTTGAGCGCTTCGAAGCAGGTCAGAAGATTGACGTTACCGGTCAATCCAAGGGTAAGGGTTTCCAGGGCGGCGTTAAGCGCTGGAACTTCAGTACTCAGGATGCGACTCATGGTAACTCTATCTCTCACCGTGCTCCGGGTTCCATTGGTCAGTGCCAGACCCCGGGTCGTGTCTTCAAAGGTAAAAAGATGGCCGGTCACATGGGTGCCGAGCGTTGCACCGTACAGACTCTGGAAGTCGTACGTGTTGATGCTGAGCGTAACCTGCTGATCGTCAAGGGAGCGATCCCGGGCGCCACTGGCGGCGATGTCATCGTTAAACCTGCTGTTAAAGCACGCGCCTGAGGAGGTTTGCCATGAATCTGAATCTGACTGGAGCCACTGGATCGGTTGAAGTATCCGATCTGGCATTTGGTAAAGAGTTCAATGAGACGCTGGTGCACCAGGTTGTGACTGCCTATATGGCAGCCGGCCGTCAGGGTAGCAAAGCGCAGAAAAACCGTTCCGCGGTATCTGGTGGTGGCGCCAAGCCTTTCCGTCAGAAAGGTACCGGTCGTGCCCGTGCGGGTACTAGCCGTTCACCGCTGTGGCGTGCGGGTGGTGTTACATTCGCTGCTCAGCCGCGCAATTTCGCTCAGAAAGTGAACAAGAAGATGTACCGCGCTGCCATGCGTTGCATTCTGTCTGAGCTGGTGCGTCAGGAGCGTCTGGTTGTTGTTGAAGACTTCCAGCTGGAAGCACCGAAGACCAAGCAGTTTGTTGCCAAGCTGGAAGAGCTGAAGCTGGGCAATGCTCTGCTGATCACCGAAAATGTCGAGCAGAATCTGTATCTGGCTGCACGTAACGTTCCGCATGTGGACGTGCGCGATGCTGCTGGTATCGACCCGGTTAGCCTGGTTGGTTTCGAGAAGGTGCTGGTGACAGTTCCTGCTCTGAAGAAAATTGAGGAGGTGTTGGCATGAACCCGGAACGCATTTATAAAGTGCTGCTCGGACCGCACATCTCTGAAAAGGCCACAATTGTAGCTGAAGGCAGCGAACAGGTTGTTTTCCGTGTGGCTCAAGATGCAACCAAGCCGGAAATCAAACAGGCCGTTGAAGAGTTGTTCAACGTTAAGGTCGCAGGCGTCAACGTTCTGAACATCAAGGGTAAAACCAAGCGCACCATGCGTGGCATGGGTAAGCGCAACGATGTTCGCAAAGCGTATGTTCGTCTGGCCGAAGGCTCTGAAATCGATTTCCTGGCAGGCGAATAACGAGGGGTTGAACCATGGCAGTTACTAAAGCAAAGCCGACCTCTGCTGGACGTCGTCACGTCGTTAAAGTGGTCAGCGAAGGTTTGCATAAAGGCAAGCCGTTTGCTGCGCTGGTCGAAAAGAAAAGCAAGACGGGTGGTCGTAACAATAACGGTCGTATCACGACTCGTCATATCGGTGGTGGTCACAAGCATCATTACCGTATTGTTGACTTCCGTCGCAACAAGGATGGTATTCCGGCTCAGATCGAGCGTGTTGAATACGATCCGAACCGCTCTGCCAACATCGCGCTGGTGAAGTATGCTGACGGTGAGCGTCGCTACATCATCGCGCCGAAAGGTTTGCAGGCCGGTGATCGCATCATCTCTGGTGAAGATGCGGATATCAAGAATGGTAACACCCTGCCGCTGCGTAACATTCCGCTGGGTAGCACCGTTCACTGCGTAGAACTGAAGCCGGGTAAGGGCGCTCAGATCGCGCGTTCTGCAGGTACTTCTGCACAGCTGGTAGCTCGTGAAGGTGCATACGCGACTCTGCGTCTGCGTTCTGGCGAGACTCGCAAGGTACTGACCGAGTGCCGTGCGACCCTGGGTGAAGTGAGCAACTCCGAGCACAGCCTGCGTCGTCTGGGTAAAGCTGGTGCCAGTCGCTGGCGTGGCGTTCGTCCTACCGTTCGCGGTGCGGCGATGAACCCGGTAGACCACCCGCATGGTGGTGGTGAAGGTCGTAGCTCTGGTGGTCGTCATCCGGTGACTCCGTGGGGCGTGCCGACCAAGGGTCACAAGACTCGCAAGAACAAGCGTACTGATGCACTGATCGTACGCCGTCGTCAGGCTAAATAAGAGGAATCAGCTGTGCCACGTTCACTGAAGAAAGGTCCTTTTATCGACCTTCACCTGCTGAAGAAGGTAGAAGCTGCAATCGAAGCTAACGAACGTCGTCCGATCAAGACTTGGTCTCGTCGTTCAACTGTGTTTCCGCAGTTCGTTGGTCTTACCATTGCAGTACATAACGGCCGTCAGCATGTCCCGGTGTTCATCACTGAAGACATGGTTGGTCATAAATTGGGCGAGTTCGCTGCGACACGTACATACCGCGGTCATGCAGCCGACAAGAAGGCCAAGAAGAAGTAAGGGGGTAGATGATGGAAGTTATCGCCAAGCACACAGGCGCCCGCATCTCCGCCCAGAAGGCCCGACTGGTCGCTGATCAGATCCGTGGTAAATCTGTGGGCGAAGCTCTGAATATCCTGGCGTTCAGCACGAAGAAAGGTGCACACCTGGTCAAGAAGGTTCTGGAATCTGCTATCGCGAATGCGGAGCATAACGAAGGTGCCGATATTGATGACCTGCGCGTGTCAGCTGTCTTTGTTGATGAAGGGATGACCATGAAGCGTATCCAGCCGCGTGCCAAGGGTCGCGCTGATCGCATCCTGAAGCGTACGTCACATATCACCGTCAAGGTGGCAGACTAAGAGCTGATTGCTAGGAGAATTCAAAATGGGTCAGAAAGTCAATCCAACCGGTATTCGGCTTGGAGTTGTCAAGGACCATACTTCTGTATGGTACGCCGACAAGGCTGAATACTCTACCAAGCTGCTGAATGACCTTCAGGTGCGTAAGTACCTGGATGGGCAGCTGAAAAACGCATCTGTAAGTCGCATCGAAATCGAGCGTCCGGCACAGAATGCCAAGATCACCATTTATACCGCTCGTCCGGGTATCGTGATCGGCAAGAAAGGCGAAGACGTTGAAAAGCTGCGCAACGCTGTTTCTCAGATGATGGGTGTGCCTGTTCACATCAACATCGAAGAAGTGCGCAAGCCGGACCTGGATGCGAAACTGGTTGCACAGAGCGTTGCCAACCAGCTGGAACGCCGTGTGATGTTCCGTCGTGCCATGAAGCGCGCGGTTCAGAATGCGATGCGTCAGGGCGCCAAGGGCATCAAAATTCAGGTAGGCGGTCGTCTCGGTGGTGCCGAGATCGCGCGTACTGAATGGTATCGTGAAGGTCGTGTACCGCTGCATACTCTGCGTGCGGACATTGATTACGCTACCTACGAAGCCCACACCACATACGGTGTGATCGGCGTTAAAGTCTGGATCTTCAAGGGTGAGATTCTTGGCGGTATCGAACAGGTACGTGCCGAGAAGAACGCGCCCAAGAAGAAAGGTAAGTGAGGTAGACGTCAATGCTGCAACCGAAACGACTGAAATACCGCAAGGTAATGAAAGGTCGCAACCGTGGCCTGGCACAGCGCGGCAGCAAGGTCAGCTTTGGTGAATTTGCACTGAAAGCGACCGGCCGTGGCCGTATCACTGCTCGCCAGATTGAAGCGGCCCGTCGTACCATGACCCGTCACGTAAAACGTGGTGGTAAAATCTGGATCCGTGTCTTCCCGGACAAGCCGATCACAGGTAAGCCGCTGGAAGTGCGTATGGGTAAGGGTAAGGGTAGCGTAGAATACTGGGTTGCCCAGGTTCAGCCGGGTAAGGTTCTGTTCGAAATGAGCGGAGTACCGGAAGAACTGGCTGCTGAAGCGTTTGCGCTGGCTGCTGCCAAGCTGCCTGTTTCTACAACCATTGTTAAGCGGACGGTGATGTAATGAATACTGCTGAACTGCGTGACAAGTCCGTTGAAGAGCTTCAGCAGGCTCTGCTGGGTCTTCTGAAGGACCAGTTCAACCTGCGTATGCAGAAGGCGACTGGCCAGCTGGCACAGACTCACCTGCTGGGTCAGGTTCGTCGCGACATTGCTCGCGTTAAGACTCTACTGAACGAAAAGCAGGTGACTAAATGAGCGCGGAAAAACGTACTCGTACTGTGACCGGTAAGGTCGTCAGTGACAAGATGGATAAGACCATCACAGTTCTGGTTGAGCGTAAAGAAAAACACCCGATCTACGGTAAGTTTGTGAAGCGCTCCACCAAACTGCATGCTCACGATGAAAAGAATGAGTGTCAGGCGGGTGACTTGGTGACTATCGCCGAATCCCGTCCGCTGTCAAAGACCAAAACTTGGTCGCTTGTTCGCATTGAAGAGCGTGCAGCAAAGGTGTAAACTTACGCACCTTTGCTCCATTACGCCAATTCACCGCGGCTGTATTGAGCGGTTGCGGTGATGGTATATACAGTTTGTGGAGTAGACCATGATTCAGACTGAAACGATGCTTGATGTTGCTGACAACAGCGGCGCCAAGCGTGTGCAGTGTATTAAGGTCCTGGGTGGCTCTCACCGCCGCTATGCTTCTGTTGGCGACATCATTAAGGTGACTGTCAAAGAAGCAATTCCGCGCGGTAAGGTGAAGAAAGGCCAGGTTCTTAAGGCTGTCGTAGTACGTACCCGTAAGGGTGTTCGTCGTCCTGACGGTTCATTGATCCGCTTTGATACCAATTCAGCGGTTCTTTTGAACGCCAACGACGCTCCGATCGGAACTCGTATCTTCGGGCCGGTAACGCGTGAACTTCGTAACGAGAAGTTCATGAAGATCATTTCCCTGGCGCCTGAAGTGCTGTAAGACGGTTTTATTTTGAAACTGTTCTTATGAAAAAACGCCATTCCCGACAGGGCATGGCGTTTTTGAGCATGAGAGGGTAGCAGGAAACGACAAGGTAATATAATGCGTAAAATTCGTCGCGACGATGAAGTCATCGTTATCGCAGGTAAAGACAAAGGCAAGCGCGGTAAGGTTATGCGCGTGCTGCAGGACGATCGTCTGATCGTTTCTGGCATCAACATGATCAAGAAGCACCAGAAGCCGAATCCCATGATGGGTCGTCAGGGTGGTATCGTTGAGATGGAAGCGGCTATCGCGACCTCCAATGTTGCTATCTTCAACCCGCAGAGCGGAAAGGGTGATCGTGTAGGCTTCAAGCTGCTTGAAGACGGCACCAAGGCACGTTTCTTCAAGTCCACCGGCGAACTCGTCGGCGGTGATAAGTAAGAGAGGTTGGTGCAATGTCAAGATTGAAAGCGCTTTACGAAAACGAAATGAAGTTGAAGCTGAAAGACGAGCTGAATAGCCCGAACATCATGGCTGTTCCTCGCGTTACCAAAATCACCCTGAACATGGGTGTTGGTGAAGCTCTCGGCGACAAGAAACAGCTGGAAAACGCAGTTGCTGACATGACCGCTATCGCGGGTCAGAAACCGGTTGTTACCAATGCACGTAAATCCATCGCGGGCTTCAAGGTTCGTGAAGGTTGGCCGATTGGCTGCAAGGTAACACTGCGTGGACAGCAGATGTGGGAATTCCTGGATCGCCTGGTAGATATTTCTATCCCGCGTATCCGTGACTTCCGTGGTCTGAACCCGAAATCTTTCGATGGCCGTGGCAACTACAGCATGGGCGTGAAAGAGCAGATCATCTTCCCGGAAATCGATTACGACAAGGTCGATAAACTGCGTGGTCTGGATATTACCATCACCACCACCGCGAAGAACAACGACGAAGGTCGTGCTCTGCTGACCGCTCTGCAGTTCCCGTTCAAGAAATAAGAAGGGTTGAATAATGGCTAAGGTTTCCATGGTCAATCGCGAGCTGAAGCGTGAAAAGCTGTCTGCAAAATATGCAGGCAAGCGTGCTCAGCTCAAGGCAATTATCGCAAGCCCGAACAGCTCTGAAGATGAGGTTTGGGATGCACAGGTTGCGCTGCAGAAATTGCCGCGTGACGCTAGCCCGGTGCGCAAACAGCGCCGCTGTCAGGTTACTGGACGTCCGCATGCGGTTTACCGCAAGTTCGGTCTGTGCCGTAACCAGCTGCGTGAAGCAGCAATGCGCGGTGATGTTCCGGGCCTGAAGAAGGCAAGCTGGTAAGCTTGCAAATGGTAAGCACGGTGGTCAGGGCAGGCATTCGCCTGCTACCGCACTGCGCTGCACTTAAGAGGACGTTAATAGCATGAGTATGCAAGACACCCTCGCGGATATGTTTACCCGTATCCGCAACGGACACATGGCTGAAAAAGCCCATGTTGCCATGCCGTCTTCCAAGCAGAAAGTTGCAATTGCAACTGTGCTGAAGGACGAAGGCTACATCGCCGACTTCTCTGTTGAAGGTGATGTGAAACCTGTTCTGTCTGTCGAACTGAAGTACTTCGAAGGCAAGCCGGTTATTGAAGAGATCAAGCGCGTAAGCCGTCCGTCTCTGCGTATCTACAAGAACGCAACGGAACTGCCGAAAGTGGCAGATGGCCTGGGCATCGCTATCATCTCTACCAGCAAAGGCGTCATGACTGATCGCTCTGCTCGCAAGGCAGGCATCGGTGGTGAAGTCATCTGCACGGTCTTCTAAGAGGTATTCCAATGTCACGAATTGCGAAGAAACCCGTAGTTGTACCGGCAGGTGTAGAAGTTAAACTGGCTGGTCAGGCACTGGCTGTCAAAGGCAAGAACGGCGAGTTGAAGCTGGACCTGCATCCGTCTGTTGCAATGGAACAGGCTGATGGTCGTCTGGAATTTGCTCCGCGTGATGGTGCCAAGCAGTCGAATGCCCTGGCTGGTACAACACGTGCACTGGTCAACAACATGGTGGTTGGTGTAAGTGAAGGTTTTACCAAAACCCTGACACTGCTGGGTGTTGGTTACCGCGCACAGGCTAAAGGCAAGGTCCTGAACCTGACGCTGGGCTTCTCTCACCCGATCGATTACGAACTGCCCGAAGGTGTATCTGCCGAGACTCCTAACAACACCACTATCATTGTCAGCGGTGCTGACAAGCAGAGTGTTGGTCAGGTGGCTGCAGAAATTCGCGCATTCCGTCCGCCTGAGCCTTACAAGGGCAAAGGTGTTCGTTATGCTGATGAATATGTACGCCGTAAAGAGGCTAAGAAGAAGTAAGGCAGGGTCATGAACGTTAAAAAACAAGCTCGTATTCGTCGTGCGCGTCGTTCGCGCATGCAGATGCGTGAGCAGAGCGTTGTTCGCCTTTGCGTGAACCGTTCTCCGCGTCACATTTACGCGCAGGTTATCTCTGCTGATGGCAGCCAGGTTCTGGCTTCTGCCTCTACAGTAGAAAAGGATCTGCGTGAAGGTGCTACCGGGAATATCGAAGCAGCCAAGAAAGTGGGTGCTCTGATTGCCAGCCGTGCTAAAGAAGCCGGCGTATCCAAGGTAGCGTTTGACCGCTCCGGTTTTAAATACCACGGTCGTGTTGCAGCTCTTGCTGATGCTGCTCGCGAAGGCGGCCTGGAATTCTAAAGGTTTCTATTATGGCAAATCACGAACAGAAAGACGGTGAACTGCAAGAGAAGCTGGTTCAGGTAAACCGCGTAGCAAAAGTGGTAAAAGGCGGTCGTATCTTCGGTTTTACAGCGCTGACAGTCGTCGGTGACGGCAATGGTCGCGTTGGCTTCGGTCGTGGTAAGGCACGCGAAGTACCGGTCGCTATCCAGAAGGCGATGGAGCAGGCTCGTCGCAACATGGTTAGCGTACAGCTGAACGGTCATACTCTGCAGTACCCGGTGAAAGCCCGTCACGGTGCTTCCCGCGTATTCATGCAGCCGGCTTCCGAAGGTACAGGTGTTATCGCCGGTGGTGCGATGCGTGCGGTACTGGAACTGGCTGGTGTGCATAACGTACTGGCCAAGTGCTACGGCTCTACCAACCCGGTGAACGTGGTGCGTGCAACTGTCAATGGTCTGAAGCAGATGTCTGCTCCGGAAGACATTGCAGCCAAGCGTGGCAAAACCGTAGAAGACATCCTGGAGGGTTAATCCATGGCTAACTCTATCAAGGTTACCCTGGTACGCAGCACCATCGGTCGTCTGCCCAAGCACATCCAGACTGTCAAGGGTCTGGGTCTGCGTCGCATCGGTCACACCGTTGAGCTGGAAGATACTCCGGCAGTGCGTGGCATGATCAACAAAGTCAACTACATGGTTCGTGTAGAAGGCGAGTAAGAGGAGTCACCCAATGCGTTTGAATACTCTGCGCCCGGGCGCTGGTTCCAAGCACGCTCCCAAGCGTGTCGGTCGTGGTATCGGCTCCGGTCTGGGTAAAACTTGTGGCCGTGGTCACAAGGGTCAGAAATCCCGCTCTGGCGGTAGTGTAAAACCGGGTTTTGAAGGCGGTCAGATGCCGATTCAGCGTCGTCTGCCCAAGTTTGGTTTCACATCCCGTCAGGCGCGCTATGTAGCTGAAATTCGTTTGAACGAACTGGCTACTGCCGGTGTTGACGTTGTCGACCTGGCTGCGCTGAAACAGGCTGATATTATTCGTGAAGAGATCAAATCTGCACGTGTAATTCTGTCTGGCGAGATCAACAAGGCAGTCACCGTTAAAGGTCTGAAAGTGACCAAAGGTGCACAGGCTGCGATCGAGGCTGCTGGCGGCAAAGTCGAGGCGTAAATGGCTAAACAAGGACAAATACCAGCAGGCATGCAGAGCGGACTGAAAGAGCTTTGGGCTCGTCTCAGGTTCGTTCTGATTGCGATCATTGTTTACCGTATCGGGGCACATATCCCGGTTCCGGGTATCAACCCTGATCGCCTTGCCGCGCTGTTTGATCAGAACCAGGGAACAATTCTCAGTCTGTTCAACATGTTTTCGGGTGGTGCTCTGGAGCGTATGTCGATCCTGGCACTGGGTATCATGCCCTATATCTCTGCCTCTATCATTATGCAGTTGATGACCGTCGTGAGCCCTCAGCTGGAGCAGTTGAAAAAGGAAGGTGAAGCAGGTCGGCGCAAGATCAGTCAATATACCCGCTATGGTACGGTCGTTTTGGCGACCCTGCAGGCGTTCGGTATGGCGGTCGGGCTGGCGAACCAGGGAGTTGCCTTCATGGCTGACTTCAGCTTCTACTTTGTGGCTGTGGTAACTCTGGTGGCAGGTGCTGTTTTCCTGATGTGGTTGGGTGAGCAGATCACCGAGCATGGCATCGGCAACGGGATCTCCATTCTGATCTTCGCTGGTATTGTGGCCGGTCTGCCCGGTGCGATCGGTCAGTCCTTTGAAGCGGCACGTCAGGGTGATTTGAATATCCTGGCGCTGCTGGCCATTGCGGTTTTGGCAATCGCCACTGTCGGTTTTGTAGTGTTCATGGAGCGCGGCCAGCGTCGCATTACCATCAACTATGCAAAACGTCAGCAGGGGCGTCGTGTATATGCGGCTCAGTCCAGTCATCTGCCGTTGAAGGTCAATATGGCGGGTGTTATTCCGCCGATCTTCGCGTCCAGCATTCTGCTGTTCCCGGCTTCAATTGGTCAGTGGTTTGGCCAGTCTGAAGGCATGGAGTGGTTGCAGGATGTGGCATTGGCTCTGGGGCCGGGGCAACCGCTGTACATTTTGCTGTTCGCTACTGCGATCGTATTTTTCTGCTACTTCTACACGGCTATTGTTTTCAATCCGCGTGACGTGGCAGATAACCTGAAAAAATCAGGTGCCTTTATTCCGGGGATCCGTCCTGGTGATCAGTCTGCACGGTATATTGACTCCGTGCTGAGTCGTCTGACCCTGTTCGGTGCGCTTTACATCACGGCTGTTTCACTGATGCCCCAGTTCCTGGTGGTGGCGTGGAACGTGCCTTTCTACTTCGGCGGTACTTCATTGCTGATCGTGGTAGTTGTGGTGATGGACTTCATGGCGCAGGTGCAATCACACCTGATGTCGCACCAGTACGAGTCCCTGATGAAAAAATCGAATCTTAAAGGCGGCGCAGGGCTACTGCGTTAAGCCTAACGAGGTGGATCATGAAAGTACGTGCATCTGTTAAAAAGATTTGCCGTAACTGCAAGATCGTACGCCGCAACGGTTCCGTGCGCGTGATCTGCAAAGTGGAACCCCGACACAAGCAGCGCCAGGGTTAATCCACAGCTGGCCGGGAGTGGAAGCGCGCAGCCTTGATTTATTTTTGATCAGGGTATATCATTGCGCGCCTTCCACGAACTAAAGAATGATTGGTTCTGGTGAGCATCTCCCAGAACACTAAATATGGAGTACATTGAATGGCCCGTATAGCTGGCGTCAATATTCCTGACAATAAGCATGCGGTAATTTCTCTGACTTACATTTTCGGGATTGGCCGCACGACTGCCAAACAGATCTGTGAAGCTACCGGTATTGCACCGAGCACCAAGATCGCAGAACTGTCTGAAGAGCAGCTCGATAATGTTCGTGGTGAAGTTGCCAAGTTGACTGTAGAGGGCGATCTGCGCCGTGAAGTCAACATGAACATCAAGCGTCTTATGGACCTCGGTTGCTACCGCGGCCTGCGTCACCGTCGTAATCTGCCGGTGCGTGGTCAGCGCAGCAAAACGAATGCGCGTACCCGTAAAGGACCGCGCAAGCCGATCCGTAAGTAAGCGATAGGAATTTCCGAATATGGCTAAGCCAGGTAATCGCACACGTAAAAAGGTTAGGAAGCAGGTTGCGGATGGCCTCGCGCACATCCACGCCTCTTTTAACAACACTATCATCACTATTACCGATCGCCAGGGTAATGCTCTGAGCTGGGCGACTGCAGGTGGCTCCGGCTTCCGTGGTTCCCGTAAGAGCACTCCGTTCGCAGCTCAGGTTGCGGCCGAGCGTGCCGGTCAGGCAGCTCTGGAATACGGTCTGAAAAACCTCGACGTGTTTGTGAAGGGCCCGGGACCGGGTCGTGAATCCGCTGTTCGTGCCCTGAACGGCTGTGGTTATAAAATCACAAATATCACGGATGTGACACCGATTCCGCACAACGGTTGTCGTCCGCCGAAGAAGCGTCGCGTTTAATCTGGAGACGGTAATATGGCTCGTTATCTTGGACCTAAGTGCAAGCTGTCCCGTCGTGAAGGCACCGATCTCTTCCTGAAGAGTGGTGTCCGCGCGCTTGATAGCAAGTGCAAAGCAGAAACAGTACCTGGTGTTCACGGCGCCCGTCGCGGTCGTCTGTCTGAATACGGTCTGCAGCTGCGTGAAAAACAGAAAGTACGTCGTATCTACGGTGTGCTGGAACGTCAGTTCCGTGGTTACTACAAAGAGGCTGCACGCCGTAAGGGTGCAACCGGTGAAAACCTGCTCCAGCTGCTGGAAGGCCGTCTGGACAACGTTGTATACCGCATGGGTTATGGTTCTACCCGTGCTGAAGCACGTCAGGTTGTCTCGCACCGTCAGATCACTGTCAACGGTCAGGTTGTGAATATTCCTTCCTACCAGGTACAGGCTGGCGATGTAGTAGCAGTTCGTGAAAAAGCCAAAAACCAGTTGCGTATCAAACATGCACTGGAACTGGCTGCTCAGCGTGCCCCGGTTGAGTGGGTGGAAGTGGATGCTGCGAAAATGGAAGGTACTTTCAAGTCCCTGCCTGAGCGTAGCGATCTGTCTGCCGACATCAACGAGCACCTGATTGTCGAGCTCTACTCGAAGTAATTTTGAACTCTTGACTGGTGGAACTATGCAGCGTTCAGTAAACGAGTTTCTATACCCACGTCATATCGACGTGCAGGAGATTAGCAAAACCCGAGCTAAAGTGACTCTTGAGCCGCTTGAGCGAGGGTTCGGCCATACTCTGGGCAATGCGCTGCGCCGTATCCTGCTCTCTTCCATGCCGGGTTGTGCAATTTCGGAAGTTGAGATTGAAGGTGTACTGCACGAGTACAGCAGCATCGAAGGTGTTCAGGAGGATGTCATTGAGATCCTGCTGAACCTGAAAGGTGTTGCGATTGCTCTGCATAACGGTGAAGAAGCGCTCCTGACTCTCTCCAAGTCAGAGGCTGGTCCGGTGACGGCTGGTGATATCCAGCTGAATCAGGACGTTGAGGTTGCCAACCCGGAGCATGTGATTGCGCACCTCAACCCGGGTCATTCGCTGAACATGCAGCTGCGTGTGACGCGTGGACGCGGCTATGTGCCGGCTGATGCACGTGTGAGCGATGAAGACGAAACTCGTGCCATTGGGCGTCTGCAGCTGGATGCCAGCTACAGCCCTGTTCTGCGCGTGTCCTATGCTGTTGAAAGCGCACGTGTGGAACAGCGCACCGACCTGGATAAGCTGGTGATCGATATCGAGTCTAACGGCACGATCGATCCCGAAGAGTGCATCCGTCGGGCGGCGACCATTCTGCAGCAGCAGCTGGTTGTGTTTGTCGATCTTGAAGATGCTGGCGAACAGACCCGCGCTGAACCGAATGAACCGGAAATTGATCCTGTTCTTCTGCGTCCGGTCGATGACCTGGAGCTGACTGTACGTTCCGCAAACTGTCTGAAAGCAGAGCAGATCTACTACATTGGTGATCTTATCCAGCGTACCGAAGTAGAACTGCTGAAGACTCCTAACTTGGGCAAGAAGTCACTGACCGAGATTAAGGATGTGCTGGCATCCAAAGGTCTGTCGCTTGGCATGCGTCTGGAAAACTGGCCGCCGGCCAGCCTGAAGGGCGATGACAAGGTTGCCTCTTGAGTCTGACTTCGTAACCCTAGTTACAAAGGATTTAGAAAATGCGCCATCGTAAATCTGGTCGACACTTGAATCGTACAAGTGCTCACCGCAAAGCGATGTTCAAGAATATGGCGGTGTCTCTGTTCGAGCACGAACTGATCAAGACCACTCTGCCTAAAGCAAAAGAACTGCGCCGCTTTGCTGAGCCGCTGATCACTCTGGCCAAGACCGACTCGGTTGCTAACCGTCGTCTTGCGTTCTCCCGTACCCGCAGCAACGAAGCTGTTGGTAAACTGTTCAACGAACTGGGCCCGCGTTACGCGACTCGTCCGGGTGGTTACGTTCGCATTATGAAATGCGGCTACCGCGCAGGCGACAAAGCACCCATGGCTTACGTTGAGCTGGTTGATCGCCCGGCTGGCCAGGCTGTAGTTGAAGAATCTGCTGAAGATTAATCACTACCGCACAGCATTTAAAAACCCGGTCCGTCAGGTCCGGGTTTTTTTGTGTCTGTGGATAACTCAGAGAAGCGCTCGGGTACCCGGTCGGGCACCCGAATGTGACGTTCAGTTCAGCAAGGGTTTGAGGAAGCGTCCCGTATGTGAACCTTCCTGTGCCGCAACCTGCTCGGGCGTTCCGGTTGCGATGATCTGACCACCCCCGCTGCCGCCCTCAGGGCCCAGGTCGACAATCCAGTCGGCGGTCTTGATCACGTCCAGGTTGTGCTCGATTACCACGATGGTATTGCCGTGGTCGCGCAGTCGGTCCAGCACGTTGAGCAGTTGCTGAATATCGTAGAAATGCAGGCCGGTTGTGGGTTCGTCGAGGATATACAGAGTCTTGCCGGTATCACGCTTGCTCAGCTCGCGCGCCAGTTTGACACGCTGTGCCTCGCCACCGGAAAGGGTGGTTGCAGCCTGGCCGAGTCGGATATAGCTCAGGCCAACGTCAATCAGCGTCTGCAGGCGACGGGCCAGGGCCGGAATCACGTCAAAGAACTCGCGCGCATCTTCCACGGTCATTTCCAGTACTTCATCTATGCTTTTGCCCTTGTAGGTCACTTCCAGAGTTTCCCGGTTGTAGCGTTTGCCCTTGCAGATATCGCAGGGGACATAGACATCGGGCAGGAAGTGCATTTCCACCTTGATCACGCCGTCGCCCTGGCAGGCTTCACAGCGCCCGCCCTTGACGTTGAAGCTGAAACGTCCCGGTTTATAACCGCGTGAGCGGGCTTCCTTGGTGCCGGAAAAAAGTTCGCGGATCGGCGTGAAAATGCCGGTGTAGGTCGCCGGGTTGGAACGGGGTGTACGCCCGATCGGGCTTTGGTCAATATCGATCACCTTATCGAACAGGTCGAGTCCTTCGATGCGATCATGGGGTGCCGCATCCAGCGTGGTGGCATGGTTCAGCTCTGTGGCTGCAACCGGGTACAGCGTGTTGTTGATCAGGGTCGATTTGCCTGAGCCTGACACACCGGTAATACAGGTCAGCAGGCCCACCGGAATTTCCAGGTCGACGCCTTTGAGATTGTTGCCACGGGCACCTGTCAGCTTCAGTGTCTGCTCGGGCACGGCCGGTTTGCGTTCACGAGGCACTTCGATGCGACGTGTGCCACTCAGGTACTGCCCGGTAATGGACTCGGAAGTTGTCATGATGGTATCGGGCGTACCTGCAGCAATGACCTGTCCACCATGTACGCCGGCGCCGGGGCCGATATCAATCAGGTAGTCGGCCATGCGGATCGCATCCTCATCATGTTCGACGACTATAACGGTGTTGCCCAGATCACGCAGATGCTTGAGGGTTTGCAGCAGGCGTTCGTTATCGCGCTGATGCAGTCCGATAGAGGGCTCGTCCAGTACATACATGACGCCCACCAGTCCGGCACCGATCTGGCTGGCCAGACGGATGCGCTGGGCTTCGCCGCCGGACAGGGTTTCGGCACTGCGTTCCAGCGACAGGTAGTCCAGCCCGACGTTGACGAGAAAGGTCAGACGGTCGCGAATTTCCTTGAGAATCTTGTCGGCAATTTCACCCTGCTTGCCGCTGAGCTGCAGATGCTGGAAGTAGTGCTGCGCCTGGCCAATGGGCAGGCAGACGATTTCGGGCAGGGTCTGTTCGTCGATATAGACATGGCGAGCATCACGACGCAGGCGGCTGCCATGGCAGGATGGGCAGGGCTGCATATTGAGGTACTTGGCCAGATCTTCCCGTACGCTGTCGGATTCGGTTTCCCGGTAGCGGCGTTCCAGGTTGTTGAGGACCCCCTCAAAAGGGTGCAGCTTCTGGACGCGGTCGCCGCGATCGTTGCGGTAAAAAAACGCGACCTCTTCGTTGCCGGTGCCGTCAAGAATGAGGTGGCGATGTTGTTCCGACAATTGTTCAAACGGCGTATCCAGGTTGAAGCCGTAATGATCGGCGACGGCCTGCAATTGCTGGTAGTAGTAGAGACTGCGCTTGTCCCAGCCGCGAATGGCTCCCTGTGCCAGGGGCAGAGAAGGGTCCTGGACCAGCTTGCGCGGATCGAAATACTGGCGTACGCCGAGGCCGTCGCAGGAGGGACAGGCGCCGTGCGGATTGTTGAACGAGAACAGGCGAGGCTCCAGCTCCTGAATACTGTGACCGCAGGCTGGGCAGGCAAAGCGGGCGGAAAACACCAGCTCGTCGAGACCGTCTTCCATGGGGGCGACCTTGGCAATACCGTCAGCCAGTTCCAGAGCGGTTTCAAAGGATTCGGCCAGACGTGTTTGCAGGTCATCACGGACCTTGATGCGGTCGATCACCACTTCGATGTCGTGCTTGCGATTCTTGTCCAGTGCGGGAGCATCATCCAGGTCCACAACCAGGCCATCAATGCGGGCGCGCACGAAACCCTGGGTACGCAACTGATTTAGAACGTGCAAGTGTTCACCCTTGCGGCCTTGTACAACCGGTGCCAACAGCATCACCTTGCTGCCTTCCGGCAGGGCCAGAACCTGGTCAACCATTTGGCTGACGGTCTGTGCAGCGAGTGGCAGGTTGTGTTCGGGGCAGCGAGGCTCGCCGGCTCGAGCGAACAGCAGGCGCAGGTAGTCGTAAATTTCGGTAATGGTCCCCACGGTCGAGCGCGGGTTATGTGAAGTGGACTTTTGTTCGATGGAGATGGCCGGTGACAGGCCTTCGATATGGTCTACATCAGGCTTTTCCATCATGGACAGAAACTGGCGGGCATAGGTGGAGAGTGACTCCACGTAGCGCCGCTGTCCCTCGGCATAGAGCGTATCAAAGGCAAGGGATGACTTGCCCGAGCCGGACAATCCGGTGATCACGATCAGTTGGTCGCGAGGGATGTCGAGGTCTACATTCTTCAGGTTGTGGGTGCGAGCACCCCGTACCAGAATCTTGTCCATTGTTGCTCCGCTGTCCGCTGGCAAAAGGACCATTATAGAGCTTTGCTCTCGGGGGCTGAACCGCGGCTGCATTGATCCTGTCGGGTGTATCGAACGGCCTTACTATCACAACCGGCGGTATGCTATTCTGAGCGTCTGGATACAGCGGCAGGATGCTGCTGGCACGCAAATTGAAAACGGGGGGAGAACGAGATGGCACGTGGTATTAACAAGGTAATTCTTGTCGGCAATCTGGGGGGCGATCCCGAGGTGCGCTACATGCCCAACGGCAATGCGGTGACCAACGTGACACTGGCCACCAGTGACAGCTGGAAGGACAAGCAGACGGGCCAGATGCAGGAACGTACCGAGTGGCACCGGATCGTGTTCTTCAACCGTCTGGCCGAAATCGCGGGTGAATATCTGCGCAAGGGTTCCAAGGTGTATGTGGAAGGTGCTCTGCGTACTCGCAAATGGCAGGGACAGGACGGTCAGGACCGTTACACGACTGAAATCGTCGCCAGTGAAATGCAGATGCTCGATAGTCGTGGTGGTGGTGATTCGGGTGGTTATGCGCCTCAGGGCGATTCCATGGGATATGGACAGCCGCAGCAGCAGGCCCCGCGCCGTCAGCCGCCGCAGCAGCCTCAGCAGTCTGCCCCCCAGCAGGCGCCTCAGGCATCTCAGCCCGCGCCGGGCTTTGACGACTTTGATGATGACATCCCCTTCTGACGGGCAGGCTCCCCGGCAAAAAACAGCCTCCCGTTGACTATTGAGAGCCCCGTTTTTCGGGGCTTTCAGCTTTTTGATCTCGGGCTTCCAGGATGGCGGAAGCGAGTGCATCGAGGCGTCCGTTCCAGAGTCGCTTGTCTGTTCTGGTCAGACAGGGCGAAGGCAATTTTTTTGCACTGCAGCGGGTGTGTAGCGTACATGAATAGGGTATGCTCAAAACAATCCTTACATCCGTTTAAAGCCTGTAGCGCCACTTTCGAGTTCAAGTCAGTATGATCGCCAGCGCGTACACTCTATCAGTCAAAGTGCTTATCATCGGGGCCGCCGGTCAGGTCGGGCATGCTCTTGCCGAATTGCTTGAAAAGACCCCGGGCATTGAGCCGGTGGCCCTGAACCGGCGTCAGCTGGATATTACCTCGAAAGACGACATTCGCCGACAGCTGGATAAGCATCTGCCCGATTATGTCGTCAACTGTGCCGGTTTCAATCGTGTGGATGCTGCCGAACGCCAGGTCGATCAGGCGCTGGCGGTGAACCGGGACGGACCGGGGCTGTTGGCGAGTGCCTGTGCAGAATTGAGTATTCCCCTGCTGCACCTTTCGTCCGATTATGTATTTGATGGTCACTATGCCAGTGGCTACAGTGAAGATGACGAGCCTTCACCGCCTTGTCGCTTTGGCCGCAGTAAATGGGAAGGTGAGGAAAGGGTGCGTCAGCTGCAACCGCAGCATCTGATTTTGCGGGTCAGCTGGATATTCAGTGGCCGGGGGCATAATTTCCTGTTGCGGACGCTGGAGCAGGCGCGTCAGGACAGCGTGCTGGAAGCAGCGGATGACCGCCGTGGTTGTCCCACATCGGCCGATGATGTGGCGCGTGTGGTGCTGGCCATTCTGCGTCAGCTGGCCTGTGGGATTGAAGTGTGGGGAACCTACCATTACTGCGGTGCCGAAATAACCACCAGGTACGGTTTCAGTGAGGCGATACTGGCGGCCGTGCGCCAGTTTGAGGAACTGAAAGTGACTTCCATTCGTGCGGTATCGACGGCCGATCTGCATCCTTTGGCCGAGCGACCGGCTTCATCGGTACTCAAATGCCGCAAGCTGCTGTCGACATTCGGCGTGCGTCAGCGGCCCTGGCGTGTGGAGTTGCAGCGGGTCATTCGCGAACTGTACGGCGAGTCCTGAAGACCCGCCGTGCTTGCGCTGCTCAGAATCCCGGCAGAGGGGAGCGCGTAATGGCAACCGCCAGCACATAGCCGACACTGGCCAGTGCGGCCAGAAAGGCCAGACTACGGATGCGCAGGTTGCGTCCCCGCTTGAGCGCAACGATACCGAAACCGATATAGGCCAGCAGTCCCAATACCTTGGCTGTGAGCCAATGGTGTGTCAGCGGATACTGGGACAGGGTTACCATCAGGCCAATGGCGCTGAGCAGCAGCAGCGTATCGATCACATGGGGCGTGATCTTGAGCCAGCGAGCCTTGAGTGCTCCGGGCCAGGCATACATGCACAGGCCTCGAATCAGAAACAGCGTAATGCTAAGACCCACCATGGTCAGGTGGGTGTGCTTCAGCATGATGTAGGTGTCCAATTTAATCTATCCCCTTAACCGGTATTGGAAGGTGTGGCCCGACGAGGCCACCCGATGCAATGGATCATGTCTAGGCGCACTATAACGGGCCCGAGGGGGCTTTTGAATCTTGAGTGGCCAAATGCCATTGCCGGATGTGGATGGAGAGGCGTGAGCGACTGCAAAAAAAGCCCGTAACAGGGTAAAATACGCGCTTTTGAGCAGCCAGAGACGTTAGCGCGCGCATGAACGCAGACAAACAGGCCACAGATCCATTCCAGTCGATTCGCCCCTATCGTGACTCCGAAGTTGAGGCGGTACTTCAGCGCCTGATTCGGGATGACGAGTGCATTTCGGCACTGACTCGCTACCAATTTCCACGTGCCTTTGGGCCTTTGGGCTGGCTGCTGAAGCCGATGGTGCGTATAGCCGTGGCGGCACGGGTGGGTGATATTGAAAATGTTAATGGCTTCCAGATGATGGTGGCCAACTACATGCAGAAAATGATCTCCCGCACAACCACGCGTGTGAGCTGCTCGGGACTGGAGCGGCTGGAAGCCGGCGAGTCTTACCTGTTTGTGTCCAACCATCGTGATATCGCCATGGACCCCGCATTCGTGAACTGGGTGCGTTATCAGGGCGGCATGTCAACGGTACGGATTGCGATCGGTGACAACCTGTTGAGCAAGCCCTACGTTTCAGACCTGATGCGCCTGAATAAAAGTTTTATCGTGAATCGTTCCGCCAAGGGACGTGAAATGATGACGGCGCTGACCCAGCTATCGGCGTATATCGACCACAGTGTCGTCGAAGGCAACTCTGTCTGGATTGCCCAGCGGGAGGGGCGGGCCAAGGATGGCAATGACCGTACGGATGCGGCGTTGATGAAAATGCTGTACATGTCGCATCGCAAGCAGCGTTCTCTGAACGAGATGGTGGCGCGTTTGAATATCGTGCCGGTATCCATTTCCTACGAATGGGATCCCTGCGATGCGCTGAAGGCGCAGGAGCTGGCGGCGGTGGCCATGAACGGCAGCTATGAGAAGTCGGAGTTCGAGGACATTAATAGCATCGTGCGGGGTATTACCGGAGACAAGGGGGCGGTACATGTGGCTTTTGGCACGCCGCTGGAGGGTGAGTTCGAAACGCCGGAGCAGCTGGCAGCCGAAATTGATCGTCAGATCCACCTGAACTATCGTCTGCATCCGACTAATTTGGCGGCGGCAGGGGAAGCGGTCAGTGACTCGCAACAGCAGGCGTTCGAGGCCCGTCTGGCGGAGGTGGATGTGGAAGCGCGACCGTTTCTGCAGCAGATGTATGCCAATCCGGTCCTGAATCAGAAGCAGGCCGAACAGGAGCTGTCATGAATCGACGGGAATTTTCTGCCCCGGTTGCGGGAGCCTGATGTGAAAAAAAATTACAAGGCAACACCTTTGCTGTTTCTGCGTTCCCTGATGTATTACGCCGGGTTTTATCCCGTGACCCTGGTGTTTTCAACGCTGTGTTTGATCGTCGGTCCTCTGTTGCCGTTTCGGGCCCGGTTCAAGTTTCTCACGCTGATCAACTATTTTTATATTATCTGGTTGCGCATTTGCTGTGGGGTGAAGGTCCGGGTCAGTGGGCGCGAACATCTGCCAAAGGATGGCAGCTATGTGGTGATTGCGAATCACCAGAGTGAATGGGAAACGCTGTATTTTCAGATACTGGTACGGCCGCAGGCGGTTGTGCTCAAGCGCGAGCTGTTGCGCATTCCCCTGTTTGGCTGGGCGCTGGCGCTGTTGAGGCCGATCGCACTGGATCGCAGCAAGCGCCGTGGTGCGCTCAAGCAGCTGCTGGAACAGGGCAAGGCACGTCTGGCCGATGGCATTCCGCTGCTGATCTTTCCGCAGGGGACGCGGGTTCCGGCCGGTGAATGGGGTAAATGGAACAAGGGTGGAGCGATGCTGGCCGTCAGCAGTGAAGTTCCCATGATCCCAGTAGCACATAATGCGGGTCTATACTGGCCAGGGAAATCGTTCATCAAGTACCCGGGTACTGTTGAAGTGGCGATAGGGCCGGCTATTGATACCGGTGGCAAAACAGTGGAAGAGGTGCATGAGACGGCAACGTCCTGGTTGCAGCAGACTATGCGTGACCAGGGCAGTCTGGGCTGATCGTTACGCTGGCAACCGAATACAAAAAAACCGCTCAATGAGCGGTTTTTTTATGCTTGATCACAGCTCGAGCCGTGCTTCAGTCGGTGTACTTTTCCAGCACCAGTGTGGAGTTGGTTCCACCAAAGCCGAAGCTGTTGGACATGACGCGATTCAGCTCGACATTGTCCATGCGTTCGGTGACGACCGGCATGCCTTCCGCTTCCGCATCGAGTTCTTCGATGTTGGCCGATGCACAGATGAAGTTGTTGTGCATCATCAGCAGCGAGTAGATCGCTTCCTGTACGCCGGTAGCACCCAGCGAGTGTCCGGTCAGCGACTTGGTCGAGCTGACTGGCGGCATATCGTCGCCAAAGGTCTGCTTCATCGCTTTCAGTTCCTGGATGTCACCGGCCGGAGTCGAGGTGCCGTGCGAGTTGATGTAGTCGATGGAACCATCGACGGTCGACATCGCCTGCTGCATGCAGCGTACCGCACCTTCGCCGGACGGGGCCACCATGTCGTAGCCGTCGGATGTGGCACCGTAGCCCACCAGTTCGGCGTAGATCTTGGCGCCACGTGCCTTGGCATGTTCCAGCTCTTCCAGAACCAGCATGCCGGCACCGCCGGCGATGACGAAGCCGTCACGGTTGGCATCGTAGGCGCGGGAAGCTTTCTCCGGTGTTTCGTTGTATTTGCTGGACAGGGCTCCCATGGCGTCGAACATGACACTCAGGGACCAGTGCAGTTCCTCGCCGCCACCGGCAAAAACCACATCCTGTTTGCCCAGCTGGATCTGCTCCATGGCGTTACCGATACAGTGTGCACTGGTGGCGCAGGCCGAGGTGATGGAGTAGTTTACGCCCTTGATTTTGAACGGCGTGGCCAGACAGGCGGATACGGTTGATCCCATGGTGCGTGTGACGCGATAGGGGCCCACACGGCGCACGCCCTTTTCGCGCAGAATATCGGCCGTTTCCACAATATCGGCGGAAGAGGCACCGCCGGAACCGGCAATCAGGCCGGTACGGACGTTGGAAACCTGATCTTCGGGCAGGCCTGAATCCTCGATCGCCTGTTTCATGGCCAGGTAGGCGTAGGCGGACGCATTGCCCATGAAGCGACGCAGCTTGCGGTCGATCTGGGCATCCAGGTCGATATCGATGCTGCCGGCCACCTGGCTGCGGAAGCCGAGTTCTTTGTATTCCGGTTGAAACTTGATACCGGAGCGGCCCTGCTTCAGTGAGTCCAGAACTGTTTCCAGGTCGTTACCCAGGCAGGATACGATTCCCATACCGGTCACTACGACGCGTCGCATGTGTAGCCTCTCTTTAAATCTATCAACTAAAGTACAGTCTTATTATAAGGCAGTTCGATGAACCTGAAGTTCAGGATCAAAAATTATCGGTCTGCTTGAACAGGCCAACGCGCAAATCCTTGGCGGTATAAATCACGCGACCGTCAACAGCCAGGGAGCCGTCGGCGATGCCCATCACCAGCTTGCGCTCAATGACGCGCTTGAGCTCGATGTGATAGGTCACCTTGCTGGCAGAGGGCAGTACCTGGCCGGTAAACTTCACTTCGCCGGAACCCAGGGCGCGTCCGCGACCTTCGTTGCCGCGCCAGCCCAGGAAGAAGCCGACCAGCTGCCACATGGCGTCCAGGCCCAGACAGCCGGGCATCACCGGATCACCGGGGAAGTGGCAGTCGAAGAACCAGAGATCGGGACGGATATCCAGTTCAGCAATGATTTCGCCCTTGCCAAACTGACCACCGTCGGTGTTGATGTTGATGATGCGATCCAGCATCAGCATGTTGCCGACCGGCAGTTGGGCGTTGCCCGGGCCGAACATTTCGCCGTGGCCGCATTGCAGCAGCTCGTCGCGTTCAAATGAGGAAGGTCGTGTCATAAGAAACCGTATATCCAGAGGCATTTCATCAATATTTCGGCGATTATACCGGTTTGCGGCCTTTCAGGCACGAGCTGTGTCAGGTAATTTGCTCATCAACTGAGTCAAAGCGGGAGAACAGGTATGGAGCATGCATTCTGGCATGCCCGTTGGCAGGACGGGCAGATAGGCTTCCATCAGGCCGCCATCAATCCTTGGCTGCAGCAGTACTGGTCACGTCTGGGGGTGCCCGGTGACACGTCGGTGCTGGTGCCGCTGTGTGGCAAATCGAGCGATATGCTCTGGCTGCGCGAACAGGGGCATGGGGTGGTCGGGGTTGAACTCAGCGATCTGGCCTGTCGCGATTTCTTTGTCGAGCATGGCGTACAGATCACGCCGGTTGCGGTGCCCGAGGGGCATACTCGAGAGCGGGACGGTATCAAACTGTGGAGCGCGGACTTTTTTGCCTTGGGGCGGGAGCATTGGGGTGACGTAGCGGCGGTATATGATCGCGCCGCGCTGATTGCTCTGCCGCCCGAGTTGCGGCGTGCCTATGCGGCGCACTTGCGGCAGGAGCTATTATCCGGAGTCGAGATGTTGCTGGTTGCGCTGGAGTTTCCGGGGGGAGAAGGGCCGCCGTTTTCGGTAACCGAGGCTGAAGTGCGGCAGCTGTTTGAGCCGGCCTTTACGGTGGTGCGCCTGGATCAGGCCGATACGGGCGCGGCGCGGCGCGAGGTCGTTTATCACCTCACGCGCCAGTAGCCGTTTATGGTGACGCTTTGATCAGCTGGTGCGTTCCAGCGCACGTTCCGCCAACGTGATCAGGGTGTCACGGAAGGAACTGGAAGGCAGAGCGTCCAGCGCCTGAATGGCCTTGTCCAGCTCGCCGCGAGCCTTGTCGCGGGTGTAGTCGATGGCACCGGTGCTCTGGACAATGGCCAGTACCGGTTGTAGATCGTCCAGACCGCCTTCGCGGATCGCGTGGCGAATCAGTTTGCGTTCTTCTTCGCTGCCTACGCGCATGGCATGGATCAGCGGCAGGGTGGCCTTGCCTTCGGCCAAGTCATCGCCCACATTCTTGCCCATGGTCTCACTGTCGGACAGATAGTCCATCAGGTCGTCGACAATCTGGAAGGCGATGCCCAGGTGGCGACCGTACAGGCGCAGCGCTTCCTGTTCGGCAGGAGGCGCGTCGGCCAGAATGGCTCCCACTTCGGTAGCGGCTTCGAACAGCATGGCAGTTTTGCCGAGAATCACCTGCATGTAGGCGTCTTCGGTGGTGTCCGGATTGCGCTGGTTGAGCAGCTGCATCACCTCGCCTTCGGCGATGATAGTGGTGGCGTTGGAAATGACTTGCATGATCTCCAGGCGACCGATGTCCACCATCAGCTGGAAAGAGCGGGAGTGCAGGAAGTCGCCGACCAGTACGCTGGGTGCATTGCCCCATTTGGCATTGGCGGTGGCGTTGCCACGGCGCAAATCGGAGTTGTCGACAACGTCGTCATGCAGCAGTGTGGCCGTGTGGATAAACTCGATCACGGCGGCCAGCGGAATGTGTTGCTCGCCCTGGTAGCCACAGGCATTGGCGCTTAACAGGACCAGTAGGGGGCGCAGGCGCTTGCCGCCGCCGGAGACGATGTAGTGGCCGATCTTTTCCACCAGGGGCACATTGGAGCCCAGGTGGTTGAGAATGTAATCGGTAACGGCATCAAACTGCGGCTCGATCGCCGGGTTTAGCTGGTGTGGCTGCATGATGGGGTTCTGTATATGGACTGAACACCCGCCGCATGCTAGGTGGCGGCCCGAGGAGTGTCAAGTCGGGCGCTGGGAGTTAGCCCCGGATTAGCGGCAAATGTCGGTAAAACGGGCTGTTTTGCTTGCGGAGCTGGGGTGAAATGGAGTAAAATCCCGCGCCTTAAACCTGTCCACCGACGCTCCCTACCATAGGGTGCCAGAAAGCCTCCGGTTTTCGGCCATTAGAAGTAGGTTTCGTATCCAGTAGCCGGGCAGGTTAAACCTTGGAGAAAAGCATGTTTGCAGTAATCGTAAGCGGCGGTAAGCAGTACCGTGTGCAGGAAGGACAGACACTGAAGCTGGAAAAACTGGCCGCTGACGCGGGTTCCAGCATCGAGTTCGACCGCGTTCTGCTGGTCGGCAATGGCGATGACATCAAAGTGGGTGCGCCGGTTGTAGATGGTGCCAAAGTGGCTGCCGAAGTCGTGGCTCATGGCCGTGGCGAAAAGGTCAACATCATCAAGTTCCGTCGTCGTAAGCACCACATGAAGCGTCAGGGCCACCGTCAGTGGTTCACTGAAGTCAAAATTACTGGCATCAGTGCCTGAGTAACCGAATTAGGAGATTGAAGAATGGCTCATAAGAAGGCTGGTGGTTCAACGCGTAACGGCCGCGACTCGGAATCGAAACGCCTCGGCGTTAAGCGCTTCGGCGGCCAGGCTGTTGCAGCAGGCAACATCCTGATTCGTCAGCGCGGCACCAAATTCCACGCTGGCACTAACGTTGGCCTGGGCAAGGACCACACTCTGTTCGCGACTGCTGACGGTGTTGTGAAGTTCGAGACCAAGGGTCCGAACAATCGTAAATACGTGAGCGTCGTTCCTGCATAAGCAGTGAAGGATGATTGCGTTAAAAAGCTCCGCCCAGGCGGAGCTTTTTTCGTTGTAAACCCGGATGATGGCAACTTGTCTGCCTGGGTCCGGTCGAAGGGTGTATGCTGAGGGCGCACCCGGAATGACCAAGAGTTGGAGGTAAAGATGAAATTTGTCGATGAGGCGACCATTACGGTGGAAGCTGGCAAGGGCGGTAACGGCTGTCTGAGCTTCCGGCGTGAAAAGTTCATTCCGAAGGGTGGCCCGGATGGCGGTGACGGTGGTGATGGCGGTTCCATCTTCATCGAGGCCGACGAATCCCTGAATACACTGATCGACTACCGTTTTACGCGGCGTTACAACGCCCAGAACGGGGAAGGTGGCAGCAGTCGCAATTGTACCGGCGCCAAGGGTGAAGATCTGGTGCTGAAAGTGCCCGTGGGTACGACGGTTGTGGATGTGGATACCGATGAAATCCTGGCGGATCTGACAACTATCGGTCAGCGCGAAAAGATTGCGCAGGGCGGGTGGCACGGTTTGGGTAATACGCGCTTTAAGAGCAGTGTGAACCGTACGCCGCGTCAGACCACCAAGGGTAGTCCTGGCGAGCTGCGCAATCTGCGTCTGGAGCTGAAGGTGTTGGCCGATGTGGGCCTGCTGGGGTTGCCCAATGCCGGCAAGTCGACCCTGATTCGCGCCGTCTCGGCGGCTCGACCGAAAGTGGCCGATTATCCGTTTACCACCCTGGTACCGAATTTGGGGGTGGTCAGAACCGAGGCGCATCGCAGCTTTGTGGTGGCGGATATTCCGGGCATCATTGAAGGTGCGGCCGAAGGTGCCGGGCTGGGGATTCGCTTCCTGAAGCACCTGGCGCGTAATCGCGTGCTGCTGCACTTGGTCGATATGGCGCCCTGGGATGATGTGACGCCCGCCGAGGCGGCGCTGACAGCTGTACGAGAGCTGGAAAAATTCAGCGCCACGCTGGCTGATCAGCCGCGCTGGCTGGTGTTGAACAAGCTGGATATGCTGCCGGAAGAAGAGCAGAATGCGGCATGCCAGGCAGTGATTGATGCGCTGTCCTGGGAGGGGCCTGTGTATCAGGTGTCGGCACTGAATAAGACGGGCTTGACGCCACTGGTGCATGATCTGCAGACGTTCCTGGATGCGCGTGCCGAAGCTGTGGCGGAAAATCCTGAGCTGCTGGACGAGGAGCGCCGCATTCGTGCGCTGATCGACGAAGAGGCGCGGGAGAATTTGCAGCGTCTGCGTGCCGAGATGCGGGCCCGTCGCGAGGCGGAAGATGATCTGGATGATGATGACTTCGATGACGATGATTACGACGTCGAAGTGGAGTATGTGCGCTGACGGAGTAATGGCAAGGTGACAGCGGGACGGAAGAGCTTGGCCCGGTCGGGGCGTTGGGTTGTCAAAATAGGCAGTGCGTTGCTGACCAATGATGGTCAGGGGCTGGATCAGATTGCGATAGCTGGCTGGGTTGATCAGCTGGTTGAACTGACCCGGCGTGGTGTGGAAGTGGTGCTGGTATCGTCCGGCTCGGTGGCAGAAGGTATGACGCGCCTGGGCTGGTCGGAGCGACCGCCCGAGGTGTATCGCCTGCAGGCTGCAGCTGCCGTGGGGCAGATGGGGCTGGTGCAGGCCTATGAAACCAACTTCCGCCGTCACGGCATGCATACGGCACAGGTGCTGCTGACCCATGACGACATGTCCAACCGCAAGCGTTACCTCAATGCCCGCGCCACTTTGCGTACCCTGATCGAGCTGGGCGTAGTAGCGGTCGTTAATGAAAACGACACCGTTGTTACCAGTGAGATCCGTTTTGGCGACAACGACACCCTGGGGGCTCTGGTGGCCAATGCGGTCGAAGCGGATACGCTGATTCTGCTGACTGACCAGCAGGGTCTGTATACCGCCGACCCGCGCAGTAATCCTGATGCGGAGCTGATTGGCGAAGCGATGGCCGGGGATGGTCGTCTGGAAGCCATGGCGGGCGGAGGCGGCAAGCTGGGGCGTGGCGGCATGGCAACCAAGGTGCGTGCGGCCAAGCTGGCGGCGCGCTCGGGTGCGGTGACCGTGATTGCCAGTGGGCGCGAGCCGGATATCTTGTTGAAACTGCATGCGGCCGAGCCGGTCGGAACACTGCTGTTGCCGGAGCGGGAGCCGATGGCGGCACGCAAACAGTGGATTGCCGGTCACCTGCAGGCGCGTGGCACGCTGGTGTTGGATGCGGGTGCGGTCGTAGCATTGGTTGAACGCGGCAAGAGTCTGTTGCCGGCGGGTGTGCGCTCGGTGAGTGGTGATTTCTCCCGTGGTGAAATGGTGATGATGATGGACGAGGCCGGGCGTGTAGTGGCGCGTGGACTGGCCAATTACGGCGCCGAGGATGCGGGTCTGATTATCGGTCGTTCGAGCGGCGAAATCGAGTCATTGTTGGGTTTCATGGGGGAGGAAGAGTTGGTGCACCGGGACAACCTGGTGCTGGCCTGACGCCTTCTGCGATGGATGGATACAAAAAAACCGGCCAAGGCCGGTTTTTTTATTCGCTTGCTCAGGGGTCAGGCTTAGGCAGCCATTGCCTTGATGCGAGCGTTCAGACGGCTCTTGGTGCGAGCGATCTTGTTCTTGTGGAAAATGCCCTTGTTGACGGAGCTGTCCATGATCGGCTGAGCGACCTTGAACGCTTCCTGAGCAGCTTCCTGGTTACCGCTGTTGATGGCAGCGATTACTTTTTTGATGTACGTGCGCGCCATGGAGCGCAGGCTAGCGTTGTGCTGACGACGCTTCTCCGCCTGACGAGCGCGTTTTTTGGATCCTGCGGAATTAGCCACGATCCGGCTCCTTCAATAATTAAGTTGATCAGATTACGGCGCTGTAATGCCGAAAAATTAGACGCGACATTATTCATGCCCCAGTGTCAGATGTCAACCAAATGCCCCTGTTTCGATGCCGGACTTTGTCTGTTTTGTAATCAGAGCTATGATCGGCGCACATTTTTGCAAGTGGTAAGGGTCGAGCGTGACGGAGCAAACACAGAAAAAAGGTGCGGGGCTGCTGCGCTCCAGTGGAATCGTCGGCATCATGACTCTGCTGTCCAGGGTGTTGGGCCTGGTGCGTGACGTGGTCATCGCCGGTTATTTCGGTGCCAGCGGCAGTGCCGATGCCTTCTTCGTGGCGTTCAAAATTCCCAACTTCTTGCGGCGCCTGTTTGCCGAAGGGGCCTTTTCCCAGGCCTTTGTGCCCGTGCTGTCGGAATATCGCACGCAACGAGACCTGGCTTCGGTGCAGCAACTGGTTAACCGGGTGGCTGGCTCGTTGGGTTCGGTGCTGGTGGCGGTGACCGTGCTGGCCGTTATTGGAGCCCCTCTGCTGGCGGCCCTGTTTGCGCCCGGCTTTTACATGGCCGGGGGTGAGAAATTCACGTTGGCCGCAGACATGTTGCGGATCACCTTCCCTTATCTGCTGCTGATCTCGCTGACCGCATTCTGTGGTGCGGTGCTTAACAGCTACGAGCGCTTTGCCGTACCTGCATTTACGCCGGTGTTGCTGAACCTCTGCCTGATCGGGTCGGCGGTCTGGCTGAGTCCGCTGCTGGCAACACCGGTGATGGCGCTGGCCTGGGGAGTACTCATGGCCGGTGCGGTGCAGCTGCTGTTTCAGCTGCCTTTTCTGGCCCGGTTGCGGCTGTTGCCATTGCCCCAGCCGGGATTCAGGGATGAAGGCGTGCGCCGCATCCTCAAGCTGATGCTGCCGGCGCTGTTTGGCGTCTCGGTAGCGCAGATCAATCTGTTGCTCGATACGGTACTGGCGTCCTTCCTGCAAACCGGCAGCGTGTCCTGGCTGTATTACTCCGATCGCCTCTCAGAGCTGCCGCTGGGCGTTTTTGGCATTGCCATTGCCACGGTGATTCTGCCGAGCCTGTCGCGTACGCATGCGGCGCAGAACCCGGACCGCTTTGCGCAGATGCTCGATTGGGGGGTGCGCATGATTCTGCTGATCGGCGTGCCGGCGGCGCTGGCGCTGGCGTTGCTGGCCGAACCGCTGATCGCGACTCTGTTCCACTACGGCGAGATGACCGATCGTGACGTTTTGATGTCGGCTTTCAGTCTGCGGGCCTATGCCTTCGGGCTGCTGGCATTCATGCTGATCAAGGTGTTGGCGCCGGGCTACTTTGCGCGTCAGGACACCAAAACGCCGGTGAAAATCGCGGTCAAGGCGATGATCGCCAATATGGTGCTGAATCTGATCCTGGTGTGGCCGCTGGATCATGCCGGGCTGGCGCTGGCGACTTCCCTGTCGGCGTTCATGAATGCCGGCTGGCTGCTGCATGGCCTGCTGAAAGAAGGTGTGTTCCGTTGGCAGCCGGGCTGGAGCGCCATGCTGCTTCGCCTGTTCAGTGCGTCGGCGGTGCTGGTGTTAACCGTGTTGATGATCCTGCAGCAGCAGGGCGATTGGCTGCAGGCCGACCTCTGGACGCGGATACAGTGGATGGCGCTGTTGGTCCTGGCCGGCGGTGGTGCTTATCTGCTGACGCTGCTGGCAACGGGGCTGCGTCTGCGTCATTTGCGTGGTTGAACACTTTCTGAGCGGTACTCGCAGTGGCCAGAGTGCGATATACTGCGCAGTCCATATTTCTGGCGCCGGCTCAGCAACTGCATGGAATTGATACGAGGCTTACACAATCTGAGAGACCGACACCGTGGCTGTGTTGCCACGATCGGCAATTTTGATGGCGTTCATCAGGGCCACCGCAAGGTGCTGGCCCAGGTGAAGGCCAAGGCTGCCGAACTGGGCCTGCCCGGTGTGGTGATCATTTTTGAACCGCAACCGCGCGAGTTTTTCGGTGGTGCGGAGGTACCGCCGCGCCTGACCCGGTTTGACGAGAAAGTGCGTCTGCTCGAGGCCGAAGGCATTGACCGGGTGGTGTGTCTTACGTTCAACAGCCGCCTGCGCAGTATGTCGGCGGAAGCCTTTATCGATGAATTGCTGTTGCAAGGCCTGGCGGTACAGCACTTTGTGGTGGGTGACGACTTCCGCTTCGGCTGTGATCGTCGTGGCGACTTCGACATGCTGTGTGCGGCGGGCAAGCGCCACGGTTTCAGTGTCGAAGGCACAACCACCTATCAACTGGCCGGTGATCGGGTCAGCAGTACCCGTATCCGCACGGCCCTGCAGCAGAACGATTTCGAACTGGCGGCCGCGCTGCTGGGCTGGCGTTATGCCGTGACCGGCCGGGTGATGCATGGCCAGAAGCTGGGCCGCCAGCTGGGTGTGCCCACGGCCAACGTGCGTATGCATCGCTATGCCTGCCCGCTGCGTGGCGTATTTGCCGTACGTGCCGAAATCGATGGCCAGTGCCTGCCCGGTGTTTGCAATGTGGGCATTCGCCCCACGGTAAATGGCCGCCAGCCGGTGCTGGAAGTCCATTTGCTGGATTATCAAGGTGAAGAACTGTACGGCCGCCTGATGCGGGTCGAGTTTCTTCACTTTGTTCGTAACGAGCGTGCGTTCGACGGGATTGATGCGCTCAAGGCCCAGATCGAAACCGATATTGACCATGTCCGAGCCTGGTTCGACCAGACTGCACAAGACTGACCTTACCCCTGGAAGCGACCTGTTATGACCGACTACAAAGCGACCCTGAACCTGCCGGAAACGGCATTCCCGATGCGCGGCAATCTGCCTAACCGAGAACCGGCCTGGCTGGAGCACTGGGACAAGATTGACCTCTATCGTCAGCTGCGCGAAGAAGGCAAGGGACGCAAAACGTTTATCCTGCACGATGGCCCTCCCTACGCCAACGGCAGCATCCACATCGGTCATGCGGTCAACAAGGTGATCAAGGACATGATCATCAAATCCAAGACCCTGAGCGGTTTCGACGCGCCCTACGTGCCGGGTTGGGACTGCCACGGGCTGCCGATCGAGCATAAGGTCGAAACGCTGATCGGCAAGGCCGGGGACAAGGTGCCCTACCGTGAATTCCGCCAGAAGTGCCGTGACTATGCCGCCGAGCAGGTAGCCGGGCAGAAAGCCGACTTCATCCGTCTGGGCGTGCTGGGCGACTGGGATAAGCCCTACCTGACGATGAACTTCGATACCGAAGCCAATATCGTGCGTGCGCTGGGCAAAATCATCGAAAACGGTCATTTGGTGAAAGGCTACAAGCCGGTCTACTGGAGTGTGGTCGGTCAGTCCGCACTGGCCGAGGCCGAAGTGGAGTACCAGGACAAAACATCGACATCCATCGACGTGCGCTTCACCTTTGTGGATCAGGACAAGGTGCTGGCGCTGTTTGACGCGGCGGCCAACGAAGCACCGGTCTCTGTGGTGATCTGGACCACCACACCCTGGACCATCCCGGCCAACCAGGCGGTCTCACTGAATGGTGAACTGGACTACGCGCTGGTGGAAGCGCACACCGAGCAGGGTGTGGACCGTATGGTACTGGCGGCGGAAATGGTGGATGACATCATGGCGCGCTGGGGAGTGGACAAGTTCGACGTGCTGGCGACCTGCAACGGCAGTGCGCTGGAACTGCTGCAGTTGCAGCATCCGATCTACGACAAGCAGGTGCCGGTGATCCTTGGCGACCATGTCACCACCGATGCCGGTACCGGTGCGGTGCATACGGCGCCCGACCACGGTATGGAAGACTTCATGGTGGGTCAGTCCTATGGCCTGAGTACGCTCAATCTGGTGCAGGGCAACGGTACGTACACGGATGCGGCGGGTGAATTCGCCGGCGTTCATGTTTACAAGGCGGATGGCCCCGTGTGTGAAGCGCTGGAGCGGGAAGGCAAGCTGGTGCACCTGAAGCGTTTTGAGCACAGCTACCCGCACTGCTGGCGTACCAAAACCCCGTTGATCTACCGTGCCACGCCGCAGTGGTTCGTGTCCATGGATGCCAAGGGTCTGAAAAGCCAGGCGCTGGATGCCATCAAGGGGGTACAGTGGTTCCCGGAATGGGGGCAGAACCGAATCGAGTCCATGGTTGACCAGAGCCCGGACTGGTGTGTGTCTCGTCAGCGTACCTGGGGTGTGCCGATCACCGTGTTTACCCACAAGCAGACCGGCGAATTGCATCCGAATACCGCCGCTCTGATCGAGCAGGTGGCCGAGAAAATCGAAGCGGAAGGCATCGATGCCTGGTTTGAACTGGATGCTGCCGAACTGCTGGGTGCGGAAGTAGCCGATTACGATAAGGTGACCGACACCCTGGACGTCTGGTTCGACTCCGGCGTGACCCACCATGCCGTACTGCGCGAGCGTGAAGGTCTGAGTTTCCCGGCCGACATGTACCTGGAAGGGTCCGATCAGCACCGTGGCTGGTTCCAGTCATCGCTGAAAACGTCCATCGCCATTAATGGCTGCGCACCCTACAAGCAGGTGCTGACACACGGCTTTACCGTCGATGAAAAGGGCTACAAGATGTCCAAGTCGCTCGGTAACGTGATCGCGCCGCAGGAAGTGACCGATAGCCTGGGTGCCGATATCCTGCGCCTGTGGGTGGCCTCGACCGACTACTCCGGCGAGATGGCCGTGTCCAAGCAGATCCTGCAGCGCACGGCCGACAGCTACCGCCGTATCCGCAACACCTCGCGCTTCCTGCTGGCCAACCTGAATGGCTTTGATCCGGCCGAGCACATGGTTGATGCGGCTGACATGCTGGCGCTGGACCGCTGGGCGGTTGATGCGGCGGCACAGCTGCAGAAAAAGGTGATTGCGGCCTACGACAGCTACCGCTTCCTGGATGTGTACCAGCAGGTGCACCACTTCTGTGTGCAGGAGCTGGGCGGCTTCTACCTGGATATCATCAAGGACCGCCAGTACACCACCAAGCCGGATTCTCTGGCCCGTCGCTCCTGCCAGACTGCGCTGTTCCATATCGCGCAGGCGCTGGTGCGCTGGGTGGCTCCGATCCTCAGCTTCACCGCTGAAGAGATCTACGCGGCCCTGCCGGGCGAGCATCGCGACTCCATCCTGTTGACCACCTGGTATGACGGCCTGTTCGAACTGGCCGAAGACGAGGCGCTCGGCAATGATTTCTGGCAGCGTGTGATGGCAGTGAAAGGCGCCGTCAACAAGTGCCTTGAAGACGCCCGTAACGAAAAGCTGGTCAAGGCCTCGCTGGCGGCGGAAGCGACTCTGTTTGTCGATGATGCCCTGCGGACAGATCTGGAGCGACTGGGTGACGAACTGCGCTTCGTCCTGATCACCTCCAAGGCGGCTCTGCAGCCGCTGACCGCTGCTGCCGACGCACGTACCACCGAGGTTGACGGGTTGAAAGTGGCCGTAGCGGCATCCGGACATGCCAAGTGTGGCCGCTGCTGGCACCATCGCGAGGATGTCGGCCACAACAGCGAGCATCCCGAGCTGTGTGGTCGCTGTGTGAGCAACGTGGAAGGCGAGGGCGAACAGCGCGAATTTGCCTGATGACTGCATCCATGACTGATACGCGGGGAGCCAGTGCATTGCGCTGGCTCTGGCTGAGCCTGGGAGTGGTTGTGCTGGATCTGGTCAGCAAGTACCTGGCCGATACCCAGCTGATCTACGCCAACCCCGTACCACTGCTGCCGGTGTTTGATCTGACCCTGCTTTACAATACGGGAGCGGCGTTCAGCTTCCTGGCAACGGCCGGTGGCTGGCAACGCTGGCTGTTTGTGGCCATCGCCGTGGGCATGAGTGCCTTCCTGCTGCACTGGATGTGGCGTACACCGAAGGCCCAAAAATGTCTGGGGATCGGACTGGCACTGGTGTTGGGCGGAGCGCTGGGCAACCTTTACGATCGCACCGTGCACGGGCATGTGGTGGATTTCATTTCACTGCACTGGAACGGCTATTACTTCCCGGCCTTCAATATTGCCGACTGTGCCATCACGCTGGGAACATGCCTGCTGCTGGTTGACATGTTTTTCCTGGGTGGCAATGAAACCTCTGATACAGGAACCCGAGAATGACAGACGCGGTTATTGGCCCGGGCAAGGCCATTACTATGCACTTCGCGATCAAGCTGGAGGATGGCCAGGTGATCGACAGCAACTTCGACAAGGCACCGGCACAGTTTACCTTTGGCGACGGCAACATCCCGGAAGGCTTTGAGCAGGCGCTGCTGGGGCTGAAAGAGGGCGAGCAGGCTTCGCTGACCATCGCGCCCGAACGCGGTTTTGGCATGCATAACCCGAGCAATATTCAGGTGATGCCGCGTAGCCAGTTCAAGGATATGGAACTGGAGCCAGGGCTGGTATTTTCCTTTCAGGAGCCGGGCGGCGAGTTGCCGGGCGTGATCATCGATTTCAATGACACCAAGGTGACGGTGGACTTCAACCACCCGCTGGCGGGCAAGACGTTGATCTTTGAAGTGGACGTGAAAGCGATCGCTTGACAGCTGAACGCTTTTTGATCAATCCTTGATGGCTGCGGTTTAGGGACAAACCGCCAAGGAATTGAATCAAAGAGGTTGATCATGGATGATCGCCGTATACCGCCGGCCCCTGTTCAGCGGGGACTGACGCTGGTCGAGCTGATGCTCGGCATCACTATTCTGTGTATTTTGGCTGCTCTGGCACCGCCTTCGTTTACCGCGCTCTTGGCCAATACCCGGCTCAGTGCCGTCGAATCCGATCTGATCGGCCTGCTGGTCCTGACGCGTTCTACAGCGATCGCGCAGAACCGCCGTGTGACCCTGTGCCGTTCCGACAACGGGCTGCAATGTGCTGGCACGGCGCATCAGGGAGTGGCTCAGTGGCAGGGTGGCTTGATCTTTGTTGATCAGGATCAGAACGGCAGCGTGAACAATGATGAAACAGTGTTTTACGTTGCGAACTTTCCATCAGCTGCGACCATACTCTGGAACCGGGGCGACAGGCTGGTGTACCAGCCGGACGGGACGGCCCTGGGCGGTTCCAACGGCACCTTTCGCGTGCGTGTGCCCGACAGTGTCCGTGAACATCATGTCATCCTGTCCCTGATGGGACGTGTGCGCTCGACACGGGTTACTCCGGAACCATGATACAGCAACCATATCATCCACGATTGTGTCTCAAGACGTAATGAGGGAGCGTCGATCCATGTCTGATTTTCTGATTGTAGGTGCCGGAGTCATCGGTTTGATGACGGCACGTCTGTTGGCCCAGGCCGGAGCCAGGGTCAAGGTACTGGAGCGTGGCCAGAGTGCGCGCGAAGCCTCCTGGGCCGGGGGCGGGATCGTTTCGCCCTTGTACCCCTGGCGCTACCAGGACGAGATCACTGCTCTGGCGCTGTGGTCACAAACCAGTTATGTCCATTTGTCGCAGGAACTGCTCGCCGAAACCGGCTGCGACCCTGAGTTGCGCCAGAAGGGCATGTTGATGCTGCAGGTAGAAGCGCAGGAAGAGCAAACCGCGCTGGCCTGGGCACAGCGCTTTCATCGTCCCATGACACGGGTCGAGTCGGATTTCATCTACCAGACCGAGCCGCACGTGGGGCCGGGGTTCGAGTCAGCGATCTGGATGCCGGAAGTGGCCAGCATTCGCAATCCGCGGTTGGGTCAATCACTGCGCAAGAGTGCACAGCTGCAGGCCAATATCACGCTGTGCGAAGACAGCGAGGTCACGGGCTTTACGACCTTCGGACAGCGGGTGACCGGTGTCAGGACCGCCCAGGGTGAGCACAAGGCGGATAATGTAATTCTGGCGGGCGGTGCCTGGAGCGGACAGATTTTGGCTCAGTTGGGATTGGCGCTGCCGGTAGAGCCGGTGCGTGGACAGATGATGGTGTTCAAGGCGGCGCCGGGCGTGGTCGATCGAGTGGTGATGCTGGACGGTCGCTATGTGATTCCGCGCAACGATGGCCGGGTATTGGTCGGCAGTACGCTGGAACATGCCGGCTTCGACAAGACGCCTACCGAAGAAGCACGTCAGTCACTGTTTGATACGGCCACACGCATCGTACCCGAGCTGGCCGATTACGAAGTGGAACGCCATTGGGCAGGACTGCGTCCGGGATCGCCGGAAGGGGTGCCCTTCATTGGCGCGGTACCGGGCTGGGACGGACTGCATCTGAATACGGGGCATTACCGCAACGGGCTGGTGCTGGCACCGGCATCGACCCGATTGCTGGCTGATCTGCTGCTGGAGCGTTCACCCGTGATCAATCCTGATGCATACTCTCCGGCTGGACGTTTAACTGCACGCTGACAAATAGCGGGAGATCGATGAGCACACCGATACGGGTCCTGATGGCCCAGCTGAACTTGCTGGTCGGGGACATCCCCGGCAATACCGATCGTATTATCGCCACGGCACTTGAAGCGCGGGATGAGTACCAGGCCGACCTGGTGCTGTTTCCCGAACTGGCGCTGAGCGGCTATCCACCGGAGGACCTGCTGCTACGCCCAAGCCTGGAAGGCCGCATTCAGCAGGCACTGGAACGGATCAAGAAAGAGGTCGGCGGGATTACGCTGGTGCTGGGCTATCCCGGCTATCGCGAAGGTGCCTTGTACAATATGGCGGGTGTGATTCGTGACGGTGAGCTGATCTGTGAATATGCCAAGCAGTGTTTGCCCAACTACCAGGTGTTCGACGAGCAGCGTTACTTTGTGGCGGGTGATCGAGCAGGGGTTTTCGAATGCCGTGACGTGCGTATCGGTCTGAGTATCTGTGAGGATATCTGGCACAGTGCGCCCGCCGCTCAGCTGGCTGAAGCCGATATCGATCTGGTATTGAGTCTGAATGCCTCGCCCTACCATATGGGCAAGGAACATCAGCGTCTGGACATACTGACACAGCGAGCCCGACAGGTGCAGGCGCCGGTGGTCTACCTGAACCAGGTTGGTGGTCAGGACGAGCTGGTCTTTGACGGCAGCTCGCTGTTGGTCTCGGCTCAGGGCGAGGCGCTGTTCCAGGGGGATCATTGCAGCGAGGGACTGTACACGGCGACGTTTGATGCTGCCAGCGGTCAGCTCACTCCCGAACAGGCTTCAGCTCCGGCGCTGACGCTTGAAGCCAGCGTCTATCAGGCGCTGGTGCTTGGGGTCCGCGATTACGTCAACAAGAACGGTTTTCCCGGCGTGGTGCTGGGACTGTCGGGGGGGATCGATTCGGCTTTGAGTGTCGCCGTGGCGGTTGATGCACTGGGACCTGAACGAGTCGAAGCGATCATGATGCCGTTCCGCTGGACATCCTCCATGAGCCTGGAGGATGCCGAGGCTGAGGCCCGAGCGCTGGGGATCGCGTACGACGTGATTTCCATCGAGCCGTTGTACGACAGCTTCATGCAGCAGTTGCGCACCCAGCTGGATGGGTACGCACCGGACACCACCGAGGAAAACCTGCAGGCCCGCTGTCGTGGTGTACTGTTGATGGCGGTTTCCAACAAAAAAGGCTATCTGGTTTTGACGACCGGCAACAAGAGTGAAATCGCGGTGGGTTATTCCACCTTGTATGGTGATATGGCAGGGGGCTTTGATGTGCTCAAGGATATTCCCAAAACGCTGGTATACCGGTTATCCCGGTATCGCAATACCCTGTCGCCGGTGATTCCGCAACGGGTAATCGACCGACCGCCTTCGGCCGAATTGGCACCGGATCAGACCGATCAGGACAGTCTGCCGGACTATGACGTGCTGGATCGCATTCTTGAACTGTACGTGGAGCGGGACTACTCAGCGCAGGCGATCATCGACGAGGGGTTTGCTGCGGCCGATGTGAATCGAGTGGTGCGGCTGGTGGATATCAACGAGTACAAGCGACGTCAGGCTCCGGTGGGGCCGCGGGTTACTCAGCGCGGCTTTGGTCGTGACCGCCGCTATCCGATTACCTCGGGCTGGAAGGCGGGACTCTGAACGGTTTTATCGTGTCTCTCGAAACGCAAAAGGGCCGGCAAATGCCGGCCCTTTTCGTGTCTGGTGTGGAAGGAAGAGGCGTTATTGCGCGGCTTCTTCCTCGTCGTCATCAAATACGCCGAAGGTCATGCGGCTGAACAGCGAACGGTCTTCTTCCGTTGCCGCTTTTGCATCCTGCTGCTCGTGCATTTCGCTGCGCAGGCGCTCGGCCGGTGGTACCGGGCGGGCCGGTTCGGCGGGTTCTTCCCCACCGACCAGACCAAAGGTCGCGGTTTGCATCAGTGTGGCGCGCGCCTTCTTGAAGGGACGGATCTGATAATCCGGGTAGTTCAGGCGCAGGACTTCCAGCGAGTTCTGAGCCAGGTCGTGCATGCCCAGCTCGGTATAGGCTTCGGCCATAATGGCCAGTGCATCAGGTACGGCCGGAGTTTCCTGCAGGTTTTCCACCACATAGCGTCCCCGGTTGGCAGCAGCGACCCAGCCTTCGCGTTTCATGTAGTAGGCGGCAACATGGATCTCATGAGTAGCCAGACGGTTTTTCAGGTACTGCATGCGCTTTTGTGCGTCGGGCGCGTATTCGCTGTCCGGATAGCGTCTCAGCAGCGTCGAGAAGCTTTCGAAGGAATCCAGCGCTGCGCCGGGGTCGCGCTGGCTGACATCGATAGGCAGGTATTTTTCAAAAAAGGAGCGGTCTTCCTCGAAGGCGGTCAGGCCTTTCAGGTAGTACGCATAATCCACGTTTTCGTGGTTGGGGTGCAGGCGCACGAAACGGTCGGCGGCGGCACGGGCGGCTTCCGGCTCATAGTTGTGGAAGTAGGCGTAAATCAGTTCCAGCTGGGCCTGTTCGGAGAAGCGACCGAACGGATAGCGTGCTTCCAGCAACTGCAGCTTTTCAATCGCCAGGGTGTAGTTGTCCGCTTCCAGTGCACTCAGTGCTTCGTCATACAGCTGTTGTTCGGGCACATCCGGGGCCACTTCCTTTTCCCCCCCAAACCAGGAGCAGGCGGAAAGCAGGCTGAAAAGCGCTACTGTGGCGAATACTTTCAAGGGTCGCATGTTTATCATTCCTGATACTGGAGCCGGATTCGGCGTGAATGGCCGGATTCAGTTATACTGGCCAGGTAATTTCCGGTCTATTTAAACATAACCGGAGCCCATGCCCAAACCTCCGCCGACGAAGAATCATACAGATGTCAGAACAGCTAGAACTCGAAGTACAAGTACCGGCCGAGATGTATGGCGTGCGCCTGGATCAGGCCGCCGCACAGCTCTTTCCGGACTACTCCCGCTCGCGTATTCAGGGCTGGATCAAGGACGGCAATCTCAAGGTTGATGGCGAGAGCTGGCGACCGCGTGACAAGCTCAACGGTGGCGAGCTGATTGAAGTGCGCACCGAGCTGGCACGGATCGAGCATCACGAAGCCGAACCCATCCCGCTGGATATCGTGTACGAAGACGATGACATTCTGGTGCTGAACAAACCGGCCGGTCTGGTGGTGCACCCGGCGGCAGGGCATGACAGCGGAACACTGATGAATGCGTTGCTGCATCATTGTCCCGATATTGCTCAGGTGCCGCGTGCCGGTATCGTGCACCGTCTGGACAAGGACACCACCGGCTTGATGGTGGTTGCCAAAACCATTGCGGCCCAGACGGAAATCGTAGCCCAGTTGCAGGATCGCAGCATGGGGCGAGAGTATGAAGCGGTAGTGCATGGCGTCATGACCGGCGGCGGCTGTGTGGATGAACCCATGGGGCGTCACGCCAAGCAGCGTCAGAAAATGGCGGTGGTGGGGCTGGGCAAGGAAGCGGTCACGCATTATCGGGTGCTGGAAAAATTCCGGGCCCATACGCATATCCGTTTGAAGCTGGAAACCGGCCGTACCCACCAGATCCGCGTCCATATGGCGCATATCAATTATCCGCTGGTGGGCGATCCTTTGTACGGTGGTCGTTTCCGTCTGCCCAAGGGATGCAGTCCGGCGATGCAGAGCATGTTGCGCGGCTTCAAGCGTCAGGCCCTGCATGCCAAAAAGCTGGAACTCTGGCATCCGAGTAGCGGCGAGCTGGTGTCCTGGGAGGTGGATCTGCCGGAAGACATGCAGAAGCTGCTGGCCGTTCTGAAACGTGACGCCGACGAGTACGACTACGAACTATGAAACTGATCCGTCCTGAACAGATGCTGGCGCCCGGTGTGCAGGCGTTGAGTACCACCCGCGCAGGCGGGGTCAGCGAAGCGCCCTGGGACAGTCTGAATCTGGGTGACCATGTGGGTGATCGGCCTGGGGCGGTTGCCGAAAATCGGTGCCGCCTGCAGACCTCGCTGGCATTGGCGCAGCCTCAGTGGCTGACACAGGTACACGGTGTTCAGGTGGTGGAAGCGCGTGCCGATGGCGTGGTGCGTGAGGCCGACGGCTGCTGGACCCGGACACCGGGTGTGGTATGTGCGGTGATGACGGCCGATTGTCTGCCGGTTCTGTTCGCGGATGAACGTGGTGAGCAGGTTGCGGCGGCGCATGCGGGGTGGCGTGGACTGCTGAACGGGGTGCTGGAAGCAACTCTGGACACTTTCCATGAGCCCGAGCGTGTTCGCGTCTGGCTGGGTCCTGCAATCGGGCCGCAGGCGTTTGAAGTCGGGTCTGAGGTTCGCAGTGCCTTTATGGCGAGGGATGCGGAGGCCATCGCCGCGTTCAGACCTTCTCCTGCACATGCCGACCGCTGGCTGGCGGACCTGTACAGGCTGGCAACCCTGCGCTTGCAGGCGGCGGGTGTGAGCATGATTACGGGAGGTGAGCACTGCACCTATACCGAGCAGGATCTGTTCTTTTCCTACCGGCGCGACGGTCGCACCGGGCGCATGGCGAGCCTGATCTGGATAGCCTGAGGTTCGGCGCCGGTCGTTGACCGGCACCGGCTGGCTGTACAGTGCGCAGCCTGGGGATCAGCAACGTCCCTTTTTCGCCTGTCCGGGAGGACAGAAACCGGAACCGTTGCGGCGTTCGCCCCGGTAATGATGGTGGTGTTCTTCGCGGTATTCGCGATAGCGACGGTCATCCCTTCTTCGGTAATCGTCACGATCATGATCGCGGTCACGATGCTCACGGGTGTTGATTGCCGTACCGACGGCCGCGCCGATGCCTGATCCGGCGATGGCGCCATCACGGCCCCCCAGCTCGGCCCCCAATGCGCCGCCGATGGCTCCGCCGACCGCGCCACCAACTGCTGAGTCCAGTGTCAAATCGTCGGCCATGGCAGCTGTTGGCAGCAGTGCTGCCAGGGACAGGGCCTGAATCAGTTTTCTCATGGTGTCTCCCCCCAACGGTTGGGCAAGAAGGTGTGGATCTGCCCGCTGATAGTCTGCCTGTATGAGACAACAGTCCGACTGAACCCGGTATGAAGGCGAGCGAACAGGGCGGTTGATCGACGGTAGCGGTTTCAGTGTAGCGGACAGAAACACAAAAGGGCTGCCCGCCTGGCGGTACAGCCCTTGATGTTCCGAAGATGACGAATCAGCTGCCGATAATGCCGCCGTCCTTGCGCTGTACCATCATGATGGTGGAGCGAGGCTTGCTGGTGCCGCCGGCCGGGAAGTGGGACGGTGCCAGATCTTCGCCGGGGTGCTGTACACCGATGAACACCGTGCGCTGATCGGGTGAGAACGCCAGACCGGTGATTTCACAGGCGACGGGGCCGGTGGCGAAACGACGGATCTCGCCACTCTCCGGGTCGGCGCAGAGCATCTGGTTATTGCCCATGCCCGCATATTCACCCGCATTGGAATACTTGCCGTCTGTTTGTATCCACAGGCGACCGGCATCATCGAAGCCCAGTCCGTCGGGGCTGTTGAACATGTTCTCGGCATTGATGTTGTCACTGCCGGCATAGAGTCCCTTGGCGGTGGTCGGGTTGCCGGCCACGGCAAACAGGTCCCAGCTGAAACGGTTATCCACATGGCTGCCCTCATGGGGCCACCAGCGTACGATCTGTCCGTAGTTGTTCTTGGCGCGAGGGTTGGGGCCACCCACCGGCTGGCCGTCCTGACCACGGTTCTTGTTATTGGTCAGGGTGCAGAACACGGCCTTGTTGTTCGGGTGTACAGCAACCCATTCCGGGCGGTCCATGGTGGTAGCTTCTACCCGAGTGGCGGCTTCACGGGCGAAGATCAGCACTTCCGCCTGGTCGGCAAAGCCGTTCTCGGCGGTCAGGCCGTTCTTGCCGTGGGTCAGCTCGATCCACTCGCCCAGACCCTTGGTCTCACCGTCCTTGGCCGAGAAGCGGGCCACGTAGAGGGTGCCGTCTTCCAGCAGATCACGGTTGGCCTTCTGGTCATCCGCGTTGTACAGGCCTTTGGAAACAAACTTGTATAGGTGCTCGCCACGCTCGTCATCGCCCAGATACACCACTACGTGACCGGAAGGATCGATGGTCAGAGCCGCATTTTCATGCTTGAAGCGTCCCAGCGCGGTGCGTTTCTTCGGCGTGGACGTGGGGTCCATCGGATCGATCTCGACTACCCAGCCAAAACGGTGCGGTTCATTCGGGTGCTTGCTCAGATCGAAACGCTCGTCATGGCGATACCACTGGAAGTCCCGGTTGCCTGACTTGAGGCCGTAGCGCTTGTCACGAGCGGGCAGCTCGACGTCCGGCGCGTCTTCCGGTGCTGCGAAGTACTTGTGGAAGTTTTCTTCACAGGTCAGATAGGTGCCCCAGGGCGTCTGGCCATTGGCGCAGTTGTTGAAGGTGCCCAGCGGGTACTTGCCTTCCGGGTCATGCGCTGTACGCATCAGTGAGTGTCCGGCAGCGGGGCCGGTCAGTTCCATCGGGGTATAGGCGGTAATGCGACGGTTATGGTCGGACGCGGATGCCACCTGCCATTCGCCCTGAGCGTTACGGCGAATTTCGAAGATGGAAACACCATGCGCCGCCTGAGATTTCTGTACCTCATCGGCGTTCAGAGCCTGTTTGCCCTGATGCGCAAAAAGGTATTCATAATTGGTGTATTCATTGTTGACCGCCAGCAGTGCTCTGTCCTCGGTCAGCGGGAAAAAGCTCATGCCATCGGTGTTGTCGCCAAACTGTCCGGCCTGGGCGTTGGCATTCTGGGTACCGGACTCGTCAAACGCCGGGGCACCTTTCAGGATCGGGTCGCCCCAGGCAATCAGCGGCTTGGCGACGTAACCTTCGGGCACCACGAAAGTGTCGGCGGTGCTGGCGGGAACGGCCTTGAAGCCCAGCAGCGGGCTGGACATCGGGCGTGTGACGGCTGCTACGGCCTGGGTCAGCGGATTGGCGGCCAGGAACAGGCCCATGGCACCGGCACTGCCCAGCAGAAAGCTGCGGCGGCTGACGCCCTTGGCGGTCAGGCGATCAAAATCGGTGTGTTCCAGTTCCGGATGATCTTCAGGGTCAATGTGCGGGTGCTGATTCATTGTGTCGGTCCTGTTATCTATAAGCATATGAAGCGATAAGCTTTTTTAACAGTGTGTCGTTACAGAAATAAGACGGTCTACCTCTGTATAAGTTTTGACTAATTTAATTGCCCCGCACTCTTGAAGCGCCCTGGATCGACCCTATCTATAGTAGTAACAGAAACGCCTACATGTCTGACTGCGTGTGTCGGACCTTGGCACAGAGAGATCCACAGGAGACCTCATGCGACCCGACAAATTTACTTCACGACTGCAGGAAGCCTTGTCCGACGCCCAATCACTGGCGATCGGCAAGGACCACAACATGATGGAACCGATCCACCTGCTGGCCGCTTTTTTGCAGCAGCAGAACGGATCGGTGGCGCCCTTGCTGCGCCAGGCCGGTGCCGACCGCATGACGCTGACCGCTCAAGTGGGTGAAGCGCTGGACCGCCTGCCGGTCGTCAGCAGCCCGGATGGCGAAATCCGCCTGTCACAGAATATGGCGCGCCTGTTCAACCTGACCGACAAGCTGGCGCAGCAGCGCGGCGACCAGTACATCGCCAGCGAACTCATGCTGCTGGCGATGCTGGATGACAAGAGCGATGCCGGCAAAGTGCTGAAAGCCTGTGGCGTGACGCGCCCGGCCTTGGAGAGTGCGATCAATAACGTACGTGGAGGCGAAAGCGTGAACGACCCCAACGCGGAAGAGACCCGTCAGGCATTGGACAAGTACTGTATCGATCTGACCGAGCGTGCCGAGTCCGGCAAGCTGGACCCGGTGATCGGTCGTGACGACGAAATTCGCCGCACCATCCAGGTGCTGCAGCGCCGTACCAAGAACAACCCGGTCCTGATCGGCGAACCCGGTGTGGGCAAGACCGCCATCGTTGAAGGATTGGCGCAGCGCATCGTCAACGGTGAAGTGCCCGAAGGCCTTAAGCGCAAGAAGGTGCTGTCGCTGGATATGGGCGCCCTGATTGCCGGTGCCAAGTTCCGTGGCGAATTTGAAGAACGCCTGAAAGGCGTGCTGAACGAACTGGCCAAGCAGGAAGGGCAGATCATCCTGTTTATCGACGAACTGCATACCATGGTGGGTGCCGGCAAGGGCGAAGGTGCCATGGATGCGGGCAACATGCTTAAACCGGCATTGGCCCGTGGCGAGTTGCACTGTGTCGGTGCCACCACACTGGATGAGTATCGTCAGTACGTGGAGAAGGATGCCGCGCTGGAACGTCGTTTCCAGAAGGTGATTGTCGACGAACCCTCGGAAGAGGACACCATCGCCATCCTGCGTGGCCTCAAGGAGCGCTACGAGATTCACCACGGCGTGGATATCACCGACTCGGCGATTATCGCAGCGGCCAAACTGAGTCAGCGCTACATCACCGACCGTCAGCTGCCGGACAAGGCGATCGACCTGGTGGATGAAGCCGGTTCCCGTATCCGCATGGAGATGGACTCCAAGCCGGAAGAGATGGACCGTCTCGACCGTCGTCTGATCCAGCTGAAGATGGAACGCGAAGCGCTAAAGAAAGAGAAGGACGATGCGGCTCGTAAACGTCTGGAAGAGCTGGAACAGAACATCAGCAAGCTGGAGAAGGAATACTCCGACTTCGACGAGGTGTGGAAGGCCGAGAAAGCCAGCCTGCAGGGTTCGCAGCAGATCAAGGAGCAGCTTGACCAGGCCCGTGTCGAGATGGAGCAGGCACGCCGCGCCGGTGATCTGGGCAAAATGTCCGAGTTGCAGTACGGCAAAATTCCCGAACTGGAAAAACAGCTGCAGGCCGCCGACAGCACCGAACAGCAGGCCGAAGAGCACAAACTGCTGCGCAACAAGGTGACCGAAGAAGAAGTGGCCGAAGTGGTGGCGCGCTGGACCGGCATCCCGGTCAGCAAAATGCTGGAAGGCGAGCGTGAAAAACTGCTGCGCATGGAAGACGAGCTGCACCGCCGTGTGGTTGGCCAGGCCGAAGCCGTAGTGGCCGTGTCCAACGCGGTGCGTCGTTCTCGTGCCGGTCTGTCGGACCCTAATCGTCCCAACGGCTCCTTCCTGTTCCTCGGCCCGACCGGGGTGGGCAAAACCGAGTTGTGCAAGGCACTGGCCAGCTTCCTGTTTGATACCGAGGACGCCATGGTGCGGATCGATATGTCCGAATTCATGGAGAAACATTCCGTGGCCCGTCTGATTGGTGCGCCTCCGGGCTATGTGGGTTACGAGGAAGGCGGTTATCTGACCGAAGCGGTACGTCGCAAACCCTATTCGGTGCTGTTGCTGGACGAGGTGGAGAAGGCACATCCGGATGTGTTCAACATCCTGCTGCAGGTGTTGGAAGACGGCCGCCTGACCGATGGCCAGGGCCGCACCGTGGACTTCCGCAACACCATTGTGGTGATGACGTCCAACCTGGGCTCTGACCTGATCCAGAACTACAGCGATGACGATGACTACAACCTGATGAAACAGGCAGTCATGGAAGCGGTGGGAACCCACTTCCGCCCCGAAGTGATCAACCGTATTGACGAAGTCGTGGTATTCCACAGCCTGCGCAAGGAACAAGTGGCCGGGATTGCCGAGATCCAGCTGGATCGTCTGCGCCGTCGCCTGGCCGAGCGCGAGTTGAGCATCAAGCTGACCGGCACCGCCATGGACAAGCTGGTGGAAGTGGGCTTCGAGCCGATCTACGGCGCACGTCCGCTGAAGCGAGCCATCCAGCAGTGGATCGAAAACCCGCTGGCGCAGCGGTTGCTGGCCGGCGAGTACGAACCGGGTCGGGAGATCGTGGTGGATGTGGAAGCCGGAGAGTTTACGTTTAGGTAACCATCCCGCCTGAACAGTGATTCGCTTAGAGAAAAAGCCTGCCGAGAGATCGGTGGGCTTTTTTGTTTGGAACTCGGCCGTATCGGGCTGGATGTGAATATTGGGGTTTGTACTTAGGTTGACTGGTCAGTCGAGCATGATCTGATTATAGTGTTGGTTATTGATGACACAGGTGGTTGGCGTACGTTGTACCCGCTGAGCACACTTTCGATACGTAGATTTACCTTTTTACAGGTGTCATGGAAATAAAACTGTTAATTATCAATTGGTTAAATTTATATTGGGTCATTATAAGGTATACCCGCTAATAATTATTATAAGGTAGTAGACCTTATAAATAGGCTGTTATACCTATTTGGAGAGTTATGTTTAAGGAATTAAGCACATCAATTAAAGCAAATTTATACGAACGCATATCAAGTCCCTTGATTGGAAGTATTGCAATTTCGTGGTTTTATTTTAATTGGCAATCAATTCTTTATATGGTTTTATCTGATGGAAAAATAGAAACTAAACTTCAAGTATTCACAGAGCAATATAGTAACCTAAACACCAACATCATTTACCCTGTTATTGCAGGTTCATTAATTGCGCTATTGTATCCTCTTGTTGCATATATACCGTTTTGGGTATGGGAAAAAGTACAACATGCTCAAAGAGCTTTGAAACAATCTTTATCTATGAAACAGCAACTTTCGGTCGAACAGTCTTTGCTTTTAAGACAAGAGATTTTAGACAAAGACAAACAAATCAGAAAAATAGTATCTGAGAATCAAGATGCAACAAATCAACTCAAAGATATAATTACGACACTCACTGAAGAAAACGCTGAGTTGTATCATAAACTTTCTGAGTTAACTCCCCCCGACCCGAAAGCAGATCCTAGTAAAATTCAATTAACCGACACTGAATATCAAATATTAAATGCACATACTGGATTAAAAGATGGGCATGTTCAAATAGCAGCAGATATTGCCTCTACACTCAACTTGGACTTGGATAAAGTATCAATTGCTTTAAAACAATTAGAATCACAAAATTTCATTAAGTATAACGCAATGGTTGAAGATGATGACGGTAAAGATGTTCCAGGATATATCCTTGATGAACTAGGGCGAAAATACTTAGGCTATAAAAAGGGACAATTAGCAAATAAATAGGTATAACAAACGCCTCAACAAAGGACGTAAAAAGCTTGGCTTGCGTCACTTCGTTCCTAATTTTAGCCAAGCATTTTACGCCTGTTAGGCGGGCGTTACACACCTAAGGAGGAAGCGTGTCTGATTCGGGACCGTCAATTTCAAAAATAGTAGCTTCAAGTACCAGTTTTGTTGAAAAAGCAGTGGAGTTTCGGCACTTCATGCTTTTTACTTCCTTCATATTGCTGCTTGATTCTTGTTTAGTAATATTCTTTGGAAAGAACATATTGTCTTCGTTTCAGAATCTAAATGAGCCGGAGGTGAATGCAGCGAATGCAATTATTTTTCTTGGTGTTTTCTTCTTTGGAATGGCGCTATTTTTTCCAGCATTACGCCAGATTAGTAGATTAGGTGTTGCATGGGTGTATTTTAAATGGTTTTGGAGTTCGGCAAAGGAAAATAATCTTAGCGATGGCTGGCATTATCCGTCACTAATAAAAGATAGAGCGTTGAAGAAAAAAGACAAGGTTGTTCTAGATATAGTTGAGAAGCATGAAGAGGAAATCAAGATCAAGCATGTAAATCTGAATGTGGGCTTTGCGCTAGTCTCTCTTTTCGCCTTAAATTATCTTGTTCTGGGTGCCGAAAACCTAATCACGATTACACAACAAGCGGAGCTTCTTCTAGATAAAGACTTTGGCTTTTGGGTTAACCGGTTCATCAACGCCGGCATGGCTGTATTTGTTATTTTTAATTTATTCATGCTTTGCTTGTCGCTTAATCCTATTGAAGAAGATAAAGTTTATATACCAGGTGGTAACGATGATGAAAATGTGTAACAAAGTGCTGCTAGGGACAAACCTACGCTTCGCTCCGGTTTGCCCCAGAGCACGGCGTTAGCAGGCTAGGAGAAAATAGTGAAACGTGAAAATGAAAGAAGTTTGATCCCTTTACTTATCGTTTCCGGCGTTGTTGCTGCGCCTATAATATTTATTCTTGGCCTAGTTACAGGAAGTCAAATACAGCTCTCAAACTTACTTACAGCTGATTCACTTTCTTCTTGGACTAGTGCATTAGCAACTGTAGCAATTGCCATATTGACTTTTATATTGGCAAAAGAAACTTGGTATCTGCGTGAAGCACAGATTGAACAGGTAAACGAGCTCAAACGAGAGAATATACGCCCTAACGTTTCACTTCGATTAAAAAATAGCCCAGTTTCCTTTAATTTAATCGAGGTGGAAATTAATAATCTTGGTAAAGGAATAGCGCGAAATTTGAAATTTAAGTTTTCAGATAGTAGCGGGTCCGAAATTTTTGATACAGATAATCCTATAGTTGATGAATTCTTGAAACTTCATATTTTTTCAGAAGGAATACATTCCCTTGGTATAGGCCAAAAAGTTGAGAGCTTCCTATTTAGCTTTTTTGATTTAAAAGGAAAGCTAGATGGTGACGATGTTTTTTCCCCTTTTTTTAAAATCGAAATAACATTTTCAGATGTGAACGGTGAGCAGTATTCAAATGAATTAGTTGTGGATTTCAAAGAGTATAAGGGAGTTTCTGAAGTCGGTGGAGGCGACCCTTTACATAAAATAGCTGATGACTTGAATAAGCTAACAGAGCAGTTTGGTAAGGTAGTTAACTCATCACCTAATAGGCTCCAGGTGAATACGTACTCTTCAGCTGACCGTGAAGAAGAAAGCCGTCTTCGTCAGCAACGATATGAAGACTGGAAGAAACAGCAAGAGAAAAAGGCTGAACAGTAGTGTTTAAAGAAAACTGCTAACAAACGTAAGCACTTGACCCAAAAAAGCTACGCTTTTTCGGTCAAGTGTTACGGGCATTACATGAAAAGGAAGCTTAAGAATGTTTGACAAGGCGTTTGAGTTCATTTCTCAGGGAGAATACGCCGCGTTTTCCATCGCGATTGTTTTGGGTATTTTGTTTAACCTGAAAAATATCTTGTCCTTCACAGATACCTATAAAAAGAGAAGGATTGAGCTATTGAAGGAGGCTGTGTCCATAGGTTCGATAAATGGAAATCTGAAAGTTCATTTCGAAGATGAAATAGAAAATGAATATTTTAGACTGGTCCATAAAGTGAAGATGGAGAAGGTTATTAGGGATGCATGCATTGATTGGTACGCAAGACTGAACAGAGAGCTTTCGATTTCTCATTTTATAAGAGCTAGAAGCCATTTAGAGATAAATGATGGTAAATTAGAGGTAAAAATATCGAATTTCGATAGGATTGGCTATTGGTACAATATGATAGCTGGTGTTTTATTGTTGTTAATAGGTTTCCCGTTTTTGGCAATGACAAATGCCGTTCAGTCACAATCGATAGCTGGAATTTTTGTTGTGATTGGAGTTTCTCTGTTTTTAATAGTTTTTGGGTTATTTCTATTATCCCAGACGTTTTCGGTTGTTTCCGCAAAGAGGGTGCAGGAAGCAATTGAGGGATATCTCATGTAACAAGTCACGGAAGGCGGACGGCTTTCAGCCGCCGCTTCGTTTAGCGTTATAGCTCTATCAACTTAGGATCTTGAGTTTGAAAAAAATTATTCTCGTAGCACTTATCGGCTTTGGTGCGTGGAACTATTACACAAAAAATGTAGATTCTACGCCTAACCCTATGCCGCGCTCTTCTGGAATAGCCGAAACTCGTAGGGAGGCACCTGTTCATACTTCCCAAACTAGCTTCAGGTGTGACGGACGCCAGCATTGCAGTCAAATGACATCCAGGGCCGAGGCTGAGTTTTTTATAAGAAATTGCCCAAATACAAAGATGGATGGTGATCGTGACGGCATCCCTTGTGAAAACGACTCCCGGTTCTAACCGCGACAGCTATAACAAGAGACTATAACAAACCAAGGCGGCGGGAAAATTTTGCATCGCTGCGTTAAAAAATATTCCCTGCTTTGGGTGTTGATTTATTTGGAGAGATGATGAGCGAAATCGGAAAAAAGATAGATAAGGTAATCAAGGAAGGGCTCTCTAAAATCATGAAAGAAAATGGTTTTAAGAAAAGTGGCCGTACTTTCTTAAAAAAAGTGGAAGATGGCTGGCATATAGTAAATGTACAATCGAGTTCAGGTAATCTAGGTGTAGATGGAAAATTTTCTGTAAATCTAGGCATAATAAGTAACGTCATTTCTGAAAAATCTGGCTTAAAGATACCCTTAAAACCGAAAGAATATGATTCCACTGTAAGAGAGCGTCTAGGAATATTAGTGCATGGAAATGATTATTGGTGGGATATATCAGATGATACAGATATATTAAACCTGGCTAACGAAATTTCAGAAAACATGTCCAGGTATGGTTTTCCTTGGCTTCAGAATTATTCGAGTATTAAAAATATATCCGATAAATTGAAACAACAACCATCCTTACAGTCGATTTCTGCGGCACTACTTGCGGGTAATGAGTCAGAGGCCAAAGCAAGGTATGATAAAATTTTATTAGATAGGCCTGCCGCTAAATCCATGTTTAAATCATGGGCAAGAAATTCGGGGCTATCGTGGTAAAAGCACTTAGATAAGAAGTAACCGACCACTAAAAGTGTCACTCAAATTACTTTTTAATCAAAGTGTCTGCTTTTTTTATAAGACCACTCTTTTGGATTAAAAAAATTGAAACGCATAACTAGGGACTTCATAACATTATTCAATGTTCTTTGGTATCGAGACTTTCCCCTAACAAAGGAGCACAAAGAAATAGCCTCAAGAGCTGAATGGACAACCCATATAGGGTTCTGTGCTAGAACTGCTTCGGATTTACTTGGTTATTTCATGTATTTTGAGCATGGAAATAGAACTGATGCTGTTATGAAAGATAATGCTGAAAACGTAGTTGCAAATTTAGAATGGGAGTGGTATGAACCTAGAAAGATTGAAAAGGTGAATGAAGTTAGGCAGTTATATGAAGCAAAAGAAAAATGCCAATTTTCAGTTTTTGTAACCTATTCTGATAACAATTTTTATGACGATAATTTAAATGCCGTTAAAAGCCAATGGGGTGATTCCGCCGAGCCCATTGTGCTTTTTTTGGTGAGGTTCAACCGTAAAGGAAAGAGAGTCTTTGACACAATAGAAACACATCATATTCAAAATGGTAGAAGCAAAAAAATCAGAAGCCAGCCTGCTTTGCCTTGGCATGCGGAAGGCAAGCGTTGGGAAGATTGGAGTTAACAAATAACTGTGTTCGTAAATCCAACCTTCAAATTTTTAATACCTCAATCCCCGACAACCATGATCCGCAGGTCATACCGGTTCATGGCGTTGGATGTCAGGATTCTTCCGCCATGCGTCGGGCGTCTGCCCACAGGGTTCGCACCAGTTTTTTCAGGCTGGCGTCACCCTGAGTGAGGACGCCGACTTCCAGGCGTTTTTCTTCCAGGTAGCCACCCAGGGCAAATTCGGGATCGAAGCGGCCGATGGAGGCCAGGTTGGAGGCGATATCGGCCAGTTTGACGGTATGCACTTCGGCATCTCCGGCGGCCAGGCGTTGGCGGTCGCGCCGTTTGCGTTCTTCTCTGCCAATGGTCGGGTTGGCAGAGCCGGTCAGGCAGCGTACGCCGTCGGCGATGGGAGCGCCGAAGAGGCGTTCGATATCACGCAGGGTGACTGAGGTGTCTTCAACGATGTCGTGCAGCCAGGCCAGGGCGAGCGCGCGGGGGCTGCCGTAGCTTGAAGTGGCGACCAGCCCGGCCACTTCGGACAGGTGTTTCCAGTAGGGTTCGGTGGTGTAGCGTCGTTGCTGCCCTGCGTGGGCGTCCAGTGCATATTCACGGATTTGCCTCAGGCAGGGGCCTTCGTGTTCCGTGTCCAGCAGGACCAGCGAGCCCGAAGGCTGAGTCGCGCGGCTGTCAAAACCGAGGCCCGCTTTTTTGGTGGGGACGTAGCTGGAGGTGGGTGCAACGGTCTCGAACAGGTCGGGCCGTGCCGAGGTCAGGTTTTCGTCCGGCCCCAGCAGGTCGCTTAGGTTTTCAAATGAATGTTCGTCATCCTGGGCTGACATGGTGTGTCCTCGTCCGTTGAGTTGACGGTTGCTCGAATCCCGCCGGTTAGAAAAGTTTGCCGAGCAGGCCCTTGGCCAGGCCGCCAACAGCGTTGCCCAGCAGGTCGCCGCCTTCGCTGTTGTTATCGATCAGTTCCGGCAGCATCTGAGCCAGACCGCCGGTGGCGGTGTCCTGGCCCAATCCCAGGCTATTGGCAAAGGTTGCAATACGGTCGCTGCCGAGTATCTCCAGCAGGGCCGAGGGTGAGAGCGCGGCGTTGTCGCCTCCGCCCAGCCAGGAGGAAGCCAGATTGGCGAGGCCTTCGTTGCCGTTGGTGAATTGCGCAATCAGGGCGCCCAGGTCCAGTTCGCCATTCTGAGTTGGCAGCAGGTTCTGCAGGGCTGTGGCAACACTGCCCAGATCCAGCTGGTTACCGTTGCTGCCCAGTTTGCTGATAAACAGTTGTGCCGCCATGTTGATCAGGCTCATTGTGTGTCCTCGTGTCCCGTGAGTGGATTGCACTCCGGTGGTATCGGTGTAGTGAGCCGGCCAGAAGCACAGTGCCTCTGACCGGGCGCGTGTGGGTTAGAGTTTGTCCAGCTCGGCATCAAAGTAGGTGGCGGCAGCATCGGTAAAGTCGAACGTGGCCCGGATGTATTTCAGGGTATCCAGTTCGGTGCCGGTCACGCCTTGGCCATCGTTGGCCGATTTCAGCAGGTCGGCGGCTTCATCCTTTGAAATTTTGCCTTCGCCGCGCCCGGTGGTGTGGGCTTTGGCCAGTTCGAGCAGTTCTTTTTCGTACTTGTTACCGTCAATTGTCACGTAAGCCATGGTGTGTTCCCTTGTTACGGTAGAAAGTTAGGTGGTGCACGGACAAAACGCTGTACCAGCGCCGGTATCACTGTAAGCACTGTGGATGAAGGGGAGATGAAGCGGGTATGGGTCCGTGTGCCCCTGCGCACCATGCCGTTCGCCCTGATGTGATACCGAAGCCTTGGCTTTGGAGTGTAGCCGAAACCCGTGAAGTTGAATATCCGGCTGATCATTCGGGGTGGTAAGGTGACATAAGGGAAATGGGTCTATCGAGTCAGGGTCGGACGTTTATGTTGAAAGCACTTTCCATTGAAAATTATCGCTCCATTTTGAAGTTGACGATTCCGTTGGGGCAGGTGACGGTGATTACCGGGCCCAACGGCAGCGGCAAGTCCAATCTGTACAAGGCGCTGCGCTTGTTGGCGCAGGCCGGTGCTGCATCATGATGGTCGAGTCGTTAAATGACGACGGAGCAGGTTCGGGGCTTTAGTCCGAAGGCGCTTTGTGGGACAGTGTGGTTTCCAGGCAGCTGTGATGAATGAACAGGGTTCGATGAGCAAACTGAATATATTGGTAGTGGATGATGCCCGTTTTATCCGCGAACGTGTAACCGCCATGGTGCAGGAGGCCTTCCCTGACTTCAATGTGCAGTCTGTGGAAAATGGTCTGCAGGCGCGTCAGGCGATGCAGAAGCAGACGTTTGACCTGATTCTCTGTGACTGGGAAATGCCGGAAATGAGCGGGCTGGAGGTGCTGCAGTGGACCCGTTCGCAGGAGCGCTATCGAACGACGCCATTTCTGATGGTGACCAGCCGGGGCGAGCGTGAATATGTGCTCAAGGCGATTCAGGCGGGGGTGAACGATTACCTGGGCAAGCCGTTTACCCGTGAGCAGCTGGTACAGAAAATGGTTAAGGCCCTGAGCAAGCGTCAGCAGCTCAGCCCCGAGCAGCAGGAGCGAGCGGCGGCGATGCTGGCGGCGGATCAGCAGAAGCAGCCGGTGTCCGATCCGGTACGCAGTCCGGCCCGGCCCAAGGGGTTGGCACAGTTGCGCAATAGTCAGCACATGTTCCGGTGTGCGATCAAGGATCTCAATCTGCGGGAGATCAAGGTGGTGATCAAGAATGAGGGCGCGTTTCCGCAGGTACTGGAACAGGTGGTGGTCGATATCGAACAGCTGTCCGGTGACAGTGTCGCGCGCATCAACGGGTTTGTGACGGCGGTGCAGGCAACGGAACAGAAGCTGGATGCGGCCTATGTGGATGTCCGCGTGAGCTTTATGGATGACGACCCTGAAAAGCTGGCACATTTGTCGAAATACATCGCCAGTGTCCGTTGAGTCCTGAATCTCGATCTCTGCAGGTATTATTTCGTTTTACTCATGATGCCCTGTGCGGGTATCTGTCTTGGAAGTATTTATGCTCAGTTATCAGCACGGCTTTCATGCCGGCAACTTCGCCGATGTTCACAAACACTTGATTCTGACGCTGCTGCTGCAGTCCTTGAACCGCAAGTCCAAGCCCTGGAGCTACCTGGAAACGCACGGCGGACGGGCGCGGTATGAGCTGAGCAGCGTGCAGGCGCTGAAGACCGGCGAGTTCCGTGACGGTATTGCCCGGCTTTGGCAGCAGCCGGTGCCCGCGGCGGTGCAGGGTTATCTGGAGCAGGTTGCGGCGGTCAATGGTGATGCCCTGTCGGTGTACCCCGGTTCACCGTTGTTGGCAGCGCGACTGGGGCGCGAGGCCGACAATATTCATGTCATGGAGCTTCACCCCGCCGAGGCCGAGGCGCTGAAGGCGGTGTTTCGTCAGGACGCCCGCGTGGCGGTGCATCATCGTGACGGCTATGAAGGGGTGCTGGCGCTGTTGCCGCCCAAACCCAATCGTGGGGTGGTGTTGATCGATCCCTCGTTCGAGGTCAAGGATGAATACCGCCAGTTGGTGCGGTTCATCGAAAAGGCGTACCAGCGCTGGTCCAATGGCTGTTTTGCGATCTGGTATCCGTTGTTGCCGGCAGGGCACTGGCTGCAGATGAAGCAGGCACTGGCAGCGAGCGGCATTCGCAATATATTGTGCAGCGAGCTGGAAGTGAGCCCTGCGGGAGAAGAGCGGGGTATGTATGGCAGCGGGATGCTGCTTATCAACCCGCCCTGGCAGCTGGACCAGACGCTGGCGGAGGTATCGCCCTGGCTGGTGGAGCAGCTGCAGGTGAGTGCGGGTTCCGGTACCGGTCGCGTGGAGTGGCTGGTACCCGAATAAACTCAGTAAAGCGCTTTTTCGTCGCGTACGACGTCGATCAGCAGTTCCAGGAACAGGCGGTCGGCGTCACTCTGTTCCAGAGGAATCTTGACGTTGGTGGTGGAAGACAGTTCCTCGGCGATCATCAGTTCGGCATTTTTTTCGTCGAAGTGTTTGCGGGCGATTTCCAGTGCCCGGTCGCTGATTTCGGGTTCCACCAGCACCTTGCGGATAAAGCGCAGAAGCTCGTTGATCACGCGCTCCTTGTTTTTAATCTCGGCAATACTCATCTTGTGCTCTCCGGCAAAGAAACTGAAGTTGTGTCTACTATACCGCCAATGGCAGGTCAGGCCCAGCCTATGTCTTTAGTGGCAAATCGGCCCTCGTTCGGGGGTGGGCGGTTGATCGAATATTGTCAAGGTGCGAAAATGGTTGGCTATTTTATTTATAGGCTTGCGGTGGTAGGAAATCCCGAGACCGCGGGTGGTTTTAAGCGCTACCCGGCTTAAGTCTCAGAACAGGTCTGTTGGGCAAGAAGATCCTCGCCTGACCAGCACCCGAACACGAGCCATCCAACAACTGCCGCGTTGGGCAGACGCAGTGACGACAACATCATGCTGCGTGCGGCCGTGTTCATCGTTGCAGAAACGCTGAAACTGTTAGTTCACCGGCAGGGTGCCGGTGCTGAGTAGAGGGTACAACAGTGGAATTACTTTCAGGCGCAGAAATGGTGGTGCGCGCGCTCAGAGATGAGGGCGTCAAATACATCTATGGCTATCCGGGCGGTTCGTTGCTACACGTATACGATGCCCTGTTCCAGCAGGAAGATGTGCAACACGTTCTGGTGCGCCATGAGCAGGCGGCAACTCACATGGCGGATGCTTATGCGCGTGCAACCGGCAAGGCCGGCGTCGCGCTGGTGACATCCGGTCCGGGTGCAACCAATGCGGTCACCGGTATTGCCACCGCATTCACGGACTCCATTCCGATGGTCGTGATTACCGGTCAGGTCATGAGTCACCTGATTGGTGAAGATGCCTTCCAGGAAACCGACATGCTGGGCATTTCCCGCCCGGTGGTGAAGCACAACTTCAGCGTACAGCGCCCGGAAGACATCCCGGCCATCGTGCGCAAGGCGTTCCATATTGCCGAAAGCGGACGTCCGGGTCCGGTTGTGATTGACGTGCCCAAGGATATGACGACGCCGACCGAGCGTTATCCGTACGAATATCCCAAGCAGGTCAAAATGCGTTCGTATACGCCGATCACGCGTGGCCACAGCGGTCAGATCAAGAAGGCGACCGATCTGCTGCTGACCGCCAAGCGTCCGGTGATCTATACCGGCGGTGGCGTGATTCTGGGTGGTGCCAGCGATGAGCTGACCGAACTGTCGCGCATGCTGAATTTCCCGGTGACCAACACCCTGATGGGGCTGGGCGGCTTCCCGGGTACGGATCGTCAGTTCATCGGCATGCTGGGCATGCATGGTAGCTACGAAGCCAACATGGCGATGCATCATGCCGACCTGATTCTGGCGGTTGGTGCGCGTTTTGATGACCGCGTGACCAACGCCACCGACAAGTTCTGTCCGACGGCCAAGATCATTCATATCGATATTGATCCGGCCTCCATCTCCAAGACCGTCCAGGCGGATATTCCGATCGTGGGCCCGGCCAAGGTCGTATTGGAAGAGATGATTCAGCTGGTGAAAGGCAGCAAGAAACAGCCGGATACCGCAGCCATACAGTCCTGGTGGCAGCAGATCGACGAATGGCGTCAGCGCCACGGTGGCCGTTTCCGCACCGACGATTCCGATCTGATGAAACCTCAGCAGGTAATCGAGATGCTGAGCAAGGTCACCAACGGCGATGCCTTTGTGACCTCGGACGTGGGCCAGCACCAGATGTTCGCGGCGCAGTACTACAAGTTCAACAAGCCGAACCGCTGGATCAACTCCGGTGGTCTGGGCACCATGGGCTTCGGTTTTCCGGCAGCCATGGGCGTGAAGATGAACTTCCCGGATGCCGACGTGGCCTGTGTCACCGGCGAGGGCAGCATCCAGATGAACATTCAGGAACTCTCCACCTGCAAACAGTACGACCTGCCGGTGAAGATTCTCTGTCTGAACAACCAGTCGCTGGGCATGGTTCGTCAGTGGCAGGACATGAACTACGAGTCGCGTCACTCCCAGTCCTACATGAAGTCGCTGCCTGACTTCGTCAAGCTGGTCGAGGCCTATGGCCATGTGGGGATGAAGGTCGAGAAATACTCTGATCTGGAAGGAGCCATGCGCGAAGCCTTCGCCTTGAAGGATCGCCTGGTCTTCATGGATATCGCGGTCGATCCGTTCGAGCACGTTTATCCGATGCAGGTGCCGCGTGGTGCCATGCGTGACATGTGGTTGAGCAAGACAGAGAGGACCTGAACATGCGCCATATTATCTCAGTTCTGATGGAGAACGAACCGGGCGCACTGTCGCGTGTAGTGGGTCTGTTTTCCCAGCGTAACTTCAACATCGAGTCGCTGACGGTTGCGCCGACCGAAGATGCCACCCTGTCTCGTCTGACGGTGACCACCATCGGTAACGATCGAGTGGTGGAGCAGATCACCAAGCAGCTGAATAAGCTGATCGATGTGGTGAAGGTGGTTGATCTGTCCGAAGGCGAGCATGTCGAACGTGAAGTGATGATGATCAAGCTGAAGGCCAGTGGCCAGATGCGTGCGGAGATCAAGCGTACCTGCGATATCTTCCGTGGTCAGATCATCGATGTGACAGCGACCACTTATACGGTGCAGCTGGTGGGTGCGTCCGATAAGCTGGATGCCTTCATCAGTGCGCTGGGCAGTGCGTCCATTATGGAAGTAGTACGCTCGGGTGTGTGTGGCATTGCGCGCGGCGAGAAAGTACTGAGTCTCTAAGACCGTCATTCTCAGCCGTAAAAAAACCGCTGGTCGTGTAACAACGGCCAGCGGTTTTTTTTGCATCGCGTTCAGAGGTTGTCCGAGCGGCCATGCTTTTCCTGTCGCCAGAGGATATAGCCGGCAATCAGCACGGCCATCGCGACCAGCCCCACAATGATGGTGGCCAGGGCGTTGATTTCCGGGCTGACACCCAGGCGTACGCTGGAATAGACCACCATTGGCAGCGTGGTGGCACCCGGGCCAGAGACGAAACTGGCTACGACCAGGTCGTCCAGCGAGAGCGTAAAGGCCAGTAGCCAGCCGGCGGCCAGTGAGGGGGCGATCAGTGGCAGGGTAATGGTGAAAAAAACCTTGATGGGACGAGCACCCAGATCCAGTGCAGCTTCTTCCAGCGACAGGTCCATGTGCGCCAGTCGACTCTGGACCACCACCGCGACATAGGCCATGGCAAAGGTCGTGTGGGCGATGACGATAGTGGTCATGCCTCGGCCGGCGGGCCAGCCGATGACGTTTTCCATGGCGACAAACAGTAGCAGCAATGACAGGCCGATGATCACTTCGGGCATGACCAGCGGAGCCGTGACCATGACTTCCAGTGAACCACGGCCTCGAAAACGGCGGAAGCGTACCAGGGCCAGAGCCGCCAGGGTGCCGAGCACCACCGACAGGGTCGCGGTCAGAGCGGCAATACGAATACTGAGCCAGGCGGCACTGAGCAAGGGGCCGTTTTGCAGCAGCTCGGCATACCATTTGGTACTGAATCCGCTCCAAACCGTGACCAGACGGCTTTCGTTGAACGAATAGACGATCAGGCTGACGATCGGGATATACAGGAAGGCATATCCGAACAGCAGGATCGTAATCAGCAGTGGCAGGCGGCGGTTCATGTGGCGGCCTCCTCTGCACGGCGCTCAAAATGGCGCAGCAGGACAAAGGGGATGATCAGCGCCAGCAGTAACAGGGCTGCCAGCGATGAGGCCAGCGGCCAGTCCTTGTTGCTGAAAAATTCGGTCCACATCAGTTTGCCGAGCATCAGGGTATTGGGGCCACCCAGCAGATCCGGGATCACGAATTCGCCCATGACGGGAATGAACACCAGCATGGCGCCGGCCAGCACGCCGGGCATCGACAGGGGCAGGGTGATCAGCAAAAACTGCTTCCAGGGGCGGCACCCCAGGTCAGCTGCCGCTTCGAGCAGCGTCAAATCAAGCCGGATCAGGGTGGCGTACAGCGGCAGCACTACAAACGGCAGATAGTTGTAGACCACGCCGATGTACACGGCGATGGGGGTATGCATGATCTCCAGCGGGCTGTCGATCAGTCCCAGGCCCATCAGCAGGTTGTTGAGCAGACCGTTGCCCTTGAGAATACCGATCCAGGCGTAGATACGGATCAGGAAAGAGGTCCAGAACGGCAGAATGATCAACATCAGTAATGGCAGTCGCCAGTGTGCGGGCGAGCGGGCGATGGCGTAGGCCATGGGGTAGCCGATCAACAGGCAAAAAAGAGTCGACAACGTGGCGATCTTGAGCGAGCCCAGCAGGGCGCTCAGATAGAGCGAGTCTTCCAGCAACATCTGGTAGTTGCTGAAGTTGACCACGATGGTGACAAAACCGTCTTCGATTTCGCGGATCAGGTCCATGTAGGGCGGTTGAGCCAGTACGGGTTCGGACAGGCTGATCTTGAGCACGAACAGAAACGGCAACAGGAAAAACAGCGCCAGCCAGAACCAGGGTACGGCGATGATCAGGTTGCGGGCCGGTGGCAGGTGTGACGACAGCTTCATTCGGTCAGCACTCCGCAGCTGTTGGCGGACCAGCCCAGCAGAATTTCCTCATCCCAGGTCAGCGGCTGCTCGGCCAATGCCTGAATATTGGATTGGGTGAACTGTACGCGTTTGCCGCCGGGCAGTTCGACATGGTAAATGGATACGTCGCCCAGGTAGGCGATCTCCTTGATCTGTCCGCGCAACTGGTTGGGGGCCTCCTCTTCCAGCCGGTTCAGAACACGGATTTTTTCCGGGCGCAGAGCGACCGTGACTTCCATGCCCGGGATCAATGGCTGACTGTGGCGCACCAGCAGTTGGCTATCGGCCTCATCGCACTGAATCAGGACCTGGTCATCATCCTGCTGGATCACGTAGCCGTCGAACAGGTTGACCGACCCGATGAAGCCTGCCGCATAGCGGGTGGAGGGAAATTCATACAGCCGGCGCGGTGGGTCGACCTGCTCGATGCGGCCTTCGTGCATCAGGGCGATGCGGGACGACATGGTCATCGCTTCTTCCTGATCGTGGGTGACGACGATAAAGGTGATGCCCAGACGTTCCTGAATATTGACCAGTTCGAATTGGGTCTGCTCGCGCAGCTTTTTGTCCAGTGCGCCCAGAGGTTCGTCCAGCAGCAGAATCTTGGGGTGTTTGGCCAGAGCGCGGGCCAGGGCGACACGCTGGCGCTGGCCACCGGACAACTGATGCGGCTTGCGTTTGGCCAGGGGCTCGATCTGTACCAGCGCCAGCATTTCCGCAACGCGTGCTTCGCGTTCGGCGCGCGGCATGCCTTCCTGCTTGAGGCCGAAGGCGATGTTGTCGGCCACGTTCATGTGCGGGAACAGGGCATAGGACTGAAACATCATATTGACCGGGCGTTCGTAGGCCGGAATGTTGGTCACGTCCTGGCCATCGATATAGATGTGGCCGCTGGTGGGGGTTTCAAATCCGGCCAGCATCCTCAGCAGTGTTGTCTTGCCACAGCCGGATGAGCCCAGCAGTGAGAAAAACTCGCCCTGATGAATGTTCAGGCTGATGTCGTCCACGGCATAAAAGGCTCCGAAGCGTTTGGTGACGTTGTCGATACGAACGATCGGCTCACCTTCGGGAGCCTGCCAGGGCTCTTCGGGTTTGAACTGGCGCACATTGGTCATTGTCGTTGGATGTCTCCCTTTAAAAAGAGACCCCTGTCAAGGCAGGGGCGGTGCGGGTTAAAAAATCAGACAGGTATTCAGTGGCCCGTCTTGACGCGGGTCCAGCTGCGGTTCAGGTCGCGAATCTGACGCTCTGACGGTGTCGGCGTGATTTTCAGCTTGGCCCGGGTCGCGGCCGGCGGGTAGATGCCCGCATTTTCGCGGATATCGGCTGCTACTTGTTCGGTTGCCGCCAGGTTGGCATTGGCGTAGGCAACATAATCGGTGATGGGTGCAATGACTTCCGGCTGCAGCAGGTAGTTGATGAAGGCATGCGCGGCGGTCGGGTTGGGAGCGTCGGCCGGGATCGCCATGACATCGGTCCACATCAGGGCTCCCTGAGCCGGGACGACATAGGCAATTTCAACACCGTTGCCGGCTTCAGCCGCGCGATCGCGTGCCTGCAGCACATCTCCGGAGTAGCCATGGGCGACGCAGATATCGCCGTTGGCCAGATCATTGATGTATTGAGAGCTGTGGAAGTAGCGGATGTGCGAGCGCACACCGGTAACCACTTCGCTGGCGGCCTTGATGGAGGCCTTGCTGAAGTCATCGGTTTCAGCACCGCGATAGATGTTGGCGGCGACCAGCACTTCGGTGGGGTCATCCATCAGGGTGACGCCACAGCTGGCCAGGCGCGCAACAATTTCGGGGTCGAACAGCAGACGCCAGCTGTCCAGCGGCATGTCGTCGCCGAGAATTTCACGGACTTTCTTGACGTTGTAACCGATGCCGCTGGAACCCCACATGTAGGGGATCAGGTGTGCGTTGTCCGCGTCGATTTCGGCCAGTGACGACATGATGGCGGGGTCCAGGTTGTCCAGCCCCTGCAGCTGCTGCTTGTCCAGCGGCAGGTAAAGTCCGGCCTTGATGTGGCGCTCCGCAAAGGGACGGGCGGTTGGAAAAATCAGGTCATAGCCGCTGCGTCCGGCCAGCAGCTTGGCTTCCATCACCTCATTGGCATCGTAGACATCATAGACCACGTCAATGCCGGTCTTCTGCTCGAACTGCTTGATGGTGTCTGCGGCAATATAGTCGGACCAGTTGTAGATATGCAGTTGTTCGGCAGCCTGAGCGGTGCTGCTGGTCAGGACCAGAGTGGATAGCAGGTATTTGAATCCATTGAATATTTTTTTCATCGCCTCGTATCTCCGGCAACGCTGTGAAAGACAGGGAAAAGGATAGGTTCGGGAGTGATGTGGCTGCGAACGCAGCGGGCACAATTCAAGGCGAGAATATGGAGCAAAAAGCGGGCAAAAAAAAGCCTTTTTTGCCCTTGTTGGACATTTTTAATAATTCGGCAACATGGCAGAGCGGTTGTGCGTGCCAGGCTGCGGAGGCCGGCATCCGGCTGGAACGCGTATGATGTTCAGGCCGTGTCCGGCGGTGAGTCCAGCAGAGACCAGAATGCCTGGACAATCGGAGAGCGCAGCTTGCGCTCCTGAGCAAATAGACCGATATCATAGGGCTCCAGCGCGGGCTCGACCGGCAGCACCCTGATGCGGTCCGACAGGGTACTGTTCTCAAGGACAATTTGTGGAACGACACCGATGCCGAATCCCAGGCTTACCATGCTTACGATCGCTTCGTTACCGGTGACCTGTGCGTAGATATCGGGCTGGATCTTCTGACTGGCGAACCACTGGTTGATACGCTCGCGCGAGGTGCCGCTCTCCGGCAGGATCATCGGTTGCCGACGCCAGTCACCCTGACCGGCTGGCGGCTCGGCCGAGGCGATGAACAGCAGTGGCGTACGTGCCAGTGGACGGAAGGCGATACCGGCAGGGAGTTGGGCAGGGCGGGCGGCGATGGATATCTCCTCGCGTCCGCTTTGGACGCGGGCGACGGCATGTTCGGGGTCACCGGTGTGCAGCTTGATTTCGACCTGGGGGTAGCGCTGTCTGAATCGGTTCAACAGCGAGTAGAGAAAGCTGTAACTGGCAGTAACCGAACAATACACACTGATTTCACCGCGCAGCTCGCGGGCACCTTCGAGCAGAGAATTGCGGATCTGCTCCCATTGCTGCAGGGTTTCGCGGGCATATTGAGCGAAGCGTGTGCCTTCAGGCGTGAGCTGTACACTGCGGTTGTCACGCAGAAAAAGGGTGACCCCCAGTGAATCCTCCAGTTGCTTGATGGCACGACTCAGTGTCGAGGGGCTGACGTGGCAGGCTTCGCTGCTGCGGCCAAAGTGCAGGGTTTCGGCCAGGTTCAGAAACAGACGCAGGGATCGGGTATCCATTGTGTTTCGTTTTATGAAATATGATGTTTCAAATATATCATTTTACGCAACGGATGGGATCCCTTAATGTAACGGACATTGTTATAGTCGTTGCGGTTAAACGCACACGAACCCTTTTTTACGTTAAAGGATCAGAACCATGCAGGTTTACTACGATAAAGACTGTGATCTTTCCATCATCCAGGGCAAGAAAGTTTCCATCATCGGTTACGGTTCTCAGGGCCACGCACATGCGTGCAACCTGAAAGACTCCGGTGTAGACGTAACGGTTGGTCTGCGTGCCGGTTCTTCTTCCCGTGCCAAAGCTGAAGCGCACGGTCTGAAAGTGGCTGACGTAGCGGACGCGGTTGCAGCAGCAGACCTGGTCATGATCCTGACGCCGGACGAGTTCCAGGGCCAGCTGTACAAGGCCGAGATTGAGCCGAACATCAAGCAGGGTGCTACTCTGGCGTTCGCTCACGGTTTCTCCATTCATTACAACCAGGTTGAGCCGCGTGCCGATCTGGACGTGATCATGGTTGCTCCGAAAGCGCCGGGCCACACTGTACGTTCCGAGTTCGTAAAAGGCGGCGGTATCCCCGACCTGATCGCGATCTTCCGTGACGTTTCCGGCAATGCCAAGAATGTTGCTCTGTCCTACGCCATGGGTGTTGGCGGTGGCCGTTCAGGTATCATCGAAACCACGTTCAAGGACGAGACTGAAACCGACCTGTTCGGTGAGCAGGCTGTTCTGTGCGGCGGCGCCGTTGAACTGGTTAAAATGGGCTTCGAAACCCTGACCGAAGCGGGCTATGCGCCGGAAATGGCATACTTCGAATGTCTGCACGAGCTGAAACTGATCGTCGACCTGATGTACGAAGGCGGCATTGCCAACATGAACTACTCCATCTCCAACAACGCTGAGTACGGTGAGTACGTAACCGGCCCTGAGGTGATCAACGAGCAGTCTCGTGAAGCGATGCGCAACGCGCTGAAACGCATTCAGGATGGTGAATACGCCAAGATGTTCATCGCTGAAGGTCAGACCAACTACCCGTCCATGACTGCGCGTCGTCGTAACAACGCCGCTCACCCGATCGAGCAGACCGGTGAGAAACTGCGTGCGATGATGCCGTGGATTGCTGCCAACAAGCTGGTTGACAAGGAAAAGAACTGATCGCTCCAGTGATTCGGTTCATGACCGCCGGGCCCTGTGCCCGGCGGTTTTCGTTTGACGTCAGCCACCGCCGCCTTTCTGCCTGCCACAGCACGCCCGTGCTACCGCCCATGCCATCACCCTGATCTGTATCAAGGGTCTCTGCCGTACTGTCGCTGTTTCTTGTCGGGTCATCATTTTGTCATCAGTCATAACCATGATCCCTGCATGGTTATAGGCCTTGTGCCGGAGCCTGTTGATTACAGGGGTTCACCCGCCGAGGGTGTCACCCGAAAGTATGATGCCGAGATCATCTTTATTTGATCCAGGTCGTGAACTGGATTCGGGCTGCTTGCGCTCCAGCGCCTCCGTGCTATCAATGAACGGACTAATAAAAATAATACGATGATAGTGAGAGCATGGACTTTTGCAGTGACCGGATGCAGCACCCGCTATCATCAGTCAAGGATGCGTTCATGATGACGACAACAGATTTTTCAGCCTTGTGTGAACAGGCAAAAGCCTACTCCGGATTCGAGCCTGAAGATGCCGCCATTCTGGCACAGGAAGCGGTCCGGCTCGGTGCCTGCCTGGATACTATTACGGATGCGTTCTATACCGAGCTACAGGCCATTCCCGAAGCGGCCCCGTTTTTGGAAGGGCGTGTGGAAACCTTGAAAAAGACCCATACCGCTTGGTTGCAAAAGCTGCTGGAGGGCCCCTATGACGCCGAATTCGCTGCATACATGCACCGTGTTGGCGTGGTGCATGTGCAGGTGAAACTGCCGGAGAAGTTTATGACCAGCGGCATCGGGTTGATCAACAAGCACCTGATTCCTCTGTTGCCCCGGCTCTATCATGATCAGCCGGAGAAAATAGGCCCGTTGCTGAAGGCCTTGAATGCGGCAACCAGCTTCTGTCTGCTGATTATGCTGGAGTCCTATCGTGGCCATGAACTGGAGCGTTTCATGGAAGTGACCGGTATCAGTCGGGCACTGTACAACAACTTGGCTGCAGCCTACCGAAGTGCGCAAAGGCGTGTCGCCTGATCCGCGTGTGTTACCCGAACATCTCCCGCCTGCACATCCTCACCTGCCCCTCTTGCGTCATCGCAAGGGGGCGTACGGCTAATTAAAGTGTATTATAATGCCGTCAAATGCAGCGATCAGGTGGCGGCTGGTGCGTGAAGGAATCATGCCCCCTGTATCCAGGAAAATAGTGTTTAAGGACGATAATATTAATGCGACAAATCGATTTTTCTCAGTTGAATCGGCAGGCGAAGCAGTTTTCCGGCTTTGATGCCGAGGATGAGCGGGTGCTGGCGCAGGCGCACGCCCTGCTGGTGAGTGAGTTGGACCCGGTCACGGATGCGTTCTATGCGGAACTGGTGGGTATCGAAGAGGCGCGGCCCTTTCTGGAAGGACGTTTGGAGGCTTTGAAAGCCACGCATCGGCGTTGGCTGGAGCGCATTTTCACCGGTCCCTATGATGAGGAATTTGCCGCATACATGCATCAGGTAGGGGTGGTGCATGTACAGGTACGTCTGCCTGAACGTTTCATGGCCAGTGGTATTGGCTTGATCGGCAAGCATTTGATACCTGTGCTGTCCTGCGCCTGTGCGGGTGATCTGGAGCAGTTGGGCCGGTTAATGAAGGCGGTGAATGCGGTAACCACCTACTGTCTGATCATCATGCAGGTGTCCTATCGCGAGCACGAACTGGACCGCTTCATGGATGTAACCGGCATCAGTGAGGCGTTGTATGCCAACCTGGCTGCCGCCTATCGGGAAAAGACCGGCGTTTCGGCCGATTGACCGGTGCAGTCGGGCGCTGCCTGTGGGTTCTGATTGGTCGCTGATGTCAGCAGACTATGGTCTAGTTTCCTTGAAATTTGGAATAACCATGAGAGAATGGCGGGCTTTGTAACCGCTGCGCGTTACGGTTTCATTTCATTTTTCATTTCAAGGAACGTACTCGTATGAGTCAGATCAACTTCGCGGCTCTCTGTGAGCATGGCAAGTCATGCTCAGGGTTTGATGCAGAAGACGAACAACTGTTGATTGCAGAAGGCGATCAGTTGAAGCCGCATCTGGTAAATGTGACTGAGCATTTCTACCAGGAGCTGCAGCAGATCCCTGCAGCGGCGCCCTTTCTGGAAGGTCGCCTGGAAGCATTGAAGGCAACCCACCTGGCCTGGCTGGAAACCGTGTTTACCGGTCCCTACGATGAAGTATTTGCTGCCCGCATGCACAAGGTGGGTGAGGTACACGTGCAAGTCAAACTGCCGGTCGAATTCATGTCCAGCGGCATTCTGTTGATCAAAAAGCATCTGATTCCCATCCTGGCCCAGGTGTATGCCGGTGATGTCGAGTTGATGGGTAAAATGATGAAGGCCGTCAACGCCGTAACCGGTTTCTGTCTGATTATCATGCAGGAGTCTTACCAGAGCTCCCTGCTGGCACAGGAACTGGACAAGTTCATGGCGATTACCGGAATCAGCCGGGCTTTATTCAACAACCTGGCATCCGCCTACAAGGATAATGACACCGCGGCCTGATGACATTGGGTTTGAGGGCCTCTGTCGAGTAGAATGCAGGTTCAGCGTTTTCACAGAGGTTACATCATGAATGATCAGCCGCAGAAGCCGGTGACAGAGTCCAATAACGGAACGGAGCCGTCAGCCTCAAGTACCAGTCCAAAGCGGCGCCGTGGGGTTTATCTTTTACCTAACCTGTTCACGACCGGGGCACTCTTTTCAGGTTTTTATGCCATCGTGGCGGGGATGAACAGCCAGTTCGAAGCAGCGGCGATTGCGATCTTTGTTGCCATGCTGCTGGATGGACTGGATGGCCGTGTTGCACGCATGACCAATACCCAGAGTGCGTTTGGCGCCGAGTATGATTCTCTGTCGGACATGGTGTCTTTCGGGGTTGCACCGGCTCTGGTGGCATACAATTGGGCACTTGGCGATATCGGCAAGCTGGGTTTTTTTGCCGCGTTCATTTATGCAGCCGGTGGTGCGCTGCGCCTGGCCCGTTTCAATACGCAGATCGGTTCGGTCGACAAACGCTATTTTATTGGTCTGCCGAGCCCGGCAGCGGCGGCAACGGTGGCCGGCCTGGTGTGGCTGTGTACCGAATTTGAACTGGATGTCAGTGGCTGGGAATATCCGGTGGCCCTGTTTGTGGCGCTGGCGGGTGTTTTGATGGTCAGCAATACGCTCTACTACAGTTTCAAGGATGTGGACTTCAAGGGGAAGGTTCCGTTCTGGATTCTGGCCGTGATTGTGCTTTGTTTGGGCATCATTTCGATCAGTACGTCGGTGTCCCTGTGGATCCTGTTCCTCTGCTACAGTCTGTCAGGCCCTTTGCTGTGGGTATGGCGACGCTCTCGCCAGCGCGGATAACCGGAAGTTGATAGTGAAAAGCAGGCCTGGCCTGCTTTTTTTATGTCTGTCGTGAGGGCATGGCAGTATCTCTACCAGGCGAAGACTGGCGCTTTCGTTCTTATATCGCCTATACCTCAAATAGAGGTGATCGCCATGTCTGATAAACCGACGTTGTGGCAAACGCTGCTCAGCGTGCTGTCCAGTTTTTTCGGGGTGCAGTCCGAGCGCAATCGCGAACGTGATTTTCACGGCGGACATCCCGTGCATTACATTCTGACCGGGTTGCTGATGGCGGCCCTGTTTGTTATCGCCGTCATTCTACTGGTGCGCTGGGCGCTGAGTCTGGCAGGGGCCTGAGCCAGGCACCTGAGCTTGCACTTTCAGGGAGCCTGCTATACTCGGAGTTAACCGGAACACCTGCAGGCAGATGTGAACGCCCCGCAGGTCAAGACGGGGAGGCCGGATGATGGTAAGGATAACAACAATAACCATCGGCTCGGGACTTGGATTGGCGCTGTTCGCCGCTTCGGCACAGGCGGAGTGGACCGTCAATCTGACACCTGGTGTCACGGATGTCAGCCGTTCGGTATTTGATCTGCACATGACGATCTTCTGGATCTGTGTGGCCATCGCTCTGGTGGTGTTTGGTGTCATGTTCTGGTCGATCTTCCACCACCGCAAATCACGCGGTGCCGAAGCCCACAACTTCCACGAGAATACGGTGGTTGAAGTGATCTGGACGATCATTCCGCTGCTTATTCTGGTTGGCATGGCGGTGCCTGCCACCGCTACCCTGGTGAAAATGTACGACTCTTCCGAAGCCGAGCTGGACGTTCAGATTACCGGTTTTCAATGGAAGTGGCGCTACGACTACCTCGATCATAATCTGGATTTCTTCAGCAACCTGTCGACCCCCCGTGAGCAGATCAGCAACGAAGCCGACAAGCAGGAGCATTACCTGCTTGAGGTGGACCGCCATCTGGTGCTGCCGGTGGATACCAAGATCCGTTTCCTGCTGACGTCCAATGACGTTATCCACAGCTGGTGGGTGCCGGCGCTGGCGGTGAAGAAGGATGCCATCCCCGGGTTCATCAATGAGGCCTGGACGGTCATTGATGAGCCTGGCATCTACCGTGGCCAGTGTGCCGAGCTCTGTGGTCAGGATCATGGCTTCATGCCGATCGTGATTGAGGCGGTCAGTCGGGACGATTTTCAGCAGTGGCTGGCGGACGCTCGGGCCGATAAGCAGCGTGTAACTGCGGCTGCTGAGCGCACCTGGACGCTGGATGAGTTGATGCAGCAGGGCGAACAGGTCTATCTGCGTGCCTGCGCGGCCTGTCATCTGCCCACGGGTGAAGGGGTTCCCGGTGCCTTTCCGGCACTTAAGGGCAGCGCGATTGCCACCGGCGAGGTGGCCGCTCATATCGACATCGTTCTGAACGGCAAGAGCGGTACCGCGATGCAGGCGTTCCGCGACCAACTCAGTGCCAGCGAATTGGCCGCCGTGATCACCTATGAGCGCAATGCCTGGGGCAACAGTCTGGGCGAGGCGGTATCGCCGGCTCAGATCAGTCGCTTGCTGGAGCCGACAACAGGGGAGGCAGAGCAATGAACACGCTGGATACGACCCTGCATGCTGGAGAGCATGGACATCATGGCCCGGCAAAAGGGATAGGACGCTGGCTGTTTACGACCAACCACAAGGATATAGGTACGCTGTACCTCTGGTTCAGTCTGTTGATGTTCTTCACCGGCGGCTGCATGGCGTTGATGATTCGTGCCGAGCTGTTCCAGCCTGGGCTGCAGCTGGTTGAGCCGGGTTTCTTCAACCAGATGACCACCATGCATGGCCTGATCATGGTGTTCGGTGCGGTGATGCCTGCCTTCGTCGGGCTGGCCAATTGGATGGTACCGATGATGATCGGAGCGCCTGATATGGCGTTGCCGAGGATGAACAACTGGAGCTTCTGGATCCTGCCGTTTGCCTTCGCCATGATGATCTCCACCCTGTTCATGGATGGCGGAGCGCCCAATTTCGGCTGGACCTTTTATGCGCCGCTTTCCACCACCTATGCGCCGCCCAGCGTGACCTATTTCATCTTTGCCATCCACATGATGGGCATCAGCTCGATCATGGGGGCGATCAATATCATTGCCACCATTCTGAACCTGCGTGTACCGGGCATGACGATGATGAAGCTGCCGCTGTTCTGCTGGACCTGGCTGATTACCGCCTTTCTGCTGATCGCGGTGATGCCGGTACTGGCGGGGGTGGTTACCATGATGCTGATGGATATTCACTTCGGTACCAGCTTCTTCAATGCTGCCGGGGGTGGTGACCCGGTGCTGTTCCAGCATGTGTTCTGGTTTTTCGGCCATCCTGAGGTCTACATCATGATTCTGCCGGCGTTCGGCATCATCAGTCAGATCATTCCCACGTTCGCGCGCAAGCGTCTGTTCGGCTATGCATCGATGGTGTATGCCACCGCGTCGATCGCGATCCTGTCGTTTCTGGTCTGGGCGCACCACATGTTCACCGTCGGCATTCCGCTGGCCGGCGAGCTGTTCTTCATGTTCGCTACCATGTTGATTGCGGTACCGACCGGGGTGAAGGTGTTCAACTGGGTAGCGACCATGTTTCGCGGTTCGATGACTTTCGAGACGCCGATGCTGTTCGCGCTGGCCTTCGTGGTGCTGTTTACCATCGGCGGCTTTTCGGGGTTGATGCTGGCGATCGCGCCGGTGGACTTTCAGTACCACGATACCTATTTCGTGGTGGCGCACTTCCATTATGTGCTGGTGCCGGGGGCGGTGTTCGCCATTATGGCCGGGGCTTACTACTGGCTGCCCAAGTGGACCGGGCACATGCTTGATGAACGCATGGGCAAGCTGCATTTCTGGCTCAGCTTCATCGGTGTGAACATTACCTTCTTCCCGATGCATTTCATCGGTCTTGCCGGTATGCCGCGCCGGATACCGGACTATGCCTTGCAGTTCGCCGATTTCAACATGGTGGCCTCGATCGGCGCCTTCATCTTCGGGCTGTCGCAGCTGGTCTTCCTGTGGAATGTGATCGCCTGTGTACGCGGTGGAGAAAAGGCGGCGGCCCGTTCCTGGGAGGGGGCCGAAGGGCTGGAGTGGGAGGTGCCTTCACCGGCGCCCTATCACACCTTTGCCACGCCACCCAAATTGCCGGAGTCACAGCGATGAACGTCCAGGCCGACAATCGTCGTCTGGTCCGGCGGCTGGTGTTCAGTTGTGTGCTGATGTTCGGTTTCGGCTTCGCGCTGGTGCCGCTCTACGATGTCTTTTGTGAGGTGACCGGTCTCAACGGCAAGATTACCAATACCGGGCCGGTGGCGGTGGAGGGGCCGGACCTGTCACGGCAGGTCAGGGTGCGACTGCTGGCGGTCCACAATGAAGGCATGCCCTGGGAGTTCGGTCCGGTCGACGGTTTGATCGAAACCCATCCGGGTGAAATGAAGCAGACCGCTTTCCACGCGACCAATCCTACCGGGCGGCGCATGGTCGCTCAGGCCATCCCGTCCGTTGCACCGGCCGAGGCGGCGGAATATCTGCACAAGGTCAACTGCTTCTGCTTTGAGCAGCAGACATTGCTCGCCGGCGAATCGGTGCAGATGCCGCTGCTGTTCGTTATCGACAAGAAACTTCCCGAGCATATCCGCTCGCTGACGCTGTCCTACACCCTGTTTGATATCTCGCCCGAGGTGTCAGTGGCGGAGTCGTCCGAGAAGGAGCAATCGCTATGAGCAGCTCAACCTACTATGTACCCGAGCAGAGTCGCTGGCCGATCCTGGCTTCGACCGCGCTTTTTCTGCTGGCCTTCGGTGCCGGGACTCTTTTGAACGCACTGAAAGTCGATCGGGGTGGTGGTCTGGGGCTGGTGTTACTGCTGGCAGGGGCACTGATGATGGGCCTGATCCTGGTGGGCTGGTTCGGTAATGTGATCCACGAAAGCCGGGGCGGTCTGTACTCGGCGCAGATGGATCGCTCCTTTCGCTGGGGCATGAGCTGGTTCATCTTCTCGGAGGTGATGTTCTTCGCCGCCTTTTTCGGCGCGCTCTTCTATGTGCGGGTGTTGGCCGTGCCCTGGCTGGGCGGGGAGGGGGAGAAAGGCGTCAGTCAGATGCTCTGGCCCGACTTCACGGCCCAGTGGCCACTGCTTAATCCTCCTGATGCCGAGCGTTTTCCCGGTCCTGAGGCGGTGATCAGTCCCTGGCAGATTCCGCTGCTCAACACCTGCCTGCTGGTGACCTCAAGTTTCACCCTGACGCTGGCGCACAAGGCGCTGCTGAAGGATGAGCGCATGCAGGTGCGGCGCTGGATGTTCCTGACCATTGTTCTGGGGGTGGTGTTTCTCGGTTTCCAGGTCTACGAGTATGTCGAGGCTTATCACGAGCTTGGCTTGACGCTGCATGCCGGCGTTTACGGCGCGACCTTCTTTATTCTGACGGGCTTTCACGGATTGCACGTCACTCTGGGCACTCTGATGCTGATGATTATCCTCGGCCGGGTTGTTGTGGGGCATTTCGATTCGCGACAGCACTTCGGTTTCGAGGCCGTGGCTTGGTACTGGCACTTTGTGGATGTGGTCTGGATCGGGTTGTTTCTGTTTGTGTATGTCCTCTGATTCCTACCAGGGCGCATGGGAGTGCAGCAAACCGGTATTGAAACCGTAGATCAGTGCCAGAATCAGCAGGGCGCTGAGAACAACCCGCCATACCAGTCGGTTGGCGGTCGTGCCATCTCCCGATGGGTGCTTGAGCAGTGACCAGAGGCTGCTGAACAGAGCGACCAGAACAGCAATAAACAGGATCAGGATCAGCAGACGAAACATGGGAGAACCTCCTTGGTGAATACTTCCAGTAAAGCGGATCTCAGGCGTCGGTTCAAACGTGTCCGGTTGGGGCTATGGTTGTTGGGCGTTCCCTTGTTGTTGTTTTTGGGCGGGTGGCAATGGCAGCGAGCCGAACAGAAGCGAGTCTGGTTGCAGCAATTGAATAGCGCACCGGCGACAACAGTGGCTGGCGCGTTGCAGCGGCTTGAGCGCCATGACTGGGTGCCGGTGCAGCTGGAGATTGAGCTGATGCCGCTGAAGATATTCCTGCTCGATAATCGGACGTGGCAAGGGCGTGCCGGATATGAGGTGGTGGTGCCCATCCGAGTGGACGAGGGCCGCTGGTGGCTGGGCAGCCTTGGCTGGGTTGCCGCACCCCCACGCCGGGATCAGCTTCCGGTGGTCGAGTTGTCACGCCGCCGGGTGCGAGTTGAAGGGGTGTTATCGCGGCCGCTGGAATCGGTGACGCTGGCAGCCAGTCAGGTAGAACCGGGCTGGCCCCGACGTATTCAGTCGCTGGATATGAAGCAGATCCATGCCGCCTTGGCGGTGCCGGTAGAGCACCTGGTGCTGCACCTGAAGACGGCCGTCAGCGAGGTCATTCTGCCAAGAGAAAGAATCTATACCGGCATTGAACCTGAGCGTCACCTCGGTTATGCCGTGCAATGGTTCGGGCTGGCGTTGGCATTGGCGCTCTGGCTGATGTGGGTTGAACGGAAGGAACGACAGGAGGCAAGCCGATGAGTGGCAACCAGAGGATGTTCTGGCTGATCTGGGGTATGGGGCTGGTGCCTGTGTTGCTGGCCGTGCTGGCCTGGTCCAGTGGTATTGGCGTGCCTGCACAAGGCGTCAATCAGGGCGAATTGGTGACGCCGGTGCGCACCTTGCAGGCGTGGGGAGGAGAGCCGGAGAAATATACCGGGCACTGGTCCCTGTTGTTGGTGCATGAGGACCGTTGCTTAGGCCAATGCCTTACCCGGTTGGAGCAGCTGAAGCGGGTACATGATGCGCTTGGACGCGAATCGAATCGGGTGCGTGTGGATGCGGTGTTGACGGATGCTTTGGCCCCCGGCGTTTGGGTGGTTGATCCGTTGGGCAACCTGGTTATGAAGTATCCACCGGGTTGGGAAAGCAGGGCGTTGCTGGGGGATATGCGGCGCTTGTTGAAAGCATCGAGGCTGGGGTGATGGTTCTGCCGCTGCGTTTGGTCACGCTGGCTGTCGGGCTGGCACTGGTAGTTGTGGTGCTCGGTGGCTGGACCCGGCTCAATGATGCCGGGCTGGGCTGTCCTGACTGGCCAGGGTGCTATGGCACCTGGGTCCTGCCGGGTGATCATGCCGAACTGGCCATGGAGCACCCTGAGGCGACGATTGATCTGCGTAAAGGATGGATAGAGATGATTCACCGTTATGCGGCGGGTACCTTGGGTTTGCTGATTTTGGGGCTTGCGGCAATCGGTTATCGGCATCGCAAGCGCCCCGGGTATCCGCGGGTCCTGTCATTTGGGTTGCTGTTGTTGGTAATGGTGCAGGGCATATTCGGTATGTGGACAGTGACGTTGCAGCTGTTGCCGTTGGTGGTGACTGTACATTTGCTGGGCGGGCTGGCAACGCTGATGCTGCTGGTGCTCTTGCGTCAACGGCTGGTGCGCCTGACGACGGAATCGGTTGAAACACGGCCTCACCCCTGGGTGAAAGGTATGTTGGCAGCCTTGTTCCTGCAGCTGGCGCTGGGTGGCTGGACCAGCACCCATTATGCCGGTTGGGCCTGTAGTGACTGGCTTTACTGCCAGCGGGATCAGGCGGTGGCATATGATTTTGCTGCCGGGTTTACCCCGGTGCTGCGTATCGGCCCCAACTATGAAGGAGGGCTGTTGCCGGCAGAGGCGCGGGCGGCGATTCAGGTCACACACCGCTTGGGTGCGATTATGCTGTTTTGGGTCTCTATGGGCGCGACATTTGTGTTGTGGCCGGTTCGCCGTCTGCGCAGGGCATTGGTCGGATGCTGGTGCCTGCTGTTGATTCAGGCAGGCTTGGGTATCGCCAATGTCATCTGGCTGCTGCCACTGGGGTTGGCGGTCGCACATCACATCGGTGCCGTGGCATTACTGCTGATGTTTCTGCATTTGAATGCCGGGGCCCGTATTGCCATTCGGGAGGTCCATCATGGCTATCTTGTTACTCGCTGAGCAGCGTGAAGTTCAGCCTTCCTGGCGTGACTATGTGGCCTTGTGCAAACTTCGTGTGATCGCCGTAATGCTACTGACACTGGTGGTCGGTTTTTGTTTGGCATCCAGTCGGGCGCCGGATCTGCTTCTGCTGCTGCTGACTTCTCTTGGTGTTGGCTTGGCGGCTGCGTCAGCGGCAGCCATCAATCATGTGCTGGACTTCAATATTGACTGCCGTATGGCGCGGACAGTCCGGCGCCCCTTGCCGCAGGGGCGTATCAGTCCGCGCAATGCCTTGCTGTTTGCCATGCTACTGGGGGTGGCGGGAATTGGCCTGCTGGCGATTACTGTCAACAGCCTGACAGCCTGGCTGACGCTGGCATCATTGATCGGCTATGCCGTGGTATATACAGCTGTTCTTAAACGGGCCACGCCACAGAATATAGTGATCGGCGGCGTGGCGGGGGCCGCCCCTCCCTTACTGGGCTGGACGGCGGTGACCGGTAATATCGACGCTCAGGGTCTGCTGCTGATGTTGATCATCTTTGCCTGGACACCACCGCATTTTTGGGCGCTTTGTATTGCGCGCCGCGAGGATTACGCACGTGCCGGTGTTCCCATGCTGCCGAACACGCATGGCGTGCCATACACGCGGATACAGATTCTTCTCTACACGCTGTTGACGCTGGTGGCGACGTTACTGCCCTTTGTCATCGGCATGAGTGGCTGGCCGTATCTGTTTGGGGTGATCGTGATTAATGCGCGTTTGCTGTACTGGGCGGTGAAGTTAAATGATTCACGTGCAGTGGCTGTGCCGATGAAAATGTTTCGTTACAGCATCGTGTACATCATGTGGCTGTTTGCCATACTTTTGATAGACCATTACTGGTCTCTCTTCATGTAAACCTCGGGAAATCAAACGATACACGAAAGGAATCGGGCACTATCAACAATAAAAAAGGCTGTCCGGCTATCCGTACGGGCGGCGAGGAGGATAGACCTATGTTCCTGCAGCATATGATGGGGGTGTTCTACCATCCCAAACAGGAGTGGCGCTCAATCCGCAACGAGCACTACTCGGCCGTTCATGTGTTTCTGGCTCAAATCAGTATCCTGGCGGCCATTCCGGCGGTTGCCCTGTTTATTGGTACGACACAGGTCGGCTGGAGTATTGGCGGGGCTGATTTTGTCAAACTCAGTGTAAGCAGTGCCTTGCCGGCGGCGGTCGCCTTTTATGTCGCCATGTGGTTGGCCGTGGGGTTCATTGCCTGGTCGATTCATTGGATGGAGAAAACCTACGGGGGCAAGGTGTCCTATGAGGAGTGCCTGGTGTTGACGACCTTTACGGCAACGCCCCTGTTTCTTTCCGGCCTGGCCGGTCTGTATCCGATGCTGTGGTTCAATGTGATAGTAGGTCTGGTTGCGCTGACGTATACCATTTACCTGCTCTATACGGGGGTACCTGAGATCATGCAAATCCCTGAAGACAGGGCCTTCTTCTTTTCCAGTTCAATATTAACGGTAGGGCTCTGTGTACTGGTCGGGTTGCTGGCGGCGACAGCTATTCTGTGGGGAAGCTTTGTACCATTGAGTTATACGCATTAGATAGATAGAGAGGCGCCCCTTGGGCGCCTGTGTTCGTTTTCACGCTGTTTTCATCATTTTGAAACTTTTTTACCTCAGGGCGTTGACACCGGTTCAGGGATCAGTAGAATACGCCTCCTCGATTGAGACAACAGCGTTCGCGA
>NZ_JACEMT010000031.1 GCF_013868415.1 Marinobacterium marinum | reverse complement strand
CGGTAACTGTCAACGTAGTTGTCGCGTATAAGTTATCAGCTCTTTAAAAACTCGCCGCCTTTTCCGGGTTCAGTGTGACTGACTCCGGCAAGCTGAAGTCACGGATATCACCTGACCAGCGTTGGGGGTTCTTGGCCTTCTCGACTTCGAGAACCCGTTTGCGTTGCGCCAGGATATACTCGGCCTCGCCGTTATGACGCTGCTCAGGTGTCACGTATTTCAGAGCACTGTGCCGATGCTCGGTGTTGTACCAGCGCACGAACTTCAACACCCAATGCCGTGCCTCTTCGAGCGTCTTGAAGCCATTCACCGGGAACGCCGGTCGGAACTTCAGGGTTTTGAACAGTGACTCCGAGTAGGCGTTGTCGTTGCTGACGCGAGGTCGGCTGTTCGAGGGGGTAATGCCCAGGTCGTACAGCTTTTCCAGGAACGTCGCGGCCTTCATGGGGCTGCCGTTATCAGAGTGCAGCACCAGCGGCTTGGATCGGGCGGCCAGATGTTCCCGCCAGTAGGCCTTTTCGACGAACTCGCTGGCCAGTTCTCCGGTTTCACGCGCGTAGACTTCGTGGCCCACGATCTTACGGCTGTAGACATCCATCATCAGGTACAGGTAAAACCAGGTGCCACGGGCAGGTCCAGGCAACCAGGAGATGTCCCAGCACCAGAGCTGATTAGGCTCGCTGGCTTCATGTGTGGTTGCCTGGCGTTTGCGCTCAGGCGGTTTCTGCCGGCCTCTGGCATGCAGCTGATCGTATTCGTGCAACACCCGGTAGAACGTAGATTCCGACGCCAGATAACGCCCTTGATCCAGCTGATCCGCCACAATAAACGCCGGCGGGGCACTGCGATATCGCGGTTGATTACAGAGCGATACCACGGCTTCACGCTCCTGCTCTGACAGCTTGTTATGCGGTGCAGGTCTGGGCGCGATCGGTCGTTGATCCGCATGGACCAACTGATTCGCCGTCCAGCGCTGGTAGGTGCGCACACTCAGGTTTAGCAAGGCACAGGCCTTGACCAGCGGAGCACCGTTGCTCTGAGCCTCCTGGATCAGACTAACGGCATGCTGGCGATCCGGGAGGCTGGTCATTCGTCCTCGTCTTTGGGGCCCCAGATCGCCTCTGCTTTTTTTGACAGTATTAGCAGCGCGGCCGTCTCCGCGAGCGCCTTCTCCTTGCGGCGTAGATCAGCTTCTAGCTGCTTGATCCGTTTGCGCTCGGCCTTGGTCGCTTGGCGATGCTGTTTGGCTTGCTCATCTGCTTGCGCATTGGCGCCCATACAGGCCGCCTTCCAGGCTTCGATCTGCTCCGGGTACACACCGCGCTGGCGGCAATATTCGCCGATCTCCGCTTCGCTCATCGGAGCGGTCTCCAGCACCATGCGGAATTTTTCTTCGCTGCTCCACTTGTCCGGGGCGGCTGAGTTGGATGGCAAAACGGCACCTCGTTCTCTGGCGGCTTTACGCCAATTGTACAGGGTCGCGGTACTGATGCCTTCCTGACGAGCCAGCTCGGCTACTGTCATGCTGTGAGGCGGCGCCATTTTTTGGAGGATGGCTTCCTTACGTTCCGGTGAATAGTGGGGCATGGTTGTCCTCTGAAATTTTCAGGCGACAACTACGCTGACACATAGGGCAGGGCTTCGCGTGCCGAAACACCGGCAATAGTGTGTCGGTCGAGTTTGAAGGCATCGGCGTAGGCCTTGTTGATGAACAGGAAGCGGCGTTCAGGGTCCAGATAGCCAATCAGAACCGGCACATTGTCAGTGTAGATGCGGATATTCTGTTCGCTTTCGCGCAGGGCTTCCTCGATCCGCTTGTGATCGGTGATGTCCATGTAGGTATTGACGTAGCCGCCATTGGGCATGGGGTTGCCACGTACTTCCAGCACGGTTCCGTTGGGACGGTGACGTTCGTAGGAGTGCGGTGCGCCTGAACTGATCGAATCCAGCCGCATGCGGACCTGATATTCCACATCGCCCAGTCCGTATTCGCCCTTGATGGCGTTGTAGCGGAAAACCTCCTCAATGGGGCGTCCCACGCAGATCAGGCCTTCAGGGTAGTTGAACATTTCAATATAGCGGCGGTTCCAGGCGACCAGTCGCATCTGTTGGTCAACCACGCTGATGCCCAGGCTGATATTCTCGATGGTGGACTGCAGTAATGAGCGGTTGAAACGCAGCGCCTGCGACGCTTCATCGACAATGGTGACGACATCGCCGATCTCCATTTCCTTGCCGCGCAGCGTCGAGTCCATCACGATGCGTGCGGATGAGGCGCCAATGGCACCCGCCAGCAGGCGTTCGGTGTACTGGATCAGGTCCGGGCTGGCCTTTTCGGCAGCCATGGGCGGGCCGTCACCCTGTTTTTGATCAAAGCTGCTGAAGGCCTGACGTGTCCGGTTCATGCCCAGAAAGCGTTCGCTCAGCATCTGCAGATCACCCACGGTGACCTGCCCGAAATGGCGAGAAGGGTCGGCGATGCCCTTGGCTGAGATGTTGACGAAGGCACTGGCCTGAATGCGGTCGACCAGACGCTGGGAGGCAAAGCGGGAGACCAGCACGAACAGCAGCGCGTTGACCCCCAGGCTCCAGATCACCCCGTGAGTCAGCGGATCGAGTCCGGTCAGTCCGAACAGGCTGGTCGGGCTGAACCAGCTGTCGTTGCCGGCCAACTGGGGCAGCCACTGGTAGGGAATCAGCCGAGCCGAATTCAGCGTCGGAAGTACCAGGGTATAGATCCAGAGCAGAAAGCCGGCCGACAGGCCTGCGAGCACTCCGTGTCGGGTGCCGCCCTTCCAGTAAATGCCGCCAACGATGGCGGGCAGGAACTGGATAGCGGCGACAAACGCCAGCAGGCCGAAGGAGGCGAGAGGGCCCTGATCGCCGAGAATGCGGTAGTAGAAGTAGCCCATCAGCAGCAAGCAGAAGATGGTAATGCGGCGTACCCGCAGCAACAGGGCCCCCATGTCTTTTGAACGTGACAGGTGCAGCCAGGAGATGCGGAACAGAAGCGGCATGACAATATCGTTGCAGACCATGGTTGCCAGCGTGATGCTGGCGACGATCACCATACTGGTGGCGGCAGAGAGTCCGCCGATAAAAGCCAGTGTTGCCAGCTTTTCCGAGCCGCCCTCCAATGGCAGCATCAGGACGAAGGTATCGGCATCCACCTGGCCGTCTGTAAAGGTGACCAGTCCGCCGGTGGCGATGGGCAGCACGAACAACGCCATCAGAATCAGATAAAGCGGGAACAGCCAGCGTGCGGTGAACAGGTTGCGGCGGCGGGTGTTTTCCACAATGCTGACGTGGAATTGACGCGGCAGGCAGATGGCAGCGGCACAGGCGAGTACTATTTCAGTGATAAAGCCGGTATTGAGAGTGGTATCGAAATTGGCGTTATAGCGTAGCTGAGCCTGAATCTGGAAGGCCAGATCATCCATGCCCTCGAACAGTCCGAATACCACAAACAGCCCGACCGCTACGAAGGCGGCCAGCTTGACCAGCGATTCAAAGGCTACTGCCAGTACCAGGCCCTCATGGTGCTCGGTGGCGTCGATATGGCGGGTGCCGAACAGGATGGCGAAAACGGCCATTAACAGGGCAACAAACAGCGCGGTATCGCTGCCCTTGCTCAGAGCCTCGGTGGCGCCGGGTGCCAAGGCGTTATAGCTGATCGCGACGGCCTTCAGCTGCAGCGCGATATACGGAATCGTGCCCAGCACAGCAATCAGCGTGACCAGCACTGCCAGGCTTTGGCTTTTGCCGTAGCGGGAGGAGATGAAATCCGAAATTGTGGTGATGTTCTGCTGCTTGCTGACCAGGAAAATCTTTTCAATCACCCGCATGGCGAGCAGGAACACGATGACAGGTCCCAGGTAGGTCGCCAGAAATTCCCAACCGGTGGAGGCAGCACGACCGACAGCGCCGTAAAAGGTCCAGCTGGAACAGTAGACCGCCAGCGACAGGGAGTAGACCACGGGGTTGCTGGCCCACTGCTTGCCGGCACTGCTTTTATCGCCAAAGTAGGCGATGGCAAACAGCAGGCCGAGGTAGGCAAGGGAAATCAGAATGATAGACCAGCCGGACAACATGGAGGGCATCTCTCGTTTCAGGTTTTACCGGTGATTCTAACCCGTGGTTGCGGCGCTGTAATGAAGGAATGGAGCGAGACGGGCTGGCGAGGATAAAACGAGGGCGTTTCGATACTTGACTATTGTCGTATATGGCGGGAAAGATGCCTGTGAGTTTTATCAACAACCCATTGTTTTATATGGGAAAGATTAAAATGTTCCAGTTTTGCAATAAACAGTTCTACTAAAGTCGGGGTTTTTATTGCGCCCCTGTTTTATGCAAGATCAGAGTGTATTTTCTCGGCTCCAATAACAAGAAATCGGAGAAACACCATGGCAGACGATAAATCCAAAGCTGCTCAATACTGGTCGACGAACCTGCGTTTGATTCTGGGAAGCCTGGTCGTGTGGACTTTCGTGTCCTACGGCTGCGGTATCCTGCTCCGCCCCATGCTTTCGGGCATTCCGGTCGGTGGTGCGGACTTGGGCTTTTGGTTCGCCCAGCAGGGTTCAATCCTGAGCTTTATCGGCATCATTTTCTTCTACGCCTGGAGAATGAACAAGCTCGATAAAGAGATGGGTCTTGAGGAGTAAGCCGGTATGAGTCAATTTGCAATCAACATTATCTTTGTCGGTGCGTCCTTTGTGCTCTACTTCGGTATTGCCATTTGGGCGCGTGCCGGCTCGACCAAAGAATTCTACGTTGCCGGCGGGGGGGTTCACCCGGTTGCCAACGGTATGGCCACTGCGGCTGACTGGATGTCGGCGGCATCCTTTATTTCCATGGCGGGGCTGCTGTCGGCCGGTTATATCAACTCCTCCTTCCTGATGGGGTGGACCGGCGGCTACGTGCTGTTGGCCATGCTGCTGGCACCTTATCTGCGCAAGTTCGGCAAGTTCACGGTGCCCGACTTTATCGGCGACCGTTTCTACAGCCGAGGTGCTCGCCTGGTGGCGGTTATCTGCCTGATTGTGGCGTCTGTGACCTACGTTATCGGTCAGATGACCGGAGCCGGTGTTGCCTTCTCGCGTTTCCTTGAAGTAAGCAGCACCGCCGGTATCTGGATTGCGGCGGCGGTAGTGTTTTTCTATGCGGTATTCGGTGGCATGAAAGGGATCACCTATACCCAGGTAGCCCAATACGTAGTACTGATCATTGCCTACACTATTCCGGCGGTATTCATTTCTCTGCAGCTTACCGGTAATCCGATTCCGATGTTCGGCATGTTCGGAGACTACACCGTAGAAGGCGCTGCCAACGCGGTACCGTTGCTGGAAAAACTGGATATGGTGGTACGTGATCTGGGCTTCCGTGACTACACCGCGGATGTGGATAACAAGTTGAACATGGTGCTGTTCACCCTGTCACTGATGATCGGTACGGCGGGTTTGCCGCACGTTATCATCCGCTTCTTCACCGTGCCGAAAGTGGCTGACGCACGCTGGTCTGCCGGCTGGGCACTGGTCTTCATTGCATTGCTGTACCTGACGGCTCCGGCGGTTGGTTCCATGGCGCGCCTGAACCTGATTTCGACTGTTTATCCACAGGGTACGGAACAGCCTGCACTGGCATACTCCGAGCGCCCCGAGTGGGTTAAAACCTGGGAGGAAACCGGACTGGTTCAGTTCGAAGACAAAAACGGCGATGGCCGTATCCAGATGTATAACGATAAAAACGAGACCTTCGCGGCCACGGCTGCAGAGCGCGGCTGGAACGGCAGCGAGCTTAAGGTCAACAACGACATTCTGGTACTGGCAAACCCGGAGATCGCACGTTTGCCCAGCTGGGTTATCGGCCTGATCGCGGCGGGTGGTATCGCGGCTGCACTGTCGACTGCTGCGGGTCTGTTGCTGGCGATTTCATCGGCGGTATCACATGATTTGATCAAAAACATGATCAACCCGAATATCAGCGAGAAAGGTGAGCTGACCGTGGCGCGTATCTCCATGGCGGTTGCGATTCTGGTGGCGACCTGGCTCGGGCTTAACCCACCGGGCTTTGCGGCCCAGACAGTAGCGCTGGCATTCGGTATTGCAGGGGCTTCCATCTTCCCTGCGCTGATGATGGGGATTTTCTCCAAGCGGGTTAACAACCGTGGTGCGGTTGCGGGCATGCTGGCAGGTCTGGTCTCTACACTGGTGTATATTTTCACCTTCCTGGGCTGGTTCTTCATTCCGGAAACCAATACTCTCGCCAATACACCGGACAACTGGATCATGGGGATTTCCCCGCTGTCCTTCGGTGCGATCGGTGCGATGATCAACTTTGTGGTGGCTTTCGCCGTGTCTTACATGACCGCAGAGCCGCCGGTTGAAATCCAGGAACTGGTTGAAAGCGTGCGTTACCCGAAAGGGGCTGGCGCCGCTGTTGACCACTAAGCGGAATGCCTCGGCAGGCATGTGATGTCTGACAAGGCGTGATCCTAATCGGGCTTCCAGACGGAAGCCCGACGTTTTTCAGGACAGAGACACTATGATCTGGAATCTGGTAGCAACGGTATTTGCCGGTTTGGGCGCGGCGGGAATCGCCTTGATTCTGCGACTGCTCAGCCGAAAAAAACTTCCCAAATGGATTATTCCGGCCTGTGCCGGGATCGGTATGTTGTCATACCAGATCTACATTGAGTACACCTGGTTTGATTTCAAGCGCTCACAGCTTCCGGAAACGGCGGAAGTGGTTGCCAGTGAGAGCAGCAGCATGGTCTGGCGGCCCTGGACGTATCTGAAGCCAATGACGGTGAGTTTTTCGGTGGTGGATCGTAACAGTATTCACCAGCGTCTGATTGCCGGTGATTCGGTGGTGGAGTTTGTCCATTACCGTTTTGAAAAAAGTTATGTTGATCAGGTTGAACACCAGCTGCGCCTGTTGAACTGCAACAGCGGCGAAATGCTGGTCCTGAACGAGAGCGGCCAGCCTCTGGCCGGAAGCCTGCAGCTATTGGAACGGGGGGCCCCTTTGCGGCGCTATCTGTGTCGCTGATGCTCGTGTGAATAGGCTCCGACTAAAGTCGGGGCACCTTTAGTTTCCCGGGTTTGCTAGATTCAAGCTTACCCACAGGGCGGTGACCTCAAATAACAACAACAGGATGGTGTCATGTCTGAGCAAAGCGAAAGCGCCCGTTCATACTGGCGTGAAAATATACGGATCATTTCGACCTATATGGTCATCTGGTTCGCAGTCTCCTATGGCTGCGGCATTCTCTTCGTCGATGAGCTGGACCAGATTCAGTTTTTCGGCTTTCCCCTTGGCTTCTGGTTTGCACAACAGGGAGCGATCTATGTGTTCATCGGCCTGATTTGGGCCTATGTGTTCAGCATGAACAAGCTGGATGAAAAGTACGACGTGCACGAATAACAATAATAAGTTAAGGACGGCTTTATTATGAGTCTCGACTTGCTCACCTATATTTTTATTGGTGGCTCCTTTGCACTGTACATCGGCATCGCGATCTGGGCCCGTGCAGGATCAACCAAGGAATTTTACGTGGCTGGAGGCGGGGTTCCGCCAGTGGCCAACGGCATGGCAACGGCTGCAGACTGGATGTCGGCAGCTTCTTTCATATCCCTGGCGGGGATTGTGTCCTTTATCGGTCGTGACGGGGCCGCTTACCTGATGGGCTGGACCGGCGGCTATGTGTTGCTGGCACTGCTGCTGGCACCTTACCTGCGCAAATTCGGCAAATTTACGGTGCCCGATTTCGTGGGGGACCGCTATTATTCGAGCACGGCACGTACCATTGCCGTGATCTGTACCATCGTTATTTCGTTCACCTACGTAGCCGGGCAGATGCGCGGGGTAGGCATCGTGTTCTCGCGCTATTTGCACGTGGATATTGAGACCGGCGTGGTCGTCGGCATGATTATCGTGTTTTTCTATGCGGTTCTGGGGGGCATGAAGGGGATCACCTACACCCAGGTGGCACAATACTGTGTGTTGATTCTGGCTTTCATGGTGCCGGCCATTTTTCTGTCCATGCAGGTTACCGGCCATCTGCTGCCACAAAGTGGTCTGGGTGCGACGCTGGATAGCGGCAAGTCGGTGCTGACCACATTGAACGACCTGTCGATTGAGCTGGGCTTCTCTGAATATACGCAGGGCAACAAGACAACCATCGACATGTTCTTCATGACGGCGGCGTTGATGTGTGGTACTGCCGGCTTGCCGCACGTGATTGTGCGTTTCTTCACGGTACCGCGGGTGAAGGATGCGCGCATTTCTGCTGGTTGGGCACTGATCTTTATCGCCATTCTGTACACCACCGTACCGGCGGTAGCGGGTTTTGGGCGCGTGAATCTGATCGAAACACTGAACGGCAAGGACAATGCCGGCGTCGAGTATGCGCAGATGCCGAGCTGGTTCAAAAACTGGGAAGAGTCGGGGCTGATTGCCTGGGTCGACAAAAACGGCGACGGCAAGGTGCACTATTCGGCGGGTGACGCCTTTGAAGGCGGCAAGCCGCTCTATAATGAAGTGGACGAGCGTGGTGCTCATGGTGAACGACTGACGATCAATCCGTCGGACAACGCCAGTGAAGTTTACGTGGACCGGGACATCATGGTGCTGGCCAACCCGGAAGTGGCCAACCTGCCGGACTGGGTAATAGCGCTGGTTGCGGCCGGTGCGGTGGCTGCGGCGTTGTCAACGGCAGCAGGGTTGCTGTTGGTGATTTCGACATCGATATCACATGACTTGATGAAGAAAACCATTAACCCGAACATTTCCGACAAACAGGAACTGATGTATGCCCGTATGGCTGCGATTGTGGCCATCATCATCGCCGGGTATTTCGGCATCAACCCGCCTGGCTTCGTGGCACAGGTTGTGGCGCTGGCGTTCGGGCTCGCGGCCTCGTCCGTATTCCCGGTCATTATCATGGGTATTTTCAGCACTCGCATGAATACTCAGGGTGCCGTGGCGGGCATGCTGGTGGGTCTGATCAGCACCATCGGCTATATCGTCTATTTCAAGTTCATGGGCGGAACGGCGGATCAGTGGTGGTTCGGTATTTCTCCGGAAGGCTTTGGTACCGTCGGCATGGTGCTGAACTTTGTCGTCGCCATGGTGGTTGCCAGCATGACGCCTGAGCCGCCGCAGGAAATCAGACATATCGTTGAAGATATCCGAATTCCCCGTGGCGCTGAAGGTGCTCAAGTACATTAATCCGGTCCCGCAGTGAATGCGCATGGGGGCATGTCCGTATGGCGGGACATGCCCCCTGTTGGGTCAGGGAGCGGGGAAAGGAGGACAGCTGCATGCCGAATACCTTCAAGATGGATAACATTCCGTTCAGCCTGTTGAACGAGGGTGAAAAGCGCCTGTTGAGCACTCATCTGGATATTGCCTATTACCAGCAGGGAGAGACGGTCATTGCCGCCGGTGATGTACCCGAGGGTGTGTATATCATTCTCAAGGGGCGTGTCAGTGAAAGCGAGGCATCCAGCGAGAATGAAGCCGCGCAGCATATCTTTGTTCATTATGAAAACGAAGACTATTTTGGTGGCTGGTCGGCACTGAGAGGTACGGCGATCCATAACTTCGTGGCGGAAGAAGAGAGCATTTGTCACATACTGCCAACACGTACCCTGTTGGAACTGATGGCATCCAATGCTCAGTTTGCGGATTACTTTCAACAAAACCTGGCGGTCAAGCGCGAAATTGTTGCCCAGCATGGCGGCAATCAGGATATGGCCGAATTCATGCTGGCTAAAATCACGGATGCGGCGGTACGTGACCCTTTGGTGGTGGAGCAGGGAGTCAGCATCAGAGAAGCGACTGAGCTGATGCGGCACAAGAAGGCGGATTGTGTGCTGGCACGCAAGGGCGGGCGGTTGGGAATGGTCACAGGGACCGACCTGCTGGATGCGGTGGTGCTTGAGCAGCGTCCGCTGGAAACGGATGTGTCCGAGATTGCCAGCTACCGCCTGGTGACCATCGACCATGAAGATTATCTTTTCAACGCACTGGTCATGATGACCCAGCAGCAAATTGAGCGCGTGGTCGTGTTGTCCGGGCAGGAGATGGTCGGGGTTGTCGAGCTGACCGATGTACTCAGTTATTTCTCCAGTCACTCTCATGTGATCGGCTTGCGCATTGAGCGGGCTGCCAGTATTGATCAGCTGCGCGAGGCTGCATTGGGGCTGAATGAGCTGATCAAGGCCTTGATCTCCACCGGGGTCAAGATTCGCTTCACCATGGATCTGTTGGCCGCCATGAATGGTCGCATCATTGCCAAACTGTTTGATTTGACCGTGCCGGCCGATATGCAGCCGCATGTATGCCTGATCGTAATGGGGTCGGAAGGGCGAGCGGAACAGATTATGAAAACGGATCAGGATAACGCGCTGCTGTTCCGCGATAATCTGGCCTGGGCCGACAAGCAGGCAACCATGGAGCGCTTCAGTGCCACTTTGATTTCGTTCGGCTTTCCGCCCTGCCCGGGCAATATCATGGTTTCCAATCCCGAGTGGGTCAACTCGGTAGGAGACTGGACCCAAAAAATGAGTGACTGGGCTGACACCTGTGAGGGCAATGCCTTGATGAAGCTGGCGATAGCCGTGGATGCCAAGCCGGTGGCCGGGAACGAAGCCCTGTTCAAGGTGGCACGGAACTGGTTTCTGCGGCACTTGCGTAACAACGACGTGTTTTTCTCCCACTTTGCTCGTGCGGCGGTGGAGTTTGATACTCCGCTGACTTTTTTCGGTAACCTCAAGGATCGTGATCGCCTGGATATCAAGAAGGGAGGGATTTTCCCGATAGTGCACGGGGTTCGTACACTGGCGCTGGAACAGCGCATTATCAAGACCAATACGTTCCAGCGTATCGAGCAGTTAATAGAGCAGGGGGTGGTGCGCGAGCAGCATGGGCGAGACCTGTCCGAAGCCCTGGCACTGTTCATCCAGCTGCGTTTGCGTCAGCAAATCAAGCGTACGGAAGAAGCGGACGATGGTGTTGACCCGACCCCCAACCAGATAGACCTTCAGCAGCTGAACAAGCTGGAGCGTGATTTGCTGCGCGATGCCTTGCATGTGGTGAAGGGATTCAAGAAACACTTGGCACAGCGCTACCATTTGGGAGGCTAGGCAACATGATCATCCCGCGCTCCATTCGGCGGTTGACCGAAAAGCGTCAACACCGGGAAGGCCCCTGGTCCGAGTTGTTCGAGACCTATAAGGGCGACGAAGTTGTTTCGCTGGATTGTGAGACGACCAGTCTGGATGTGAAACAGGCCGAGATTCTGTCGATTGGTGCCGTGCGCATCAAGGGGCGCAAGGTTATCACCAGCGAGCGTCTGGATCTCAAACTGAAGCCGCCGAAAAGTCTGAGTGGCGATTCGATCAAGATCCACAAGATTCGCGCCAGTGATTTGGCGGATGGCATTGAGCTGGATGACGCTCTGGAGCAGTTGCTGGCCTTTATCGGCAACCGTCCGATTCTGGGGTATTACGTCAACTTCGATATTCGTGTACTGGACAAGTTTATCCGCCCTCGTTACGGTTTCGGTTTGCCCAACAAGGCGATAGAGCTGTCTCATGTGTACCATGACATCATCAAGTGGAAGCATGTGGGAGGGGATGTCGATCTGCGCTTTGACACCATCTCCAGCAAGCTGGATATTCCCATGCTGGAACGGCACACTGCACTGGGGGATGCGATTACGGTTGCGTTGATGTATGTGCGTCTGAAATATGGCGTTATCCCCAACACCAGTTATTGAGTGTTTCAACTCGGGCAGGATATAGAAAGCGGGCACTTGGCCCGCTTTTTGCTGCTTTTCTTTCGAAAGGCCTGAATGACGTGGATAAACGTCATATTGCGTCAGTATATTGTCGACTTCATGGCCGCCTTGCTTGATGCACAAGTAACAGTCTCTATAATGTCAAAATATTGCCACAGGGAGTCAGAACATGGTTGAGCGTGCGGATATCAACAGTCTGCTGTCACAGATGCGTTCGATCAGAGCCGAGATGCAGCAGGGCGTGGCCCCGATGGCCCGGCCGGAGCTTGAGACGCCGGCGATCAGTCGTGTCGACAGCAGTGGTTTTGCTGAATTATTGAAAGGGGCCGTGGACAAGGTCAACGAACATCAGCAGGAAGCTTCGCGGCTGCGCAATGCCTATGAAGCGGGAGATCCCTCTGTCGATCTGCCTCAGGTCATGATTCAGGCACAGAAGGCATCGGTCTCTTTTCAGGCGATGACTCAGGTACGGAACCGTCTGGTGACGGCGTATGAAGATGTTATGAAAATGCCGATCTAAGGCAGCCAACGGTTAGGATTGAATGGAAAATTCGGCAACACAGGCGGGCAACAAGGGCAGTTTAATGTCCGGCTTCAACAGTTTGGGCATTTTGCGACAACTGGGTTTGATGGTCGGGCTGGCGGCCAGCATTGCCATCGGTTTCGCGGTAGTGCTCTGGTCGCAAAAGCCGGATTATCGCGTTCTGTTCTCCAACCTCAATTTTGCCGACGCCAACGAGGTGATCGAGCAGCTGAAGCTGTTCAGTGTTCCGTACAAGTTTGATGCTGATGGACGTGCCATCCTGGTGCCTGAAGAGCATGTGCATCAGGCGCGCCTTAAGCTGGCTTCCGAAGGTTTTACTGCCGACAAAACCGTCGGTTTTGAGTTGTTGGACCAGGATCAGGGGCTGGGGACCAGCCAGTTCATGGAAAATGCGCGTTACCGGCGTGGTCTGGAAGGTGAGTTGGCCCGGACGATCAGCAGCATGCTGTCGGTGCGGGCGGCACGAGTGCATCTGGCCTTGCCAAAAGAGTCGGTGTTTGTGCGAGATCAGCGCAAGCCCCGTGCTTCCGTTTTTATCGAGATGTTTTCCGGTCGTACGTTGGCGCGGGACCAGGTGGTGGCCATAGCCAGTCTGGTGGCTTCCAGCATACCCGAGCTGGCGGTCGAGGATGTCACGGTGGTGGACCAGAAGGGCCGTCTGCTCAATACCCGTGATCAGGACGAAGACGTGGTTCTGGCGGCCAAGCAGCTGGAGTACACGCGCAAAATCGAACAAACTCTGGTCAATCGAATCAACAGCATACTGCAGCCGGTGCTGGGACTGGGCAATTTCAGAGCCGAGGTGTCAACCGAGATCGATTTCACTGAAGTCGAGCAGGCCGATGAAATCTACAACCCCGATCTGCCGGCGCTGCGCAGTGAACGCACCCTGGATGAGCGCCGGGCATCCGGTGATCCGGCTCAGGGGGTGCCCGGAGCCCTGTCCAATCAGCCGCCGGGGCCGAATGCCGTTCCGGAAGAAATGGTGGGCGGAGCGGAAGGCGCGGTTGCCTTACAGGCCGCGAAGGGATCCAGCCGTGAACAGGCAGTACGCAATTACGAGCTGGATCGTACGTTGAGTTATACCCGCCACCAGACTGGTGTCGTCAAGCGCATCAGTGTTGCCGTGGTGGTGGATGATCTGCTGGGAATTGACGCTGAAACCGGTGAAAGCCAGCGCCAGCCCTGGTCCGAAAATGAATTGCAGCGCTTGCAGGCGCTGGTGCGCAATGCGGTCGGCTATTCAGCGGTCCGTGGTGACAGCGTGACGGTTATCAACTCGCCGTTCGTGCCGGCAGAACCGATTAATATGGAAGAACCTGCCATTTGGGAGCAGGACTGGTTCTGGGACTTGGCCAAGCAAGTGTTGGCCGGTTTGTTTGTCCTGCTGCTGATTCTGGGCGTGCTGCGACCGATCCTGAGAAGCCTGGCGGATGCCGGCAAGCAGAAGGAGCCGCTGAGCCTGGGGCCGGCCGGTGAAATTTCGGCTGATTTGGAAGGCCTGGAAGGGGGCGGTGTGGCGGACGACAAGGTCACGCTGGGCGGTAGCAGTGGTGGCCGAGGTGTACTGCCGACCCCGAATGAAAGTTTTGATTATCAATTGAATGCCATTCGCAGCATGGTGGCGGAGGATCCGGAAAAAGTGGCACAAGCGGTACGTCAGTGGGTGATCGATCATGACCGATGAAACCGAACTCACGGATATCCAGAAGGCGGCCATTTTGCTGATCAGTTTGGGCGAATCGGATGCGGCCGAAATCCTCAAGCACCTGGGGCCCAAGGAAGTGCAACGCATCGGTGAAGCGATGACGCAGCTGGATAATGTCCCCCAGTCGCGGGTGGAAGCGGTGGTGTCGGACTTCATGAATGTCGTCAGTGATCAAACGGGGATAGGGATCAACAACGATCGCTACATCCGAGCGATGCTGAATCAGGCTCTGGGCGAGGAAAAGGCAAAGACGCTGATCGACCGCATTCTGTTCAGTACCAACACTTCCGGGCTGGATACCATGCGCTGGATGGATCCGCGACAGGTGGCCGAAGCGCTGCGCTATGAGCATCCGCAGATTCAGGCCGTGGTGATTGCGTACCTGGATGCCGATCAGGCGGCAGCGGTGTTGTCCTTCTTTGACGAAAAGGCCCGGCTGGAGGTCCTGATGCGTATCGCTGCGCTGGATCGGATTCAGCCGCAGGCGCTGCAGGAACTGAACGATATGCTCGAAAGTCAGTTCACCGGCAGCAAGGCCAGCCAGTCCCGTACCCTGGGCGGGATTCGTTCAGCCGCCAATATCATGAACTTCATGGAATCTTCGCTGGAAGCGGAGTTGATGGAGGGTATTCGTGACAACGATGAAAGCCTGGCCGGTGAAATTGCTGATCTGATGTTCGTGTTCGAGAACCTGGCGGATGTCGATGATCGAGGCATTCAGGTCATTCTGCGTGAGATCTCCACGGACAGTCTGGTGTTGGCGCTCAAGGGAGCGGATACCTCTTTGCAGGAAAAAATCTTCAAGAACATGTCCAAGCGTGCCGCCGAGTTGCTGCGTGATGATCTGGATGCGAAGGGGCCGGTACGCGTATCCGAAGTGGAAGAGGCACAAAAGGAGATTCTGACAGTCGCACGTCGCCTGGCCGATGAGGGCGAGATCTTGCTGGGCGGCTCCGGTGAGGAAATGATCTGATGAAGGGGGACCCTCCGGCTCGTATACGAGCCGCTGACGCAGGCCCTGTGGAGCGCTGGTTGCCTCCGGATGTGGGGGGGACGGCACCGGTGGTTCAGGCTCTGGCCCGCAAACCGTCACTGCCGCTGGATGAGCTGGACATTGCCGTTGTCGAAGAAGAGGTTTTTGCCGAAAAGCTGACACTCTCGCAATGGGAGGAGTTGTGTGAAACGGCACGGCAGGAGGGCTATGCCGAAGGCTTGAAGCAGGGGCAGGAAGAAGGGCAGCGGCAAGGGCACGAGCAAGGGCTGCAGCAGGGCCTGGAGGCGGGTCAGGCCGAGATCGATGCGCGTACCCGACGGCTGGAAGAGTTGCTGACGCAATTGCAGCAGCCGCTGGAGCTGCAGCGTGAATCGCTTGAATCGACCCTGATCCAGCTGGTGATCGCACTGGCGGAAGCGGCCGTTAAGGCCGAGCTTAGCCTGAATATAGAACATCTGCATGCCAGCGTGCATGAAGCGCTGGCACAGTTGCCGGATGGGTGTGGCGAAATTGTTCTCAGCGTGCACCCGGATCAGCAGCAGGCGCTGGCACCGCTGGTGGATGATCTCAACCTGTCTTTGGTCGCTGATGAGACCCTGTCGATGGGCAGCTGCCGGGTTGACAGTGGCAGCTGTAGTGTCGACTATCAGACGGAGCAGCGTTTTCGCCAGGTAGCGGAGCAGTTGCTGGCTCGTTTAATTCAGACCCCGGACGCCTCGGCATCCTGAACCCGCTTCGTTGGACCCTGCCTGTGCCCGATCTCGACCAGCGTCTCAAACGCTATCTGCAATGTGAATATGAGCTTCCGCGCCCGGACGTGGAGGGACGTGTTACGCGTCTGATCGGCCTGACGCTCGAAGCGGTTGGGCTCAAGGTTGCGTTGGGAGATTACTGTCTGGTGTCGCTGCAGGGGCACAACAGCGTTGAAGCCGAAGTAGTGGGTTTTGCCGGTGATCGTATTTACCTGATGCCGCTGGACAGTGTTGATGGTCTGGCGCCTGGCGCCGCCGTACGCCCTAGAGTTGGTGCCAGTCTGGTACCGGTAGGGTTCGGGTTGTTAGGGCGCGTGATTGACGGCATTGGGCGGCCCCTGGATGGCAAGGGCGCTTTGCGACCGGATGATATGGTGACGCTGCAGGGAGAAAGCATCAATCCGCTGCATCGTCACCCCATCGAGCAGACACTGGATGTCGGGGTCCGGGCGATCAACGGCTTGCTCAGTGTCGGGCGCGGTCAGCGACTGGGACTGTTTGCCGGCAGTGGTGTGGGCAAGTCGGTGCTGCTGGGCATGATGACTCGGTTTACCGAAGCGGAAATCACGGTTGTCGGGCTGATCGGCGAGCGTGGGCGAGAAGTGCGTGAGTTCATCGACCACAGCCTGGGGGCGGAGGGTATGGCCCGGTCGGTCGTCGTCGCGGCCCCTGCCGATGATTCGCCGCTGATGCGCCTGCGCGCGGCGCAACTGACGACCCGTATCGCGGAATACTTCCGTGCTCAGGGCAAGAATGTGTTGCTGTTGATGGATTCTCTGACACGTTATGCACAGGCGCAACGTGAAATCGCGCTGGCGGTAGGAGAGCCCCCGGCAACCAAGGGGTACCCGCCTTCGGTTTTCGCGAAACTTCCGAAACTGGTCGAGCGGGCCGGTAACGGCGCGACGGGAGGCGGTTCCATCACCGCTTTCTATACCGTGCTGACCGAAGGGGATGATCAGCAGGACCCGGTGGCGGATTCGGCTCGAGCGATTCTGGATGGGCATATTGTGCTGTCACGGGGGTTGGCCGAGCAGGGGCATTATCCGGCGATCGATATTGAAGCGTCGATCAGTCGTGCAATGCCGCAGGTGGTGGATGCCAATCAGCTGAATCTGGCGCTGCAGTTCAAACGCCTGTACTCGCGCTATCAGCAGAATGCGGACTTGATTGCCGTTGGTGCCTATTCTCGCGGCAGCGACCCGGAAACCGATCGTGCGATGGATATGCTGCCGGCGATTCGGGCGTACCTGCAGCAGGGCATGAACGAGCCCATGCCGATGCAGCGGTGCATACAGGAGTTGGCGATGGTCATGTCGCCACCGCCTCAGGCGCCGATCGGTGCGCCACAGGGGCCAGCATTGCGGCGTACACCGTAAACGGGGGAGGTAAGGCATGAGCAGACAGCGTTCACAGCGGTTGGAAGTGGTACTGGCGGTTGCCGAGCGTAAGCGGCGTGAGGCCGAGCGTTTTCTGGCCGAAGCGCGGCAGCGGGTCAGTCAGGGCGAGCAGGGCATTGTGCAACTGGAGAACTATCTGGGTGAGTACCAGCAGCAGTTCACGGCTACCGGGCGTCAGGGTGTTGATATCGGAGCGCTGCAGGCGCGCCAGGCCTTTATGCAGAAAATAAGCGACACCATGCAGCAGCAGGAGCAGGCCCTGTTGCAGGCGCGGGAGCAAGTGCAGCAGGTGCAGGCGTACTGGCAGCAGACGTATGCGCGGGAAAAGGGAATCGAGCGCCTGGTCGAAAAGGCACGGATGGACGAAACTCGCGTCAAGGAGCGTAAGCTGCAGCAGGAACTGGATGAGCGTTCCCAGCATGTAAGACCCTCCTATATTTAATCTTTGGCATTCAATTTGCTTGTTCCTGAGTTCCCTCTTTACAGGAATGCGTCATGGCCATTATGAAAACCGGTTCAACGGTATCCCTGCCGCTGGATTTGGGGCTTCCCCAGACCTCGCCTCTGCTGGCTTCGGAGGGAGTTGTCGGTGGCTTTAACCAGTTACTGCAGGGCTCTTTGCAGGCTCGATCCGCAGCGGCGTCGGTCGCGCCAGACGGTAACTCCTTGCCTCCCGCAGGCGAGCCTTTGCCGGACGAGGTATCTGATGGGCTGGTGGCAACTGAGGACAGTGCGTCGATGCCGTCTGTATCCGCTGAACAGGAGACGGACGAACAGGTTCGGCCGCCGGTCGAGCCGGAGGGTGAAGTGCAGGTCAGCGGGACCGAGGTTGATGCGAATCCTGCCGTTGTACCGGCTCCAGCGTCGACCGCGCCTGTAGCGGCAAGCGCTGTGCCTGGTCAGCAGCCGGCAGCGACAGCCGAGCAGGCTGAAGCCTGGATCAGGACGGAAGTGAAGGAGTCAACGCCGGGGCGGCAGGTGTCAATGCCGACAGAAGAGGATGGCAAGAGGCCGTTCGGAGTGCGTCCGTTGACCCCGGGGGCTGTCTCGAATCAAGCGGCGGTGGATGTGAATCAGCCGGCGACGCCGGTTGTGCTGGCGGCGAATGCGACAGGTGGCGCGGTCACGGCGTCACCTTCACCACAGGTTGCACCGACACCGCCAGTCGTGCCCGTGCAGTCACCCTTAGCGCCAGTACAGACTGAGGGCGCTGTTGCCCAAGTGAGTCGAGTCGAGATCGCAGCCATACCGCAGACAGCGGGTGTCATGGGTGGAGCGGAGAGTGACGGTCCGGTTGCGGCGGTTACGCCGCGTGCGGTCAGTGCCGCTCAGATTGAGCCGGAGACGTCAGTCAGTTTGGAGGTGACCCGAGGACAGGTGCTGGCGGCAGAGGGCGGGGGGACGACCGGCGCCAACGCAGCGGTTGCGACTCGTGCCGTCTCTGATGTGGGCATGAGTGCGGGGGAAGAGGTGGTGAACCCGTCACGGCAGCAAAGTGTTCTGGCCGCCACCCTGCCGGTGGCCGAGGGCGGCGACCAGGTCGGCAAGGAGGCTGCGGTGGTATTGACGCCGGGGTCTCGAATTGAAAATACGCGTCCCGTGGGAGAGCTCTTGGCAACGCGCCAGGATATTGCCGCTCAGTCCGCCCAGATGAATGTTGCAGCGGGCAGTGAGGGCGGCGATGCCGGCACCTCGGGACAATCGTCACGGCAGGATGGTCAGGCTGCCGCAACGGCCTCGTTGATGCGTGCGGGCGATACGGCTCCGGCTTCGAGTACCCGGCCGGAATCGACTTTTGAGCAGCGCTTGCAACAGCAGTTGGCGGAACCCCGTTGGGGGCGCCAGATAGGCGAGCGGGCGATCATGATGGCGCAGCACGGGCCAAAGGTTGCACATATTCAGCTGGACCCGCCCGAGCTGGGAGCGATGCAGATTCGGGTTCATTTACAGGGGCAGGATCAGGTCAGTGTCAGCTTCACCAGTGCCAGCCCGGCGGTACGAGATGCGTTGGAGCAGCAGTTGCCGCGCTTGCGGGAGATGTTTGCGGATCAGGGGCTGAACCTGCAGGATTCCTCTGTATCTGATGATGCGCGTCGCCAGCACTCGGATCAGCGTGAACAGGCCGAGGCCTCGGGGCAACAGGCCGGGGGGTACGGAGGGCAGGAAGGAGACGAGCTGGAGGTACAGCCGTTGCACATGCTGGCAGCGGGGCTGGTCGATTATTACGCCTGAGGTTGGCGCTGACAGTATGTTATATTAGACGCCTGATCAGGAGGATGGCCAAACCGGTGGAGGCGTGAATGGCGACCAAAGAAACAGCAGAGAACGGATCGGTCGATAGCGGCCAGGGCTCCAGAAAAAAACTGATTATATTGTTGGTGTTGGGAGCGATTCTGCTGCTGGGTGGTGGTGCCGGGGCCGCTTATGTTTTACTGTCGGACAAGGGTGGAGCCGAGGCGGCAGATACGGCTGTTGAACCGGTTCGTAGCGAGGCCATTTATACCAAGATACGGATGCTGGAAGGGAAACCCTTCTTTGTTGTCATGCTGCAGTCGGTCGACAAAAGGCAGCATTATCTGCAGACATTCATTGAAGCCAAAAGCCGTAACCCGGCAGTGGATGAGGCCTTGAAGCAGCATATGCCTCTGGTGGTGGCGCGGCTGGACGAACTGCTCCGGTCGCAGGCGTTTGAAGATCTGCAAAGTATCGAAGGAAAACGCGCCCTGCGCAGTGAAGCGACGGCGCTGGTGCAATCGATCATGCAGGAAAAGCTCGGCAACCCTGGAGTCGAAACCATTCTTTTTACCAACTTTGTCATGCAGTAGGATGAACTAGATGTCGGTCAAGGATCTGCTCTCCCAGGACGAGATCGATGCGCTGCTTCATGGTGTGGATGATGGTGATGTCGATACCGACGAAGACGCCGATTCGGCATCGGAAGATGGCATCCAGCCCTATGATCTGGCGAGTCACGAGCGCATCGTGCGTGGGCGCATGCCCACGCTGGAGATGATCAACGAGCGCTTTGCCCGCCATACCCGCATTAGCCTGTTCAATCTGCTGCGCCGTACGGCCGATGTGACTGTCGGCGGTATTCAGGTGATGAAGTACGGCGACTATATCCATACCCTTTACGTCCCCACCAGCATGAGTCTGGTCAAGGCACATCCGTTGCGCGGTACGGCACTGTTCATTATGGACGCTCGGCTGGTATTCCGCCTGGTTGACCAGTTTTTCGGGGGAGATGGGCGTCATGCCAAGATTGAAGGGCGCGAGTTTACGCCAACCGAAACCCGTATTGTGCATAAAACGTTGCAGCAGCTGTTCGCGGATCTTGAGGATGCCTGGCGGTCCGTGATGCAGTTGAACTTCGAGCATGTGGGGCATGAGGTCAACCCCGCCATGGCGAATGCGGTGAATCCGACAGAGGTGGTGGTGGTCAGTACCTTTCAGATCGATCTGGAAGGCGGTACCGGCGAGCTGCACATTACCATGCCCTACGCGATGCTGGAGCCGGTGCGTGATCAACTGTTATCCGGCGTCCAGAATACCGAAGAACAGAAGGACGAGCGCTGGCTGAAAGCCCTGCGTCGCGACATCATGATGGCAACGCTGGAGCTGGATCTGAAAGTGGCCGAGCGGGAATTGACCCTGCGTGATGTCATGGAATTTGAGGCCGGTGACATCATACCGGTGGAAATGCCCGACAGCCTGAAGCTGAATGCGAATGGCATTCCGCTGTTCAACTGTCAATTGGGTGTTTCGCGCGGCAACTTGGCTGTCAAAATAAAGGACCCCATCAAGCGGCCGGGCTCTGACTGAGTCGGCCAGCGGAGAAAAATCGTGAGCGACGAGAACAACAATCAGGATCAACAGGCGCTGGCTGACGAGTGGGCTGCCGCGCTGGAAGAGCAAACGGGGCAGGCGGGCGTTGATGCCGATGCGCTGCTGGATGATGTTCAGTCACAGGCGGCGCCCTCGGCGCAGGGTGTCGAGCTGGATGAGTTGCAGGATGACTCGGTGCCGGTAACGGACCCCAAGCTTGATGTTATTCTGGATATTCCGGTCACGCTGACGATGGAAGTCGGTGGAACGGAAATTGCCATCCGCAACCTGCTGCAGCTGAGTCAGGGCTCGGTCATCGAGCTGGATCGGGTGGCCGGGGAGCCGCTGGACGTCAAGGTGAATGGTACGTTGATCGCGCATGGTGAAGTCGTCGTGGTCAATGACCGTTACGGTATTCGGCTGACGGATGTGATCAGCCCTCAGGAACGTATTCGGCGGTTGAAATGAGACCACTGCTCTGTCTGCTGCTGATCGGATTTTCGGTTGGCATCCACGCCGCCGAGCAGAAGGTGCCCAAGGCGCCCGGAGCCGATCTGCCTGACCCCTTGTCCTGGGGCAGTCTGCTGCAGCTTGGCCTGGGGCTGTTGCTGGTGGTGGGTTTGATCATGCTGCTGGGCTGGCTGGTTAAACGGGTCAACGGTGCCGCCGCCAGTGGACAGGGCATGAAGGTACTGGCTGCGTTGCCGATGGGCCCCCGTGAACGGGCGGTGCTGGTACAGGTGGGGCAGGAACAGCTGCTGCTGGGAGTGGCGCCGGGTCGGGTCAGCCTGCTGAAGCATTTCGACGCTCCCGTGGTGGATTCGGAAGCGGTGCGTGGCGCCGCATTTGCGGATCGTCTGCAGCAGGTACTGGGGCGCGGAGGTTCGCAGTGAGTCGGATATGGGTAGCGCTACTGCTGTTGCTGGTACCGACCGGACTGGTGCTGGCGGATACCGGGATACCGGCCGTGACGCTGGTAACCGACGAGGGCGGGACGCGCTACAGCGTGACCATCCAGATCCTGGCTTTGATGACGCTGTTGACCTTCCTGCCGGCGATGTTGATGATGATGACGTCGTTTGCCCGCATCATCATTGTATTCGCGATCTTGCGTCAGGCACTGGGTTTGCAGCAAACGCCCTCCAATCAGATTATTATCGGCCTGTCGCTGTTCCTGACACTGTTTATCATGTCGCCGGTGTTGGAAGAGGTGAATACACGGGCAGTGCAGCCTTACATGGCCGAGGAAATGGCGCCGCTGGAGGCCTTTCAGGCTGCGGGAGTACCCTTTCACGAGTTCATGCTGCGCCAGACACGGGAGAGCGATCTGGGGCTGTTCATGCGCATTTCCGAAACGGCTCCGGTTGCCCGAGCCGAAGACATTCCGTTTACGGTCCTGATCCCGGCTTTTATCATCAGCGAACTGAAAACCGCCTTTCAAATCGGTTTCATGCTGTTTATCCCCTTTCTGGTGATTGATTTGGTCGTTGCCAGTGTTTTGATGGCGATGGGCATGATGATGCTGTCGCCGGTGATCATCTCCCTGCCGTTCAAGATCATGCTGTTTGTGCTGGTGGATGGGTGGGCTATGGTGGTCGGGACGCTGGCGGCCAGTTTCGGCGTATAGGAGGCAGTCATGGATCCGGGAATGACGCTCGATCTGTTTGGCCAGGCGCTCTGGCTGATCGTGGTAATTGTCGCGGTCATCGTCGGCCCTTCTTTGGCCGTGGGACTGGTCATCTCGGTCTTTCAGGCGGCGACCCAGATCAATGAGCAGACCCTGAGCTTTTTGCCGCGCCTGATCGTGACGTTGCTGGCGGTGATGTGGGCAGGCCCGTGGATCGTCAGCCGGATTACGGATCTGTTCAACTACCTGTTCTTCAATATTCCCCATTTGATCTCGTAGGCCGACAATGGAAATTGGCCTGCTGCAGATCGAACACTGGGTAAACGCCTTTCTCTGGCCCCTGTTTCGGGTGATGTCCTTTTTCATGGCGATGCCGATTATCGGCACGCAAATGCTACCCATGCGTTTGCGTCTGGGGCTGGCGCTGGCTGTGACCGTGCTGCTGGTGCCGGTGTTGCCGGCCATGCCGCTGTTTGACGGGTTATCGCTGCACAGCTGGATTCTGGTGGCGCAGCAGGTTCTGATCGGCAGTCTACTGGGGTTTTCCGCCAATATCCTGCTGCAAAGCTTCGTGGCCGGTGGTCAGATGATGGCGATGCAGATGGGGCTTGGCTTTGCCTCGATGACAGACCCGGCCAATGGCGTCAGCGTGGTAATCGTGGCACAGATTTACCTGATGCTGGTGATGATGCTGTTTCTGGGCATGGATGGTCATCTGGTGCTGATCGAAATACTGGCGCAGAGCTTTTATGTGTTGCCGGTTGGGGCGGGTGGGCTCAGCCAGGCGACTTTGTGGCAGATGGCGCTGTCTGGTGGCTGGCTGTTCATGGCCGCGCTGCTGATGGCTTTGCCGGCGGTGACAGCGTTGCTGATCGTCAACTTCGCTTTTGGCATCATGACCAAGGCCGCTCCCCAGTTGAATATATTTGCCATTGGTTTCCCGTTTACCATGTTGATGGGTATTTTCATTATCTGGGCCAGCCTGTCCGGCTTTTTCAGTCATTATCAGGTCTTTGCCATCGAGTGGCTTGAGACCGTATCCGGCTTGCTGGCGGTGGAGGGGTAATGGCAGAAGAGACCGGGCAGGAAAAAAGCGAAGAACCGACGGAAAAAAGGCTGCGAGAAGCGCGCGAGAAAGGCGATATACCGCGCTCGCGAGAACTATCGGCGACGGTGTTGCTGTTGGCTGCCGCTGCATCGGCGCTGCTGTTTGGCGGGCAGGTCGCTGGCAGCATGATCAACATCATGGTGGAAAGCTTCAGTCTGGATCGCCAGGATATTTTCGACCCGGCCCGCATGTTTACGCATCTGGGCGAGGCGCTGTTCGAGGGGTTTCTGAGTCTTTGGGGCTTTTACCTGTTGACTCTGCTGGCGGCGTTGCTGAGCCCCATTGCACTGGGGGGCTGGAACTTCAGCGGTCAGGCCTTGTTGCCCAAGGGGAGCCGGATCAATCCGCTCAGTGGTCTCAAGCGGATGTTCTCGTTGAAAGCGCTGATCGAGCTGCTCAAGGGGCTGGCCAAGTTTTTGCTGGTTGGTGCCTTTGCCGTGATGGTGCTGTGGCTGGATCGGCCTGATCTGGTCGCGCTGGCGAAAGAGGCCGTTGAGCCGGCGATTGCGCATGCGCTACAGATCCTGGGATGGTCCTTCCTGGTAATGAGCCTATCCCTGATTATCATCTCGCTTATTGATGTGCCCTTTCAGCTGTACGACTACAACAAAAAGCTGAAGATGACTCTGCAAGAGGTCAAGGATGAAATGAAAAATACGGAGGGTAAGCCCGAGGTGAAGGGGCGTATCCGCCAGTTGCAGCGTGAAATTGCCCAGCGCAAGATGATGACCGAAGTGCCCGAAGCGGATGTGGTGATTACCAACCCGACCCACTATGCGGTTGCCCTGAAGTATGATCAGCAGGGCGGTGGTGCCCCTCGGGTGGTAGCCAAGGGGGCTGATTTTGTCGCCTTGAAAATCCGCGAAGTTGCGGAGGATCACGATGTGCCGCTGCTGTCGGCGCCGCCACTGGCCCGGGCCCTGTTCCATGCCGCTGAAATCGGTGACGAGATTCCGGCAGGACTGTATCAGTCCGTTGCGCAGGTGTTGGCCTACGTGTTCCAGCTCAAGCGGCACAAGCAGCATCTGGAAGATGCCCCCGAGCCCTTGCGTGACGGAGATTTGGAAATTCCTGAAGAGTATCGTCGCGAGGCCGAGGAATAATTGGCGGATTTCTTGCATGTCTTTTCATATATGCAGGCAGGATGTCAAAAAAACATCATTTGCGCGCTGGAAAATGGCTCTTTAGCTCGCGTTGAGTGGGGTTTATTGGAGTCTGTTGTTTTTTTGACGTTTTTGGAGGACGTGTGGAGCGGGATGCCATCCTGAATAATGTTCGCGGCTTGACTCAGGGCAATCTGGGGATTCCGTTGCTGCTGCTGGTTATTCTGGGCATGGTGACGCTGCCGATGCCGCCGTTCCTGCTGGACGTTTTCTTTACCTTCAATATTGCCCTGTCGATCGTGGTCCTGCTGGTCAGTATCTACGCACTTCGGCCGCTGGATTTTGCCGTTTTTCCCACCATTCTGCTGGCGGCTACGCTGCTTCGTCTGGCCTTGAACGTGGCGTCGACCCGAGTGGTGCTACTGTTCGGGCATGAAGGCGGTGATGCGGCAGGGAAGGTCATTCAGGCTTTTGGGGATGTCGTGGTCGGCGGCAACTATGTGGTGGGCATCGTCGTGTTCCTGATTCTGGTCATCATCAATTTCGTGGTGGTCACCAAGGGGGCGGGGCGTATTTCGGAAGTCAGTGCCCGCTTTACCCTGGATGCGATGCCGGGCAAGCAGATGGCGATTGATGCTGATTTGAATGCCGGCCTGATTAACCAGGATGAGGCCCGTGACCGTCGCCGGGAAGTGACTCAGGAAGCCGATTTTTACGGTGCCATGGACGGTGCGTCCAAATTTGTCCGTGGTGATGCGGTAGCGGGCATTCTGATCCTGGTGATCAACCTCCTCGGCGGGCTGGGAATCGGCATGGTGCAGCATGGCTTGCCGTTTGATATGGCGCTGCAGTATTACTCTCTGTTGACCATCGGCGATGGCCTGGTTGCGCAGATACCCTCCCTGTTGCTGTCGACAGCAGCTGCGGTGATGGTGACGCGAGCCAACTCGTCAGAGGCAATGGGAACACAGGTTTTTCGGCAGATGTTTTCGTCCCCGCGTGCGCTGAGCGTGGCGGCTGCCATACTGTTTATCATGGGTATTGTGCCGGGTATGCCGCACTTTGCGTTTATCGGCCTGGCAGTGGCGGCTGCCGGGGCTGCCTGGTGGATCAATCGGGAGTCGGAGCGCCGTGCTCAGGCTGCGGCAGAAGTGATCGAGACAGCCGAGCCCGAGTCTCAACCTGGTGAGGAGCCAAAAGAGCTGGGCTGGGAAGATGTGATGCCGGTGGATATGATCGGCCTGGAAGTGGGCTATCGGCTGATCCCCATGGTAGACAAAATGCAGGGGGGGCAGTTGTTGGGACGCATCAAGGGGGTGCGCAAAAAACTGTCACAGGATCTGGGTTTTCTGGTGCCTTCGGTGCATATTCGTGACAATCTGGATCTGCTGCCTGGTGCTTATCGTATCACCCTGATGGGCGTGATTGCCGGAGAAGCCGAGATTTATCCGGATCGTGAGCTGGCGATCAACCCGGGGCAGGTATTCGGTGAGCTGAACGGGATAAGCGTCAAGGACCCGGCATTCGGGCTGGATGCGGTGTGGGTCGAGAAAAGCCATAAGGAACATGCGCAGACGCTGGGCTACACGGTCGTGGATGCCAGCACCGTGGTTGCGACCCATATCAACCAGATTCTGCAGAGCCACTCTTACGAACTGCTGGGGCATGAGGAGGTGCAGCAGTTGCTGGATCTGCTGAGCAAGTCTTCACCCAAGCTGGTTGAGGAGCTGGTGCCCAAAAAGCTGTCGATCAGCGCACTGCTCAAGGTGTTGCAGAACCTGCTGATGGAGCAGGTGCCGCTGAAGGATTTTCGTTCCATTGCCGAGGCGTTGGCAGAAGCTGTGCAGCGAACTCAGGATCCGCTGGCCCTGACGGCAGCCGTTCGGGTTGCGTTGTCCCGTCTGATCGTGCAGACCATTAATGGCTCAGAGCCGGAGTTGGCGGTTATTACGCTGGAACCCCAACTGGAGCAAATGCTGTTGGGCTCCATGCAGCAGGGCAACGATGGACTGGTGCTGGAACCGGGGATGGCGGAGCGGCTGCAGCGTTCTCTGGCGGAAACGGCGCAGCGCCAGGAGATGGCGGGCAAGCCGTCGGTTTTACTGGTGGCGGCGCCGGTACGTCCACTCATGGCGAAATTTGTTCGTTATGGGGAACATCAGATTCATGTACTCTCCTATCAGGAGGTTCCTGAAAACAAGAAGGTCACCATCGTAGCTACCGTGGGTGGACAAAATGGCTAGGATTGGGTGGCAGGCGGCCGATAAGGGAAGGATATGAAAGTCAAACGTATCTTTGCACCGGATATGCGTCAAGCCATGCGTCGGGTTCGAGAAGAGATCGGTCCCGATGCGGTCATTATTTCCAACCATCGCGTCGCGGGTGGCGTAGAGGTCGTGGCGGCCCGCGAAGATGAGTATGAGGCGGCGCAGGCCGAACTCAAGCGTAATCGTGCGACGCCCCCGGTGGCCGACCGCCGTGAAGAACAGATCCGTATTCTGACGGGGGCGCACTCGCGCCAGTCAGAGCAGGCCAGCCGGAACGCGCGTCTGGAAGAAGAGCTGAACAAAACCCGCGCCCGGATTGCCGAGGCCGGCAGACGTATTGCCGAGCCGGATGTGCGTGCAGATCGTAATATCAATCGTCAGATTGATGATGAAGAAGATGATGAGGATCTGCGCTCCATTCTGGCATCACTGAAGGCGCGCAATCGTGGTCGTACATCTGTATCCGCACCGGTTGAACCGCCTCGATCCTCCCGGCCGGCACCGAGGCCGGAGCCCGTGGCAGAGCCGCCCGCCGCCGTCCGTCGAGAACCGGTGTTTGAGCCGGAGCCGGTCATGCCGGAAGACGATGGTGTCCTGCGCACCATGCAGCAGGAAATTCAGGAACTGCGCCAAATGCTGCAGCAGCGTTCCGAGCCGACGGTCAGGTCACCGGCGCGGGATGTTTCGCATTCGGAAGTTACTCGGCGCCTGCAGAATCTGGGACTTGGGACCACATTGGTGCGCCAGTTGATGAGTGGGGTGGAAGCGGAGTTGAGCGTGGGCGAAGCCTGGCGCAACGTGCTGGCACGGCTGGCGGATGCCTTGCCGGTGCAGGGTGAAGAGTTGATCGAGCGGGGCGGAATGATTGTGTTTGTCGGACCGACCGGAGTGGGAAAAACAACCACCATTGGCAAGTTGGCCGCACGTCATGTGCTGCAGCACGGCAGCTCGAGCGTGGCGCTGGTTACGACGGACTGCTTTCGTATCGCTGCCCATGAGCAGTTGAAAACCTTTGGTCGTATTCTGGACGTGCCGGTTCGGGTGGTGGATGAAAATCACAGTCTGGAAGAGGTGCTGCAAAGCCTTCGCAACAAGCGTCTGGTATTGATTGATACGGCAGGTATGAGCGCTTCCGATCCCCAGGGCCAGTTACAGATGCAGATGTTGTCCGGTGTCACCCTGCGATTGAAGAAGCTGCTGGTATTATCCTGCTCCAGTCAGCATCAGCTCATGCGCAGTGCTTATGACAATTATGCCGGGCTGGGGCTGAACGGCTGTGTACTGAGCAAGGCCGACGAGTCCGGCAGCCTGGGAGAAGCGCTGAGTCTGGTAGTCGAAAAGCAGCTTCCCATTGCCTATGTGACCGACGGGCAGAAAATTCCGGATGATATCGGCATTGCCCAGCGCAATGATCTGGTGAGCCGGACCGTCGTGATTGCACAGGGCAATGCGCGGATTGAGCAGCGGGCGGCGGATGATGATGCGCTGTTCGGGGTCGGGTAGGGAGTCATTGATGAAGCAGACTCATCCCGTCAAGGTAATAGCAGTCACCGGTGGCAAGGGCGGCGTCGGCAAGACCAGTGTATCGGTCAACCTGTCGGTTGGGCTCAGTGAGATGGGGCGTCGAGTGGTGTTGATGGATGCCGACCTGGGGTTGGCCAATGTTGATGTCATGCTGGGGTTGCGACCGCAGCAAAACATTGCCGACGTTTTGTCGGGGCGCTGTTCCCTGCGTGAGGTGCTGGTACCGGCCGGTGAGGGGCTTTGGATCGTACCGGCGGCATCGGGTACGCAGGCGATGACGACATTAAATGCGCATGAGCATGCCGAGCTGATCCATGCCTTTAATGATATCGCGGATGATCTGGATATCCTGATCATTGATACGGCGGCCGGTATTTCCGATTCTGTCGTCAGTTTTGTCAAGGCAGCTCAGGAGGTGATCGTGGTGGTGTGTGATGAGCCGACATCCATCACTGATGCCTATGCCCTGATCAAGTTGCTCAATCGTGACTATCAGATGACGCGTTTCAGGGTTCTGGCCAACATGGTTCGAAGCGATGGTGAAGGGCGCAGCATGTTCAATAAACTGTTGACAGTTACCGACAGATTTCTGGATGTGACGCTTCAATACGTTGGCTCAATCCCTTATGATGAATCGGTTCGCAAGGCCGTACAAAAACAAAGGGCTGTACTCAAGACCGCGCCCAATGACAAGGCGGCTCTGGCTTATCGGCAGCTGGCCAACAAGGTGGATGGCTGGCCGGTCAGTAGCAGTCCCAGAGGGCATCTGGAATTCTTTGTCGAGCGGCTCGTGCAGGGCGCGCGCCTCCCCTGAAAGAAGCATATATGTACAACGTAGTGGAGTTTAAATCGGGTCAGGAGCTGATCCACGAATACACCCCGCTGGTGCGGCGGATTGCACATCACTTGATGGCGCGCTTGCCGAGCCATGTTGTGCTGGATGATCTGATGCAGGCCGGCATGATGGGGCTGTTGGAAGCGGCCAGGCGCTATGATGCGGGCAAGGGCGCCAGTTTCGAAACCTATGCCGGCATCCGAATCCGGGGTGCCATCATAGATGAGGTGCGCCGGGGAGACTGGACACCGCGTTCGGTACACCGCAACGGGCGTCGCATCAGTGAAGCGATTGCCCTGGTGGAAAACCGAACGGGGCGGGAAGCGAGCGATAGTGAAGTAGCGGCGGAACTGGGCGTCGGGCTGGCGGAATATCAGTCACTGCTGCAGGACTCGGTGGACAGCCGACTGTTCAGCTATGATCAGCTGACGGATGCGACCGAGGACGCGCCCGTCGAGCAGTTTACATCAGCTGAGCCGGATCCGCGGCAAAGGCTCGAGAGCGGGGCCTTCCGGCAGGCTCTGGCGGATGCAATTGGAGGGCTCCCCGAGCGGGAGCGACTGGTTTTATCGTTGTATTATGACGAAGAACTGAATCTCAAGGAGATTGGCCGAGTGCTGGGTGTCAGTGAATCACGGGTCAGTCAGATCCACAGCCAGGCGGCGCTGCGCCTTAGAGGGCGGTTGCGGGAGTGGTGTTGAGGTCGATCAGCGGTTGGCCGGAGTGTCGTTTGGAGATGTTTTCTGAATTGGGAGAAGTGTCTTGAAAAAAGACATCAAAATACTTGTTGTAGATGATTTTTCTACGATGAGGCGCATCATCAAGAACCTGTTGCGTGATCTCGGATTTACCAATGTAGATGAAGCCGATGACGGCAAAACTGCTCTGCCCATCCTCAAGCAGGGGGGCGTGGATTTTCTGATCACCGACTGGAATATGCCGGAAATGACCGGCATTGACCTGCTCAAAGAAGTCAGGGCCGACGCGTCGCTGGCTCATATTCCGGTCTTGATGGTGACGGCGGAAGCCAAGCGCGAACAGATCATTGCGGCGGCTCAGGCCGGCGTCAACGGCTATGTAGTGAAGCCCTTTACCGCTGCTGTGCTGAAAGAAAAGATCGACAAGATCTTTGAGCGTATCGAAGGCTAACGGCATTGGCAGGTGGGTGATGACAGCGCAAACGCAAACAGCCAGTAAAGTGGACTTTAATGGTTTCGATGAATTTCTGCGTGATCGTGCCAGGATGCTGGTTGCGGAGCTGGAGGCCGGTAACCTGCCGGCCGCCATGGGGCTGATTAACGAACTGCAGTTTGCCCGTCATCAGGTGTTTTACAACGAAGTTGGTCATTTGACACGGGGTCTGCACGAGGCGATCAAGGCGTTTTCCAGCGATGTGGGGGATCAAATGCCCCGGCAGGGGGAAGAAAGCCTGCCGGCCATCGGTGATGCGTCGGATCGGCTGAGCTACGTGATCGAGCTGACGGAAAAAAATGCGCATGACACCATGGATCGTGTGGATCGCTCCCTGAGTCTGGTGGACAAGCTGGACCTGCAGAGCGAGCGTTTCAAGGAGCTGTTGCTGCTGGTCGGTCAGCTGGAAGGGGAGTTTTCGGCCCTGAACGGCACCTATGACCGAACCTGTGAACTGAAAAACCAGTCGGAAGCAACCATCGCCGAGCTGCGTGCCACATTAACCGATATTCTGGTGTCCCAGAGCGTGCAGGACATTACCGGTCAATTGATCCGGCGTGTCATCACCCTGGTCACTCAGGTCGAAGGTCAACTGGTCAAATTGATGGATATGGCGGCCAAGGTTGAGCAGTTGAGCAGTCTGGAAACGGCTCCCTTGTCGGCGGACGAGGCGGGAGGCAATCCCGCAGCGGCCGAGCAGACCGCCAGCGCACAGGACCGAGACAGGGTGCAGGCGGAAGGACCGCAGCTGCCAAAGGCCAATCGAGATACGGTGTGTAACCAGGATGATGTTGATGACCTGCTGTCCAGCCTGGGATTTTGATAGGAGCTCGCTATGAGTTTGGGTGTCGATCAGGAAATTCTGGAAGATTTTCTCGTAGAAGCAGGGGAAATCCTGGAGCAACTCTCAGGGCAGCTGGTGGATCTGGAGCAGCGCCCTGATGACAAGGATTTGTTGAACGCCATCTTTCGCGGTTTTCATACCGTCAAGGGTGGTGCCGGCTTTTTGCAGCTGGACGCCATGGTGGAGTGCTGCCACAAGGCCGAAAACCTGTTTGACCTGCTGCGCAATGGCGAGTTGAGCATCAACCCGGCGTTGATGGACGTGGTGTTACAGGCGCTGGATACCATTAATGCCATGTTTGAATCCGTGCGTGCCGGATTCGAGCCGGAGCCGGCACCTGCCGAACTGCTGCAGACGCTGGTGCAGCTTGCCGAGGGTGGCATTGCCTCTGTTGAACCGCCTCCGCCTGCGGCACCCTCGCCGGAACCGGTCGAAAACGGTACGCCGGTAAACCCGAATACACCATTGGACGACTTCGAAATGCTGCTGGGCGACCTGGCGGACAGCCATGCTCAGAGCCCGGTCGTGGCTGATGGCGGCGACGATGACGAAGAGGACCTGATCACTGAAGATGAATTCGAGGCGTTGCTGGATGAATTGCACGGGGCCGGCAAGGGACCTGGCGCAGCGGCAGCTACCGAAACGTCGGCACCCGATGGTGACCTGATTACGGATGATGAGTTCGAGGCCCTGCTGGATGAACTGCAGTCGGCGGGTGAAGGGGCATTTGCCCATCTGCAGGAAGACGACAGTACAAGCGCTCCGGTGATGCCGGCTGCGCCAGCGGTATCGGCACCGACGCCCGTTCCTGCCCCGTCTCCCGTCCCGGCGTCTGCACCAGCTGTTGAGCGGGAGCCGGTGGCACGGGACGCTAAGGCCAAGACGGCGGCAGCCAGCAAGCCTGCCGCCGAGACCAATGTACGCGTGGATACGCGCCTGCTGGACAAGATCATGAACATGGTTGGCGAGCTGGTGCTGGTGCGCAATCGTTTGGTGCGTCTGGGCGGCTCCCGTGAAGACGAAGAGATGGCCAAGGCGCTGGGCACACTGGATATGGTGACAGCGGATCTGCAGACTTCGGTAATGAAGACTCGAATGCAGCCGGTTAAAAAGGTGTTTGGACGCTTCCCGCGCCTGATTCGAGACTTGTCGCGAAACCTGCAGAAGGAAGTGCGCCTGGAACTGCGCGGCGAAGATACCGATCTGGACAAAAATCTGGTGGAAGCGCTGGCTGATCCATTGATCCACCTGGTGCGCAACGCCATTGATCACGGTATTGAAGCACCCGACAAGCGCGAAGCGCTTGGCAAGCCGCGGGAAGGTCATGTGCTGCTGTCGGCTGAGCAGGAAGGTGATCATATCCTGTTGATTATTCAGGACGACGGTGCGGGCATGGACCCGGAAATCCTGAGAAGTCTGGCCGTCAAGCGTGGCATGATGGATATGGAAGCGGCGCGCAGGCTGACCGATCAGGAGTGTTTCAACCTGATCTTTCAGGCGGGCTTTTCAACCAAAACCGAAGTATCGGACGTGTCCGGGCGTGGTGTCGGCATGGACGTGGTCAAAACCAAGATCACCCAGCTCAACGGCACGCTGAGCATTGACTCGCTGCTGGGGCAAGGTACCCGGATTGCGATTCAGGTACCGTTGACGCTGGCAATCATGCCGACTCTGATGGTCATGTTGGAAGGACAAGCCTTTGCCCTGCCGTTGGTGAACGTGAACGAAATATTCAACCTGGACCTGACCAGGACCAATGTGGTTGATGGGCAGCAGGTCATTATCGTTCGAGACCAGGCATTGCCGCTGTTCCACCTCAAGCGTTGGCTGGTACAGGGACAGGCGGATGCCGATCTGCCGGATCAGGGACATGTCGTGATTGTCAGCGTGGGAACAAGCCGAGTGGGCTTTGTTGTGGACCAGCTGGTTGGGCAGGAAGAAGTGGTTATCAAACCGCTGGGAAGCATTCTGCACGGTACGCCGGGCCTGTCCGGAGCAACCATTACCGGTGACGGGCGCATTGCCCTGATTATTGATATACCGAACTTGTTGAAACATTACGCATCGACCTGAAGCGACAGGCGTAAATGAGGGACCTTGATGCCGGTTAATGTGCTGATTGTCGATGACTCGGGTTTTTTCCGTCATCGTATCGAAGAGATGTTGCAGTCGGATGCCAGATTGCGAGTGGTCGGTACGGCGGTCAACGGGAAGGAGGCCGTTGACCTGGTCAAGCGGCTGAAGCCGGACGTCGTGACCATGGATGTGGAAATGCCGCAGATGAACGGTATTGAAGCGGTTCGTATCATCATGCGAGAGGCACCGACCAATGTACTGATGCTGTCCTCGCTCACGCATGAAGGGGCGCGGGTCACGTTGCAGGCACTGGAGGCGGGGGCGGCCGATTACCTGCCCAAGGATATTCGTGCCTGGATGGACAAGAACAGCGGGGTGCGTTCTCAGTTGATCGACCGACTGGTTGCGTTGGGACGCTCCCGGCGCTTCCGGCCGAGCCGTGCCCTGGAGCGCAGCGTTCCCGGACGTGACCGGCAGCCGGGTACGACGATGGTTTTTCGTCCCGAGACTGCGCGTACGCCCCGGCGCTCCGTCGGCGCGCCCTCGGCGGCTGTGCCTACGGCTGCCACGCCATCGGCTACGGCGGTTCGGGAGCGTCAGTCCGCGCTGGCTCCGGTGCGACCGGCCGCGAGCGATCCGGTGACAACGCTGGCCTCTCGCGTTCAGTTCCCCGACTGTAAGTTGGTAGTGATCGGCGCATCGACTGGTGGTCCTGCCGCGCTGCAAAAGGTGCTGATGCAGTTGCCGGCCGATTACCCCTATCCGATTTTGCTGGTGCAGCACATGCCGAAAACCTTTACTCAGGTGTTTGCCGAGCGGTTGAACCAGCAGTGTCGCATCCGGGTCAAGGAGGCGGAAGATGGTGATCTGCTGTCACCGGGGCAGGCCCTGTTGGCTCCGGGTGGCTTGCAGATGATGCTGGACCCGCGACAGAAGGATCGTGTCAGGATTTTGGCGGGTGACGAGCGTTTAACGTACAAGCCCAGTGTGGATGTGACCTATGCCTCTGCGGCCAAGCTTTATGGCAACAAGGTGCTGGGCGTTATCTTGACCGGCATGGGAGCCGACGGGTGTGATGGCGCACGTCTGCTGAAACAGGCAGGCTCGACCATGTGGGCGCAGAATAGGGACAGTTGCACCATTTATGGCATGCCGCAGGCCGTAGTGAATGAGGGGCTGGCGGATGCCGTGCTTGAGCTGGATGATATTGGCCCCTTGCTGGCTCAGCGAGGCGTGCGCTAGATTCTCCCGGCCGTAAAACAGGATCTTACAGATGCAGGTATGGGCAGTCGCCAACCAGAAGGGGGGCGTAGGCAAAACAACGACGGCGATCTCTCTGGCCGGTCTTCTTGCGGAGGTCGGCTATCGGGTATTGCTGGTCGACCTGGACCCGCATGGATCCATGACCAGCTATTTTCGCTACGACCCGGATGAGCTTGGCAATAGTGTCTATGACCTGTTCATGCCTGCGGGCGTCACGGCCGAGCGAGTGCAGGAGCTGATCCTGGAAACCAGTCACGAAAGTATCAGGCTGATGCCGGCAGCGACGGCGTTGGCAACACTGGAGCGCAAGGCGGTTACGCAGGAAGGCATGGGTCTGCAAGTGGCCAGGGCACTGCGCCACCTGCAGGCTGAATATGATTACGTGCTCATTGATAGTCCGCCCGTATTGGGAGTGCTGATGGTCAATGCGTTGGCGGCTTGCCATCACCTGGTGGTGCCGGTGCAGACCGAGTTTCTGGCGCTCAAGGGGCTGGAGCGCATGGTGCGGACCATCCACATGATCAACCGGGCACGCAAGCACAAGTTGCCATTCACGGTGGTGCCAACTTTTTATGATCGTCGCACCCAGGCATCGGTTAACAGCTTGCGCGAGTTGCATAAACTGTACCCCGAATATCTGTCCAAGGCGGTTGTACCGGTTGATACCAAGTTCAGGAATGCCAGTCTCAAGGGTATGGTGCCTTCGTCACTGGATGCAGGCAGTCGCGGGGTCCATGCGTATGCACGCCTGTTGCGTAATCTGCTGGAACCGCAAGAACAGGAGTGACTGATGGCCGACCAGAAGCAAGTCGTATACGAATACCTGGAAGCGCTGCTGCAAGATCCCCTGTTGGAAGGCGTCGTGGCGGATGAGCCTGTTGTGGCTGATACGGCGTCTGCGGTGGAGCCCGTGTCAGAGGAGGTCGCCGGCGTGGCCGAACCCTCCCCGGTTGAGGTGCCAGCGGTTGAAGCTTCAACCGGTGAAGAACTGAACTGCATTCTGGTGGACATGCACGGCCTCAAGCTGGCGATACCTTTTGACCATGTCGAAGGCTCGATGCATTTGACCGATCTGGCGCTGAGCCTTGAGGGCCCTGACTGGATGATTGGCCGCTTCGGGCAGGCACCGGCCTGGACGCGTATTGTCGATACGGCACGCTGGCTCATTCCCGAACGTTACAAGCCCGAATACTCCCGCTATCTGGAAGTCGTGATTCTTAAAGGCCGGCGCTGGGCGTTGGCCTGTGACGGACTGGTGCAGTCGGTGCGTATTCCGGTTGCTGCCATCAATCGGCATCAGGATGCGCGCCAGCGCACCTGGCTATTGGGAACCTACATGCCGGAGCGTTGTGCGATTCTTGATATCGAGCAGCTTCTGCTGGAACTGGAAGCGGCCTGTGCATGAATTCGCTGAAGCCCACAGTTCTATCGGTTACACTGCCGTTTTGCCCTGCTGTGGGGTAGATTTAACCGGATCTGGATGCGCGCGTGGCTGAGTATTCATTGTTTTTCATGCTGTTGCTGACCGTGGTTGCCTGTTTGGCAGCTGCTGTTTGCCTGTACCTGCTGGTACGGCTCAAGCATCAGGAGCGGCAGCACCAGGCACTGATCAACGTGCTGCGCAATGAAATACGCTCAATGACCAACGGCTCGATCGGGATGGGCAAGCGGCTGATGGCCATTGAACGCCGGCTCGATATTACGGTTGAAAAGCAGCAGGAACTGGAGAATCGTGATCCAGGGGTGCTGGCCTACAATCAGGCGGCCAAATTGATGGAAATGGGAGCTTCCGTGGACGACCTGGTGCGCAACTGCGGTATTGGCCGCCCGGAAGCTGAGTTGATGGCCCTGTTGCACCGAGAGCTACACAGTCATGAGCTGTTGCCGGAGCAGCACCAGCGTCATTGAGGCGGCTTTGCATCCGCCTCATCCTTGAGGCTGTAGGCAAAGGCGATGACTTCGGCAATGGCCCGATACAGGGCCTCGGGAATCTCCTCTCCCAACTCCAGTCGTACCAGCACGTCGAGCAGTTCGGGGCTTTGATGAATGTGGATGCCATGTTCTTCGGCCAGCGCCAGAATCTGTTCGGCAATCAACCCCTGTCCCTTGGCAACCAGGCGGGGTGCGCCGGGGGTATCGGGATCATACTTGAGTGCGGCCGCACGGCGGTCAGGTGTTTCCGATGTGCTCATGTGTGTATATCCACCAGGCGATGCTGAATATCGTTCAGCTGGGGTTGATGCGGTCGACCCTGACGTGCCTGAATGTGGTCGACGATAAACCCTTTCCGGTGCAGGTCCTGGGCAAGGGGTTCCAGCTGCTGTTCAATCCGGCTTAGCGTGGTTTCAGTTTCGGTCCAGAATTGCAATTGCAGGCGCCAGCCTTCATGCAGACTCAGGCGCACATCCATACTGCCCTGCTGTTGCAGATCGAAACTCAGAGCGACACTCCAGAACGAGGTTGGTCCCTGCTGCGCGCTGTTACGCTTGTGTTCGCTGATAACCAGTTCCGCCGTGTCTTGCCGTTCCTCCTGTCGAATCGGCAGATCCATGCGGAACACGCGTTCCTGGCTGCCATCCGGCAGTTCCTTCCAGGCTCCCAGACTGCTGATCTGCTGGCTGGTACTACGGGCCTGCAGGGCTTCAACCAGGCGCTGCATCTGTTGACGTGGTTCCGGCGGCAGTTGCTCGGCCAGCTTCAATAGCTGGCCCAGGTGCTGTTTCAGGTCGGCAGGCGGCTTGTCTCCCCCTTGGCTGTGTGCCAGCCGGGATTCGGTGAACAGGCCGCCCTGCTGCAGGTTGCGTTGTATTGCCTGATCGGCATCGGCGCTGCCGGGGGTCACGCTGAACAGGCTCAGCATTGATTGAACCAGCTGGCCGATGGCGCTTTGGCCGCGAACGGCCGGGGCCTGGCTCAACTGGAGCAGCTGGTTCAAGGCATCGCCCAGCGGAATTTGCTGTGGCAGGGCTTCGCGCAGGGCGTGTTGCATCGCGGCCTGACTGGCAGGCGGTGGCTCGGGGGGGCGAGCGGGTGTCATTGGCTGCAAGTGTATCTGCTGATCACTCACGCGGGTCAGGGTAACCTGTTGTCCCGCCTGCAGGGGGCGAGGACTGAGCAGCTGCAGTGACAGGTTAGCCAGCTGGAGTTGTACCTGATGCTGGACCGGCGTGCGGGGCTGCTGCTGGCCCAGCGCCTGCAGCAGGTGATTGCCTGCCTGACTGATGCGTGCCGGTGCGTTGTCTGTGTGAGCCGGGCCAGGAGTGCCAGATGTCGTGACGGGAGAGGCGGGTGGGCGCGGTGCGGGTGTGACGTTTCCCGGAACGGGGGAGGCCGGGTTTGCCGCAGGGGCGTTTGCCGGTATGGCTGTGCTCGGCGTGGCAGCGGGTGCAGGCGCCGGGGAGCGGCCGGCGTTCAGTACAGCCCCCAGTTGGCTGATCTGCTGCAGCTGAGCTGAATAGGTCTGGCCTTGTATGCCGGCGGGAGGTGTGGCCAAGCGAGTGGGTGTTGGGGCTGTGGCTGAAGAGCCGCTGGTTGCGCTGCTTTCGGGTGGCCGTGATGTCCCGTGCTGTGGTGTGGGCGGAGCGGAGGTGTGCCGGAGAGATGTATCGGGGGCGTTGGGCGAAGTACCTGGCGGCGCTGCTACTGAGTGTGGCGCGGTCCCTTGGCCGGGTCCCAGGGAGGCTGAGGGGAGTGGAGTTGAGCTGTGTACCTGAGCCGTCTGTGGACTGTTCAGCGGCAGACTTTGTCGTATCTGTGGGAGTTGAGAGGCGGCTGCCTGCAGTATCAGGACGGCAGGCTGTTGCTGCGGCGCGCCTGGCGCAGGGGGCGGTGGTGGCAGGCTCAGTTGCAGTTCACCACCGGGTGTGCGGCTGATCTGCACCCGGTCGCCCGGATTCAAGGGAGCTCGCGTCGCCAGCTCCAGCAAGCGATTGTCGGCTTCAACCTGTATTCGAAAAACCTGGTCGCCCAGGGTTCCTGCAGCAACCTGTTTGACGATGGCCATGAGCGCCTGCCCGCCGGGCAGCAGTGGGGCGACCTGAGGCTTGTCGGCTGTTGCGCCCGTGCCGCTACCGGTATTACCAGAATTATTGATAATGGTCGTGGGTAACACCCGTTTACTCCATAGTGGTGGCAAGTTGAGCCTGACGGTGGTTGGCCAATCTGTATATAATGGCGTCTTAATTCATTATCGACCAGTTGCATGTTTTTTGAAGGGTTTGCGCGTGTCTGAGCCGCTGTTGGAAGTACAGAAGCTGTTTAGCGAGCGGGATGACCGCGTGTTGTTCAGCCAGTTGAGCTTTACGCTGAATGCCGGCGAGATCGTACAGATTGAAGGCCAGAACGGCAGTGGCAAGACAACGCTGCTGCGTATCCTCAGCGGTCTGTCGCGCAACTACGAGGGCGCGATCTACTGGCGTGGCGAGCCTGTGGCGGAAGTGCGTGAACAGTATTGCCGTGAACTTCTGTACTTTGGTCATCAGGCCGGGGTCAAGGCGGTCCTGACGCCGGAAGAAAATCTGCGCTGGTACGCGGCACTCAGTCCGTTGATGGATGCTGCAGGCATTATGGAAGCACTGCAGCAGGTCGGTCTGCGGGGATTTGAAGATGTGCCTTGCCATTCCCTGTCGGCGGGACAGAACCGCCGAGTCAGCTTGGCGCGTCTGTACTTGAGTCGCGCCCCTCTGTGGATTCTGGATGAACCTTTCACTGCCATCGATAAGCGTGGTGTGGCTGCCAAGGAGCGGTTACTGCTGGAGCATGCGCGCCGGGGAGGCAGCGTACTGCTGACGACCCATCATGAACTGGGAATCCAGGGGCCGGTGCGCAAAATCAATCTGGACCAGCTGGCGGGAACTTCGGTATGAATATGCACACTAATCCTCGGCAACAGGCCTCTGAAGGCATGGCTGGACTGTTTATGGCGACTTGTCGCCGCGAATTTCTGTTGTCGTTCCGGCGTAAGAGTGATCTGGTTAATCCGCTGATTTTCTTTTTGATGGTTGCCACGCTGTTTCCGCTGGGAGTCAGTCCCGAATCCGGCTTTCTGGCGCAGTTGGCACCAGGCGTCGTCTGGGTAGCGGCTTTGCTGGCGACACTGCTGTCGATGGATGCCTTGTTTCGATCGGATTACGAAGACGGCTCGCTGGAGCAGTTGCTGCTCAGCCCTCAGCCGTTGTTTGTTGTCGCGTTGGCCAAGGTCATTGCGCACTGGATGATGACCGGTCTGGCGCTGACGCTGATGGCGCCCCTGTTGGGCGTGATGCTGTTTCTGCCCGCCGAGGGGATGCCGGGACTGATGTTGAGCCTGCTGTTGGGAACACCGACGCTGAGCCTGATCGGTGCGATCGGTGCGGCTCTGACGGTGGGTTTGAAAAAGGGCGGGGTGTTGATCTCCCTGCTGGTACTGCCACTGTATATCCCGGTGCTGATTTTTGGTTCCAGTGCGGTGCAGGCGACAGTGACCGGATTACCGTTGGGAGGGTATCTGGCGCTGTTGGGCGCACTGCTGGCTCTGGCGCTTGCCTTGGCGCCACTGGCAATCAGTGCAGCACTGCGGATATCGATCAGTAGTTAAAAGAAGAGAGCTTATGGCCGATAAAAAATGGATGCCACGCTGGTTCTATCAACTGGCATCGCCCCGCTGGTGTTATCAGATCACTGGCAAGCTGCTACCCTGGTTTGCCGTTGCGGCACTGGTTCTGTTGGTCGGCGGGTCGGTCTGGGCCCTGGCCTTTGCGCCGGCAGACTACCAGCAAGGCAACAGCTTTCGCATTATCTATCTTCACGTACCTTCCGCGATTCTGGCGCAGTCGGCCTATATGCTGATGGCGGTGGCCGGTGCCATCGGCCTGATCTGGAAAATGAAAGTGGCGGATATGGTACTCAAGTCCGCAGCACCGATTGGTGCGTCCATGGCCGTGTTGGCACTGGCAACCGGTGCCATCTGGGGCAAGCCGACCTGGGGCTCCTGGTGGGTATGGGATGCGCGCCTGACCTCTATGCTGATCCTGTTTTTCCTTTACCTTGGCGTCATGGCGTTGAACTCTGCGATTGAAAACGAGTCCACTGCTGCGCAGGCATCGGCAGTGCTGGCGCTGGTCGGCCTGGTGAATATCCCGATTATCAAGTATTCGGTGGAGTGGTGGAACACTCTGCACCAGCCCGCTACGTTCAAACTGACCGAAAAACCGGCCATGCCGGTGGAAATGTGGCTTCCGCTGCTGGTAATGGTAATAGGCTTCTACTGCTTCTTTGCCGTTAGCCTGATGCAGCGGCTGCGAAATGAAATTATCTGGCGTGAACGTCGCACCGGTTGGGTGCGAGAGCTTCTGGACAAACAGTGAGGTTGGGGTGAGTTTTAACAGTTTTTCTGAATTTCTCGCCATGGGGGGGCATGGCCTCTATGTCTGGCTCAGCTACGGTCTCGGAGTTGCCGTCCTGGCGGCTAATCTGATCGTGCCAAAACTGGGTCGCAACCGCTTGCTGGCCGAACAGAAGCGCCGCTTGCGTCGTGAGGAGGGGGTACGATGACACCGAAACGGAAACAACGGCTGATGGTGGTTTTGTTCATAGTAGTCGGCGTCAGTGTCGCCGTAGGACTGACACTGTTTGCCTTGAATCAGAACATCAACCTGTTTTATTCGCCGACGCAGATTGCGGCCGGTGAGGCACCTCTGAGCACCCGCATTCGTGCCGGTGGCATGGTCGTGGACGGCAGCGTCCAGCGTGATCCCGACTCCCTGTTTGTCAGCTTTGATATTACCGATTACGACAAGACCGTGACTGTCGAGTACAGGGGCATTCTGCCTGACCTGTTCCGTGAAGGTCAGGGCATTGTGGCGCAGGGCGCCATGAATGAGCGTGGCGTGCTGGAAGCCGTTGAAGTACTGGCCAAGCACGACGAAAACTACATGCCGCCGGAAGTGGCAGAAGCGCTGGCAAAGGCAGGCAAAATGCCGATGCCCGAGGGGCAGGAGTTCAATAAATGATCATACCGGAGTTGGGCGAATACGCTCTCATTCTGGCACTGTGTTTCGCGATCTTGCTGGCGTCCGTTCCATTGATCGGAGCGAGCCGCGGCAATACCCTGTGGATGGATTTCGCACGCCCGCTGAGCAAGGGCATGTTTCTGTTTACCCTGTTCAGTTTTTTGTGTCTGAGCTGGGCGTTTCTTGATAACGACTTCTCCGTGGTCTACGTGGCCAACAACTCCAATACGGCACTGCCCTGGTATTTCCGCCTGAGCGCCGTATGGGGAGGGCATGAGGGCTCCCTGTTGTTATGGGTGCTGATTCTGGCCGGGTGGACGCTGGCAGTGGCGATCAAAAGCCGCAACCTGCCACAGGATATCATTGCTCGAGTACTGGCCGTGATGGGCTGGGTCTCTATCGGTTTCTACCTGTTTATTCTACTGACCTCCAGTCCGTTTGAACGTTATCTGCCGGGTTATCCACAGCAGGGTGCGGACTTGAACCCGCTGCTGCAGGACTTCGGTTTGATCGTGCATCCGCCGATGCTGTACATGGGCTATGTCGGTTTTGCGGTAGCCTTTGCATTTGCCATTGCAGCCTTGCTCAGTGGTCGTCTGGATGCGGCCTGGGCTCGCTGGTCTCGCCCGTGGACATCGGTTGCCTGGGCGTTTCTGACTCTGGGTATCGCGCTGGGCAGCTGGTGGGCTTACTACGAACTCGGCTGGGGTGGCTGGTGGTTCTGGGATCCGGTCGAAAACGCGTCACTGATGCCCTGGCTGGTGGGGACCGCGCTGGTGCACAGCCTGGCCGTGACCGAAAAGCGTGGTGTCTTCAAAAGCTGGACGGTGCTGCTGGCCATCTTCGCCTTTTCTCTCAGTCTGCTGGGCACCTTTCTGGTCCGTTCGGGGGTTTTGACCTCGGTTCATGCCTTTGCGTCCGACCCGGATCGTGGTCTGTTTATCCTGATCATGCTGGCGGTCGTGATCGGTGGTTCTCTGGTGCTGTACGCGCTGCGTGCAGGTCAGATGCGCAGCGAGTCCAGTTTTGGTCTGCTGTCACGTGAAAGCCTGCTGCTGGTCAACAACGTGCTGTTGGTCGTGTCCTGCGCCATGGTTCTGCTTGGCACCATCTACCCGCTGATCGTCGATGCGTTGGGCATGGGTAAACTGTCAGTAGGGCCGCCGTACTTCAACGCGCTCTTTGTACCGCTGATGTCGATCATGCTGGTCTTCATGGGGGCCGGGGTTGTCAGCCGCTGGAAACAGACGTCGCTGACGATGCTGGGACAGCAGCTGTGGTTGCCGGGACTGGTAGCGATTCTGCTGGGCGCCGTGTGCACCTGGCTGTACGCCGGTGAGCTGAAGCCCTGGGTGACACTGGGTATCGTGTTGGCCTGGTGGGTTGTGCTGGCCGGACTGCGTGATCTCTATAACCGTTTGCGTCATCGTCGTGAAAAGCTGGCGGGGCTGCTCAAGCAGAGTCGCAGCTACTATGGCATGGTGCTGGCGCATCTCGGGGTTGCCGTGCTGGTTGTGGGCGTGGCACTGGTCTCCATTTACAGTGAGCAGCGTGACCTGCGCATGCAGCCGGGTGATACGCTGACCTTCCGTGATTACACCTTTGTCTTTGACGGCAACAAGCATGTGGAAGGTCCCAACTACAGTTCGGATCAGGGGCAGATCCGGGTGCTGTACCGTGGCAAGCCCTACACCGAAATGCGCCCCGAAAAGCGTCTGTACACGGCACGTGGCAGCGTGATGACCGAAGCGGCCATCGATCCGGGCTTTACACGTGACCTCTATGTTGCGCTGGGCGAACCGCGTGAAAACGGAGCCTGGGCAGTGCGTATTCAGTACAAGCCGTATGTGCGCTGGCTCTGGCTGGGTGGTCTGCTGATGACCCTGGGTGGTCTGCTGGCGGCATCTGATCCGCGTTACCGCAAGCGTATGAGTTCGGCTGCGGCCTGACCCCGGGAGGTTGAGATGCAAAGTCGCAAGTTGTTGGCCTTTATCCCTCTGCTGATCTTCATCGGGTTGGGTGTCTTTCTGTGGGTCGGCCTGTCGCTTGATCCTCGCGAGCTGCCGTCCAGGCTGGCGGAAGAGCGGCGGCCGGTGCCGGCTTTTGAGCTGCCGTCGCTGACCGAGCTGGACAAAATGCTGACCCCGGATGACCTGAAGGGTGAAGTGGCGTTGTTGAATGTGTGGGCGACCTGGTGCCCGACCTGTAAGGAAGAGCATGGTTTTCTTAACCGCCTGCAGCGGGAAGAGGGCGTCACCATTTACGGGATCAACTACAAGGATGAGCCCGCCAAGGCGCAGGAATGGCTGCGCCGTTATTACAACCCCTACCAGAAAGTGGTGCTGGATATCGATGGCTCTCTGGGGCTGGACATGGGGGTATACGGTGCACCGGAAACCTATGTGCTGGATAAAACCGGTGCGGTGCGTTACCGCCATGTCGGTGCGGTTGATGCGGAAGTCTGGAAAACCCTGAAACAGGTAATGCAGCAGGTTGAACAGGAGGGGGCGCAATGAGATTTTGGCTATTGCTGGCTCTGGTGTGGCTGCCGTTGACGGCTCAGGCCACGATTGATGCTTATGAGTTTTCCAGTGAGGAAAACGAGCAGCGTTTTCATGAGCTGACCAACGTGCTGCGCTGTCCCAAGTGTCAGAACCAGAATATTTCCGACTCGGATGCGCCCCTGGCGGCAGACCTGCGCCGTGAGGTATACCGCATGCTGGAAGAGGGAGAGGCCAATGACGGCATCATCGACTTCATGGTGACCCGCTACGGAGAGTTCGTACTCTACCGACCCAAGGTTAATGCCACGACCTGGCTGCTGTGGTACGGCCCCTTCGTATTGCTGGCAATCGGTCTGATAGTAGTGGTGTTAATCAGCCGTAACCGGCGCCGTCAGCAGACGGCAGCTCCCGCATCCGGAGCCGAGGTGAATAGCGCCGAATCGTCAGGCCGGTACCAGGCCAGCGCGGAGCTGAGCGCAGACGAGTCCGCGCGTCTCAACAAGTTACTGCAACAGGATTCTGATCAATGACCAACCTGTGGATAGGCATAGGGTTACTGACCCTGGTTGCCATCGCCATTATCTTTTGGCCGCTGCTGGGCTATCGTCGTCAAGCGAAGGCCGAGGCCGCCGGTCGTCGCCAGCAGAACATCGATATTTTCCGTGAACGCCTGAGTGAGCTGGAGAACGAGCGTGATCAGGGGACTTTGGCCGAGGCCGAGTTCGCCACGCTGAAGCTGGAACTGGAACGTAACCTGCTGATCGATGCGGAAGACAAGCCGGAACAGCCGGTTCAGCGTACCCCGGTGGGTCAGCCCCAGCTGGTGACAATTACCCTGCTGGCACTGATGATCCCGGCTGCTGCACTGGGGTTGTACAACCATCTCGGACGTGCCGATGATCTGGCCGTTGCCCTGCAAATGCCGGCGCCGGGTGAAGGTGAGCCCTCGCTGGAGCAGGCACTGGCCGCGCTGAAAATGCAGCTTGAGAATGACCCGGAAAACCCGGAAGGCTGGTACCTGCTGGCCAATACACACATGAACACCGGCGATTATGCCGCCGGCGAGAAAGCGTTTGAGCAGGTGCTCAAGTATCTGCCGGAAGATGCGCCTCAGTACCCTGGTGTCATGGGACAGCTGGCGCAGGCAATGTATTTTGCCAACAATGGTCAGATGGATGAGCGGATTCGCGCGCGCATTGACCGGACGCTGGTGTTGGACCCTTATGAAATGGCGGCTCTGGGCCTGCTGGGGATCGATGCCTATGAACAGCAGGATTACGCGGCCGCGATCGAGCATTGGCGCAAGGCGCTGGTAAACGCCGAGGGTGCGGCGGTAGAGCCTTTGAAGGCGGGTATCAGCCGTGCACGGGATGAACTGATTGCAGCCGGGCAGCCGGTGCCGGACCTGCCTGAGCTGGCCGAAGCTCGTATCCTTTTGCAGGTGTCGCTGGCGCCGGAACTGGCGGAAGGGCTTGACCCCGAGCACACAGTCTTTATCTTTGCGCGTCCGGTGGGTGGTCGCATGCCACTGGCAGCGGTCAAGCGTCAGGTCAAAGACCTGCCGCTGGAAATCGAGCTGAACGATTCACTGGCGATGACGCCTCAGGCGCGTCTGTCGTCTCAGGCAGAAGTCGAGGTCAGCGCACGAGTCAGTTTGTCAGGGCAGCCGATGCCTCAGACCGGCGATCTGCAGGGCTTGTTGAGCCCAATTGCTACAACTGGCGGCGATGAGCCTGTTACACTGGTCATTGATCAGGTGGTACAGTAATCTTCGGCGACACAACAACAGGGTAAGGCGACAACATGGATATCAGTCTGCGCGAGTGGCTCATCATCGGCGGTATACTGATTGTAATACTGATACTGGTGGACGGATGGCGCAGGGTAAGCGCCAACCGGGGCCGCTTGCGGCTTGATATCGACAGTACCCTGTCCGACCTGCCCGACGAAGACAGTTCCCATAATCCGGAGCTGCCCAACGGTGGCGCGCGTTTGCGTGATCATGAGGGACGACCTCTAGAGGATCGGCCACGAGTGGAACCCGGTTTTGCCGAGGACACCTACGCTGACCGAGGAGAGTCACAGAACTTGCAGGAGATGGATCCCCTGTTTGACGATATCCCGCCGACCGTAGGCACGGCCCCGCGGCGTGCCGCTTTTGAAGTGACGTCAGGTCATGCGGCGGCGCCCGAGTCGGCAGCAGTCGTAACGGATAGTCGGGATGTGCCGGTCGAAACCGAACCGGAGCAGCCCATCCCGGTGCTGAAAGACGAAGTGGTGCCGTCCGATGCCCGTGAAGAGAGAGCGGACAGCTGTCAGCAGCCTGTTGTCGGGGGCGAAACGCAACACTGGGCCGAGCAGGCCGAAGTCGCGGTCGATCACCATGGCCGCTTTGACGATCTGGCTGAAGCGGCGGATATGAGACCAGCCCCGGAAGACAGTGCTCATGGTCATCAACCGGAGGTTGAGTTGCCTGAGCCGGAATACAGGGAGCCTGAACCGGAGGCCGTGAAGCCGGTCGAGGAGCTGAGGCCCGAACGCGATGATGATTGGCATCCGGCTCTGCAGGAGACGGCGGTGGTGACTGATGCCATGGAGCCCGCTGCGGTACGGGGCCCAAGAAGCCTGCCGGACCCCGAGAATGTCCTGATTATTACAGTGGTCGGGCATAATGGAGAACAGCTGTCGGGCCCTGTACTGGGCAGGATTGTCACGGCCTGTGGTATGGAATGGGGTGAAATGGCCATCTATCACCGTCCGGAAGATAATACGCCGGACTCACCCATACAGTTCAGTATGGCGAATGCCGTGGCACCGGGCACCTTTGACCCGCATAATCTGGAAGCACTGGAAACGCCAGCGGTGACTTTTTTCATGTCGATGGACGAGCCATCGGATGCAATGACCGCGTACGAATGCATGCTGGCAACTGCTGAAACGCTGGCCAAGCACCTGAAGGGTGATTTGCTGGATGAAGACCGGTCGGTCATGCGGCCGCAAACCAAGGAACACTATCGCGAACGCATTCGTGATTATGAGATGCACAAACGTCAACGGCGGGCCAATTAAGGCCCGCTTTCGTTTCAACCCGACCAAGCCGAATTGAATGAGCCTGCCTGAATCCGTAGCTACCCGCGCCGAACAGTTGCGCGCCGAAATTGAACAGCACAACTATCGCTATTATGTACTGGATCAGCCCAGTGTGCCGGACAGCGAATATGACCGCCTGTTTCAGGCCCTGCAGCAGCTTGAGAGCGAGTATCCGGCGCTGATCGGTCCCGATTCACCGACCCAGCGGGTGGGCCGCAAGCCGGATACCGGTTTTGCCGAAGTGACCCATGAGCAGCCCATGTTGTCACTGGACAATGCTTTCAGCGATGACGAAATGCAGGCATTTGTACGCCGTGTGCAGGAGCGCCTCGGGTTGGCTGACGTGGATAGACTCGCGTTTGCCTGTGAGCCGAAACTGGATGGTTTGGCGGTGAGTCTGATGTATGAGCAGGGCCGTCTGGTACGTGCAGCGACCCGTGGTGACGGTTATACCGGCGAAGACATCACCCTGAACGTCCGCACCTTGAAGTCGGTGCCGCTGCGTTTGCTGGGCACGGGCTGGCCGGAACGTCTGGAAGTGCGTGGCGAGATCTATATGCCTCGAGCCGGGTTTGAGTTCCTCAATGAACAGGCGCGGGCTGCTGATGAGAAAACCTTCGTTAATCCACGCAACGCCGCCGCCGGCAGCCTGCGGCAGCTGGACCCGTCCGTAACGGCTCGGCGTCCCCTGGAGTTCTGCTGCTATAGCACTGGAGTAGTGGAAGGTGGCGAGTTGCCGGCTGAACATGCGGCCCGGTTACAGCGCCTGAACGAGTGGGGATTGAAAATCAATGCCGAGATGCGTGTTGTACAGGGGTTGGTGGGCTGCCGTGAATATTATGCCGAGCTGTCGACCCGGCGTGACCAGCTGGCCTATGACATAGACGGCATTGTGTTCAAGGTGGACCGGCTTGACCTGCAGGAACAGCTCGGTTTTGTGTCGCGAGCGCCTCGCTGGGCTATTGCACACAAGTTTCCGGCACAGGAAGAGGTTACCCGTCTGAAGGCGGTGGAGTTCCAGGTGGGGCGCACCGGAGCCATCACGCCGGTTGCTCGCCTGGAACCGGTGTTTGTGGGCGGTGTGACCGTCAGCAACGCAACCCTGCATAACATGGACGAAATCGCCCGCCTGGGGGTCCGTGCCGGTGATGAAGTTATTGTGCGTCGTGCGGGGGATGTCATTCCGCAGATTGTGCAGGTAGTGGAAGCGCGCCGCAGCGGCAATGAAGTCGAAATCCACATTCCAGAGCACTGCCCGGTGTGCGGTTCCGATGTGGAGCGGAGTCAGCTGGTCAAGCGTGGCAAGGGGCGGGAAACGGTCAGTGCCGGGGCCATCTACCGTTGTGTGGGGCGCCTGTCATGCCGTGCTCAGCTGACACAGGCCCTGATTCATTTTGTGTCGCGCAAGGCGATGGATATTGATGGTCTGGGTGAAAAAAGCATTGAGCAGTTGGTTGAGCGTGACATGGTCAAGTCGCCGGCCGACCTCTATCGCCTGCAAATCGAGGACTTCCTGACCCTGGACGGGTTCGCTCAGCTGTCATCCGAAAACCTGTATAACGCCATTGCCGCCAGTCGTCAGGTGGAGCTGGCGCGATTCGTGTATGCGCTGGGCATTCCCGAAGTGGGCGAGGGCACGGCACGGGCACTGGCATCCAGGCTGGGCAGCCTGCAGCGGCTGCGAGAAGCCGAACCACTGTTGTTGACCTGGTTGCCGGATATCGGTCTGGAAGTGGCGCACGAAATCCATAACTTCATGGCTGATACGCACAACCGGCAGGTCATGGATGATCTCCTTGCACAGGGCATTCAGTTGCAAAACGAAGCCGGTATTGCCGTGGAGTTGCAGGGCAGCATCAGTCTGGACAGGTTGCTGCTGCGCCTGGATATTCCCGGAGTGGCCCGGACGGGGGCTCAGGCATTGGCCCGATTTTTCGGGGCACTGGAGCCTATCCTGTCAGCCGATGAGTCATTGCTGGCCGAGGTGCCCAAGTTCAGTAAAAAGGCCCGCGAAGGGCTGATGCGCTGTCTGCAGACGCCTGAGTGGGTTGCGACCGCTCAAACCCTGGAAGCGCAGCTGCTGGCCTTTGGCATGCACTGGACCTTTGAACCGGAAGCCCCCACTGGCGGCGGGTCTCAGCCTTTGCTGGGGCAAACCTGGGTGCTGACCGGTACGCTGGAGCAACTGACGCGGGATCAGGCCAAGGAGCGCCTGCTGGCATTGGGTGCCAAGGTGAGTGGAAGTGTTTCCGGCAAGACGCATGCGGTTGTGGCCGGTCCGGGGGCCGGTTCCAAACTGAGCAAGGCTGAACAGCTCGGGGTCGAAGTGTTGGATGAAGCGACGTTCATGGTCCGTTTGGCTGATTGGGAGTCATCATGATTGTTCCCTGGCAGGCGCTGGACCCCGAGACGCTTGATAATCTGATTGAAGAGTTTGTCAGCCGGGATGGCACGGACTATGGTGAACAGGAATACAGCCTGTCACGCAAGGCCGAACAGGTGCGGGCCGCGTTATCGGCAGGGGAGGCCGTGCTGATCTTCAGCGAGTGTTCGGGCCAGTGCAATATAGTTCCGGCCGAGCAGGCACGGGACTGGAAACAGTGAGGTAGCGTGGATGGGCCAACTGGACCAGATCAGTTCAATGATTGCTCTGTCCATGGGGGTGGCCTGGGCCAGCGGCATCAACTTGTATGCCACGATTCTGATGCTGGGCGTGTTGTCCAACATGGGGCACCTGGCCTTGCCGCCGGGACTTGAAATCGTGTCGGATCCTCTGGTCCTGCTGGTGGCCGGCTTCATGTACTGCGTCGAATTCTTTGCCGACAAGACGCCCGGTGTCGACACCGGTTGGGACGGGCTGCATACCTTTATTCGGATACCGGCCGGTGCGGCTCTGGCGGCAGGAGCCGTGGGAGATCTGAATCCGGCGGTCGAGCTGGCAGCCGCGTTGGCTGGAGCTTCAATGGCTGCAGGCAGCCACGCTCTCAAATCCGGCACACGGGTGCTGATCAACACCTCGCCGGAGCCGCTGACCAATTGGACCGCGTCCTTCAGCGAGGATTTGCTGGTCATCGGGGGGCTTTGGGCTGCTCTGAATCATCCGCTCTGGTTTCTGGGCTGCCTGATCGCTTTCATTGTGTTGCTGATCTGGCTATTGCCTCGGCTCTGGCGCGCCATCCGGCGCGTATTTACGGCGGTTGCCCGCTTTTTCAGGGGGCGCTCGGGGAGTCGTGAGCAGGATGATCTGGCAAAGACGGCGGCACGGGCTTCTGGGCGCCAGCTGCCGCCGCGCTGAGTCGGGACCGCCGGGTCAGGCCCAGCGATCCAGCCCTTCTTCATTGATCAACATGCGGATCAGGTCTGTTCTGCAGACGATACCGGTCAGTCTGTCATCATTGCTGATGACAGGGATGGCCGTAATGGCATAGCGCACAAAACTGGCAGCCAAGCTGGTGACGGCGGTATCGGGCGAGGCCACGATTATCTGCCGCTGGTAGGCCTGGCTGATGCTGATCGGGGAATCGGTACCGCGTCGAACGATATCTTCCCGTGACAGCAGTCCCAGCGCGCGCTGGTCTTCATCAACGACCACCAGGTGCGATACTTCCTGATTCAGCATCATCTCCCAAGCCTGGCGCAGGCTGGTTTTCAACGGGATGGTCAACACCGGGCTGGACATGATCTGCCCGGCCTTAAGAGATGGATGTCGGGATGTTTCCGGGGCGGAACCGCTTTTCTGATAGGTTTTATAATCACTGTCCTGCCGAGACGGGAGCTGAAAGCGCTCATGCGACAGCTCCAAGCGCTTTTCCAGTGCCTGTTGCTGGCGTATGGGCTCATCTCCACCCGGGACACTCGCGCTGGCCTGGCCGGCACTGAGGGCTTCGACGCCACGCTGACGAAATAGCGAATCCACCGGCGTCTGGATACGATACCCCTGGTCATATACCACAAGTGCCATAACCTGCTACCTCCGCAATTGCACCGGTATTCTGATTATAGCGTCTGTCGGATCAGATGCCTGATCGTAAATCGTGCCGGGTGAATGATTCGGATCAGTTCATCTTCCAGGGGCAGAGGTGCTCCACTGATCTGTCCGGCCAGCAGCTGTGCGCTGATAGGGCAGCTGATCAGGCCTTTGGAACCGTGTCCGGTGTTGACAAAGAGTCCGGGCAGCAGAGGGGGGGGTGTATCGAATTGCCAGCGTGCGTCATCCCGCAGCTTGGCGTAGGTCGTCACAAAGCGCTGCTGATCGGCTACCGGGCCGACCAGGGGCAAGTAGTCGGCGCTACTGCAGCGCAGGGCGGCACGGCCCTGCCGGGGCTGGCAGGCCAAAGCATCGGCCAGTTGCGGCAGGGCCCGGTGCAAAATGTCCAGATTGTGCTGGTGTTCGGTGTCACGGATATCCAGCCGAGTATCCTTGAGCTTGAACGAGGCGCCAAAGCAGTAATGCCCCTGCAGTGGTGGCGATATATAGCCCTCGCCGCAAACCACGGTATTCAGTGGCGGCATTCCGGATGGTTGTTCCGTTTGCGTGGTTTGGCCGCGGATCGGCTTGAGGGGCAGGTGCGCCAGCTGTTCGAATCTCAGGGCTTCATTGGCGCAGCAGATGACAACCCGGGCGGCACTGAAATCCGTGCCGGCCAACTGCCAGCCGGTATCGGTCGGCTGCAGTGCTTCAACCTGCATGTTGTAGTGGCACTGGATCAATGGGTGGTCCAGCAGGTAACGGCAAAGAGCCGGTGGTGATACCCAGCCTGCTGCAGGGAAAAACAGCGCGGAAGAGGGGCAGGGCTGCGCGGCCAGCTCAGAGGCCTCGGTTGCTGAAACGAGACGCACCAGAGTGTCCGGGTAGGCTCCCGTTTCGATCAGCTGCTGTTGTCGTTGCCGTTCCTTGTCGTTTGTTGCCAGTTGCAGAACGCCACACAACTGGCCAAGTGTTGGGTACAAGCCCTGGAGGTGCCGGATCAGTGCACGAGTGTAGTTGAGTCCGGCCAGGTGGAAGCGACCGGGAGGCGTAGGTTTTGCCGGCAGCTTGGCATAAAGCGCCCCCTGCGGATTGCCGGACCCTTCAGCAGCGGGGGCAGAATGACGTTCAACCACAAGTACGGGCAGGCCTTGCTCGGCCAGTGCACGTGCAGTTGTGGCTCCGGCCAGCCCCGCGCCAATCACGATGACAGGGCGGTCGTCTCGGATGGGGGGCGGGCGTTGAAACCAGACGGGCTGCCCGGCAGGAGGCCTGTAGCCCGACGGGCCTGTAAAGGTGCCGCAGATCATCTCCCGCTTACGGCCAAAGCCCGGGATTTTTTGAATTTCAAAACCGGCGGCCTCAAGTCCCCGCCGTACCAGGCCGGCAGCGGTGAAGGTCGCGCAACTGGTACCGGGGCCGCTCAAACGGGCGATCTGTTCAAACAGTTGCTCGTTCCACAGTTCCGGATTTTTAGACGGGGCAAATCCGTCCAGAAACCAGGCATCTACGCGAGCATCCAGTCGGGGCAGGCTGTCCAGTGCATCACCGAGCAGCAGAGTCAGCAGGACACGGCCTTCATCGAAACGCAGAGTGAAAAAACCGGGTACCGGGGCCGGATAGGCGTTCAGCAACTGCGCCGCCCCATCAGCGAACTGAGGAAAGGCTGCCAAGGCACGGGCCAGATCATCAGCTGTCAGTGGGTACTTTTCACAGGAAATGAAGTGCAGTTGTCCTTGCGCGGGTGCCTGTTGCAGCCAGAGAGCCCGGGCACAGAGAAAATTGAGACCGGTACCAAAACCGGTTTCGGCAATGACGAAATGGCCGCCCTTATGAGCAGAGAAGCGCTCACCGAGGCGGTTGGCGTTGAGAAACACATGCTCGGTTTCCGCGACACCGCCCGCCCGGTTGAAATAGATATCCCCGAACTGTTCTGATTCAGGGATTGATTCCTGCCAGTTCAGGCGAGCGGTACTGAGACGTTCATTCATGGTCGGCAGGCGCCGGTGGCTGTTGCTCGCGAGCCGATGCGATCAGGTGCTGTGCCCTTGTCCGTTGCAGGGCCGGGTTTTCATGGTGCAAGGCCGTCTTGGCCAGCATGTGCGCGGTAATGGGCGCGGTGATCAGCAGGAACAGCGTAATCAGAAGCTCATGCAGACTCAGGTAGCCCTGATTGACCGACATCATCAGCATGGATGCAATCAAAATGCCGCCCATGCCGACAGTGGTGGCCTTGGTGGGTGCGTGCAGGCGGGTATAAAAGTCCGGCAGGCGGCTTAAGCCAATCGAGCCGATCAGTACGAACACGCCGCCAATCAGGAGCAGAATGGTGATGAGTAGTTCAACCCAGAAATTCATATCAGGACCTATTCGATGATGTCGCCGCGCAGCAGGTATTTACACAGCGCCACGGTGCTGACGAAACCAAGCATTGCAATCAACAAGGCGGCTTCGAAATAAAGGTTGGTGCCCATATGCATGCCGTACAACAGAATCAGGGCGATGCTGTTGATGTACATGGTGTCCAGCGCCAGGATGCGGTCCGACAGGTCGGGGCCGTGCAGCAGGCGCCAGAGATTGAGGATTAGCGCTACGCAGAGCATGCCGCTGACAATCAGAATAGCGGTGTTCAGCATGCGAAGATCTCCTTCAAAGGGGCTTCGTAACGGGTTTTGATGGTCTCGATCAGTGCCTGTTCGTCGGTCAGATGGAGTGCGTGAACATAGAGCCAGCGCTGGTCATCGGACAGTTCGGCGCTGACGGTTCCCGGTGTCAGCGAAACGGTACTGGCCAGCACGGTCAGCGGCAGATCAGAGGTGATATCCAGCGGGACGGCGACGAAGGACGGCCGGAGTTTGCGCATCGGCCCCATAACCAGCAGTGCCACTTCAATATTGGCGACCACGATATCACCCAGTACACGGAAGGCATAGCGAATCGCCAGCAGCGGTCGGTGTACGATCGGCTGGGGTGTTTGCAGTGGTGCGCAGAGCAGCGGGATGGCGAGGGCCAAAAAAGCGCCCAGTACCAGGTGTCCCGGTGCGAGTGTGTTGTTCAGCAGCAGCCAGACGACAAACAGCAGAACGCTGTGGACCGGCATGGGCAGCCAGCGAAAACGTTTCATGATTCACCTCCCGGCAGCAGCAGATGGAGCGAGTCCGGTACCTGGTGCAACTGTTGGGCGGCAGCAGCCGTGTACTCGGTGATCGGGCCTCCCAGCACGACCAGGAGCGGTGCACCAAGCAACAACAGTACTATCGCGGCGACCTGCCAGCGAGAAGCGGGATCGGCCTGAGACTTGTCGTTGCTGCGGCGCCAGAACAGCGTGGTGCCACTGCGAGAAAGCGCGATGATGGTTACCAGGCTGCTGAGCAGAATTCCGGGCCAGGCCCAGAACATTTCGGCGGCGTTCTGAGCTGCCTGCAACAGCAGAACCTTGCCGACAAAGCCTGAAAACGGGGGAATCCCTGCAACGGCCAGTGCCGCGATCAGGAACATACTGCCCAGCAGTATGGGCTGACGCACCTTGCGTGACATGACAAAACGGTCACCCGCCTTGCCGCGCTGATGACTGATCAGATCGGCCACCATGAACAATGCCGCGCAGACCAGTGTGCTGTGTACCAGATAGAAGAGCCCGGCAGAGGTTGCTTCTTCATTTTGCAGTGCGACCGAAATCAGCAGGGTGCCAACGGATACGATTACCAGATTGGCGGTCAGTTCACGCAGGTTGGGGCTGGCCAGGGCTCCGATGCTGCCGGCCAACAGTGTCAACAGTGCCAATGGCCAGATCCAGGGCTGGGCGATAAAGGCCAGATCACCGGCATTGGCGCCGAAAATCACCGTATGCACACGGTAGATGCTGTAAATGCCCACCTTGGTCATGATGGCGAACAGTGCCGCGACGGGGGCGCTGGCGGAGGCATAGGTACGTGTCAGCCAGAAGTGCAAAGGCAGCATGGCAGCCTTCAGGCCAAAAACGGCCAGCAGCAGCAGCCCGCCGGCCTTGGCCAGTACCTTCTCGCCCTCGGACAGGGCGGCGACTTTGGTGGACATGTCCGCGATATTCAGGGTGCCGAGAGTACCGTAGAGGATGCCCAGAGCAAACAGAAACAGGCTTGAGCCGACCAGGTTCAGGGCCACGTAATGGAACCCGGCCTGGGTTTTCTGCTTGCCGCCGCCATGAATCAGCAGGGCATAGGACGCGATCAGCAGTACTTCGAAAAAAACGAACAGGTTAAAAATATCACCGGTCAGAAAGGCACCGTTGATGCCCATGACCTGTAGCAGAACCAGCGGATAGAAATAGGCGCCGGTACGGTCGTCGCCGGCACAGGCATACAGCAGAGATGCAAGTCCCAGCAGAGAAGTCAGCGTAATCAGCAGCGTGGAGAGGCGGTCGGCTACCAGTACGATACCGTAAGGAGGTTGCCAGTCGCCCAGCACGTACAACTGAATGCCCTCGGCTGCGCTTTGCTGCAGCAACAGAATACTGCTGAGCAAGGTCAGGGTGGCAATGCTCAGGGCACCGAAACGTTGCCGCTCCAGCGTGCTGGCCAGTGGCGGCAACAGCAGCAGCAAACCGCCGATCAAGGGCAGCAGAATGGGCAGAAGAGGAAGGTGTTCGCTCATGCGTGCTCCTTCTTGCGACGCGGTTTCACGGCAGGCTGAGGCGGCAGACGGCCATCCACATGATCGTTGCCCAGGTCGGCTCGGGCACGCATGGCCAGAATGACAATGAACGCGGTCATGGCGAAGCCGATTACGATAGCGGTCAGGACCAGCGCCTGGGGCAGCGGGTCCGTGTAGCTGAATGAGGTGCCCAGAATGGCCGCGCCTTCAAGCTTTAGACGGCCGCTGGAAAACAGGAACAGGTTGACTGCGTAAGACAGCAGCGTCAGTCCCAGTACGACTGGAAAGGTGCGTCCCCGCAGGCAGAGGAATATGCCCGAGAAGGTGAGCAGACCGACACAGGCGGCGTAAACAGCTTCCATTATTCAGACTCCGGCTGAGTAGCACGATGGTTGGTAGTGAGTTTGCCCAGGTTGGCAAGAATCAGCAGGGTCGCCCCGACCACGGTCAGATAGACACCCAGGTCGAACAGCATGGCGCTGGCCAGTTCGAATTCGCCAATCCAGGGCAGATGGAAATGATCGAACCATGAGGTCAGGAAGGGGCGGCCGAATGCCCAGCTGCCGAGCCCGGTCAGGGAGGCGATCAGCACCCCGCTGGCAATCAGCCATTGGTAATCGATCTTCAGACGCGTCTTGATCCAGTCCACCCCGTGCGCTACATACTGCTGGACCAGCGCCACAGATGTCACCAGACCAGCGATGAAGCCACCGCCGGGCAGGTTGTGGCCGCGCAGGAAAATGTAGACGGAGACCAGTAACGCCAGTGGCAACAGGCTTTGTGAAATCACCGCCAGCATGACCGGGTGGCGATCGCGTGCCCAGGGGCGGCCATTCTCGTCTCCGGCCGGCATGAACAGGCGCATTCGGGCAATCAGCTTGTAAATGCCCAGGGCCGCAATGCCCAGCACGGTGATTTCGCCCAGGGTATCGAAGCCACGGAAGTCGACCAGAATCACGTTGACCACGTTGGTACCGCCGCCACCGGTCTTGCTGTTGGCCAGGAAAAAGTCGGAGATGCTCTCCAGCGGACGGGTCATCAGGGCATAGTTGATGGTGCCGATGATGCCGCCGATGATGGCAGCAATACCCAGGTCACGTACCACACGGCGTGGGGAGGATTCCTTGGGCGTTTTTTGCGGCAGGAAGAACAGTGCCAGCATCAGCAGGATGACGGTCACGACCTCGACCGACAACTGGGTCAGTGCCAGGTCGGGGGCCGAGAAACGGGCAAAGGCGATCGAAACGATCAGTCCCACTACCGACAGAGTCAGCAAGGCAACCATTCGCTTGCGATGCCATATCATGGTTGCCAGTGCGCTGAGGCAGAGCAACAGGGCGGCAGTCATTTCCACAGCATCAATGGGCAGGTGCGGGCGGAGCCCGGCCGTGGTGTTCAAGTCCATCAAGGGACCGGCAGTCAGTACAAGTGCGAACAGCAGCAACAGCAGCATATAGCGCTGCAGCGAACCGTTTTCGAAGAACTTGTGCATGCGGGTCGCACCGGCTACCAGTGACTGGATCAGGCGCTCGAAGACCAGTTTGGCGTCCGTTTCAGGGAACTGGGCCTGGAAGTGGTACAGATGGCGACGGTTGTAGTACACCATCAGGCCGCCGAGCATGGCGATCAGACTCATCAGCAGGGGCAGGTTGAAACCGTGCCAGATCGACAGGCTGTATTCCGGCAGGCTTCCGGCCAGTACGGCTGAAGATGCGGATGCCAGCAGGCCGCCAACGATAAAGCTCGGGAAAATACCGACCAGCAAACAGAGCGTGACCAGTATTTCGACCGGGATACGCATGTAACGCGGCGCTTCGTGCGGTGTTTTGGGCAGGTCGATCGGCTCACCGTTGAAAAACACGTCGTGAATAAAGCGGGTGGAATAGGCCACGGAAAACACACTGCCCAGTGTCGCCAGTACAGGCACCATCCATGACAGGGACCCCAGTGCGACCTGGTGCAGGGTTTCGGCAAAGAACATTTCCTTGGACAGGAAGCCGTTCAGCAGCGGCACACCTGCCATGGAGGCTGCAGCTACCATCGCCAGCGTTGCGGTATGAGGCATGTACTTCCAAAGGCCATTCAATTTGCGCATATCACGGGAGCCGGATTCGTGGTCGATAATCCCGGCTGCCATGAACAGGGAAGCCTTGAAGGTTGCGTGGTTGATGATATGGAAGATCGCGGCAACGGCCGCCAACTGGGTATCCATGCCCAGAAGCAGGGTGATCAGCCCCAGGTGGCTGACGGTGGAATAGGCCAGCAGCCCCTTGAGGTCATGCTTGAACAGGGCGATATAGGCCCCCAGCAGCAGGGTGGCAAGGCCGGTCAGGCTGACGATCAGGAACCAGAGTTCGGTGCCGGACAGGACCGGATAAAAGCGGGCCAGCAGGAAAATACCGGCCTTGACCATGGTGGCCGAGTGCAGATAGGCACTAACCGGCGTCGGGGCTGCCATGGCATGAGGCAGCCAGAAATGAAATGGAAACTGGGCGGATTTGGTAAAGGCACCCAGCAGTACAAGGATCAGTGCAACCGGGTAGGCGGCATGTTCACGCAGGGTATCTCCGCTGGCCAATACCGTACCGAGGTCGTAGCTGCCGACAATATGCGCGATCAGCAACAGTCCTGCCAGCAGCGCAAGGCCACCGGCACCGGTAACGGTCAGTGCCATGCGTGCGCCCTTGCGGGCATCGCTTTTGTGGTTCCAGAAACTGATCAGCAGAAAGGAGCTGATACTGGTCAACTCCCAGAACAGCCACAGCTGGATCAGGTTGTTGGCGGTGACGATACCAACCATGGCTGTCATGAACAGGATCAGGTAGGCATAGAAGCGGGGCATGGAATCCTGTTCGGACAGGTAATAGCGTGCGTACAGAATAACCAGCAGGCCAATACCGAGAATCAGGATGCAGAACAGCAGCGCCAGACCATCCATTCGGAACGACAGATCCAGCCCCATGGCCGGTATCCAGCTATAGCTCTGTTGCAGGGTGGCACCATCGAGAATCTGGGGTGCCAGGCCAAACACGATCGCCAGCGCGATAGCGGGGAGTACCCCGGTGAACAGGGCGCAGGCACTACGTCCGAAGCGTCCACTGAGCAGCGGAATCAGGGTGCCGATCAATGGCAGTAACGGAATCCAGAATAAGCTCATCCTACAGTCTGACCCATGTTAAAAATGAGAGTAACGTGGCATATTAACAGATTGGAAATGAGAGCCAAACCGGTAGTGTCTATTGATGTGGACAACGGGTTCTGGCAGGAGCTGTTGTGTATTCGGCTCGAGAGTGCTTTTCATGTAAGAGGCCTCAGAGTTAGCACTCTGGTTTTTTAAGCCTTATTGTGACGGTGCTCTCAGGCTTATATTGAATTTTATTTAGTTTTTTTATAAAGCGTATGTTTGATCTTTAGGGCTGGGGTTTTGGGTGGTTAATAGTTCTGATAATGATGTTTTTAAGCCTGCTTTACATGGGTGGAGAGGGTTTGCCGCTATAGCCGTTTTGTTATTCCATTGGTCTCAATTCTTTCCAGATATGGCGAACGTCATGTCTGATTTTGATTTTTTTGGAAGGCAGTGGGATCTCGCGATGCAAATCAGTTTTGGTTGGTTGGGGGTGCCGATCTTTTTTGTTCTTTCCGGATACCTTTTAGGGGGGAAACTGGAAGCTGTTAAAATGGACAGGCTCGAGCTTTTATATTTTTTCAGGAATCGCTTTGCCCGCATATATCCGGCTGTATGGGTGCAGATTTCAATATTGGTTTTGGTGTCGCTGTATGTAAATGGACTTGTTTACGATTATGATTACTATCAATTGCTGATGAATGCACTTCTTTTGATTAATTTGCCACCTGATTTTATCAAGCCAATGAATGGCGTTTGGTGGACACTTCCTATCGAATTGGCTTTTTATATGGTGCTGCCGTTTATTGTCTTTTTTAAAAGAAAAATGGGTGGTTTTTTTGTTTTTTTTGTTGCGCTTTTAGTGACCGTCTTGTGGAGGATTTATATTTTTAATAAATATTCAGGTGATAACTACCTTGTTCATTTGCCAATTTTAGATGCGTTGCCTGGAAATATTTTTGCTTTTGTTTCGGGTTATTATATGTCGACATGGCGGGTGAGGTTTTCTGATATTAATAAGGCGGTTATTCTGTGCTGTACTATTTTTAGTATTTTTGCCATGCAGTATTGGCTTGATGTGGTGGGCGATTTTTATTGGAATGGGAGTTTTTTGCTTGTTTTCTGGAATTCTTTTGTTGCATTCCTTTTGACTGTCATGCTGTACCTGACGCTTGATCCACCCAGAGGGTTTTGCTGGGTTAAATCGAAACTTTTTGTATATTTTGGAGACATAAGTTTTGGTATTTATCTGTGGCATTTGCCGATATTGATGTGCATGGGGTTGCTGTGGCCGGATGTTTGGCGAGGGGTATACGGGAGTCTGTTGGCGTTGGTGGTGGTAATGCTGTCATCTGTACTTGCAGGGCATTTGAGTTACAGGCTGGTTGAAAGACCATGTATTCGATACGTTAAAGATTTGAACCTCCAGTTGAGTAAGGTCGGATGAAAATAGGTGAAATGCTTGTCGCCAAAGGCAAGGTGAGTGCTCGCGATATCGAGCGGGCGCTGGTTGCCCAGGAGGAAATGGGCGGCTTGATTGGTCAGGTGCTGCTGAAGCTCGGGCTGGTGTCGGAAAAGGACCTGCTGGAAGCGCTCAGTGAACAATTGGATGTGCCTGTCGTCAGCGCGGAAGAATATCCCGAAGAGCCCGTCAGGCTGAATGGGCTGTCGTCTGATTTTTTGGCCAGCAATAATGTTGTCCTGTTGAAAAATGCAGGTGGAGTGCTGGTTTGTTCCGCCGCAATGCCGCATAGCGACTATATCCGCAAGGGGCTTGAGCTGGCGACAGGGCTGTCGGTAGAGCTGCGTCTTGGAGCTGAATCGGATATTCAGGCTGCGTTGGAAAAGGCGCTGGCATCAGATACGGCAGAAGCCGAGGATGAAGTCGCTCAGGATATTGACGGCGGTGCTTTTATTGAGCACTTGAAGGACCTGGCCAGTGAGGCGCCGGTTATACGGGCAGTTAACAAAATTATCCATCAAGCGCTTGATTACGGGGCATCGGATATTCATTTGGAACCGTTTGATGACGGCTTGCACCTGAGGTACCGAGTTGACGGTGTCATTGAACAGTATGAGGCACCAGCGTCCGCACTGGCTGCGGCTATTGTTTCCAGAATCAAGATACTGGCGCAAATGGATATTGCCGAACGCCGACTGCCTCAAGATGGGCGTATCATGACGCGCGTTAAGGGGCGAGAGATTGATTTGCGTGTATCATCGATACCGACTGTTCATGGCGAGGGATTGGTGCTGCGTGTTCTGGATCGGCAAAGCATCAACTTGAGCCTAAGTAAGATGGGGTTCAGTGCTGATACGTTAAAACGATACACTCAGTTGTTGCACAAGCCTCATGGCGTTCTATTGCTGACGGGGCCTACAGGTTCGGGTAAGACCACAACCTTATATGCGTCACTTGCGTCTTTGGATGCTGATAAGCTGAAAATTATCACGGTTGAAGACCCTGTTGAGTATCAACTGCATGGCATTAATCAGATACAGGTCCAATCTCAGATTGACTTGAGCTTTGCTCGTTCTCTGCGCTCAATTCTTCGTCAGGACCCGGATATCATCATGATCGGCGAAATGAGGGATACCGAGACGGCGCAAATTGCGGTGCAGTCAGCCTTGACTGGGCATTTGGTGTTATCAACCTTGCATACCAATACGGCTGCGGGCGCCATTACGCGATTGGAAGATATGGGGGTGGAGCGCTATCTGGTGACCGCTGCCGTCAATGGCGTCCTGGCGCAAAGGTTGTTGCGACGCTTGTGCAGTCATTGCAAAACCGAAGTCGAAGTTGAAGCGGGTGTTGCACGGGATACAGGGCTGGAGCGGTGGCTTGGCGATGGGGCGGCGCAGATTTTCAACGCCAACGGCTGTGAAGCCTGCAAATATACAGGATATTCGGGACGTACGGCGATTCATGAACTCTTCGTGCTGGATTCGGATGTGCAGAAAGCCATACAATCGGGCGCGGGTGTCAGTGAGTTGCATGAATTGGCCTGTCGCAAGGGTATGCATACATTGTATGAGGACGGTTTGAGAAAAGTGGCGGCAGGTGAGACTTCGCTGGAGGAATTGTTGCGTATTACTCAGGATCAAGACGGTGATGATGGTGTATAAATTCAATTTATTTTGTGCGTTTGGCTTAAGCTGACAATGCCACAATTTCAGTACTCTGCAGCCGGAAAGAGCGGGTCAGTCGTGTCGGGTGTTATCACTGCGGCCAGTCAAGATGCTGCCATGCGACAGTTGCGAGGGCAGGGACTTATACCCATAGAGGTGTCGGCAGAGCCGGCAGCGGGGATTGCTTCGTCCAGTGTGGCTTCCTCTCCTGTCAAGGCCAGAAAGGGAGCGATGAACAGAAATGACCTGTTGTCGTTTACCAGTGAATTGGCCGTGTTGCTGAAAGCCGGGCTGCCGGTTGATCGGGCGTTGAAGGTACAGGCTGAAATGGCCAGCAAGCAGGCATGTGCCGAGCTTTACACCCGGTTACTGGAAATGGTCAAGTCCGGGAAACGCCTGAGTCACGGGTTCGAGTCGGAAGGAGACATGTTTGATGACTTTTACATCAATATGGTGCGAGCCGGAGAGGCAAGCGGAGATCTGGCCGGCATTATGCGAGCTCTGGGTGAGCACCTGCAGCGTGGTAGGGAAGTCAGGTCAACGATCATTTCCGCACTGATTTATCCGGCTATTCTACTGGTTGTGGCTGTACTGGCGATTGCCGTTATGCTGGGTTTCGTTGTGCCTCAGTTCGAATCTCTTTTTTCGGATATGGGGGATGCACTGCCGGTAATGACCAGTTTTGTTATAGCGCTAGGGGATGTGGTCAAGGCCTGGTGGTGGCTGATGGTACTGCTTTGTGTGGCTGTATATCACTGGGTGCGAAGGTCTGTTGCTACGCCTGCGGGGAAGCTGAAGCTGGATAAGTTTATGCTCGGAGCACCTGTGCTGGGAGCGATCCAATTGAAATATGAAATAGGGCGTTTCTCACGGACGCTGGGAACTTTGCTCAATAATGGGGTGTCTTTGGTGGATGCATTGAAAATTGCGGTTGCAACCATTGGAAACTCCCAGATAAAACAGGAATTTTCTTCTTTGGAGTCAGCCGTGAAGTCGGGGACTCGTGTTTCCAAAAGCTTGCAGGAAAGCCGTTTTGCAACACCGATGATTATTCAGATGGTGCGAGTGGGAGAAGAATCGGGCCAGCTTGGGGAGATGCTCTCTGAAGTGGCGGATGTCTATGATCAAGAGGTTCAGACTCAGGTGAAGCGTGGACTGACCCTGCTCGAACCCGTGTTGATTTTGATCATGGGCGGAGTTATTGCATTGATTATTCTGTCCATCTTGATGGGCATTTTGTCTGTGAACAGTTTGGCGGGATAAACATAATTGAACAGGTGTAGATACATGTTATTGAAGCAGAAACGCTCGGAGCGAGGCTTTACTCTGGTAGAACTTTTGGTGGTGTTGGCGATTCTGGCGCTTTTGGCCGGTATTGTGGGGCCCAGGGTTCTGAATCAGTTGGGAGGCGCCAAGAGTGATACGGCGAAAGTTCAGATTGGCGATTTTGAGCAGGCGCTCGAGATGTACAAGCTGGATGTTGGTCGTTTTCCAACAACCGAGCAAGGACTTCAGGCCTTGATTCAACAGCCGACGGGTGCGACTGGCTGGAATGGCCCTTATCTGAAAAAGCGTAAAGTGCCGGTTGATCCTTGGAATCAGGGGTATGAATATCGTTTTCCGGGACAGCATGGTGATTATGACCTGATGTCTTTGGGCAGTGATGGCGCGCCTGGGGGCGATGGCGAAGCGCGTGATGTCGTCAATTGGGAGTGAAGATCGCATTCTGAAACCGGGTCAGAAAGGGCGAAGCTCGGGCTTTACCCTGCTGGAGTTGATGGTCGCTTTCTCGATTGCTGCGTTGCTGGTTGGAGTGACAACGCCGGCGGCGATCAAAATGTATGACTCGATGCAGTACAGGGATACGGTTAGAGGCGTAGTCGGTGCTGCGCAAAAGGCCCGCCTGATGGCCCTTTCCGAGGGTGTTTCTGTAGATATGGTAATTGATACACATGCCCGTTCGCTCCAGACGGTAAAGGTTTCTCGGCAGCTTCCTCGAGATGAGTCGTTACCGTTTGGGCGTGTTCTGGTGTTCCCGGATACGCTTGGCATGGAAGCTGTGACGGCTTCGGATCTTGCGCGGGAAGGGCGGAATATCATTCGTTTTTATCCCGGTGGAGGTTCGTCAGGGGGGAGTATCAGTATTCTTCGAGCCGAAAATATTGGTATTCGTGTGCGTGTTGATTGGCTGACAGGGTTGGCGTCTCAGGAAAGGCTGGACGTTTTGTGACCGCACCCAAGTGTAATACTGGTCGGCAGCAGGGTTTTTCCCTGTTGGAAATGTTGGTTGCCATGGTGATTCTGGCCATGTCGTTGGGTGTGTTGTATCAGGCTGCGGCGGGAGCGACACGTAATGCTCGTGTGGCCAGCGGTTATACAGAGGCGTTGGTGATTGGGCGCTCCCTGTTTGAGCAGAACAGGGTTGTGACCGTGCTGGGTGAACAGAGTGGGTCTGCCGGTAGCAACGGAAAATATGAATGGCTGTTGTCCGCAGATGAAGTAGCTACCGATGTTGAGACTGCCCCAGATACGGCCAAGCTCGCGCAGTTGGAAATTCTGGTGAAATGGCAGGATGGGGATGTGCAGCGGCAGATTCTGTTGAATAGCAGAGTTCCCCTCAAGTTGGAACAGCCATGATGAAACGACCGTATGCCAAGGGCTTCACTCTGGTTGAGGTGATTGTATCCCTTGCGGTTCTTTCCATGATCCTGCTTGCCTTGGTGGCGTCCATGCGAATGTTGGCAGACACTCAAGAGCGCCTGAATGAAAGAGTGGAAGCGACGCAGAGGTTCCAGGCGGTGTCGGGTTTTTTGACTGACGTGGTCAGGCATGCGCTTCCCCTTGCAAGTCACGCGGAAGACAATAGCGACATGCTGCTGTTTGAAGGGGCAGAGGAGCAGTTGACGTTAGTGGCTCCAGTACGCTCGGCAGGCCAGGTATCGGGTCTGCAGGTTGTGCGCTTTCAGCTTGATGGAACAGGGCGATTGCTGGTTTTGTTTTCGGTATTTCCTGATGTGGAAGAGGTGCGTTGGGATGAACTGGAGCAGCATGTGTTATTGGATGGAGTAGAAGCACGTTTTGCCTACCGGGCAGAGGCCGGGGGCGAGTGGCTGGATATTTGGGATAGTGATGAGTTACCCGAGCTTGTACGGTTGAGGGTTAAGCTGGATCGATCACAGTGGCCCGACCTGCTTATTCGCCCCTTGCACTTTTCCAAGGGAGGTTCGTGATGCGGTCGGGTGCTGCCTTGTCGCAGCGGGGGGTCGTGTTGCCGATGCTCCTGTGGATGGTAGCGGCTTTGACTTTGCTGGTCGCGGGACTTGTGTCGCAGGCGAAAACTGATGTGCGCATGGTGGATCATTACCGCAGTCAAATTGAAACTGAAGCTTTAGCTTATGGCGCACTCAATCAGGCTATGTGGGACTTGGCAGTTCAAGGGATGAGTTTGGAAAGCCAAGAGGATGTTGGCCCAATTATGGAGCGGCATTATCGCATGAATGGGGCTCGGATGAGGGTAAGCTGGCTGCCTGCATCGGGGCTCATAAGTCTGAACCACGCCAGTGCAGAACTGTTGCATAAAATGATCGGCTCTGTTTTGAGTAGTGAGGATCAGACTGCGGAAATTGTCCGCGGTATCATGGCGTACAGGCAGAACGATACTGGCAAAACCTCGGAATCGGGATGGGCGTTACCCTCTTCCGGGGAGGCTAGGCAGCAGTTCAGAGTGATTGAAGACTTGCTGAAAATTTCTGGTGTTACACGTGATATATATGACCGGCTCCAACCTGTTGTGCATGCTTTTGTAGACGGTGAGGCAACGGTCAATATGCAGTTTGCTCCGCCGGATGTGCTGTTGCTGGTGCTGGATCAGGATAGAGAAGCGGTTGACCTCATAATGTCCGACAGGCAGGATGGCGCTCTTGAAATGGCGGCGGATGTTTCGAATAGTCGCCGGTTGGCAGGTGTTCAGGCCGAACTTGGTAATCTCAGAGTTGATGTGGATGTCACCTTGCCATCATCAGTGGTGATGTCTCAGCGTTTTTGGGTACGGTTTACTGAGGCGGGCGATCTTCCCTGGCAGATAGAGCGGGTCGAGCCTGTGGTAGCGGCATCCGGGACAGGGTATTGAGATAGGATTTTATGGCAATCAATAGAAATCAGTTCAACCTGTTCGGGCTTAATCTGGTCACTGGTTATGAATATGTCCGTGATGGTTTGCGTGAACTGTTTCATGACGACGATGCCTGGTTGAAGCAGCGCCTTGATCCGGCTGTGATGTTGCTCAGGCCAGGAGGGCGCAATCAGGTTTTCAAAGCGGGGGTGCTGCAGCGCACTGAAAATATGGGCAAGGCCGAGACGGACTTGTGTGCCATCGCCTTACCGTCAGAGAAAGTTTTGTTGAAGACAATTTCCTTGCCCTTGTCCATCAGATCCGACGTCAATCGGATAGTGGCGAGTGAGGTGTTGGCCCAGAGTCCCTTTCCTGCTGATGATACTTGTTACAGCTGGCGTGCTCTGGAGTCGGGCGAGAGCGGTTTGCAAGTTCGAATAGCAATCTGTGCAAATAGTACCGTGCAGGGATTGCTGAAGGAGCATCAGGGATTGTTCAGTGCGTTTCAGGGTGCTCCAGAAGTGTGGTTTTTGCCCGCAGATAGTGAGCGACCTTTGGTGTTTGAAGGGTTTGGTGAACATCAACGGCGCGGGCGCTATCGACGCAAATTGGCCCATGTTGCTGCTTTGTGTGGGTATTCTGTCCTGGTGGTCGGGTTTTTACTGGCACTCCCGATGGTTGTTAAAAGTTTTGAACTGCGTTCATTGGAGAAGCAGCTGTCTGAATATGAAAACATGGCTCAGCCGGCTATGAATGCCAGGCAAGCACTGATGGGCTATAACGAGCGAGCAGCTGAGTTGCAGAACTATGTGAACAAACAGCCGGAATATCCGGATGTTCTGGCCTATATAGCCCAAATGACACCGGATGAGGTTTATTTACACAGTCTGGAAATTGAAAGCTCGGGGGGGGTGAAGGTGTCGGGTAGCGCTATTGATGCGTCTGTCTACCTGCAAGCTCTTATTAAGGATGAAATGTTTACTGATGTTAAGGCATTGCAGGCATTTCGCAGAAACGAGCGTACAGGAACCGAGCGTTTCGTTATTGAAATGACGTTGTCGCAAGCCGAGGATGTGGAATAGTGCTGTTCGGTAGAGGCAAAAAACGGTCCGAGGTCATACTTACTGCTGCCTTGCTGATGGTGGCTGTTCTGGTGCTGATGATCGGTGCTGCTGCAGTGGGTAGCTATCAGAGTTATGTGGCGAAAATTGACAGGCTGGAGCCTCGACTTGCCCGGTTGAAAGGTTTGGAAAGTGTACAGGCACGTGTGCTGAGTGCGGAAGAGCAAATGGCACGGCACCTTGACAGTCTGGTGTACCCGGCACAACAGGAATTGTCGGTTGTTCAGGCCAACTTGCAGCAGACTGTTCGGTCCTTGGCTGACAGGGCTGAAGTGAGCATATCAGGGACGCAGATATTGAATGAGGCGGCACGCGGGAAGCAAGGCCGTGCATCGGTCAAGCTCACGGCGACAGCTGCGGCAGAAGGTGTGCAGCGACTGCTGGATGGCATACTGTCAGCGAGGCCGATATTGTTGATTGAGCGGCTAGAGATAACGCCGGCTCGGGTGCGACGAGGCGACCTGACTCAGAATGTTCAGTTGGAACTCACTGTCAGTACGTTCAAGGCAGCTTCATGAAAGATCGTCTTATTCAACGTTTTCAGTATTTGGCTATAGGGTGTACCGCTCTGCTGTTATTGGCAGTTGCTTATGCGGCTTTCGCGGTTAGCCAGTATCAAGCGCCAGGGCCGGAATTACCGGCAGCAGCGACATTAAGTGCACAGAAAATACGCTTCAAGCCAGTCAGTCAGGTCAAGGGAAATGCCTTTGTTGAGCGTCCGCTTTTTTGGGAAAGCCGGCGGCCTTATGTTCCGGAGGCTGTTGTCGATGTCGAAAAGCCTGTACGCAAGGGGCCGGACCCCTTTGAAGACTACGAACTTAGCGGGGTTTTTTCAGGTGATGCGGGGGTAGCTGGCGTTATTTTATTGAATGGTCAGGAGCGTGAGCGCCTGATGCTTGGGGAGCAGTTGCATGAATGGGAGCTGACCTCCTTGACGCCGGAGCGTGCAATCTTTTTCCGTATATCCAGCCAGGGCTACGAAGAAAAAACATTGGAGCTGGTGCGAGCGGTATCGGTCGCTGCGCCAACTCAGCCATCAAGAGTAGTGGAAAAGGTCGAGGCAGAGTCAGAGCCTTCTATATCATCGCCACAAGAAGATAAATGAGTTTATGTTGAGCAAACGCCGTTACTCCCGATACACAGTCAGTTTATGTCTGGGTGCAGCCCTGATGGTAACGGGCTGTAGTGAACAACTGACAAAGCCGACTGCCACGCCTGAGGTGTTGCCTAATCCGGAAGTCGGGTCGTTGTCCCCGGCAGCAGAAAATCCAGTGACGCCGCTTGGTACAGCCCAAGAAACCGGTTCGGGTGCGGAACAGGCCGAGATCGGGCAGCAGTCGCCTATTCTGTTCCCCGGTAATGATCGTGTCGTGCGTTTGCCGAAGGCGCGTGCTCCGGTCAAGCTGGAAGGCGAAGCCGTGAGCCTGAATTTTGAAGAGGCGCCGGTAACTGAAGTAGTGCACGTCATACTGGGGGAAATACTCCAGTTGGATTACGTGATTGATCATCCATTGTCTGGCGAAATAACGTTGCGTACACGCACGCCCATGCCGCGTGATCAGTTGCTGCCGACACTGGAAAGTTTGTTGTTGGCCAATAACGCTCTGATGGTACGTGATGCTAATGATCGTTATTTTGTAAGTGCATCCAAAAGCGTCAGCAGTGTACTGCCCAATTATACCAGCGCCGATACCAAGGGGGCTGGCTATGCTCATGTTGTTGTGCCTTTACAGTACATTGGCGCGACGGAGATGGCTGAAATATTGAAGCCGGTCGCCACGGATGATGCCTTTATCAAGATCGACACGCGCCGCAACCTGTTGATTTTGGCAGGTACGCGGAACCAGTTGGATGGTTGGAATGACATTATTGCAACCTTTGACATCGACCAGCTACAGGGTATGTCGGTGGGTATTTTCCCGCTGAATAACAGTACGGTTGCGGATATTCAATCGGCGCTTGGGCATTTGCTTGGCAGTGGTGGAGAAGGGGAGGCTGTGCCGGGGTTGTCGTCCCTGATCCGAGTCTTGCCGATTGAAAGCCTGAACAGTGTGTTGGTAGTGACTCCCAGGGCTCATTACCTGGAGCAGATCCGTTCATGGATCGATAAACTGGACTTCTCACAGGCGGCTGCGGATGAGCCCAAGTTACATGTTTATGAAGTTCAGAATGGTAATGCGGGGCATTTGGCGTCCTTGTTGAGCCAGATTTACGCAGGCAGTGGTGCGCAAGCAGCATCGTCTGCACCGGCTGATTCGGGGGTGGCGCCTGGGTTGACTGAATCTGCTGCCGAGGGGACAGGTACTGGCACAACCGCGGGAGCGGCTGGCAAGAAAAGTAAAAGCAGCGGTTTTGCTTTGGGGGATAATGTCAGGGTTGTTGCTGATGAAACCAACAACTCGCTGCTTATTTTTGCGCCGCCTAAAGAGTACGCAAAGATTGAACCTGCACTGAAAAAGCTGGATATCATTCCGACGCAGGTGCTGATAGAGGCCAGTATCATTGAGGTCACGCTCAAGGATGAGCTGCAATATGGCCTCGAGTGGCACCTGAATAATGGTTTTGGCAGTGGGCATGATGGCGAAGCGATTCTGAGTCTGGGCGAAAATACAGCGATAGGTCCGAAAGCTCCGGGCTTCTCATACAGCATTACCAACTCAGCAGGTGTCATGCGTGCCGTGATCAATACCTTGGCTGACAAGTCCCTGGTCAATGTTATCTCAACCCCATCCATATTGGTGCAGGATAGCCATACGGCTTCTATTCATGTCGGGGATCAGCAGCCGATCCGCTCATCTCAGACGATTACAGATGGTGGTAATACGTCAACATCGATTCAATACAAGGACACCGGCGTCAAGCTGGAAGTGACGCCGCAAGTGAATGCGGGTGGTCTTGTCAGTATGGCGATTTCACAGTCGGTAACTGATGTGGGAAATGTGGATGCCGCCACTGAACAGCGGGCATTTCTGGAACGAAATGTCAGCAGTCAGGTCGCAGTGCGCACGGGAGAGTCCGTTGTGCTGGGTGGATTGATTCGTGACAACAGCAGCAATGGTAAGCTGGGTGTGCCGATTCTTCAGGATATACCAGTGTTTGGGAATTTGTTCAGTAAAACGACTCGCAATGAGCGCCGTACTGAGTTGTTGATCTTCATTACACCCAGAGTGATGCGTGATGAGCAGGATCTACGCGATATCAGTCGTGAAATGCGCTCTAGAATGAAAGGGCTGACCCACTTCGAGGATTTGCCGAATGTGGCGCCCGAGCTGGAGATGTCGCAGAGTGAGCCGTCGAAAAGGTGACTTTAATCATGAAATTGAAACATTTGTGCATTCATAATGCGTCTGTTAATTCAGCGCTAATGCGCCGTGCGGCAGTATGCTTCATGGTAAGTGCTTTTATGGGGGGGTGTGCTTCTGTCGGAATGAACACCAGCCCGGAAGAAGTGGTGCATAAACGTGCACAGCAAAAGCTGGATGCGCTTCTGGAGTGGGATATTGATACGGCCTACGCACTGACTTCACCGGGGTACCGGGAAATCAAAGGCAAGCATCAATTTACGTCTCGCTACCTGGGAGCATCCGGTTGGCAGGCTGCGAAAGTTCAATCGGTGACGTGTGATGATGAGTACACGCGGTGCAAGGTGTCTTATCTTGTTACTTATACCGACAGGAAGCTTCCTGCGCCTGTTAAAACAAGCCTGAATGAAACCTGGATTTATGTGCAAGATCAGTGGTATTTGTATCTTCGGTAAACGGGTGTATGAAAAATATACAGACGGTTTGGTGTGAGCGAAAATGTCATTTCGGCATCCGCGATGTGCTTGCCTGCTGTAGGTTTTATATGTTAATTTGGCTCGCGCCATACGTGTTTAAAAGCTGGCATGCACAGATAAACTTGAGTAGCATAATCTCTCAAGCTGGTGGAAAAAAAATGTTTGCAAACATTTGCCTGCTTTGTTCAACAATTGGACTGTTGTCAACCTAGGAGCAACACATGAAAAAGAAAATCTTGTCCCTCGCAGTAGCTGCCGGCCTTGCCGGTGCAGTGGCGGGTACCGCCCAGGCTGGGATGCATATCAACGATAAAGGTCTTGGTGAAGCACTGATCTTCCCGTTCTACTCTGCTGAGAACGGCAACATGACCAACATCCACATCGTTAACACGACTAACCTGACCAAGGCTGTTAAAGTTCGCTTCATCGAAGGCATGAACTCTGAAGAGGTTCTTGACTTTAACCTGTACCTGTCTCCGGAAGACCACTGGTCCGGTAGTATCTACCTGGATCAGACTGGCGCGCGTGAAGGTTCTGAAAACGCTGTACTGGTAACTACCGATAACAGCTGTACAGTTCCGATGCTGGGTAAGGCACGTGGCCTGACCTCTGCCCAGAAAACCAACTATGGCGTGAGCGATGCGGACGTTGATGGCTGGACTGTTCCTGCAGTTGCCAACTACGCCGAGTCTGAAGCTGTTGTGAATGGCGGTGGGGCTATCGTGCGTCGTCAGCCGTTCACCAACTTCCAGTACGTGAATAACGGTGACAGCACTCGCATGGATCGTACGCGCGAAGGCTACATTGAAATCATCGAAATGGGTACTTTGGATCCCGATTTTGGCTTCGGTGATGACGCTGAGCACAACGCAAACGGCATGCCGAATGACTGTGGCGCGCTGGTTTCTGCGTGGGCTACTGCCCCGGCAGGTGCTTGGGCTCAGAACGCTCTGGAAGAAGTAAGCGGTAACACCGGTGGTCTGTATGGTTACGCCAGCGTAATCAACGTTGAAGATGGTACTTCATTCGGTGTGGATGCTGTTGCCATCGACTCAATGACTGATGGTCTGACTGTTCTGCATGCGGCTCCGGGTACTATTCTGCCGAGCTTGGCACAGGCGGAAGTGACTTCTACTGTGTTCGACGGTTCTGTAGCAACTGATACCACGTTCTCTGCCGGTATCGATGCAGTCAGCTCCCTGTTCATGGTTAACACCCTGTCTCACGACTTCGTTGTTGATCCGTCTCTGAACGCTTCTACGGACTGGGTTATCACCATGCCGACCAAGCGCTTCTATGTTGAGAACGGCGACAACCCGTTCACTGCAACTTGGTCTGAAGCTTCCAAGGCATGTGAGCCGGTTTCCATGACTCACTGGGACCGTGAAGAAGCGTTTATCGCTGCGCCGAATATCGACGCTGGTTTCTCTCCGATGCCGGATGTTGATACTACTTCTCCGGATGCCAACCTGTGTACTGAAGTCAGCATCATCGACTTCGCGGGTCAGAATGGTCTGAAGAGCTCCGACCGTATCACTTACGGTTTCACTCCGGACTACGAAACAGGTTGGGCGCGTCTGTCTTTCCGCGGTGCTGATCTGAATGATCCGACCCAGGTTGGAGCTGATGCTAGCAACCCGTACGGTAACCGTACCCTGTCCGGCGTTGGTCTGACCTTCCAGGGTCTGCCGGCAGTAGGCTTTGCTGTACAGAAAGTTACCAACGATGGTGTACGTGAAGGCGTTGTGATGAACTACGGTTCAGCTTCTGTCCTGAAGAGCACTACTGATAACATCGCTCAGTAAGAACTATTGCGTGTGATTGTAGTCAAAAAGGCACCTTAGGGTGCCTTTTTTTGTTTTAGTAAAAAGCATAGAATGAATGTGACGGAAACTAATATCAGCAGGTGTTAAATGAAACAGCGACTTCTACTGACTGCCAGTGTGGCAGCCGCATTGGGTTTATCTGCCGCGACAGCATCAGCAGCAATCCCTGTTAAAATCAATGGAACGAATTTGGGAAGCTTTACTGGTGTTGAAGTCCAGTACAGTGCTACCAATGGCGTCAGCTTGACTGTGCCGGGACAGAATATCGGAATTATTACGGGCCCGACCGATCCGACCGATCCGACCGATCCGACCGATCCGACCGATCCGACCGATCCGACCGATCCGACCGATCCGACCGATCCGACTCCTGGCGAAGACTGCGTGGACAGTGCAACTGTTCAGTGTGCTGAAATCACGGACTTTGGCTACAATGGCCGAGTGACGGTCACGATTCCCAAGGCTAAAACGCTCGCGACCCGTTTCTCGAGTTTCCCGTCGAACAATGTGATTTCAGGCAAGATTTCCTTTGCTGCAGCAAGCAGTGGCCCTGTGACGAATGCATGGTTATCGGAAACCCCAGGAGGGACGTCTCTCGGGGAGTTGAATCGTGAAGGACGTACGTATGATCATATGTTCTGCAGCCAGAAGAGAAGCTACGTGTATTCTTTGAACTGGACTCAGGATATGGGCGACCTGGCCAAGTGCTATTTGGCACCAGGAAAAACCTACTATTTGAACTTGCAGCACGTCGATCCTGAGCAGTCTGCTACACGTGTGTACCGCTCTATTTCCAATAGTGGTGCTGGCCTGAAGTAATTCGTTTTCAGTAAAACGGATATAGGTTTTATATCTTCCTCGGTTTATAAAACATGACCCAAACACATTTAATTACTATGTGTTCGGGTCTGTTTTTATATGGAAGATATTATTCTGAATATAGTATTAACGTAGTGAGTACCCATGTTTTCATTTAAAAAGAAAATTGCAGCGTACATTTTTTTGCCGACACTTGGTTTTACTTCTTTTGTACAGGCATCCGATAATATTCTTGAAGCAGATGGTTTTAACGTATCCGTCGAAGATTTTGAACAGTACTCAAAAGCTCAACTGCCAGAGAGCGGTCGTGAAGCTATTCTTGCTCAGGAGCAGAAAGTAAGACAGTTGGTACAGAATTTGTATGTTATCAGGGCACTGGCGACAGAAGCAAAAGAAGACAAAACGGTTGATATGGAAAAAGTCGACTGGGCTGTTGATTTTTATCGTGAACGACTGTTGATGGAAGAGCACCTGAACTCCTTGGTTGACGCTGAAATTGAGAAGATTAACTTTGAAACTTCAGCTAAAGAATATTATCAGGCCAATACGGATGAGTTTAAAATTCAGGAAAGAGTTCGTGCCCAGCACATTCTTATTTCAACTTCTGAGCGTAGTGAAGAAGATGCATTGGCTATTGCCAACGCTGCCCACAAAAAACTTAAGGATGGTGTTGAATTCGTAAAAGTTGTGGCTGAGTATTCGGATGATCCTTCAGCTGCTAAAAATCTGGGAACCCTTGGATTCTTTGGTCGTGGGCAAATGGTCAAACCATTTGAAGAAAAAGCTTTTTCGATGGATCTAAACGAAATTTCAGAGCCTGTTAAGACTCGATTTGGCTATCATATCATCATGGTTTTGGCCAAAGAGGAAGCAGGTCAGAAAAAATTCGATGATGTGAAAAGCTTTATTGTGAATAAGCTGAAGACTGAAAAAATGCGCGAAATTCGTCAGAGCATTATTAGCGATGTGAGTACAGGCGATAAAGATTTTGGTCTTAAGCTGAATGAAAAACTGCTGAAAGAACTTGAAGAAAAATATAGCAAATAACATTGAATGATTGCAGCCGCTACTTGTACTAGGTGGTGCGGCTGCATTTTATGAGTTTTCTGATGCAAAATTCTAACCATGTTGTCCTTGATGTTAAGGATCTGGGCAAGGTATTCTCGCCATCTTCAAATCACTTCTCAGGTCTTTTGGAACAACTGTTGCCAAATTGTTTCAAAAAAAGTGATGAAGGATTCGTCGCACTTGATACGATAAGTTTTGAAGTTAGAAGGGGGGAGACGGTTGGTATTATTGGGCGGAATGGTTCAGGAAAATCAACACTCCTTCAAATAATATGTGGGACGATAACTCCAACATCTGGATCTATATATAAGGAAGGTCGTATTGCCGCTTTGCTTGAGTTAGGAGCTGGTTTTAATCCCGAATATACAGGTCGCGAGAATGTAAAAATTAATGCATCTATTTACGGGCTTACAAAGCGTGAAATAGATTCAAAGATGCAGTCCATCATTGATTTTTCAGAAATCGGTGATTTTATAGATCAACCGGTTAAACACTATTCAAGTGGTATGTTTGTACGACTGGCTTTTTCGGTTATCGTCCATGTTGATGCAGATGTATTAATCATAGATGAAGCCCTTGCTGTAGGGGATATCCTTTTTTCACAAAAATGTATCCGATTTTTAAAAGAATTCAGGCAGCGCGGCTCAATTTTATTTGTGAGCCATGACTCAGGTGCCATCAGTCAGTTGTGTGACCGAGTTCTCTGGATTGATTCTGGTATTCAAAAAGGGCTGGGCGATACTGCGACAGTTTTGGATCAATATCTGGAATTTCTCTATTCGACGCAGCAGGAAACGCAGCCTGTTCAGCTAGGGCCTTTGGATGAATCCAAACGGGAAATGCCAGCCTTATTCAACCACGAGCCTTGGTATGATGCCCGGAAAGATGTTATAGAAACAAGCAACTTATCTAACCATATTGAAATTTGTAAGTTTGAGGCGCAGGGACAGAACTTCGGTGATGGGGCTGTCAGTATATTTGATGCTTTTATACGTGATGCCAATGGCCGGAAATTAATAGGTGTCACTGGTGGGAGCCAGGTTGCTATTTGCTTTTCGTTTTTCGCTCATCAGGATATCGAATCTGTTATTGTCGGATTTTTGATAAAAGATCGCTGTGGACAGGTTATTATTGGAGATAATAACTGCATTATCCACCATGAAAACCCACCCAGTGTTGAGAAAGGTAAGCGATATGAGGCTCGCTTTGGTATAACCTTGCCTTATTTGGCAGTCAGTGAGTATACGATTTCTATTTCGGTTGCTTCAGGTAATCAGGCCGATCATGTGCAACACTGCTGGAATCATAATGCAATCATTTTTTATGTTGAGAAAGGTCCTGTAGCGCACGGTATTTTTGGTGTTCCTCTCGAATTTTGTAGCCTTGAGTTGATTGAAGATGAATCAGTTTAATATAAAGCAACATTTTGACTTGTTAAAGATATTGACTGTTCGAGAGGTTTCGGCTCGTTATCAGGGGTCAGTCCTGGGGCTTATATGGGTCATAATTAATCCTGTTTTATTGATGCTTGTTTACTATTTTTTCTTCAAGCTTGTATTTCAAGTGAAATTTGAAAACCGTTATGGTGCTGAACCATTGGACTTTGTGGCCTTTGTTTTTACAGGTTTGATTGTTTATTTTGCTTTTTCTGAAATATTATCCAAAGCACCTTCGTTGATTCATGAAAATGTTAATTTGGTTAAAAAGGTTGTTTTTCCACTTGATGTAATCCCATTGGTTTCTGTTTTTTCTGCCTGTTTTAATTTTATGGTTTCTTTTTCAATATTGATTATCTATCAGGTTTGTTTTGGAACGGGAATTGGCTGGAATATTGTTTTTGTTTTTTGTTTATTGCCCGCATTTATTTTGTTTATGTCAGGCTGCTCTTTTTTTGTAAGTGCCGTTTCGGTTTATGTTCGTGACGTTTCCTATATTGTTGGATTTTTGGTAACAGCCATGATGTTCCTGAGTCCTGTTTTCTACTCTATGGATACACTGCCTTCAGACTTTCAGGTGATCGTTGCTTTAAACCCCTTAACACATTTTATTGAGTTCATGCGTTTCATTGTTAACAGCCGATCGGTTCCTCCCGGTGAGCTTTTTGCCATGATGTATGGGGCAGGGATAGTGTCGTTCCTGGCAGGAGGCTGGGTTTTCAAGCGCTTGAGGAACGGGTTTGCTGATATCTTATGAGCATGCAGAGAGTTGATATTGTACTTCCGGTCTACAAAGAAGCTGTCCTGACGAAAGCCTGTATTGATTCGGTGCTATCCCATCTGGATGTTGAACGCGTCAATCGGTTAATCATCGTGGATGATGCCTCTCCCGAACCGGGGCTGTCCGCCATGTTGTCCGACTATGCCGAGCAGCATACATGTATCCAGCTGTTGGTGAATGAGACGAACTTGGGTTTTGTCCAGTCAGTCAACAGGGGAATGGCTGTTGGCAGCGGGGATGTCGTGTTGTTGAACAGCGATACTCGGGTCCCTCCAGGTTGGCTGGAACGTTTGCAGCGTGCGGCTTATACGGATGCGAATGTTGCGACGGTGACGCCTTTCTCCAATAATGCCTCGATTTGCTCCTATCCGTATTTCTGCGAAAGTGCAGAGTTGCCCGAGGGGTTGGATCTGGAGCAGATGGATGGTTTCTTTGCCTCGGTCAATCAGGGCCTTGTGGTCGATCTTCCGACCGGAGTCGGGTTCTGCATGTATATCCGGCGGGACTGCCTCGATACGATCGGTCTGTTCGATGCGGAACGCTATGGCAAGGGGTACGGCGAAGAGAACGATTTTTCTCGTCGTGCCGCCGCCGCGGGGTACCGTAATCTGCTATGTGGCGAGCTCTTCGTGTACCATCAGGGCGGAGCCAGTTTCGGCGACCAACGTCGTGCGCTGATGGCGCGTGCAGAGACATTGCTTGCCGAACGTTATCCTGAATATCCTCGGGTGGTGGCTGACTTTATCCGGCAGGACCCATTGAAAGCCTTGCGCAGATCCGTTTCAGTTGCCCGCCTGGGTAGCTCTGACCAACATTCTGTTGTTCTGGCCGAGTATGATCGGCAATTGGAGTATCAGGAAGTTGCGCTGGAGCAAGCGCGGCATCAAGTGCTTGATACCGAGCGTATTTATACAGCCGAACTCAATGAGCATAAGAATGCGCTTTCAATGTATGAAAAGCGATGCGCCGAGTATGATAGTCGATGCGCCGAGTATGACCGGCTATTGGATGAGGTGCGGCACAGTTTTACCCGTACGGATGAGGCACTGCAACAGGCGCAGCGGAACTCGTTACAATTACAGAGCGACCTGGTGGCTTGTCATCAGCAACTTGAGCAGCTTCAAAGCAGTTGGCCCTTCAAGTTACAACGTTTCATAAGAAAATTTTGGAAATTCCATGACTGACAATTTGCATGTTTACACGAGTATAACGTCGAACTACCTGCCGAAAGCGCGTGTACTTGCACACTCGGTTAAGGCCGTAATGCCTGAAGCCACCTTCGATCTGTTATTGTCCGATGACTTGCCGGCAGGCTTTTCGCTGGATGATGAGCCTTTTGATAATGTGATTTATGCCGACTCCCTGCCTGTGGATAATATGACGGGCTGGCTGTTCGGGCATACGGTCGTTGAGTTGTGCACAGCCGTAAAGGGCTTTGGTGCCGAAGCCATTTTTGAGCGCTTCAATGCGGATAAAGTCATTTATTTTGACCCCGATATGGCGGTTTTTTCGCGTTTGGACGAGTTGTGCCGGGAGCTGGATTCGGCCAGTGTCATTTTGACACCGCACCAGACCGAACCTGAAACCAGCATTGAAGCGATCATGGATAATGAGATGGCCAGCCTGATTTATGGTGTCTTTAACCTTGGTTTCGTTGGCATCCGCAACAGCGAGGAAGGCCGTCGATTCAGCCGTTGGTGGACCAGTCGTCTGCATACCTTCTGCCATGATGATCTGGTGCGAGGTCTGTTTACGGATCAGCGCTGGGTGAATCTGGCCCCTTGTTTTTTTGATGACCTTAAAGTACTGCGTTCACCAGCCTTCAACGTGGCGACCTGGAATATCTCAACCCGTCAGGTGGACGGCACGTTTGAGGACGGTTTTACGGTCAATGGCGAGCCTCTTGGATTTTATCATTTCTCGGGTTTCGACAGTGGTGACCAGGAAAAAATGCTCAACAAATATGCCAGCGGCAACAAGGCGCTCTTTGCGCTGAGAAACTGGTATATAGAGCAATGTCAGGGATATGGACAGGAGCAACTGGGCAAGTTGCCGTACAAGTATGCGCACTATGATGACGGTACGCCGATCAGCAAGAATGCACGTCTCCTGTACCGCTCCCGGATTGACCTGCAACAGGCCTTTCCTGATCCCTTTTCTACTCAGGATAAGGGAGGGTACAAGCAGTGGTATGAGGCAAACTGTCCGGACAACCCGCTTGAATTTACCTCAATTCAGATAAGCCCCAGTGCGCCAGTCAGCAAGGTGATAGGTGATATGGGCGCTTATTTTGATTACCTTTCGTGTAGTCCCAAGGCGGGGGCAGCCTGGCGCCGAATGGCGCTGAAGGGCGTTGCAACGGTCTTTCGTTTTGTCGCACGGCGGTGATTGAGTGCTGGCTGTTGTTGTTATTGCGGACGTTGCCGGACGCCTGAGCGAGTGCCTGACCGCGCTGGGATTGGAGCGGTTTCAGAATGTTGAACTGCATCTCTTGCTGGCCTCCGAACTTTCGGCTGCTGATGAGGCCGGGGTACAGGCTTGTGAGGCGGTAACGCTGCACCGACTGGGCAGCGCACCGGACGTTGCTCTGGCGGCGTTGCGGGATAACTATTGGTCATGCTTGCTGGAATATGTGAATCAGCATGTTCCGAATCGGCAGGAGTATCTATTTGTACCTGCCAGTGCCGGATTACCGCCGCATTTTATGCGGCGGTTGTTGAGTATCAAGCGAGAATCGGCAGCGAATATTCTACTGCCTCTTTCCGTCCGGCACCCGTTTACCAGTGCGTTTTTGTCGTCCGATCATCAACCGGGGCTGGATGTGCAGGCGATGGACCAGTGGCTCAGCAGCTATGCCAGTGGACAGCTGATGGATGTACCGGTGCTGGCGGGCCATGTCGCGGTGATGGATGCTGAGGTGGTCAGCGCATATCGAGAAGCGAATTCGGTTGCTGTGGATCAGGTACTGCAGGACAAGGGTGTGGGCATGGTCCTGACGGACCGTCTCTATGTGGATGATGCGGACTGGCCGCCGCAGCGGGCTCCTGCCGGGCTGCCTGCAACCTGGGAACAGCTGCTCGTGCGGCGCCATCCATTTACCGGGTTGCGCCATGCCTTGACCGATTTAAGCCGTCGCTGTCAGCAACCCGAGGCCACTTCTGTCGTTAACCAGCCGGTGCGTTTACATATCAGCCATAATTGGGGAGGGGGGCTGGGCCGCTGGGTCGAGGATTTTGCCGCTGCCGATACGGGGGTGCGTAATCTGGTCTTGCGTCCTATTGGCGACTGGGATGCCTTTGGCTACAAGCTGGCGTTGTTCGAGTCACCTACCAGTGATGTGCCGATTCGTGAATGGTCCTTGAACCTGCCCATACTGTCTACTCTGGTGACGCATGTTCAGTACCGTTCGATCATGGACGAGATTATTCAGCACTGGTGTCCCGATACCGTTATCGTCTCATCAGTCATTGGGCATTCGCTGGATTGTTTACGAACGGCGGTGCCGACATTGTATGTTTGGCATGATTTCTATCCGGTGTGTCCATTTATCACGGCGACCTTCGAGCACCCCTGTACGAGCTGCAACAGCACCCGGTTAAAGCAGTGTTGGAAGGAAAATCCGTCTGAGCGTTTTTTCCTGCATGAAGGGGTTGAGCACTGGGCTCGTCTTCGTCATCACTTCGCCGCTTTGTTGAACGAAGGCGAAATTATCCAGATTGCGCCCAGTGTATCGGTTGTAGACAGGGTTCATTCGCTCTTTCCCCGCATGCACGAGCCCATTCATGTGATCGAGCATGGTCTTGGCCAAGACTTGCTGGCCTCACTGGCTCCGATTGCCCAAATAGACGATGTGCGGCCTGCCGGTGAAAAGTTGACCATCGTTATTCTGGGCAGCCTGGAAGCCCATAAGGGAGGGGGGCTGCTGAAAGTCGTTTGGCGAGAGCTGATCGAACATTATCATGTGGTGTTGCTGGGTTGCGGCACCAGCGGTGCGTCTTTTCAGTCTTCGCCTTCCGTGACGGTCGTGGAGCGCTATGAACGCGCGCAGCTGGGAGAGCTGCTGCGCCAGTTCAGTCCTGATCTGGGTTTGTTGCTGTCACAGGTTCCCGAGACTTTCAGCTATACACTAAGCGAACTCTGGGCCGCCGGTTTGCCTGTTGTAGCCACCGATGTTGGCGCTTTCGCCGATCGGATCAAAGAGGGTGAAAACGGTTGGCTGATTGCCAAGGATGGGGCCGACATGCTGGCTACTTTAGCCAGTATTGATGCTGACCGACAGACTTTACTCAAGATAAGAGAAGACGTCTCAAGATCACTCCGAAAAAATAGTGTAAGTATGCTGTTAGAATACAGGGCTTTTTTCCCTGATATTAATTTGTCAGAAATTTACTTTCCACTATCTAGAGAAAATGAAGATGCTGATGGCCTTTCTTTTCAAGGATCTCTCATTGTGAGAAGTGGAAGTTCATACTTGGATGTTTTAAAAGATTTTTGTAAGTTTACAAATAATAAACTAAGAGCTAGTAAAAAGGTTCCTAGAATAATCAGAAGCTTTTTTAAAAATATATGAACCATAAAATGGTACACTGCGGATAGTGTTCATTTTTATGTGTCAATCCCTCTGGGAGCATGGGCTGAGCGAGAGCTTTAGCGGCCTGCTACGCCAGCGCGAATTCAACTCCGAAGTGCGACACCCGCCTATGCAGCCTGAAGGTATTCTTGGAACACCATTTCGGGCTGCCTGAATCCGAGGCATTTACGCGGCCTCAGGTTTAACCTCTTCTCTGCCCACCGCACATCTTCATCCGTAATCAGCCTCAGATCCGTACCCTTCGGGATGAACTGCCGCAGCAGCCCATTGAAGTTCTCGTTCAGTCCGCGTTCCCATGAGGAGTACGGGTGAGCAAAGTAGAACTCCGCCCCCAGCGCTTCCGCTATGGCCTTGTGTTCGACGAACTCGCTGCCGTTGTCCGCCGTGATTGTATGCACATGGTCGGCATAGGGCATGAGCATATCGATGATCGCATCCCGCACATCCGTAGCCCGCTTGGCGTCGACCCTGCGGACCAGATACAGGCGACTCTTGCGCTCCGCCAACGTGACCAACGCACCGCTACCATGCCTGCCCAGAACGGTATCGACCTCCCAGTCACCAAAGCGCCCCCGCGTGTCCACGATGGCCGGACGATCGTCGATCGAAATCGGCTCCGGGATGACCGCACGCTTGCTGTTGCTGCCCTTGCGGTACCGTTTGTGTCCTTGGCGCAATGTCTTGTAGAGCTTGCCGCCACGGGCCTTCTCGGCAGCGACATGACGGTATATCCACTCATGGCTCACCGGCAGACCAATGAGCTTGCCGATACCGCTGACCTGTTCCGGACTCCAGTGCCAGGACAACGCCAGCTCCACATACATGACGGTTTGCTCCGGCACTCTGTATTTGCGTGCCATGACTCGACGTGAGCGGCTTCTGGCATGCGCCTCCTCAGGCTCATACACCCCGTCATGACTGTTACGCTTCATCTCCCGGTAGACTGTGGAGCGATGAACTTCAACTACAGTAGCGATCGCTGCCGGCGAATATCCCTGCGTAAGGAGAGCCGATATCTGGTATCGTTTCCCCTCGGTCAACTGCTGATAACTCATGGTGATACTTACTTTGACTTTGGCGAGCTGAAGCGTACCACCTTCGGCAGTTGGCCACCTCTCGCCGTTCAACCATGAGTGTCGCACTTATTATCTGAATTCCCGAGTACCTTCCGAAAGCTACGGATCTGCGGAAAATCACTGACGAGGGTGTCCGCAAGGCAGAAAAAAAGTTAAATATCAGGCTTCGGAAATGCCTCGGGTTCAGTTAGCCTGAAATTGTATTTTCATGAATACCTTCAGGATGTCGCAATTCGGAGTTGAATTCGCGACATCCTTAGTATCTACAGCTAACTTATAATTTTTCTCATTGGTTTTATTAAGCTTATTAGAATAACGGTAAATAATGAAATTATTAGAACTAAAATAAAAGTTTCCAATAATGAAAATATATGTCCGTTATTCTCCATAGATGAAATTTTGAAACCAAATTTCCCGGTGTAAAGTAAATGGATAACGAAAACATGGATACCATATATTCCTAATGAATATCGACTTATAATTATTATAGGGTATTTTATCCATTTTGTATCAATTTTGATACGGCTCATTATAAAAAAAGCACATATTGACATGATTATAATGTTTGGTGATGTATAAGAATAGTAGTCTTGTACTAGAGTTCCTGCTTCGAATGAAAGTTGATATGTTCTTACGAATGTAACAAAAAATAAAATAAAAAATATGAAAGCTGATGCTTTATATGTCCATTTTTTGATTTTATTAAGATTTCCAATGTAATGACCTGCAAGCATGTATCCTGCAAACGTAGAAACAGGAGAAAACTCGAAGTAATTATCTACAGGTAAAAATAAAAATAATTCTTTTAAAAAACAAAGAAAGATGAAATATATGGTTAATTTTCTTTCTATAATAGCGCGCATGAATGGTATAGTTATATACAATATCAACATATCATAAAAAAACCAAAGGTGATATTGGGCAGGAGTTTTTAATAGCCCCATATAATTATAATTTAAATAATATTCGATACCGTATTCATATGCTGAATAACTGATGTAGAAGAAAGACCAAAATATCATAGGGAGCAGTATTCGATTATTGGCTCGCTTTATGGATTTTATTATGTCTATATCTTTATTGAGAAGTAAAAATCCTGATATCATGAAAAATAAAGGAACAGAAATTCTTGCAATTGAGTCCAAAGCATTAGCCCATAACCAGCTACTGGTTTCAACTTCTTTTAAGCTAACTACAACAGGGGCACTTATGTGAATAATAATTACAAGTAGTATGGCTACTGCTCGAGTAAAATCGGGCCAAAATATTCTGTTTTTATCCATGGGGGCTTATTATCGTTCCTTTTGGAATATTAAAATTAATAAACAATTTTTCTATATAAAAAGCCTGTGCGACACTCACTATCGCACAGGCTTTTTTTATCCAGAGATGGTATGCCTATAGCAGGAGAGGTCCGAGATCCAGTTCCAGTTCATCGGGTATGTCCTCTGGTTCGTCGGCCAGGGTAATCTCTTTAAACATCAGTGACTGAACGGTTTCCAGTACAGCGCTTTCCGTCCAGGGTTTGGTGAGGTAAGCCGAGACGCCAGCGGCCTTGGCTTCGCCACGGTGCTTGTGGGTCGATCGTGAAGTGATCATCAATACCGGGATGTCGCTGAACTGGGGGCTGTTGCTGATAATGGCAGCCAGTTCCATACCGGTCATGCGCGGCATTTCCAGGTCGGTCAGTATCAATTCGGGAGGATCCGCTCGAACCTTGTCCAGTGCATCCAGACCGTCAATAGCGGTTGACACCTGATAGCCACTGTCGCGGAGCAATGTCGCCAGAGTCTTGCGGGCGCTGAGCGAGTCATCTACCACCAGCAGATGTGGCAGGCGTCGCTCAAGCGTCGGTTCCAGGACTTCGTAGGCCGAGGCCAGCAGGGAGGCGCGGTCAAGGATACGTGTCTGGAGGTCGATGATCGGGGCGACGTCACCATTGGACAGGATGGTGACGCCGGGCACCCCGGCAATATCGGGCAGGTGTTCACTCAGGGACTTGAAGACCAGTTCACGATGCGCGATAACGTCCTGCACCAGAACGGCCGCTTTACGGTCGTGGTCAAGGGTCACGATCAGTACAGGATGAATACGGTTGCGATGGTGGTATTCCTTGACGGGGTCGCCGATCAGGCTTTCCAGCATATAGGCGGGGTATTCACCTTCGGACGTAGTAAAAGTCAGGCCGTTTTCGGTTTGATGTAATTCACCATCAAGCGAAAGCAGGCTTTGCTCAATGGTGTGGCTGGACAGGGCAAAAATGCGTTGGCTGCTGGAGCGTACCAGCAGGGTGTGGACCAGCAGTGAGGAGGCAGGCATCGACAGTTCGAAGCGGGTGCCGTGTCCCGGTGTCGAGTCGATGTTTAACGACCCTTGCATACGGGCAACCTGTTGGTAGACCACATCCATGCCGATGCCACGGCCCGAGAGTTGACTGATTTCATCACGGGTCGAGAAACCGGGTACCAGAATCAAACGCTGGATATCACGTTCGTTCAGTTCGGCGTCGGAGTTGATCAGCCCCTTGCGCTCGGCAATTTCGCGTACGCGCTTCAGGTTGATGCCGGCACCGTCATCTTCGCAGCTGACATGCACCTTGCCATTGTGTTGAGCAAAACGAATGGTCAGTACACCGGTTTCATCCTTGCCGGCTTCGAAGCGGAGGTGCGGCGTTTCCAAACCGTGATCGACGGCATTACGGATAATATGCATCAAGGGATCGGCCAGCTGATTCAGGATCTGGCTATCCATCATGACGTCTTCACCTTCAATGACCAAGCGCGCGGACTTGCCGGCAGCACTGCTGGCCTGACGCATGATACGCTGCATGCGGGAGCTGAGAGTCTTGACCGCAACCTGACGCGTATGCAGAACGTTCTCCAGCGATTCCTTCTGCAGGTTGCTCTGGCGCACATGAAGCTCGGCCAGCTGGCGCATCTGGTGCTCTGCTTCGTAATCCACTTCACGCACGTCGGCTACGGCTTCCTGCAGCTGAGACAGGGTGGTATGCATGCTGTTATAGCGGTCCATTTCCAGAGGATCAAAGCCGCTATCGCCTTCCTGCAAGGGGTTGGTCAGGGTGAAATGGTCCTGCAGCTGCTGTTCCAACTCGAACAGGACCTTCTGCAAGGAGCGCTGTCGTTCACGGTTGGAGCGGCTGAGGCTTCGCAGCTGGGTCAACGTATCATCCAGCTGCGCATTCAGCGTGCTGGATTCGCCGGCAATGCGGAACAGGTTGTCCAGAATGCCTACTGATACGCGCAGGTGGGCGTGTTCCTTGTCTCCCTCCTGTCCGGTTCCCGTTGTTGACCTGTTGACCGCAGGCTTGTTCTCGACGGCCGGTACTGCCGTTGGTGGCGGTGCGGTTCGTTCGTTTTCCGTCAGTGTTTCGGCGGCACATTCCACGCCTTCCGTGCGCAGACGGTAAAACCAGGTCATCATCTGCTGCAGTCGGTATTGAGCGTTGTCCGGTGCTCCACCCGCTTCGGTGATGCTTTCGCTCATTTGAGCCAGGCAGTCCGAGGCGCCGGTCAGATCATGGGTCAGCTTGCTACCGGGAAAGGTTTTGGCATCGGTCAGTACCTCGAGAATGTCCTCAAGGTGGTGGGTCAGGTTCGCCAGCCCCTTGATACCGGCCATGTTGGCCAGGCCCTTGATTGTGTGGGCCGAGCGCTGCGCACTGAGCAGAGCGTCTGCTTCATGATCGACAACGACAGCCTGCAGGTGCTGCTGGAATTCTTCGACGAGAATGGGCAGTTCGTCATACAGCATTTCCATCAGCTGGGGGTCGATTTCATCGCTGACAGTGAGGTCGATATCATCCGGTGTTGCCGTTTCGCACTCGATGTCATCAGGCGACTGGATGCTGGCCAGTGCCAGCAGTCCCGAGATGAAGGCTCCTTGCTGTGAATCGGCCCGGATCGGCAGCAGGTCATCACTGATCATATCGATCAGGTCTTCACGAATGCCCTTGTCGGCCAGTGCTTCAAGGTGTTGATGTACGGCCTGCAGGCAGCCGGCAAAATGCAGGCACTGATCATCATGGAAACATTCGGGATGTTGCTGGAACCAGGCCAGGTTACGGGTAAGCCCGGTGAGCAATAGATGCAGCCCGTGTAAATTGATGGTTGTACAGGCTCGAGACAGAGGTGTCAGGGCGTCCTGGCTGGCGTCCAGCAGGGCATCTGCCCGGCTGGCATCAACATGTTCCCACTGTTCTTGCAGGGCCTGCAGAGAATCGATCAGCATGGTGACAATGCCGGGGTCCACGGAAGGGCCGGGGGTTTCGAGCAAGGCCATGTCGATATCACAGAAGGAGGGCTTTGCCTCGGCTTCCGGGAGTGATGAGGGTTCGAGTACGACTGAGCTTTCTGGTGTATCCGTGTGATTATCTGCGTCGAACAGCTCATTCAGCAGTTCACGCTGATCCGCAATGTCCGCGGCGTCGAGAGGTTCAGGCCAGCTGTCCATGCCGAGCAGATCGATTACCGCTGCGGCGGTTTCGCGTGAAGGCTGCTTGATCAGGTCGAGAATCAGAGCTTCGGCCTGCCCGATTACGGGTAGACTGAGGTCGTCACAGGTGTCGATCAGCTCCGTGACGAGCATGACCAGGTCGGCCGGGAGCGGGTTATCCGATTCGAACAGGGGAGCAGCCAGGGCCTGCAGGTGTTCGGCCAGTGCTGCAGGTGTGTCCGGAGTTTCCGTGTGGATATCATCGCTATCGGCGGGTTCCGACTCGATAATCAGATCGTCCAGATCCAGCAGGGGAGCTTCATCCGGGAGGCTTGTATCCTGCACGGTCTCATCGATGGAGCGATGGGGAGTCCCCTCAGACTCTGACAGGGTAATGAACATCGTGTCGTCAGTCAGCGCCGGCTGCTGTTGCCAGTCTGCCAGCAGTAACTCAGGAAGGGATTCCAGGTCTTCGTATTCGAGAGGCGACTGCCAATGAGCGCTGCTCAGAGCGGCCAGTACGCTGGCTACCCGCTCTTCAGAAGGCGGTTGCTGTGCCGGATTCGGTAACAGGGCTACAAGCGCCAGCAGCTGTTGCTGCTGGTCGTCAGTCAAAGGCTGCTCCGGCGCTTCCGCCTCCAGTACCTCTCCAATCAGAGTCAGGAGGTCCGAGCTGCCTGAGCAGTCCGCTTCAAAGCAGGCGTCAGCCAATGATGGCAGCTGTTCCAGCAGTTGTACGGGCTGAATATCGTCGCTGCCCGTCAGTAAGCTTTCCAGTGTGGAAAGCAGGACAGCCATCCCTGAGCATTGCGCCATATCGGTCGTCACGCCTTACTCCGCATGTTGCAGTTTAAATACGCTGATGGAGCGCTGAAGCTCATCGGCAGCGCCCACCAGGCGTTCGGACAACTGCTTCTGCTGCAGCATCTCGGTGTTGGTTGCCTGGGTAAACTCATTGATACTGCCAGCGCGCTGACGCAGGTTCTGGGCCAATTTGGCCTGACCGGTAGCGCTCTGGGCGATACGGATAACGGACTCAACCAGCGACTGTGTTGTATTCCGTGTCTCTTCCATACGCTCACCGGCCTGCTCGGCCAGGCGCGTGCCGACGACTACGTCTTCGATTACCGTGTTGATAACGTGGATGGTATCGGCGGTTTCAAGCTGGATGTTGTTGACCAGGCTTTCAATCTCGGAGGTTGCTTCACGCGAGTTTTCTGCCAAGCGCTGTACTTCGTCTACCACCACCATCAGACCACGTCCGGCTTCACCGGCGGATGCCGCGTGCATACTGGCGTTCAGTGACAGGATATGAGTACGTTCTGAAATGTTGTTGATCAGGTTGATGATTCCGCCGATTTCCTGCGAACGTTCACCCAAACGCTTGATACGCTTTTCCGCTTCGTGGATGGTCTGGCGTATCTTGTTGATACTGTCGATGGTTGCCGATACCGATTCCTTGGCGTTCTCGGAGGTGTTGATCGCCTTCTGAGAAGCACTGTTGGTGACGGCAGCCAGCTTGGCAATCAACTGCATGGCATGGATAGCCGAGTCCAGACCTTCCAGCGTTTCGGTGATTTCTTCCTGCTCTTTGGTTGCCTGCAGCAGTACGGCTTCGGACTGGGTCTTAACCTGGATGGATGTGCTGTTGACCTCGTTACTGACCGCACTTACTTCACGCAGTACGTTTTCAATCGAGTTAGTCAACTGGTTGATGGAGTCGGCAACTGCACCGGTGATGTCTTCAGCAACAGGCACGCGAACGGTCAGATCTCGCTGACTGATTTTGAAAACGCTTTGGATCAGTTCGATGATGGAGGCGTTGAGTTTCTTGTTCTCGGCTGCCTGCTTGGCCAGGGCTTCCTCTTTTTCATCCAGCAGGGTATCGAGTACCGTTGCCATCTGCCCCAACTCATCCTTGGTTTCCAGGCGGGTGCGGGCTTCGGTGTCACCGGCACGAACTGCATCAACAGTGTCCTGAATACGCTGGACGGGGTCCAGTACGCCGTACTTGGTGATCGCCAGTGCAATTGCCAGCGCCAAGCCCAGAATCACCAGAGAGGCGAAAAAGAGCTTGATCATCTGGGTCATGGCGGCCGTACGTGCCTGACTGTCCTGGTCCGCATAGACATTGACCAGTAGCTGCAAGTTGGTGTTGACCTCACGTAAGTCGGTCAGCAGGGTGTTGAATGTTTGCTGTATCAGTGCCGCCTGGAGTGTCGGGGCTGCGCCTTGAGTGCGAATATCGTTCAGTCGTGCGATCTTATCAGCCAGACCCAGTGCATCCAGGCGTTGCTGGATATTATGGCGGTCTTCGTCACTGCGCAGGCGCTGCAGCAGCGACTTCAGACCGCTATTGAAGCTGTCAGTGGCTTGAACAAATGTGGCCAGATTTGCATCATTGGGCGACAGGCGAGCCTCGGTCAGAGCCTGTTGGGCATCAACCAGCAGAAAATCGAGGCGAGAGGTGTCCTCGGCCAGTAGTCGGGTCTGGCGGCTGACCGCCTGAGACTGCTCATCGATTACGATGGTTTGATAGTAGGCGATGGCGATTGCGATGATGCCTGCGATCAGAAGCACACCGGAGATCGCGAACTTGATCCCCATTCGTATGTTCTGCAGTTCCCAGAAAAGAGGCATGTCTAATTCCTTTCAGCAAATATGGACGACTAAGGTGTTATTCGAACAGCGCAGCCGGTTGATAAAAAGTTGTCTTTAGTTTGCTCAGCAAGGCCCGGTGATCCAGTTCGATCCAGCTCTTGTCCTGGGCATGATATGCCGTGCCCAGGAATGGCTGTAGTGGCCGCGGGTGGGCATCGTAGTTGAGGTCATTCTGTTCGATCTGTTCGGGGTCGGTGACAACGCTCGGTATCTGGGTGAGCAGAAACCCGGCCGTATGTGGCTGTCGATCCAGTAATAAAACCCAATACAGCCCTTTCTGGTCGGTGCGCTGCTGGTGTGCCATGTAGGGCAAATCGTACACAGGTACCGTATGGCCGCGATGATTGATAAAGCCGGCAAACCAGGGCGGACTGTCCGGTAACTGGCAGATTTGGCTCTTTGACGCCAGCTCGGAGAAGATCCCGGAGGTCAGCAGGTAGTACTGACCGTCGAGCTCAAAGCCGTGTCTGATTTCATCGAAGCGCGGCCCTTCTTCTTCCATAGGGCTGGAAGCAGGCAGGTCAGAGCTGTCGGGCTGGATCAGGTCATCCATTCGTGCATTGCTCCCTAGCTGAATGCCTGAACCTGGTCCAGAATTTCCTGGTCCGTATAGGGCTTGGCAACAATGGCACTGGCACCTTGCAGTTGTGCCCATACCCGGTCGGCATCTTCATGCTTACTGGAAACGATAACAACGGGTATACCCTTGGTATTGGCGCCGCTGGTAATCTGACGGCAGGCTGAAAAGCCATCGACTTCCGGCATCACAATATCCATGAAAATCAGATCGGGCTTCTCTTGTTCGGCCAGATTGATACCCTGTTGACCGTTGGAGCCGACGATGATTTCTGCTCCGGTCTGCTGAAGAACCTCACGCAGGCGCTGCTGCTGTACCGGATCATCCTCTACGATCAAAATTTTGTTGACTGCCATGTGTATATATCCAGTATTTTCTTTTGGTTGATCCAGTTTATTTCTTGAATTCACTGACCCAGCGGGACACGCGTTTAATGACTTTCTGGAATTCGACGTGATCGATGGGTTTGGTCAGATAAGTGGATGATCCTGCCATTATCCCCTTTACTTCGTCCAGAGGCGATGTTTTCGACGAAAGCATGATAATGGGGGTTTTTTTCAATCCCGGCATTTGACGCAGGCGCGTGCAGGTTTCAAATCCGTCGATGCCCGGCATCATGATATCGAGGAAAATAAAGTCGTATTGGTGACGCTCGGCCTTTTCCAATGCGGTTTCGCCGTCATCAGCAAAGTCGATTTCAACGGGCTGGTCCATCTGCTGAAGCTCTTTGGCCAGCATCTGCTGCATGGGATGGCTGTCATCTACCACCAGAACCGAGTAACAGGCCTGGTTTGGCTGTTCAGCCTGCTCGGCCTGTTGTTGGCGCACCGCCTCGATTTGAGCATCATACTTGCTGAACGGATTGTCCTGTTCAGCTGTTGCCGTGGCGACTTCTGTTGCGAATGCCAGCTCCAGAGTCTCTTCCGCAGGCTCCTGCAGTGCTTCTACTACAGCTGATTCAACCGTTTCCATATCAGCCGGTTGCTCGAGCAGATCGGTGCCGGCCTCATCTGCCGGAGGCATTTCCTCTGCTATTGACAGGGGCTCATAGGCTTCCAGCGTTCGCAACACGCGTGATGAGATGAAAGGGAGTTTGATATGTGCCTGTTCGTTAGTCTCTGGCTTCCTCTTGTTGACCAGCACCAACCGTTCCCGGTGTGACTCGGGGAGTGTGGTGATCTCGGTCTGGTCTGTTAAGGCGTCACCAAAAACCAACAGGACATCAGGCAAGGCCTCGGCATCAAAATCGACGAGCGACAGTGTCTTACTTTTGGAAAGTGTCAGAATTTTTTCCAGCTTCTTGAGCTGATCTTCCGGGAAACCGAGAGTCCCAATCTTCATGCGTCTTCCCTGTTCAGTAGGTCCAAACGGCTAGCTCCGTGGACGAGGGTAGGAATGGATGCATATTCAAGCACGTAAATAATGCAATTCGGTTACGGTTTTAGACCATTCGTCTTATTATGACAATAGCATGACGTTATAAAAAACCACTCTAACACTAAGTGTATGGTTTTGGGTACGGATTTGGTGTGTTCTCTGAAACGGATGTTCTTAAAAAGATGGTGTGCGAGCGGGTAGATCAGGCTGAGCGCTGATGCTCTGCATGTAAGCGCCCTTAAATCAGCACCTTTTTTCCAGCCACTGACCGCCGCACACTGATTCCATCGTCACCTACGCGAGGAATCCAGCATGAACTCAGCCGAGCGCACACACTACTGGCAACAGCACATTGAACACTGGCGTGATACCGGGCTATCCGGTGCTGCTTTCTGCAAACAGCAGTCACTGTCCTATCACCAGTTTGTCTATTGGCGCCGCAAGCTCGAAGGTACAGATGATGCGACCGATACCGAGCGTACACCAACATCCGGCTTTGCTCGCGTCACCCAGGTGGCCGCTTCACCGCTATCGGATGATCTGACCCTGAAGCTTCCCGGCGGCATGGCCATTACAGGGCTGCATGCCGGTAATGTCGACCTGCTCGGCGCGATCCTGAGGCAGCTCTGATGAAACCGCGGTATCTTCGTCCCTCTCGGTCCATGCCCGAGATCTATCTGTACCGTGAGCCCATTGATTTTCGCAAGCAGGCCAATGGTCTGGCGGTGCTGATTGAACAGGAGTTGGGACAGAACCCCTTCACCGGTGCGCTGTATGCCTTCACCAACCGACAGCGTAACAAGATCAAGTGCCTGATGTGGGAGGACAACGGCTTTATCCTCTATTACAAGGCGCTGGCCGAAGAGAAATTCAAGTGGCCGAGCCCGGCTGATGAGCTCATGCCGTTGACCGGCGAGCAGATCAACTGGCTGCTCGATGGCTATGATATCAGCCTGCTGCAAGGCCATAAAACCTTGCAGTATGAGGCCGTTGGATAGCCGGTTTTGGGTGCTTCAACTGGCTGTTTTTGATATAATTTTGCCCATGAAAACACAGCCCGAAACCACCTCAAAGACGCCTGATATCAGCAGTTTATCGACCGCTGACTTGCTGTCGATGGTGGCCGGGCTGCAGCAGCAACTGGCCTCGAAAGAGGATGAGCTTGAACGGCAAAACCAAGTGCTTGAGCAGCGGGATCAGGCCGTCAAAGCGCGTGACCGGCAACTCCAGCAGCGCGAGCAATACATCCTGTTGCTGGAAGAGATGCTGCGCTTGCAACGCATCCAGCGGTTCGCGGCCAGCAGTGAGAAAACGGCCCACCAGATCCACCTCTTCGATGAGTCCGAACTGGAAGCCGAGATCGATCAGCTGCGGGATCAGCTCCCGGACGATATTGAAGCCGCTGAAGGTGATACCCCTGCTGTCACGCCTGCACCCAAGCGCCGTCAGCGCGGCTTCTCCGATCACCTGCTGCGTGAGCGTATCGAGCTGCAGCTGAGTGATGAAGAGAAGGCCGGGGCGGTCAAAACCTTCTTCACCAAGGTCAAGGAAGAGCTGGACTATATCCCCGCCCAGCTCAAAGTACTGGAATACTGGCAGGAAAAAGCGGTGTTCGAGGAGAACGGCGACGAGCGTATCCTGGCCGCGGCTCGCCCGACACACCCGCTGGGCAAATGCATCGCCACCCCGGCCCTGCTGGCCTACCTGATCACCTCCAAATATGCCGATGGTCTGCCGTTGTATCGGCAAGAGCAGATGTTCAAGCGTCTGGGCCATGAGCTGTGCCGCACCCGCATGGCGCACTGGATCATCCGTCTGGATGAGGTGTTCAAACCCCTGATCAACCTGATGCGGGAAGCGCAGAACAGTGCGGCCTACCTGCAGGCTGACGAAACCCGGATCCAGGTACTCAAAGAGGATGGCAAAGCCGCCCAATCCGATAAATGGATGTGGGTGACCCGTGGCGGACCACCGGGCCAACCTTCCGTCCTGTTCGCCTATGATCCCTCTCGAAGTGGAGCGGTGCCCGTGCGCCTGCTTGATGACTTCAAGGGTGTGCTGCAGGCGGATGGTTACTCCGGTTATGCGCCGATCTGTTCAGCCAATGAGCTGACCCGTATCGGCTGCTGGGATCACGCCCGCCGTAAGTTTATCGAAGCGACCAAAGGGGCCAAGCCGGCGGGTAAAGGCAAACAGACCAAGCTGTCCAAAGCGGATGTGGCACTTGGCCACATCAACAAGCTGTATGCCATCGAGCGTCAGATCAAGGACCTGAACCCTAACGAACGCTACCGGATCCGTCAGGAGCTGAGCCTCCCCAAACTGGAAGTGTTCAAGTCTTGGCTGGATGCGAACGTGGGGCGTGTGATGAAAGGCGGGCTAACTCGCAAAGCGATGGAATACACCCTGAACCAGTGGCCCACCCTGATCGGCTACTGTAAGCGGGGTGACCTGCATATCAGCAACGTACTGGCCGAGAATGCCATCCGCCCGTTCGCCGTGGGGCGCAAGGCCTGGTTGTTCGCGGATACTCCGCAGGGCGCTCACGCCAGTGCCACCTGTTACTCCCTGATCGAAACGGCCAAAGCCAACGACCTGGAACCCTCGGCGTACATCCGGCATGTGCTGGAGCGCATCGCCGATGCTGACACCCTGGAAAAGCTGGAGCGACTGCTGCCCTGGAATGTTGAGCTGGAACGTACTTCAAAAAAAGTGGCGCAGTACAGTTAAGGGCAAGTGGGTCGTTTTAACGGCGGATAC
>NZ_JACEMT010000030.1 GCF_013868415.1 Marinobacterium marinum | reverse complement strand
CCCTATGTGTCAGCGTAGTTGTCGCCTGAAAATTTCAGAGGACAACCATGCCCCACTATTCACCGGAACGTAAGGAAGCCATCCTCCAAAAAATGGCGCCGCCTCACAGCATGACAGTAGCCGAGCTGGCTCGTCAGGAAGGCATCAGTACCGCGACCCTGTACAATTGGCGTAAAGCCGCCAGAGAACGAGGTGCCGTTTTGCCATCCAACTCAGCCGCCCCGGACAAGTGGAGCAGCGAAGAAAAATTCCGCATGGTGCTGGAGACCGCTCCGATGAGCGAAGCGGAGATCGGCGAATATTGCCGCCAGCGCGGTGTGTACCCGGAGCAGATCGAAGCCTGGAAGGCGGCCTGTATGGGCGCCAATGCGCAAGCAGATGAGCAAGCCAAACAGCATCGCCAAGCGACCAAGGCCGAGCGCAAACGGATCAAGCAGCTAGAAGCTGATCTACGCCGCAAGGAGAAGGCGCTCGCGGAGACGGCCGCGCTGCTAATACTGTCAAAAAAAGCAGAGGCGATCTGGGGCCCCAAAGACGAGGACGAATGACCAGCCTCCCGGATCGCCAGCATGCCGTTAGTCTGATCCAGGAGGCTCAGAGCAACGGTGCTCCGCTGGTCAAGGCCTGTGCCTTGCTAAACCTGAGTGTGCGCACCTACCAGCGCTGGACGGCGAATCAGTTGGTCCATGCGGATCAACGACCGATCGCGCCCAGACCTGCACCGCATAACAAGCTGTCAGAGCAGGAGCGTGAAGCCGTGGTATCGCTCTGTAATCAACCGCGATATCGCAGTGCCCCGCCGGCGTTTATTGTGGCGGATCAGCTGGATCAAGGGCGTTATCTGGCGTCGGAATCTACGTTCTACCGGGTGTTGCACGAATACGATCAGCTGCATGCCAGAGGCCGGCAGAAACCGCCTGAGCGCAAACGCCAGGCAACCACACATGAAGCCAGCGAGCCTAATCAGCTCTGGTGCTGGGACATCTCCTGGTTGCCTGGACCTGCCCGTGGCACCTGGTTTTACCTGTACCTGATGATGGATGTCTACAGCCGTAAGATCGTGGGCCACGAAGTCTACGCGCGTGAAACCGGAGAACTGGCCAGCGAGTTCGTCGAAAAGGCCTACTGGCGGGAACATCTGGCCGCCCGATCCAAGCCGCTGGTGCTGCACTCTGATAACGGCAGCCCCATGAAGGCCGCGACGTTCCTGGAAAAGCTGTACGACCTGGGCATTACCCCCTCGAACAGCCGACCTCGCGTCAGCAACGACAACGCCTACTCGGAGTCACTGTTCAAAACCCTGAAGTTCCGACCGGCGTTCCCGGTGAATGGCTTCAAGACGCTCGAAGAGGCACGGCATTGGGTGTTGAAGTTCGTGCGCTGGTACAACACCGAGCATCGGCACAGTGCTCTGAAATACGTGACACCTGAGCAGCGTCATAACGGCGAGGCCGAGTATATCCTGGCGCAACGCAAACGGGTTCTCGAAGTCGAGAAGGCCAAGAACCCCCAACGCTGGTCAGGTGATATCCGTGACTTCAGCTTGCCGGAGTCAGTCACACTGAACCCGGAAAAGGCGGCGAGTTTTTAAAGAGCTGATAACTTATACGCGACAACTACGTTGACAGTTACCGCCGAATTCAGATTGATAGCTGTGATCCAGATAATCCTGAAGGCTTGACGCCCAATCAGGCAGGTTTTTCATCCACTCATCAAGTCGGCTTTGGAGAGTGTCTGTATGTTGATCAATGTGGAACAGAGAATGAGGAGTCTTTAGGTCCAGTTCTTGCAGCCAACACCAAAGGGCGGCCCTGTGATTGTCCATCACATATACATTCCCACTCCTCCATACGAAGTTCTGCTCGAAGGCACCTGAATGATTGCGCCCTTTGAAAGGTAAAATCCATTTATTGCTATCAGTAGACATTATTTTTCCTTGCCATCTTGCGCCTCCTCGTCAGGAGTAAGGCCATGGATTAGATCGAAGTATCCATGAAACGGGGGGCAGCTACACAGTCTGAAAACATGTGCTTGTTAAATTTTATCTTCGCTTGTGCTCTGTTCTAAAAGCTATGTCTGGGATCGAGTCAGAAGGACTGACAACGGTTTGTACGTTTGCTCGCTCTTTTAATCGTTTCTGCGCTACAAAAGCGAAGGATTTACCAATTCGTTCAGCTTCTTGCTGTATTTCGTATATTACTTCACCAGAAATCGGGTTGTCCCTTGCATCAATCATCGTCGAAAAATGATACGTAGCCTCATCTTCATTGTCTGAACGACTGGTATGCTCAAGTATATCGTCTAACTCAACACTGATAGCATCCTGCATACCTGAGCCAATTGCCCCAAAATCCTGCTTGAACCAATCACCTTGCTCAATACTGTTTTTTAGTATGAAAAGATCGTGATCAGTAAATGGGACATGAAAATCGTTGAAATTTATAAACTGTCTACCATCAATTCTCATCTGAAAGTGGTAATGAGGGTAGTCAATTGATGTTCCTTCATGCCCTTGAAAGTCATTCTTCGAGCAGTCAAACGTCCACTCAATATTTTTCCACTTAACGGTATACGATAAAATCTTTCTATCTGATTTCTCGTCTTCAAGATCATTGATATTCGAAAGAAAACGTTCTTGGTTTGCACACCATCGGATAAAGGCAGCTATATTCCCGTAGCCGTAACTTTCGTAAATTTTTGGGAAGTCTTTTTTCTTAAATTTGCATTGCCGCAATAGCCAGTGTAAGCACGGATTATCTTTGCTAATGGTCTTAAAAGGCTTGTTACATAGGTAGCAAATACCCTTTTCATAGCCGGCCCTGAACGCCTCGGCTTGCCTTTGATGTTCCTCATCACTCAGTCGATTCATCTCCTTAATTTCTTCGGGAGACATCTCTTCAAAAATCCGCCTATATTTCACAGTATCTTGCTGCATCTTACTTACCTTTGAAATATAACATTATAATCTTATGAAGGCGTGCTTTTGCGCTTAGCAAAAGATTGAGCGATCTATGTTAACTGCATTAAGAGAAAAGATAATTCGAGATATAACAGCTATTCTCTTCCGTTGAAAATGTACATGCGCGTTTTGCTGCTTTGCCGTGCGCATTATCCTGCAACGGCCAGACCATTATGCTCTGATACTGAACGATTTTCCCTCGTGTTGCCAGTCACTAATTGTCGCATCCCGGATGATCATATAAGCCAAAAGCGTTATCCTTGGTTCGTTGCTCGTGACGTCATGCAGCGCGCCATTGAGCACTTCATCCAGCAAGCACAGGGAGATCAGCCGACATGATGGTATCTTTGCATAAACGGGCACGCACCACCCCTGCCATTCGTGAAGAACTGGCAGCCAGTACCAAGCCTGTCCGCGAACTGGCCCGGCAGTATGGCATCAGCGAGGCAACCGTCCGCAAGTGGCGCAGCCGATCCAGCACGGAAGACCGCTCGCACACACCGCATCGACTGCAAACGCACCTGACACCGGCTCAGGAGGCGATCGTCGTCTATCTGCGCAAACAGCTGTTGCTGTCTCTGGATGACCTGCTGGCGGTCGTCAAAGAATTTCTCTGCGACAAGGTATCCCGTTCCGGTCTGGACCGCTGCCTGCGCCGTCATGGGGTTAGTAATCTGAATGACCTCAAGCCCAAGGTGCCTAAACCGGCCCCCAAGACGTTCAAGGCCTATCAGCCCGGGTTCTTCCATATCGACGTCAAGTACTTGCCGCAAATGGCGGATGAGACCAAGCGTCGATACCTGTTTGTGGCCATTGATCGTGCCACCCGCTGGGTCTTTGTGCAGATCCATCCGAACAAAACGGCCGCGACGGCTCGGCGTTTCCTGGATAGCCTTCAGCAGGCCACACCTATCAAGATCACGCATATCTTAACGGACAATGGGAAGGAATTTACCGACCGCCTGTTTCACTCAAAAGCGCGAGATCCCAGCGGCAATCATGAGTTCGACCGCCTCTGCGCTGACTTGGGGATTGAGCACCGCCTGACCAAGCCCAGAACGCCCCAAACCAATGGCATGGTGGAGCGTTTCAACGGGCGTATAGCCGATGTGCTTAAGACCCACCACTTCGATAGTCGTGAAGATCTTGAGCAAACCCTGCTACGCTATGTGCATTTGTATAATCATCAACTGCCGCAGTCCGCGCTGAAGTCCAGGCCACCCATTATGGCGATGAAGGAATGGTACAAAACCCACCCAGAACTTTTTAATAAGCGCCCTTATAACCATACGGGACGTGACAACTAATGAACACGGTCAAGTAACAAAACATGCACTCAAGGCAAGAAGCCCTGAATGAACTGTATATAATCACAGAAATTCAGAGCAGCTTGTCCACAGTTTCTGTGGTGCATGGAGCGACTGCCTGACTCCCTTAAAGGTCTGTTTTGTGCGCAAAGCAGTCTCGACTGCCCCAGATTATAAGCCCTGCCCCCTGGCATTATCGTACCCTTAGCCCGAGAGGACTAAGCTGCGACTATGTCACTTGCCTCGGTCCATGCTCTACAGCTCTTCTATTCAGTCATTCAAAACGGCCACCACCAGGATGAGGACTTCAGGCGACTCCTGCAGCCTCTGAGTTGCTCGCCATACATCCGGGCGTTCGCATCCACTTTTCTGGCGACCTCGACCAGCCAGCCCTTGCTGTTATAGGTTTTCTGCTTCCAGCCTGTATGCCCTTCGTGGTACGCCAAATACTGGTTGTACGCGTCCCACTTGGAAATACCGAGTGTCCGTTGAGAGATGTCGGCGTACCACCCCATGAAATCAACGGCATCATCATACTCATCACGGTCGGCTCCCCAGTTCCCCGTCTTGTCCTTGTACCAATCCCATGTGCCGTCTTTCACCTGAGCGTAGCCATATGCGCTGGACACTCGCCACCACATCGGGATGCCCAGAAATGTATCTCTTGGGGGTGCCGCATCATGCTTGAAACTTGATTCCTGTCGCATGATGGCGAGCTGTACCTGAATCGGTAAGCCATATTTCTGTTCAACATCCAGGGACGCATCAAACCAATCGGGCTTTTCCCGGAATATCCTGCAGGCGTTTTCAACGTTGGACGGCGGCGTAGTCGCGCAGGATGCCAGCAGGAGGGGGTGTCAGAAGTAACAGTGGCTTGTGCATATGCGTCGAAAGCTCAGATAGACAGGCGATTGGTCTGAACGCTCCGGGCTGCTGCCCCGGCAGACCAGCCGCCCGGTCGTGATCTATCAGCCGCGCTCAAAATCGCTGCTGATAGCGATGGCAGTACGGTACCTTGCCGGTACGCACGTAGTAGTCCTGATGGAACTCTTCGGCGCGCCAGAAAGGCGCCATCGGCAAAACCCGTGTCACCACATGCAGTCCCCGGTTTTCCAGTTCCGCGATCAGTTGCTCGGCGATACCGCACTCTTCGTCATTGTGGACAAAGATGGCGGAAGCGTACTGGGGGCCGATATCCGGTCCCTGGCCGTCTTCCTGGGTCGGGTCATGGATCTCGAAGAACAGCTTCGCCAGAGTTGCGAAGCTGACCTGGGCCGGGTCATAGAGCACCTCGACGGTTTCCAGGTGGCCGGTCTGCTTGCTGCACACCTGTTCATAACTGGGGTTATCCACATGACCGCCCATGTAGCCGGAGACCACCGAAACCACACCCGGTAACTGTTGCATCAGGTGCTCCACGCCCCAGAAGCAGCCGCCGGCAAAATAGGCCGTTTGCAATTCGCATCCCTGCTGTTGGGCCCGCTCTTCCGCGCTCACGAAGTTCATGGAGATGGAGTTGACACAGTGGCGCACGTTTTTGCGTGTCAGCATTTCACCTTCAAACACATGCCCCAGATGACCGCCGCAACTGGCGCACAGAATCTCGGTACGGCGTCCGTCGGCATCCACTTCTCGGCGAATGGCGCCTTCGATTTCGTCATCAAAACTGGGCCAGCCACAATGCGAAGGAAACTTGTCTTCCGATCGATACAGCTCCGCACCACACTGTTTGCAGGTATAAACACCGGTTTCAAAGTGCTCGTTATAACGGCCGGTGAATGGTCGTTCGGTTCCCTTGTGCAGGATTACATGCTGTTCTTCCGGTGTCAGTTTTGTCTCGCTCATAGGGCATCCTGGTGTAAAAAATTCAGGGGACTATCCGTTAGGCAACCAGTCCGACAATAAGATCCCGCTACCAAATCGGAACTTACTGCCCTCGTGCTGCCTATGACGGATTGACATCCAGCAGCCAGCTGCGGATATCTTCGCTGGATTGCTCCATCATGCGGGCAAACGCGCTTACGACTGCCTTGACCTCTTTCCCCTTGGCCGGCTCAAACAGCTCCAGGGCCCGTTCGGCAACAATGCTGCGACTGTCAGTATCAATCAGCTGCAGATACCCCCGCATCACAACAACCGGCTGTCCATCCCGGTACTCGCTCTGGAAGGCATCAAGGCGGCTGACCAGCTCATAACGTGCGGATACCCGCACCTCGTCATTACTGACCCGGGCAAAACGGCTGTCATGCTGCAACGCTGTCACCAGGTGGTCGCGCCACAGGTTCGGAATACTCGCACTCCAGCGAGCACCCTTGTACACGCTGATCGGTTGGCCTTCAGGCACCACCAGCAGGTAGCTGCCACCCAGCAGGTCTTGAGTCTGCGGACGCAGGATGCGCACGTCGCTCATCTGGACCGGCCCCCGCGCTTCAAGCTGAGCCGGGGGCAGTGTCCAGCTTTGCATCGGTTTCGCTTCCGGCAGCAGGCTGCACCCGCCAAACATCAGTGCCAGCCCCAGCGCCAGTATCAGTTTTCCCGTACGTTGCAACATGCTCAACCTCTCAAGGTGTAAATTCATTGGCAGGCGCTTTGCCCGTCAAATAACCGGTCGGATCTTCTTCCAGTCGCGACAGGATTCGGTTCAGTGTACCCAAACTCCGCTGCAACTCCTGCATGACCGGTCCGACTTCCGCCATTCCCTGCAGGCCCTTGTCCAGTGCCTCGGTATTACGTCCCAGCAGTTTTTCCAGCTTCTGGCTTCCCTGCGCCAATGAACGCATGGCCTTTTGCCCTTCTTCAAGCATCGGGCCGCCGCGTGTGGCCAGCAGCTGGTCGGCATGCGACAGCAATCCCCGCGCCTCACGCATCACGGCCTGTGCATCACGTGCAGCCTGAGTCAGTTCATTCAGGGTTTCGCCTACTCCGGCGCGCGACTCAACCAACTCATCAGACACACGCTCCAGGTTGTGGACAATACGACCGATACGGTCAATATTTTCGGCAGACAGCAGTTGCGTTCCCTGTTCCACCAACTCATTGACGTTGGCAAACAGCGTTTCACTGCTGCCCAGTAACGAACCGATCGCTGAAGGTTCGGCTACAATAATGGGCGGCGCATCATCCTGTTCCACCAAAGGCGGTGCCTTGGGGTTGTCGGTACTCAGCAGGATATTGGCCGCGCCGGTAATATTGGCGATCGCCAGCCTGGCTCGAGTCCCCTGATTAATGGGAGTTGCCGCACTGACTTCCATATCGGCCCACACCCTGCGCGGATCAGCCGGGTCCAGCTGAAGCTGGCGTACTTCGCCAACACGCAACCCGTTATATTGAACCAGGCTGCCCACGGTCAGTCCGCTGACGGCTTCCTTGAAAATCACCCTATAGGTTTCGGTTTCCTGCTGTTTGCCCGATTTAACCAGCCAGACGCCAAACCCCAGAGCGGCCAGCAAGCAGACCAGTGTAAACAGCCCGATCGTCACATGGTGTGCACGTGTTTCCATATCAATTCCCCTGGACCGCCCGGTAGGCGGCACGGCCACGTGGGCCATTAAAATAGTTCTGAATCCAGTTATCGTCGTAATCAGCCACGTTTTCTGGCGTATCCGCCACCAGCACCCGCTTCTGCGACAGTACGGCAATGCGATCACATGCAGTCCAGAGCGAGTCCAGATCGTGGGTCACCATAAATACCGTCAGCCCCAATGCGTTACGCAAGGTCAGCAGAAGCTGGTCAAAGTCTGCAGCTCCGATAGGGTCCAGCCCGGCTGTCGGCTCATCCAAAAACAGCACGTCCGGATCCAGCGCCAGTGCACGTGCCAGAGCGGCACGTTTGACCATGCCGCCGGAAAGCGAAGCCGGGTACAGATCACCCGCATGTGGTGCCAAACCGGCCAACGCCAACTTCACTTCCGCCAATTCTTCGGCGTCACGCCGTGCCAGCTTGGCATGTTCAATCAGCGGCAAAGCCACATTTTCGCGCACCGTTAACGAGCTGAACAACGCCCCGCCCTGAAACAGCACACCCAGCCGCTGCTCCAGCTTTGAGCGTTCAGCAACCGGCAGGGCCAGCAGGTTCCGCCCGAACAGACGGACCTCTCCTTCCTTGGGGCGGATCAGCCCGACAATGGAACGTAACAGCACCGACTTGCCCGTCCCCGACCCCCCTACAACCCCCAGAATCTCGCCCCGGTACAGCTCCAGGTCCAGATTTTCATGCACTGAATTACGGCCAAAGCGGTTACACAATCCGCTGACTTCGATAACCGTTTCCTTGCTCACCAGCCCATCTCCATGAAAAACAAAGCGGCTATCGCATCCAACAGAATCACCATAAAGATCGACTGCACCACGCTGGAGGTTGTATGACGCCCCACCGATTCGGCACTGCCGCTGACCCGGAAGCCTTCCATGCAGCCGATCACGGCCACCACGAATGCAAATATCGGTGCCTTGACCAGCCCAACCAGGTAATGTTTGAGCGGTACGTCTGCCAGTATGCCCAGATACTGCCCCAGAGGAATATCCAGTGACACCAGCGCCACCAGCGCACCGCCGGTAAGTCCCGACATCACTGCAACAAAGGTGAGCAACGGCAAAGTGATCAACAACGCCAACACCCTTGGAATTACCAGCAACTCGACCGGATTCAGACCAAGCGTGCGCAGGGCATCCAGTTCTTCATTGGCCTTCATTGAGCCGATTTGAGCGGTGAAGGCACTGGCGGTACGACCAGCCAGCAGGATCGCGGCCAGCAGGACCCCAAACTCACGCAGAAAGGAGTAGGCAACCAGATTGACGGTGTAAATCTCGGCACCGAACTCACCCAATACCGTGGCTCCCAGAAAAGCGACGACCGCACCAACCAGAAATGTCAGCAGCGCCACGATCGGCACGGCATTCAGGCCGGTCTGGTGAATCTGATTGACCAGCGCGGTCACTCGCCACCGTGAGGGTCGCAAGAGGATGGCAAACATGCTTTGCAGCACCAGGCCGACAAAACCGCTGAGCTGCCAAAAGTGTCGCGCCAACTGCTCGGTCTGCTGCCCCAACAGCGTCAGAAACTCGATGACTGGCGAGACCGACTCCACTTTGGGTGGCGCCTCGCGCTTCAGAGCCTTCAGCAGTGTCTGCAGCAGCGCCTTGCGCTCTGGCTGCAAACCCTCTTCCTCGACCAGTACCCGCTCCAGACGCTCAATACCCAGCCAATTGGCCAGTTGCGTCGCGCCCGCCGTATCCAGCGCACTGATTTCACCCAGCACGACACCACCTTCCGGCGGCGTCTCGCGCACAAGCAGCTGTTTCAGCAGCCGATGATGAGCCAGTGTCCACTGTCCGGACAGTACCGTCCGTGTTTTTTCTCGTCGTATGTTTGGTTCAGCCGCTTCCACCTGTGCACCACCCTGTCATTCCTGTGGGAGCATTGTCTCTAGCCATTGCCATGGCTGCAAGCGCTTAAGCAGGCAGCCTGCGCCCATTTAAAAGTGCCTTGCCGACCAGAAAAACGGGCACGACGACCATAAGCAGGTAATAAGGTAGGCTGTACAAAGCCAAGTCTCGAGCCAACAGAGCCATTTCAGTATCAGGAATCAGGACATCCGTTTTCACAAAATAAATTAAGCACAATGCCACTACCGAGATGAGGATATACAGAAATCCAAGCTGTCTGCTATTCAAGGCAAGGGTGATATAAGCCGAAACAAAACCGAACAATGCAAACCCCGCCGAGCAGTACAGCGCGTCTTCGAATACCTCGGAAACGTCCGTATAAACGATATTCACGCTTAAACTCGATACAAATACATCATAGGTAAAAAAAGTTGTTACGAAAAAAAACAGGGCGATAAAAAAGGATATGGCTGTTTGCTTCATGACATCGGTTCATCCCTGAGTGACCTTCAACTCGTATAATCTTAATGCATCGTAGATGTATTTTACATTTCATATGCTTCGGACAAGCGCTCTGCCGCCCCTGGCATGATGCGCCGCCAAAGGTCCTTACACATTTTTCCTCTGACCCCGGCCAAGGCGCGGACCCAAGGTGCCTCAGCTCTGTAATCACCTTCTTCCAGACTGTATAATGTCCGGTTTCGACCGAGTTGCCGAAACTCCGTACCCACGGGTATGTCGAGCATACTGTCGGCAACCATCCGAGCGGCCACCAGATCAGAGATACGGACCCCAATGGACAAGACCTACCAGCCACACGAGATCGAGAAATCCTGGTACCAGACCTGGGAAGAGAAGGGCTACTTCGCTCCCTCCGGTGAAGGCGACGCCTACAGCATCATGATCCCGCCGCCCAACGTCACCGGCAGCCTGCACATGGGCCACGCGTTCCAGCACACCATCATGGATGCGCTGACCCGCTACCGCCGCATGCAGGGCCGCAACACCCTGTGGCAGGTCGGTACCGACCACGCCGGTATCGCCACCCAGATGGTGGTCGAGCGCAAGCTGGCTGCGGAACAGGAACTGACTCGCCACGATCTGGGCCGTGACGCCTTCATCGAAAAAATCTGGGAGTGGAAGGAGGAGTCCGGCGGCACCATCACCCGCCAGATGCGCCGTCTGGGCAATTCCGTAGACTGGCCCACCGAGCGCTTCACCATGGATTCCGGTTTCTACCGCGCCGTGCAGGAAGTGTTTATCCGCCTGTACGACGACAAGCTGATCTATCGTGGCAAGCGCCTGGTCAACTGGGACCCCAAACTGCACACCGCCATTTCCGATCTGGAAGTGGAGAACCGCGAAGTCAAAGGCAAGATGTGGTACCTGCGCTACCCGCTGGCCGATGGCGTGACAACCGCTGCCGGTGAAGACCACATCGTGGTCGGCACCACCCGTCCGGAAACCCTGCTCGGCGACACCGGTGTGGCGGTCAACCCGGAAGACGAACGCTACCAGAGCCTGATCGGCAAGTTCGTTGAACTGCCGCTGGTCGGGCGTCGCATCCCGATCGTGGCCGACGAACACGCCGATATGGAAAAGGGCACCGGCTGCGTGAAGATCACCCCGGCGCACGATTTCAACGATAACGAAGTCGGCAAGCGCTGCGGCCTGCCGATGATCAACGTGCTGACCCTGGATGGCCATATCCGTCAGGAAGCCCAGGTATTCAACACCGACGGCAGCGACAACAAAGAACTTGATCCGAGCCTGCCGGATGCCTATCAGGGCCTGGAACGTTTTGCGGCACGCAAAGCCGTGGTCGCCGATATGGAAGCCGCCGGCCTGCTGGTGAAGATCGAAGAGAACAACATGACCGTGCCCTACGGCGACCGTGGCGGCGTGGTGATCGAGCCGATGCTGACCGATCAGTGGTTCTGCGATGCCAAGACCCTGGCCAAGCCGGCGATCGAAGCGGTCGAGAACGGCGACATCAAGTTTGTACCCAAGCAGTACGAGAACATGTACTTCGCCTGGATGCGTGACATTCAGGACTGGTGTATCTCCCGTCAGCTGTGGTGGGGCCACCGCATCCCGGCCTTCTACGACAACGACGGCAACGTCTACGTCGCCGCCGATAAAGATGCCGCGCGCCAGAAATACAACCTGGACCCGGAACTGGAACTGCGCCAGGACGACGACGTACTCGACACCTGGTTCAGCTCCGCACTGTGGACCTTCGGTACTCTGGGATGGCCGGAAGACACTGAACGCCTGAAGACCTTCCACCCGACCGATACCCTGGTCACCGGTTTCGACATCATCTTCTTCTGGGTGGCGCGCATGATCATGATGACCATGCACTTCATGAAAGACGAAGACGGCAAGCCGCAGGTACCCTTCAAGAACGTTTATGTCACCGGCCTGATCCGCGACGAGAACGGCGACAAGATGTCCAAGTCCAAGGGTAACGTACTGGACCCGCTGGACATGATCGACGGCATCGGCCTGCCGGAACTGCTGGAAAAACGCACCGGCAACATGATGCAGCCGCAGCTGGCCGAGAAGATCGGCAAGCGTACCGAGAAGCAGTTCCCGGAAGGCATTGCGGCCCACGGTACCGACGCCCTGCGCTTCACCCTGACCGCCCTCGCCTCGACCGGTCGTGACATCAACTGGGATATGAAGCGCCTGGAAGGCTACCGTAACTTCTGTAACAAGATCTGGAACGCCGCCCGCTACGTGTTGAGCAACACCGAAGGTCAGGACTGCGCCCAGAACAACGAAGAAGTGCTGTTGACCCTGGCCGATCGCTGGATCATCAGCAGCCTGCAGCGCACCGAAGAGACTGTCATCAAACACCTGGACGAGTACCGCTTCGACCTGGCCGCGCAGACGCTGTACGACTTCATCTGGAACCAGTACTGCGACTGGTACCTGGAGCTGTCCAAGCCGGTGCTGTGGGACGAGTCCGAAGGCGAAACCGCCGAAGAGAAGGAGCGTCTGGCCGCCCTGCGTCGCGGTACGCGCGGCACCCTGGTACGCGTGCTGGAAGCGATCCTGCGTCTGGCCCATCCGATGATGCCGTTCATCACCGAGGAAATCTGGCAGCAGGTCAAAGGACTGGCGGGCAAGGATGGCGACACCATCATGCTGCAAAACTATCCACAACCGGTAGCCGAGCTGATCGATGAAGCCGCCGAAGCCGATATCGAGTGGCTCAAGGACGTCATCGTCAGCGTACGCAACATTCGTGGCGAAATGAACATCGGGCCGGGCAAGGAGCTTGAAGTGCTGCTGCATAACGGCAGCGACGAAGACTTCCGCCGCGTGCAGGAAAACTACGTCGCCCTGACCAAGCTGGCCAAGCTGAGCGAAGTCAAATGGCTGGAAGCGGATGAAGAAGCCCCGATGTCCGTCACCAAGCTGGTCGGCAAGATGGAAGTGCTGGTACCGATGGCCGGACTGATCGACAAGGGCGCCGAGCTGGCCCGCCTGCAGAAGGAACTGGACCGCCTGACTGGCGAAATCAAGCGTGTGGAAGGCAAGCTGTCCAACGAGAAGTTCGTTGCCAACGCGCCGGAAGCCGTGGTCGCCAAGGAAAAGCAGAAAATTGCCGACGCTCAGGCCGCATTCGATAAGCTGAAGGAGCAGTACGCCAAAATCGAAGCGCTCTGATCCTCCCGGGAGCCTGCGGGCTCCCTCCCCTCCACCTGTTTTACGAGACCCATGAACACACTCCATACTCCCGGCCATTGCGGTCGGACGGGTACGGTTATACGTACGGCTATTCTTGAATTCCTGCTGTTGTGCGCGCTGGTCCTTACGCCGCCACTGCTGATCCTGATCGACCTGAAAATAAGGCATATCACCGGCACGCTGGGCGAAAACTCGCTGACCGAGTACGCTCAAGCTCTGTGCTTGCTGGTGACAGTCGTTCTGTTTGCGCTTCGCGCCAAACAAGACTTCCACGCCAGAGGGTTTTATCTGCTGGTCACCGGCTTCTTCCTGTGCATGCTGATCCGCGAGCACGATTTCCTGTTCGATGCCGTTCAACATGGCTGGTGGAAATATCCGGCGCTGGCGGTTACGGCACTGGCACTGCTCGGTGCCCGCAGCTATCCCGGTACGGTCCTGCAAGCCATGGCACGCTTTACCCGTGCCCCCGGCTACAGTCAGTTGCTGACCGGCCTGGTGGTCGTCATGGTGTTCAGCCGCGTGTTCGGCACCGGAGCCCTGTGGCAGGAACTGATGCAGGAACAGTATGACAACCTGTACAAGTCTGTCATTCAGGAGGGGCTGGAACTGTTGGGCTATCTGCTGATCGCCAAGGCCTGTATACGCATGCACCTGCACTTTGGTGCTAGCGCTCCCCAACCGGCCCCTGTAGACACACAGCATCCGATATCGAATTGCCCGAGCTGATCTGGCTCAATGTTTACTGCTTCGGTATGCTCACAGACGAACCTGGCAACAATACCGCAGTCTCATGCATAGTCATCAACAAGGAGATGGATAATGTTTGAATTGACCGGACAAACTGCACTGGTAACCGGTGGCGCCAAGGGGATAGGCAAGGGCATCGCGCTCAGCCTGGCCAAGGCCGGTGCACATGTCGTCATTGCCGATATTGACGAGGCTCAGGGCCAGGCAACCGCCGCCGAGCTGAACGGCCGATTTGTACGCTGCGACGTGACCTCCCAACCCGATTGTCAGGCGGCCGTAGAATCGGCGCTGGCGGTAACCGGGAAGCTGGAAATCCTGTGCTCCAATACCGGTATTTTCCCTCAGGCTCGCCTGGAGAATATGACCGAGGCGGATTGGGACCTGATGCAATCCGTCAACCTCAAGGGCATGTTCTTCATTGTGCAGGCCGCCTTGAAGCCCATGCGTGCCCAGCGCTATGGCCGTATTGTCGTCACTTCGTCCATCACTGGCGCGATTACCGGCTTCCCCGGCTGGAGCCATTACGGTGCCTCCAAGGCTGGCCAACTGGGCTTTATGCGCAGCGCAGCGCTGGAAGTTGCCAACCAGGGCATCACGTTTAACGCGGTTATGCCCGGTAATATCCTGACCGCAGGACTGGCCGACCAGGGCGAGACCTACCTCGACCAGATGCGTGCCGCCATCCCGACACATACGCTGGGTGAGCCCGAGGATATCGGTCACGCCGCCTGCTTCCTGGCGTCACCCGAAGCCCGTTTTATCACCGGCCAGCAGATCATTGTCGATGGCGGACAGATTCTGCCTGAGTCCCCCGAAGCCATTGAGTAATAAAGCGCTTGACCGTGCGTCAGCTTTCGGCTGATGCACGGATATACTCCTTCAGGAGACCAGCTTGAGTCCGACCAGTGAGCACAGCAACATGGCCAAGAACATCAGTCTCAGGCCATTGGCCGAATCTCCAAACCAGAAAATACCGACCAGCACGGTTCCCAAGGCTCCAATCCCCGTCCATATGGCGTAGGCCGTCCCCAGCGGAATACTGGCCATCGCGCGAGTCAGCAAGAAGAAACTGCATCCCCCCAGCACAATAAACGTAACGGAAGGCCAGAGCTTGCTGAGCCCATCCGACTCCTTCAATGCCACGGCAAAGCCCACTTCAAACAACCCTGCCAACACCAGATATACCCACGACATGATTTATCTTCCCGGTAAGATACTTTTACGTGATATTATCTTCCTGGTAAGATAAAAACAAGGATTAGACATGTCTCGTGAACGTATCAGCTTTACCGAACTGTACGATGCCTCCCGTCAGAATTGGCCAGAAGCCTCTCGGGACATCAGCATGATTGCACCACTGATCTACCGGCTGCACGAACACCTGAGCAAGCTGGCCGAACAACAGTTCAAGCAGTACGAACTCCAGAGTGCCGAGTTTGAAACCCTTTGCGCCCTGAGAAACAGCGCTCCTCCCTTCAGGGTTACCCCGACCGAACTCTACCGCAAGCTGCTGGTCAGCTCGGGCGGCATGACCAAAATTCTGGTCCGCCTGGAAGACAAAGGCCTGGTGGAACGTCCTGAAAATCCGGATGACGCCCGCAGCCGCCTGGTAGGATTAACCTCTGAGGGCAAATCATTGATCGAGGTCGCCACGGCCCAACTGCTGAAACGGGAAGCAGAGCTGGTTGAACAGGCACCCCATTCACAACAGCTGGAGCAACTGCTGATCGAATGGCTAAGACAGCTTGAAACACCGCTCGCTCCATGAGTCGTGACGCATCGGCAGGGGACTATACTTTTCCATGCGGGTACCGGAAGCCCGGGACGGTATGCTTACTCCTGCATATTATCCAGCCAATGCTGCAGCACCGGGTTTTGATTGCCCCTGAGATGCACCGCATTCACCACAATAGAGTCCTCAAAGTCTGTTACTGAGCGCCAGCAGATGCCTCTGCGGCGCATCGTTTCATGGCTGGCCGGGAACAGGCTCAGTAATTCTCCCGCTGCAACCAGCCCCATGACACTGGTCACATCATCCGCTTCAAGTTCGATGCGCATATTCAACTCTTGCCGGTTACAGCTGTCCAGAAAACGATCGTAGACACTCACCCACTTGTCACGCTTGCCGAATACAAAGCCGAAAGGTTCCAGGTCAGCCAATCGAATATCGGTCATCGAAGACAAGGGATGGTCCGCAGCCATAACCAGTAATAGCCGCTCACGATAGCAGGGCCTGCAGGTCAGCTCGCTATTGCGTGTACTGCCACAGAAAAAGCCCACATCAAGCGTTCCGCCCAGCAATGCCTGTTCCTGCTCGTGGATCGGCAACAGGTTCAAGTTCACTTGCACACCGGGTAACGCTTCTCTGAACCGAGTAATCAGCCCCGGCAAAAAGGTTTCCATCGCCACCCCGCCATACCCCAGCTTGATCTGTCCGGTAATCCCCAGCCCGATTTCGCGCCCGACTCGCATCGCGTTTTGCTGCTGGCGCAGCACCTGTTCGGCTTCAGTCAAAAAAGCCTGTCCAGCTACCGTTAAAGCCACCGACCGCGTTGTTCGTTCAAACAACCGCGTCCCGACCTGCTCTTCGACCCTGCTGATGATACGGCTCAATGTGGCCGCCGAGATATTCAAGCGATCCGCCGTGTCCTGAAAGTGCAATCGATCGGCTAATTCAACAAAAGCTTCAAAGTCACGCAGATTGAGCATTATTTCACTCGATACAAAAATATTGGAAATATGCGTCATTAATTATCATAAATGGAGGTGCTAGGGTAATGTCGTCACCCAAAATGACACGCGCATATAACAAAAAAACCACGAGGCGCAATCATGCAGACCCAACATGCTCCGCAGGCTTCGCCTCGTTCTCGAGGTGAACCATGCACAAGACATTGAAGCGCACCGCGCTCTCGGCCGCTATCCTGACCGCCCTCCCCCTGTACGCAGATGCCGGTGAAATCACCATCAAGCGTGATACCTGGGGTGTACCTCATGTCTATGCCGATACGACTCATGATCTCTTTTACGGTTACGGCCACTCGGTTGCACAGGACCGACTCTATCAAATGGAGATCAGCAAGCGCTCGACACAGGGGCGCATGGCCGAGATACTCGGCACCGACTATGTTGAATATGACAAGAAGATCCGTACCAACTATGACCCTCTTTCCATTCAACGCCAAATAGACGCCCTCGACACCGATGATCGCGCTATTCTGGATGGCTATGCCAAGGGCATGAACGCCTGGATACGGCAGGTCTTGGCACAGCAGGATACCCTTTTGCCCAAGCAGTTCAGCGATAACGACTTTTTGCCGGAAGAATGGACAGCCTTCGATGTTGCCATGATTTTCGTTGGCTCCCTGGGCAACCGCTTTGGCGACTACAATACCGAAATCGAAAACCAGCAGCTGCTCGATGCCCTGATTGAAACACATGGCGAGAACAATGGCTGGAACATTTTCAACCAGCTCAACCCGCTCAACGACTCCACGGCCCCCACCACCATTCCAAAGAGCGACTGGAGCGGCACCTTCGATCCGCGTCATCCCGAGCTGACCAAACGCCCCGCCATTTCGGACAAGACCCAACAGGATATTGCCCGTCTGGCAACCGGTCAGGACGGAGCCATACTTGGGCTGTCACACAATGAGGCCCGGCGCTACAACGAGCAACAATTTCATGACTATGGACTGACCGGCGTCGCGGGTTATCCACAAACCTCGAACATGATCGTTGTCGGCAAGAAAAAAGCCAAAGGCGTCAACAGCATCCTGCTGAACGGCCCCCAATTTGGCTGGTACAACCCGGCCTACACCTATTCCATCGGTCTGCACGGCGCCGGTTTCAATGTAGTCGGCAACACACCCTTCGCCTACCCAAGCATCCTGTTTGGCAATAATGAACACATCGCCTGGGGCAGTACCTGGGGTGCCGGAGACCTTGTGGATATCTACCGTGAGAGTCTGAACCCAGACAACCCCGAAGAATACCTGTTCCAAGGTCGCTATCGCCCCATGGAAACACGTACCGAAACCATTCGAGTCAAAAATGCGGAGGCAGTGACGGTCAAGATCCATAAAACCGTACATGGGCTGCTGGTCAGCCATGATGCAGAAAACGGGATCGCCTACGCCAAAAAACGCGCCTGGCAAGGTCGAGAGCTGGCAACCCTGATCGCCTGGACCCGTCAGGGACAGGCCAAGGATCACCCGGAATGGCTACAGCAGGCATCCCGTAGTGCGTTGAATATCAACTGGTACTACGCTGACCAGGCTGGCAACATCGGCTATGTTTTTGCCGGTAAATACCCGGAGCGCAAACCAGGTCACGACAACCGACTGCCCGCTTCGGGCACGGGCGATCAGGAATGGCTCGGTATCAAGCCCTTTCACCGCAACCCGCAGGTGTACAACCCAAGTTCCGGCTACATCGCCAACTGGAACAACAAGCCTGCCGATGACTTTCTGGCGCCAGACATGTATTGGTACTCATGGAGCGAAGCCGATCGCGTCGATACCATGACAGCCATTATGGAGTCCAAAGACAGGTTTACCCCTGAAGACGTCAAACAGATGATGGAAGACGTCTCCTATGCCGATGTCAACGCACGCTATTTCATTCCGTTCCTGGACGACGCGACCCGGTCACTGCCAAAAGATGACGAGCGCCGCCAGGCCGTTGCTCTGCTGCGAGAATGGGCTCAAACCAGTCATGACAAAGACCGGGACGGTTACTACGATGAAGCGGCCACAACTCTGTTCCAGGCCTGGCTCCCCGACATGCTGGCTCTGACGTTCAAGGATGATCTGCCGGGCGACTTTTTCAACTGGTACGCGTCCGCCGGCTACCCGTCGCCGGAGTCGCCGTTGCGCTCCAGTCTTAATGTCCAACCGGGTACCAAGGCACTGCTGCAAGCCCTGCGCGGTTCGGATGCAGGCGTGCAACAGGATTATGACTTTTTCAACGGTCACCCTGCCGACGAGCTGATTCTGGCCAGTCTGGACAGCGCTCTGAACAAGGTCAAACAGGCCCACGGAGACTCAGCCGCCAACTGGAAACTGCCGGTTGTCCCCATGCGTTTCTTTACCAACAACTTCCTGGGCATGCCCCAGGCGGGCTCGGATGAAGAAAAGCAAACACATATCGCCATGAACCGTGGAACCGAGAACAATCTGGTCATTTTCAATGGCCGGAAAGTCGAAAGCCATGAGGTCGTACCACCGGGACAAAGCGGCTTCATCGCGCCAGACGGTACCCCGTCTCCTCATTACGAGGATCAATTAAAGCTGTTCGAGAATTTCGAATATAAACGCACCTGGCTGATGCCGGAACAGGTTGACGCCAATACCCAGTCCACTCTCCGCCTGCTAACGGAGTAATCACGCGAGACTCGGCACATCCCGTTCTCTTGCCATGCATTCCCCGTGCGGCCCAACCGACAGCGGGCCGCTCTTTTCATTATATGGCCGATTCAGGCCGCCAGCATCATGTGCCCAAGAATACCGAAGGCAAAACCGAAGACCGCCCCCATCGGGGGCCCCCAGTGTCGCTTCAAGCGTGCCTGTGGTGCGATATCCTGAAAGACCGAGTACAGGATGCCTCCGGCCGCAAACAACATGGTCGACGACACAACCGCCGGATAGTCAGCCAGCCAAACATAACTGACGACCCCGGCCAAGGGCCCCAGCAACGCCATCATGGTAAACATGAGGATTATTCGATTGGCAGGATAATGGCTGGAATGGCGCAGTTCACGAAAGGCGTTGAAACCTTCGGGCAAGTTTTGCAGGGCAATCAATAGCGCCAATAGCAGACCGTTGCTGCCACCCAGAGCAAAGGCCGCGCCCAGAGCAATGGACTCGGGAATAAAGTCCGACAGCATGGCGACCAGCTGGCTGGCAGATGTTTTGAATCGATTGAGCAGCACATCGAGCAACATGAAAACCAGGCCGCCCAACAAGAACCAATACAGAGCGACCTCGGTCGGCAAGTGTTGAACACCATCCGGCACCAGCACCAATGCAACGGCCGACAGCAGGGCACCGCCCCCAAATGCGATAATACTGTGACGCAGCTCCTGCTCAAGCCAACGCGGGTGTATTTTCTCGGCCCGTGCCAACATCGCTCCCAGCGGCATGCTCATGCCCGCCAACAGCGTTAACAGAATGATTTTCAGCAATAACATAACAGCCTCCCGTCAATCCGATTGAGATCCCCGTGCAGTCCTCCCGACAAGCCCTCGCCTTACAACGATGACCGAGTTACCCCGCAATGGGAGCAAAACGCGCTGCCGTCAGTCGACACAGGTCATCGGGAGACAACTCTATTTCCAGGCCCCGGCGACCGGCACTGACATGCATGGCCTGCAGCGACTGGGCACTGATATCAATAAAGGTGGGCAAACGTTTCTTTTGTCCCAACGGGCTGACCCCGCCCAACACGTAGCCCGTAACCCGCTCCACCTCGGCCGGGTCAGCCATGGCCGCCTTTTTCACTCCAGCCGCCCTGGCAATCTGCTTCAGACTCAACTTCCCGGCCACCGGGACCACGCCAACCGCCAACCCCTTGCCTTCCAGACTGACAACCAGCGTCTTGAATACCAGCTCCGGTGCCAATCCCAGTTTTTCGACCGCTTCGGTGCCATAGGACTCGCTGGATGCTTCGTGCTGATATTCATGCACCTGGTGCGCCACTTTGGCCTTGCGTACACTGTTGATCGCTGGCGTCACAGCTTTCTCTCCTTATACCGCTTATCGAACTGAATTAGCATCTCAACCCTTCACTTTTTGAACATGGATGGCCTTAGCCCCGGTCGCTTGGGCGCCCCGACCGACGCATCGGGAGCCGGCTGCTCCGGCTTTCGCTGCCGGGACTTGCCCGCTGGTTTGGCCTTTTTCTCGGCCAGCGGAGCGCCCTCGATCCAGCGCCCCTGTTCAAATCGGGGCACCGGCTGCACCTGTAGCGATTTGCCGATCAGGGCCGATATGGCCTGTAGAAAGCGCCGCTCTTCCGGTGCCACCAGGGAAATTGCCCAACCACGCCGGCCCGCACGTCCGGTGCGACCGATTCGGTGTACATAGGCTTCCGGCTGATTGGGCAGGTCATAGTTGACCACCTGTGGCAGGGCTTCAATATCCAACCCACGTGCCGCCACATCCGTCGCAACCAGAACCGCCACTTCGCCATTGCTGAACGCCTGCAGTGCTGCCAGTCGCTCACGCTGATGACGGTCGCCATGAATCGCCAGCGCACCGATCCCTTCATCCTGTAACTGGGCTGCCACCAGATCGGCGCGGCGCTTGGTCCGCGTAAAGACCAGCGTCTGCTGCCAGTTCCCCTCGCGAATCAGGTACGCCAGCACATCCGTTTTATCCGTGTTCGTGACGGCATAGGCACTTTGCTTGACCTGCTGACTGGCCGCGTTGCGGCGCGTGATCTGAATGCGTTCCGGTTGCTGCAGCATCGACTCGGCCAGCGCTTCCACCGGACCATTCAATGTCGCCGAAAACAGTAGCGTCTGCCGGCTCTGCGGCATGAATCCCATCAGCTTGCGGATATCGTGGATAAAACCCAGATCGAGCATGCGGTCCGCTTCATCCAGCACTAGCATTTCCAAATGACTCAGGGAAAGCTTGTTCTGGATCAGCATGTCCAGCAGACGTCCCGGCGTGGCCACCAGAATATCGGCCCCGCGTTTCATCTTGCGAATCTGGTTATCAAAACGCACCCCGCCGAAAATCGAGATGACCCGCATTCCCAGCCGTTGACCGTACTCCAGAGTGTTATCCCCAACCTGCACGGCCAGCTCTCGAGTCGGTACCAGTACCAGCCCGCGGATCGGGTGATAACCATCAATGCTCGTCGGCGTCCGACTCAGGCGTTGAATCAGTGGCAAGGCAAAGGCCGCCGTTTTGCCGGTTCCGGTCTGAGCCTCGGCAATGACATCCTGACCAGCCAGTATGCGGGGGATTGCCTGGGCCTGAACCGGCGTGGGCTGCCGGTATCCCAGCTCATTCAGGGTATGGATAAGTTCCGGACAGAGGGACAGATCGGCAAAAGTGCTCACGGCGAAAAACTCGGCTGAAAAATGCCATTATCGCACGCCGAAAGACAGGGCCCAACCAATGGAACCCAATCGCGATGCAGTTGAGGTTCCGCCCGAACGGAGACGCTTTTCCGCCGAGCAGAACCTGCAGGCTCAATATTCCATTTGCGCCATCATTCCTTGATCAGGTCACGCTCGTAATTCAGGCGCTTGGCGGCATCCAGAGTCAGCAGCTGCATGAAAGCCTTGGTTTCATAATCATTGCCGACCGGAGCTCCACCGTCACCGCTGCCGCCACCGAACACGTTGGTCGGAACCTGGCGCTTGGCATAGGCTTCAGCCCATAACTGCTGAATTTTGATCTCGGCGTCCAGCTTTTGCGCCAGAGCGTTATCGGCCTCCAGGATCACCTGTTTCTGATACGCTTCGGCATCCGCCAATGTACGCTGAGTCTGCGCCTCTACCTTGGCCTTTTCCAGATTGATTTCGGCGGTTTCACGCTGAATTTCGGCTTCCGCTTTCAGTTTTTCCGCCCGTGTAATTGCCAGCTGTTTCTCGGTTTCCGCTTCCGTGGTCTTCTGAATCTGCTCAACCTTGGCCTTGGCCTGACGTTCAGCCACCTCTCGCTCACCTCGAGCAATCGCCAGCAGACGCTGCTCCTCTTCCTGGACCCGCTGTTCACGTGCAATCGCACGGTCCGCGGATGCCTTTTGCTTCAACTGCATGCGCTCTATGAACTTCTGGTTGGGCTTGATATCAGTAACCAGCGCCGAAACCACGGTAATGCCATAATCGGTGAAACGCTGCTGTTTTCTGCGTGGCTGCCCCGTTTCATCCAGTACTTTCTGCACCACAAAAACGGTCTTGGCATCTTCGCCGTACTCTTCCTGGTCGGTGCCCAAAGCCGCATTTGCGGAAGCCGTCGCCAGACGGCTGGACTTGATCGTCACTTCTTCCCGCTTGACCAGATAAATACCGCTTCGCATCTGGTTTTCAAACTCGGAGTTGAATTCCGTCCGGCCACCGGCGTAATACTCTTCCGCCGTCATCAATGAGGCATTGGCCTGCAAGGTTTCCTTGAATACCGGCAGCAGAGCGGTACGCAGCAGGTTTTCCGGTGAACGGTATTCATGTGCCAGCTTCAGGAAAGACTCCTCATCCGAAGGAATGGAAAAGCGCACCGTGGCTTCCGCATGGGCATCCACCTGATCAAGGAACATGATGCTCAGTGGCGGCAGGCTCGCCGAGGCATTATCGGCATCCTTTTCTGAGGTAATCGCATCCTTGCTGGAGCCGGAAACCGCCTGTACGGTCATCGCCCGTTTCCAGGAGTTGTAGCGGCCGAACGGGTAGAATTTGTAACCGATCTCGGTCACTACCGCTTCGTTACCGGTTACTGTACGCACGTGGTAGATATAACCGGGTTCGGCATAGAAAAAGGACTGCGACAGTACGTAACCAAGGGTCAGCACAAACACAATGCCCGCCACCAGCTTGGCTTTTTGGGGAAATCGCTTCATCGAATTGATGTTTTCTTCCATGTATCAGTTTTCCTGTTATGACTCGGTTTATGACGAGATTGGCGATAACCACCTTGGCCAGTATGAAGGCTGTATCTTTAATATTGAGGTCATCCCGAACCAGAATCTTGAAGTTTTCGGTATGGGTATTGGGGTTGGTACAGAAAATGAGCGGACAGTCTGCAACGGGGAAAGGGTATTTGGCAAGAAATCTTCGCTGGATGTGCGACCTGACAAGGAGATGCCATACATCCGGAGAAATGCCCGGCACCGGCTAAGCGCCGGGCCGGACTGTGCAGGCCGAATTACTGTTCCTGCGAGCGCAGGTACTCCTCGTAATCGCCATGGAAATCCACGATACCGGTGGGCGTCAGCTCGATGATGCGGGTCGCCAGAGAGGATACGAACTCGCGATCGTGGCTGACAAACATCAGCGTGCCCGGATAGTTTTCCAACGCCAGGTTAAGCGATTCGATCGACTCCATATCCAGGTGGTTGGTGGGCTCGTCCAGCAGCATAATGTTCGGTTTCTGCAGAATCAGCTTGCCGAACAGCATGCGGCCCTGTTCACCACCGGAAATCACCTTGACCGACTTGTCGATCTCTTTCTGCGAAAACAGCATGCGGCCCAATGTGCCACGAATCACCTGTTCATCGTCGCCTTCCTGCCCCCATTGAGTCATCCAGTCGTAGAGGTTCTTATCCTCTTCAAACTCGTGAGCATGGTCCTGTGCGTAATAACCGATTTCACTGTTTTCAGACCATTTCACCGTACCGGCACTCGGCTCCAGATCCCCCACCAGGCACTTGAGCAGAGTAGACTTGCCGATACCGTTGGGACCGATGATGGCAATACGCTCCCCCACATTCACCTGCAGATGAAGGCCTGAGAACAGCTCTGCATCGAACGACTTGGCCAGCCCTTCTACCTCCAACGCGGTACGGTGCAGTTTCTTCGCCTGTTCAAAACGGATAAAAGGGTTCTGACGGCTGGACGGTTTGATTTCATCCAGCTGGATTTTATCGATCTGTTTCAGACGCGAGGTGGCCTGGCGTGATTTGGAGGCGTTGGCCGAGAAGCGGCTGACAAATGCCTTAAGGTCGGCAATCTGTGCCTTCTTCTTGGCATTGTCGGCCTGCATGCGTTCACGCGCCTGAGTCGATGCCAGCATGTAGTCGTCATAGTTACCCGGGTACACTTTCAATGTGCCGTAATCGATATCGGCCATGTGAGTGCAGACGCTGTTCAGGAAGTGACGGTCATGCGAGATGATGATCATGGTGCAGTTACGCTGGTTGAGCACCCCTTCCAGCCAGCGAATGGTGTTGATATCCAGGTTGTTGGTCGGCTCGTCCAGCAGCAGAATATCGGGATCGGAGAACAGCGCCTGAGCCAGCAGGACACGCAACTTCCAGCCCGGTGCCACCTCGCTCATCAGACCGAAGTGCTGCTCCACCGGAATTTCCAGACCCAGCAGCAGTTCACCGGCACGGGACTCGGCGGTATAGCCGTCCATCTCGGCAAATTCCGCTTCCAGTTCACCGGCACGAATACCGTCTTCTTCGGTCATCTCCGCCTTGGCGTAAATCGCATCACGCTCCGATTTGACCGCCCAAAGCTCCTCGTGCCCCATGATCACGGTATCCACCACCGAGTATTCTTCATAGGCAAACTGATCCTGACGCAGCTTACCCAGACGCTCGTTCGGATCCTTGGAGACATTACCGGAAGACGGCTCCAGGTCACCACCCAGGATCTTCATGAAGGTGGACTTGCCGCAGCCGTTGGCGCCAATCAGGCCGTAACGGTTGCCGTCGCCAAATTTGACGGAAATATTTTCAAACAGTGGCTTGGCGCCAAACTGCATGGTGATGTTTGCAGTGGTCAGCAATGGAATGATCTCGCTTGACAGGAACGTGAATGATCAGAATGTAACGGCTGGGTCGGCTGTATAACCTAACCGACGGGTGACACTTCAAGGGCCTGAATTATGCCACAAACAGGATCAGATTGCAGTCTGCCCCTATGACGAAGGCAACTCGGTAATGGCTCCGCAGGCATGGCAACGGATGCCGTCTCGCACGCGATACAAAGGGAAGTCAATCGCCAGAAAAACCAGAAAGGCCCAGCGCCGGCCGATCTGGTAATATTCGGTATCCCGGCTGCCACATACCGGACAGGCCGGGCGATCATCGCCCTCCTGCTCCACCAGTGCCGTTTCGCGGTCCTCCTGCAGCAGACGCAAGGCCCTCTCCCTGTCCTCGGCCAGCACCTGCAGTCGTACCCCCCCAAGCGCATCGGAGTACAGCCACTGCATGTTGATGGTCTGCTCGTCAGCAATAAACGCTTCAATCCCTTCACTGTCCAGCAGAGCACGAGCGATCTGCGCCTCATAGGGATAGGTATAGCGAGCAATGGTGACAAGCATGGATACCTCCTGATCACGCTGGTACGTCTCGGCACTCTCCAGCATGGCATGCATCTCATCGACTGACCGACGACTGTCGCGCACGGCTCCCTGTTTAAACCAGTCGGCCCCGCTGATAATCATCTATTGCCTGGTCCAGTTCCGCCATCGTATTCATCACGAAAGGACCATACTGAGCGACAGGCTCGCCAATGGGCCTGGCGGCCAGAACCAGTATGGCGGCCCCGGACGCACCTGCATGCAGTACCAGCCGCTCGCCTGGAGATAACTCCGCCGCTTCGTTGCGGTTCAGCCCTTCCTGCCCCAGCGCCCCTTCACCTTCAAACAGATACACAAAGCCGGCGTGACTGCTGCCAAGCGGCAAGCCTAGACTGGCGTTGGGCGGCAGGCGCACATCCAGCATCAGTGGATCACGATCGATCCCCTTCACCGGGCCCTGATGTCGCTGCCCATCGATTTCGATGTCACCGGCTATCAACTTCACCCGGGCACCGCTGGCAGCATCGGCAATGACCGGGATCTGCTCCGCTGAAAACTCCTGATAGCGAGCCGGGGTCATTTTCTCGCGTGCCGGCAGATTGATCCACAGCTGAAAACCGCGCATCAATCCCTCGGTCTGCTCCGGCATTTCTTCGTGAATAACGCCGCGCCCTGCCGTCATCCACTGTACGCCACCGCTTTCCAGCACGGCTTCATTCCCGAGATGGTCGCGATGGCGCATACGTCCTTCAAGCATATAGGTGACGGTTTCAAAACCACGATGTGGATGAGCCGGGAAGCCTGCAATGTAGTCATCCGGGTCGTCGGAGACGAAATTATCCAACATCAGAAAAGGGTCGATACGGTGCTGTGCCGAACGCCCCAGGCTCCGCAGCAGGCGCACGCCCGCTCCGTCCCGGCTTTCACGCGCCGGAATGCGTCGCTCGATTCTGCGTTCTGTCATGACAAGTCTCCTGTTGCGTTGTGCGCAATTCTGTAAGAGTGCTGTCATTGTGGTCCCGAATCGACCGGGAATGAACGCTAAAAAACAGCCGATAATGACCCGTTTTTCTGATAGGAATAAAAATCAGGTCGGTACCCGGCCTCGCATGGACTTGAGATTACCGCGCTGTTTCTTTTTATCCAGACGTTTACGCTGAGAACTGCGCGTAGGCTTGGTCGGCTTGCGCGCCTTGTCTACCTTCACTGCATTGCGAATCAGCTCGGCCAGACGGTTCAGCGCATCCTCACGGTTTTGCTCTTGCGTACGATACTGCTGCGCCTTGATAACAATCACTCCGTCGCGGGTGACACGGCTGTCGCTCAGTGCCAACAGCCGTTCCTTGTAAAAAGCGGGCAGCGATGATGCCCGGATATCAAAGCGCAAATGAATGGCCGAGGATACCTTGTTGACGTTCTGCCCACCGGCTCCCTGAGCCCGAATGGCCGTCAGCTCGATCTCCTCATCCGCCAGTATCACGGCATTGGACAGTCTCAGCATGGCTCGATCAGCGCTCACTCAACTGCAGAGACACCCGTGCCTGGATCGACGCCTCGGTGCTCTCTGCAGTTGTTAAGGTCAGCAGCAGGCGCCGCGGCGCATGCTCTGTTGCCCACTGCCAGGCATGTGTCAGAGCCTGTCCCTGCAGTGCCGTGCGCGATTGTTGCTCATCCAAGCGGGTGGTTTGCAGCGGCGCCGGTGCACGGGATGCCAGCTCATTGAACCACTGGCGCGTGGCGGCAGCATCGCTATGACGCGCCATTACCGTGCATTGCGTATCTCCCGCGGGCAGGACCAGCACATACTGCCCGAACTCGCCCTTGTAAGGGATCGGCCAGGCATCGCCCTCATTTCCCTGCAAAAAGTGGCGGGCCTGCTGCGGCGGCAATTTGGGCAACTGCCGGGTAACCAGTTCATTCCGTAACGCGGCGTAGTCATCGAAATGTTTCATGCAAAAGGACAGGTAGGTCTTTTGCAGGAACGCGGCATCGCCCTGCGCCTGAGCGGGTGCAGGCACACACAGCAGGGAGCAAAAACCAACCAGTAAGCGTGTCATCAAGGTCTTATTCATTGTTCTATCTTCGTTGTCAGTGTCAAAGCCAGTATTGCCTGGATCGGGGCGTTTTTCCGGGTCGATATCAGCAGCTCATGCACCAGTGTATGCTCCGCTCCTTGCCAGGCTCCACGCCGTATTTCGGCATCGCCGGCATAGCGCAGGTCGGCCTCCGTCAGTGCCAATGGCCGGGATCGGTAGCTGTCTGGCGGGCGGTTTATCAGGCGTTCAAACAGGTTCAAGGTCTGTTCGACATCGACATGGCGCGCCAGGATCGCACAGCGTGAATTTCCTTCGGCCAGGACGAGGATGTATTCCTGCCGCCCCCGATAGGGCAACAGCCAGCCCCGGCTGCCATCAGATCCCAGTAATAACTGACGCAGCTGCACCGCCGGCACTTCTGTCAATTGACTCGTTTGCAGGCGTTCTCGAACCTTGTCCGGCGCGGCTGCAAATTCAAGGCACTGAGTTTGGTACTGCTGTTGCAGGAACGCCGTGCGCTCATCCGCATGCGCCACCAAGCCGATCGACAGCAGTCCAATCGCCAGCCAGCACGCCCCTCGTCTGCCCGCCATCCATTCTCTCCCTCAACCGATGCGCCAAAGTCTGACCGGCTGCAACGCCTTTGGCAAGAGATACGGATGCGCACTTCCCGCCCCTGACTGCCAAGGGAAGAAACATCTGCCGCTTTGGCACAGGCAACGCTTACAGTATAGTCAGCAGCATGGATTATCCGCGCCAGCAAGCGCGCAGGAAATTGAACGAGGTGGACAATGGATGCACTCTGGCTATGGCTGATAGCCATCCCTCTGTTTTTACTGGCCGGAGCTGGCTTGGGCATTCGAGCCTGGCTCGTGACCCGCCAGCTGCGCGAACAGCTGTTCCGGTTGCAGGCCCGAGTGGATACACTGGAACGACAACCGGCTCAGGACACCGCGACCTCATCGGCTAATGAGCACCAGGACCGTGAGCAAACCGAGCACCGGCTGAAAACCGTTCAGGAGCCAGAGTCTCACCCCCTGCCTGACCAGCCCGCGCCAGAACCTGTGTGGGAAAGCACCGCCGCACCACCACCCTCATCGCCCGGCTGGCTGACGCGATTTGGCACACGCCTGAAACGCGACTGGATGATCTGGCTGGGCGGCATCTGTGTTGGCCTGGCCGGAGTGTTTATGGTTCATTACTCCATTGAGCAGGGACTGCTCGGCCCTGAAGCTCGGGTGGTTCTATCGTTGCTCGCCGGTGTCGGCCTGCATACGGCTGCCGAATGGCTCCGTCGCCAACGCGGACAAAATGACGTTTTCGCGGCACTGGCCGGCGGTGCCAGCATCATTCTGTATGCAGCGCTATTTGCCGCTTTCAAGTTACTGTCCAGCCTCTCGCCCGGCCTGATTTTCACCGCCATGGCTCTGGTCTCCTTCGCTACCCTTGCCTTGGCCTTGCGACATGGCCCGGTACTGGCCGCGCTGGGCATGCTGGGTGGCTACCTGGTCCCTCTGCTGATCAATACCGGTTCGGGACAGATCGAACTGGCCTTGATCTATATTGGCATTCTGACGCTGTTTTCCCTCTGGTTACTGGGATATGTGGGGCGCTGCTGGCTTTGGCTCGGTGTCATCACGGGCAGCCTGGGCTGGTGGCTACTGAGCCTGTTTGCCTCGCCTGTTGAGGGTGTGCGCTCGCTTTACCTGCTGGCACTGGCCTACCTGTTTCTGGCCGTACCCGGCCACGACTGGATGCTGCAACGACAGGATCCGCCCCATGAACACTGGCTGTCACGACTCCGACAACTGCGCAATACTCGATATTGGGCCAGCATACCGACACTGCTGCTGATTGTTCTGGCACAGGGCTTCACCCTGGCGCTGGAAACCGTCCCATCCAGCAGTTACCCGACGCTACTGCTGTTGCCAGCTCTTCTACTGCTGACCGCCAGCCGCCGCCCGATTCTGAACCCGCTGCCGGCGCTGATGCTGCTTGCAACAGCTGTGGCAGTCGTTATCCCCATGCTCAGCCATTCCGGCGAGCAGGTGCTGTTCATGCCACCCAATGACACGACCCAGGCCGATCTGGTATCCCGTTTCGTCATGCTGACGCTGCTCTATACACTCGGCTCCGCCTGGCTACTGCAGCGCCGCATTGCTCATCCCGGTTTCTGGACAGGGCTGGGGTGCCTGACGCCCCTGCTGATGCTGGCTCTGGGGTACTATCTGTTTACCGCTTTTACTGCCGACTGGGCCTGGGGCGGTGCCGCCCTGATTCTGGGAATGGTCTACCTGGCACTGGCCCGCATGGCACTTCAGGGCGCAGTCAGCGATTTGATACGGGTCCTGCTGATCAGCAGCGCTCATTTGGCTTTTTCACTGACGGCTGTTATCTGGCTCTCAGATGCCACCCTGACGCTGGCACTCGCCGTTCAGTTGATCTCGCTGTCCGCTCTCCAACAACGCTATGCCCTGCAGCTGCTGCCTTGGGTTATCCGCCTGCTGCTGGCCATTGTCATCTGCCGCCTGACCTTCAATCCCTGGCTGTTGAGTTACGACAGTGGCACCCACTGGTCGCTGTGGACGTACGGTGGTTCGACACTCTGTGCCGCTATGGCTGCCTGGATACTGCGCCATGACCGCACAATGAGCGCCTGGTTACAGGGAGCAACCGCACACTTGCTGGTTCTGACACTGGCCGCCGAAGTACGTTACTGGCTCTATGACGGCGATATTTTCCGCCACGAATACAGCTTTCTGGAAGCCAGCCTGAACACGTTGATCTGGGGAACAGCGGGATGCGTGTATCTGTGGCGAACGCGCGTCAGTCAGTACCTGCAGTCCTTCTATCGTGTAATCGCCGGCCTGCATCTGGCAGCAGCAGCTGGCAATTATCTGATCTGGATCTTGTGGTGGTACAACCCGCTGTGGCACCCGAGTATGGTCAGCGCCACACCTGTCTGGAATGTTTTGCTGCTCAGCTATGGCTTGCCGACTCTTCTGTTGCTGGCAGCCTGGCGGCTGCTGCCAGCTCCCATCGGTCGCTACTCCGCCATGGCCGCCGGCATTAACAGCCTGCTGTTCATCTCTCTGGAAATCCGCCATCTGTGGCAGGGTCAGCTAAGCCTGTCCCTGCCGACACCGAACGGAGAGCTTTACACCTATTCGGTGGTATGGCTGATCATGGCATCGGCAGCTCTATCCATCGGCAGCTGGTTACGCAAGCATTCGCTCTACCAGAGCGGCATGATTCTGCTGCTGGTCGTGGTTGCCAAGCTGTTCCTGATCGATATGTCCGACCTGACCGGGCTGTGGCGAGTCGCTTCCTTTATGGGGCTGGGACTGGCGCTGCTGGGGCTGGCCTGGCTACATCAGAAGCTGTCTTATAAAGCGGCGGCGTGACCACACCGCCGCCGATCAATGCGTGCCAACCGACTCGGTCCGCTCCGATTCGGACGAGCCGGAAAGGCGACGTCCGAGTCGACGCAGATCCTCCAGCAGCATGAAGTTCACCGGTACCATGATCAACGTGACCAGGGTGGCGAAAATAATGCCGAACCCCAGTGAGACGGCCATCGGAATCAGAAACTGTGCCTGTACCGCCTTTTCAAACAGCAGCGGCATCAAACCAATAAAGGTAGTCAGCGAGGTCAGCATCACCGGGCGGAAACGGGAAACCCCCGAAACCAGGACCGCCTGGCGCGTCGCCTCAAAATGCGAGTGCTCACCCGCCTGCAGCAGTTCTCGCCGTCGCTTGTTGGTGAAGTCGACCAGAACCAGGCTGTCGTTCACCACCACGCCGATCAGCGCCATCAACCCCAGCAGACTCATGATGGTCAGATCCATGCCCATGATCCAGTGACCGATAATGGCGCCGATCGCCCCAAAGGGAATCACCGACATCACGATCAGGGGCTGCAGATATGAGCGGAAAGGAATGGCCAACAGGCTGTAAATAACGAAGAAAACAAAGGCCAGCCCCAGCGCCATGGAACCGAAAGACTCTCGCTGCTCTCGCGCTTCGCCCTCCAAACTGTAAGACGCCCCCGGATACTGACGCACCAGCTCGGACAGGAACTGATCCAGATCCCGGTTCAGAACCGTTGCATTGGTGCCCTGCTTGTCCATATCAGCCACAACGCTCACCGTCCTCTGCTGATCGATGCGGTAGATGGCAGACGGACTCTGCCCCGCAACCAGACGCGCAACCGCATCCAGCGGGACCTGCCCCTGGCTGGTACTGATCAAGACATCACGCAGTCCCGAAATAGCCTGGCGCTCGACCAGCGGCAGCCGCACCATTACCCGCACATCATCACGACCACGTTGTACTCGCTGTACCTCAATACCAAAGAACTTCTGTCGCACCTGACGGATAACATCGCTGCGGGTCAGGCCCAGCAAATGCGCTTGTTCGGTCAACTCCAGCTGCAATTCTTCCTTGCCGTCCGACAGGTTGTCCGAGATGTCATACAGGGTCGGGTAGGTTTTCAGCCGCGCCCGCACTTCGGTCGCCATCGCTTCCAGATCCGCAACACGGCTGGAGCGCAGCTGCACGTTAACCGGATCACTGGCCCGGCCGATTTCGGCCCTGAAAGTCAGCGTTTCTGCTCCCGGAACCGGGCCAATCAAGGTCCGCCACTCCTGCACGATCTGACGCGTACCGATACTCTCGTCACGCTGCTCTGAAGGCAGTAATTCGAAACGTACCCGTCCTTCTTCGGTGCTGCCGCCTGCACCGGATGTCGAATAGATATTCAGAATGGCACTTTCACCACTGACCGGATCACGATATTTTTCCTGCAGCTCACGCGCCGCTTCCACCATGCGTACAATGTAGCGGTCGGTCACTTCAAAGGGGGTACCACTGGGCATGACCAGAGATGCCCGGGCCGTATCGCTCTGCACACGGGGGAAAAAGACGAAACGGCTCCAACCGCTCATGATCATGGCCAGAATCAGAATAAAAACTCCGCTGAACAGGGCCAACGTAGTCAAGCGATTACGTACGGCCGTTTCCAGCAAGGGCCGGTAATAGCGCAGAATGACCCGCTCGAATCCATCCGCAAATCCCTGCTGAAGCTTGGCCAACTTGCCCTGTCGGTCCACGTTTTCATGGCGCAGCTTCAGATTCTTGAGATGGGCCGGCAGCACAAATTTTGATTCGATCAGCGAGAACAGCAGCACCGGAATCACCACCACGGGGATTTGTGCAAACAGTGCGCCGCGCATGCCTTCGATAAAACCGAGCGGCATAAAGGCCGCTACAGTGGTCAACACCCCGAAGGTTACAGGCACCGCGACTTCCTGAGTTCCCCTGATCGAAGCCTGCAGCCCGGATTCGGCCGTACGCAAATGACTGTAGATGTTTTCTCCCGTCACAATGGCATCATCAACCACAATCCCCAGGACCAGGATAAAGCCGAACAGGGACAGCACGTTCAGCGTCACGCCGAACATCGGCATGACCAGAAAGGCCCCCATGAAACTGACCGGTATACCAATAAAAACCCAAAAGGCGATGGAAGGTCGCAAGAACAGGGTCAGCAACAGCAATACCAGCGCTCCCCCCTGAGCTGCGTTGGTCAGCAGCGTGTTGATGCGGCTTTTAACCACCACGGAATCGTCGTCCCAGTAACTCAGGTTAAGCCCTTGCGGCAAACCCGACTGCCGGCTCGTAATATATTCCTTGACCGCGTCCGCTACCGCGATGGCACTCTGATCACCCACCCGGTATACCTGAATCATGGCAGCCGGCACACCGTTGAAGCGGGTACGTAACGCACTTTCTTCAAAACCGTCCGTGACATCGGCCAGATCCCCCAGGCGCAGAAGGCTGCCGTCGGGATGCGTCTTGATCACCAGCGCTTCGAACTCGTCTCGACTATACGCCTGCCCCTTGGAGCGAATCAGGATATCGCCGCCTTCGGTACGTATGTTGCCTGCCGACAGGTCCAGCGAGCTGGCCGCAATGCGATCCGCCACCTGACTCAGCGTCAGATCGTAGCTGCGCAGCCGGTCCTGGGAGATTTCGATGGCAATTTCGTAATTGCGCACACCATCCAGTTCAGCCTGAGTCACTCCGTCCAGCTGCAGCACGTCATCACGTACCTGTTCGGCATAACCGCGCAACTCCTGCTCGGACAGATCACCGGATACCGCAACCGTGATCACATCGCGCTTGAAAGTGGCCAACGCGATTACCGGCTCTTCAGCTTCAGACGGAAAGGTGCCGATTTCATCGACCCGCGACTTCACGTCGGCCAGCAATTCACGCGGATCATAGCCCTTGTCCGCTTCAATGGTCACCAGCGTACCACCTTCAACCGAACGGCTGCGCAACTCCTTGACGCCTTCCAGATCACTGACAGCCTCTTCCACCCGAGTCGCCAGACTCAGCTCCGCATCTTCCGGTGTGGCCCCTCGCAGGTTGATCTGGACACTGATGGTATCAGGCTCGAAGCTGGGAAATATCTCCAGCGGAATATTCACCTTCAGTGACAACAACCCCGTAAACAGAATGGTGATCATCAACAGGTTGGCCGCCACATGGTTACGCGCAAACCAGGCGATCATGATGCGTCTCCTCGAGACGGCTTCGCATCCGCTGTCTGCGCGGCTGCGTCCGCATCAGGCGTGCGTACCCGTACCTGGGTGCCGGACACGACCTGGCCCAGCGAAGTCAATACCAGCTGCTCGCCGACCTCCAGCCCCGCTTCGATCAGCGCCAGATTTTCGTCCTGCCAGGCAATGCGAATATCGCGCCGCTGCAAGGCTCCCTCTTCAACAATATAGACATAGCTGCCCTGATAGATCGCCCTGTTCGGAATCAGCAACGCCTGCTCGATTTCGACGCCCTCAATGATTGCCGTAACATATTGACCGACCTTGAGTGGCACCCGATCCACTGCCTTTTCACCATAGGGGTCATCCACCTGCGCCAACACATGCAGCTGCCGGCTGGTCGCATCGATCGCGCCTTCGGTCTGTACAATGCTGCCTTGCCAGCGTTCGGGGCGAATCAGGTCCGATTGAATTTCGACTCGGGGCTTGAAGGACTCCTGTCCCTCGACCCGATACTCTTCCGGCAAGCGCAGGTAGGCCAGATCCCTGTTCTGTAAGGGCAGGCGTACCTCCAGCACATCCACGGCATATACCTGTCCCAGCGTGGTACCACTGGAAACGACCTGCCCAAGATCCACATTGGTTTCCAGAATACGGCCCGCATAGGGCGCTCGAATACGTGTACGTTCCAGATTCAATCGGGCAATCGACAGTTTGGCTTCGGCGGAGGCTTTCGTTGCCCGGGCAGCATTCAGCTGTGGCTTGCGCAACACCAGTGGCGGCGCTTCTCCCCGGTTTCCCAGACGCTCCCAGTCGGCCGCCGCCTGCCGACTGCGCGCCTGTTCTTCAGCCAGTGACTGACGCGCTTCCATCAGTGCGGCTTCAGCCTGGGCAACCTCGGCCTGATAATCACGACTATCCAGCCGGATCAGCTCCTCATCCTTTTCGAAAAATCCCCCCGCCCTGAAATCGGGGTTCAGCCAGACGATTTGTCCCGACACCTGAGGCAACAGCGTGCTTTGTGTGCGCGGCTGCACACGACCGTAGCTTTTCACCCTTATTCGGAACGAAGTCGGTGCCAACACCTGCGTGTCCACACTGATGCGACTGGCCTGAGGAGGAGCACCACGTTGCACCTTGGGCGGATTCAGGTAGATCACCCAGCTGACACCCGCCAGCACAACAATAATGATAAGGGGCAGTATCCGCTTGATCATGGTGTTTCCAACTCCTCAACCTGCAAAGCCGAGGCTGGCGGCATTACGTGAAAACGCCCCCCCAGAGCCCGGTGCATTTCAATCCGATTATCCAGTAACTGACGCCGCAGGTTAATCACGCTGGTCTGTGCATCCAGCGCACGACGCTGTGCTTCGAGTACTGTGGTATAGCTTTCCAGCCCGTGCTGATATTGCTCAAACGCCAGCGTTTCAGCATGCAGGGCATTCTGTTCCGCCTGCAGATAAAGCGCATGCCGTGTCTGCAGTGCTGTCCGTGCCGACAGAGCGTTTTCAACTTCTGCGAAAGCCGTAAAGAGCGCATCCAGCCAGTGCTGTTCCTGTTCGCGGCGCTGCGCCAGGGCCTGTTCCTGACGTGCAGACTTGCGTCCGGCATCAAAAACGCTCTGTGCCAGCGATGCCCCCAGACTCCAGGCCAGGTTACCGCCGGACAACAGATCGCCAAGGGCATCGCTGCTGCCGCCATAGGCGGCATTGAGACTCAACGAAGGAAAACGATCGCGATGTGCGGACGCCAGTGTGGCATCTGCCGCCAACAACTCCAGCCAGTGCTGCTGCAGATCCGGCCGCCGCACGAGAATCTCGGCGGGCTGACCTGCCGGTATTTCGGTGTCAATGATCGGCAATCGCGCATCGGTACTCAAAACCGCTGCCGGGTAACGCCCCAAAAGCCGTTCCAGCTCTCGCTGCAGCTCACCCAGTACCTGCCGCTGCTGTGTCAATCTGGCCGCTTCTGCATGCACGTTGTTACGGGCCAAATACAGATCCAGGGCCTCATTCAACCCCTGTCGATATCCCGCTTCGATAATTTCCAGATTCTGCTGCAGGTTGTCACGACGTTCGCGATACAGCTGCAACAGCAACTGCGCCTCCTGCAGCGCAAACCAGTTTCGCGCCAGCTCAGCAGCCAGCGCTTCACGCTGTTCCGTATACGCCGCTTCAGCCGCCGCACGCGCCAGCTCCGAAGCCTGTTGATCAGCGTCCAGCTTGCCCCAGATATCCAGAGTCCACCCAAGCGTAAGATCCAGCGCGTCACGACGATCATTATCCTCCTGACGACGACTGCTCAGCTCCAGAGCCACTTGTGGATAACGATCGGCTCCCGTGATCTGAACACGCTGTTCAGCAGCAATCAGCTGTTGACGGGCGATCGCCAACGCGGGGTTTCCCTGCAGCGCTTCATCTACCAGATCCACCAGTACCGGGTCATTCAACTCAATCAGCCAGCCCGGGGACAGGTCGGCCGTATCGGCAGCTGATGCCTGCCAGGCGGCCGGCAGCTCAGGAGTCGGGTTTTGTAACTCGGGTGGTGCACTGCAGGCACTTAACAGCACCAGCGCCGGCAACAACAGATGAACGCGCAACATCAGCTCCCTGTATTAATGCAGTATGAATCAGTCCTCTGAACCCCATGGTAGTGGATTGTTCCCCTGGAGACAGCGGCTTTTACACTTCTTTACGCTACAGAATCAATGTTTCACTTCCCTCTTCTGGCTCGGCCCCGGGCCTGAATACTCAAATAGGACTGTTTCAGACTGTCCAGCCAACAATGCCTTCTGGCACAATGATGTTTCCTCAATCCGGCCAGGGACAGTTCTCGTATGTTAATGCGCATATTTATCCTCCTGATTCTGGCACCCGCCGTTCAGGCAGCCGACTGGAAAAGTATTCTTGACCAGGCCCCCGAGGGCAGCCAGGTCGCTTTGGTCGTGGAACCGCTCAGCACCAGTGCCCCCCTGCAAATCCATTACCGTGATGACCGCTTTCTGCCTCCTGCAAGCACCCTGAAACTGTTCACTGCCACCGCCGCCGAACTGGAACTGGGCACCGACTTCCGCTTCGAAACCCGCTTATGGCACCGAGGCCAGCAGCAAAACGGACGCTGGAAAGGTGATTGGCTGCTGGAGTTTCGTGGAGCGCCCGACTTGAGCCGACAGCAATTGGCCGAGTTGCTCAAGCACCTGCGACAACGCAAAATTCGTGAAATCGACGGCGACCTGCTGCTGGATGTCAGCTACTTCAGTGGCTACGACCGCGCCATCGGCTGGCCCTGGAACAATCTGGGCGTCTGCTACAGCGCACCGGCCTCTGCCCTCACCTTGGAAAGCAACTGCATAGCCGCCAGCCTGACCAATCAGGGCGTGGATCGACCGGCCCGCTTCTTTGTGCCCGCTCATCAACCGGTCGAAGTAACATCCGATGTCATGGTATACGAGCGGGAACGCATTGAGGCCGACCTGTGCACGCTTGAATCCCGCGTCGGCCCCGGCAACCGCTACCACTTGAGTGGTTGCATCAATAACCGAAGAGATGTCCTGCCACTCAACTTCGCAATTAACGACCCCATTGCCCATGGCAAAGCTGTCGTACGACAGGAATTGAGCCGCCTGGGCATTGTATTGCGAGGCGAGATCCGTGCCGAAGAGCGTACCGGTAACAACTGGCAGCAGGCCGCCCGCGTCCACTCGGCCCCGTTGCAGGGCCTGCTGACCGAAATGCTGCAAGATTCCGACAACCTGATTGCCGACCTGACACTCAAAAATCTGGGGGCAGACGCTTCCACACCCGGCAGTTTTGCTCGCGGCGTCCGCGCCATGAAGCACAGCATTCAAACCCGCACGGGGGTTGACCTGGGACTGGCCAAACTGACCGACGGTTCAGGCCTGTCCCGGGATAACCTGTTACAGGCTCGGCAGCTGGCGGAACTGTTGCAATGGCTGGCAAAACATCCGGATATGACCAGCTACCAGGCCCTGCCGGTATCCGGGGAAAACGGGACTCTCAAATACCGCAGCAGTACACGCAAGCCGCCGTTGAAAGGTGCGATCCAGGCCAAAAGCGGCACGGTTAACGGAAGCCGCAACCTGGCCGGTTATATTAACACCGCATCCGGCGAACGTTATGTATTCGTCCTGATGCTGAGCGGCATCAGCCTGCCGGCCAAAATGCAACGCCCTACACCGATTACCGTGTTTGAACGCTCGTTGCTGGAGTGGATATACCATAACGGCTAGGGGTCGACCGACTGCAGGCAGCCAGCGGGCTGCCTGCAGCAGCATCAGCGAGTGCGCGTAGCTTCCAGACGTGCCTGCAGCGCACTTTCAATCGCATCCAGCTTTTTCTGCATCTGTTCTACAGAACTGCTGTCTTCATTGGAGGGCGAATACTGGAAAACATCCAGCATTTCGACCAGGAAGTTTTCCTCATTCATTTTTCTGATCTGTTCGGGTGTCCAGTGTTGGCTTTTATACATGGGCGTATCCCTGTCATCAGTGAATTAATCAGCTTCAGATATGACTCAAAACACCGTTTTTTTCAAGTCCCTGCAAAGACTTGACATGGAGCAAATAGCAGACACATACGGCTTGAGCCAAGTCAATACCCTTGTCATCGTATCGGAGTACTCTGAACTCAACATTAGAAAACAGTGAAGCAGGTGATTGCTATGTTCGGTATTGATGCTTACAGCTTTTCAACTTTATGGCCAAGTCTGCTGGGGGTTGCCGGGATGGCAATTGCCATGGTGTGGGCCTTCATCAAAGTACGCAAACTGATGAACGAAGATGCCCAAAAACATGGTAAATAAATCTCCCGCCCACGTTATCTGAAACCTTCAGGACGTTCGTTTCGCTCCCCGCGATGACGGGGAGCGTCGCTTCGGAAACTCGGTTTGCCAGCTCTCCTCTGCTATGATGGCAAGCCTGATAGCACCCTGCGTGCGTGCCGTTTCACGTTATTCGAGAGCCCCGTGCCCCGTACCTATTACATCCCGACCAGCACGACCGAAGCAGAAATCGAGGTCAAGAAAAGTCGTTTCATCGCCTGCCTGTGCCCGATTGCTTCCGAAGCCGAAGCAAAGGCCTTCATCGAACAGCAGCGCCGCCGCTTTCCTGGTGCCAACCACCACTGCTGGGCCTTTATCAGTGGCGAGCCTCAGTCACTGTTCGAGCGGGGCTGCAGCGATGACGGCGAACCCTCCGGCACAGCCGGGCGCCCCATGCTGGCCGTTTTGAACGGTGCCGAGGTGGGCCATGCCTGTGTTGTTGTCACACGCTTCTTCGGCGGGGTCAAGCTGGGTACCGGTGGACTGGTACGGGCCTATTCCCAGGCCGTCCGCGCCGTATTGGCCCAAACACCCCTGCAAACACAGGCCCCGCTGGCACACTATCACCTGACTTACCCCTATAGCCTGACCGCCGCAGTGGATGCGCTTCTGAACGGGTTTGACGTCACCCGCAATGATCAACACTTCACCGAAAAGGTACAGTTGCAGCTGTCTCTGCCACTGGAACAGGAACCCGCATTCAATGCAGCCCTGACCGAACAGCTTCATGGGCAGGCACGGGTGCAGCGTCTGGACCAAGACTGATATCGTTTTTACTGCCCCCATATACACTCGACCACACTCATACCGCGGCAAGATACCCCAGTAACAGAGACTTGCAGCCGATACTTAACACTATCGTTAAAAAAATCTTAACAAGTCCTTGACCTTGGCGTCTTACGTCCGTAATATACACGTCATCAAGTTGATGCGGGGTGGAGCAGTCTGGTAGCTCGTCGGGCTCATAACCCGAAGGTCGTTGGTTCAAATCCAGCCCCCGCTACCAAATTTTAAGAGGCAGATCAGGTACTTACCGGTCTGCCTTTTTTCATTGTACCTCTTACATTCTTCCGTGTGACAAAATGTGACAAATCCTGTGACAGGAAATCGCTCCTGTTGAGATAGTCACTTTTTGACCTGACCTTAGGGCACTTCTGCTCAACCACTTAAGTGAAGCCATTGTTAAAGGTACACCGGACAGGTTCTGTCCATGTATGACAACGCTTCGATGCTGCATGACTGCCGCAATGTCGCGAATCGGTCCGCGTGATGAGTCGTGACCGGTAAGCGAGGGTGACGATACAGGGAGGCGCCGTGGATGCGACTGAGCAATAGCACCTGCTTAGCCAAAGCCTCCAGGGACTCATCACCATAACGCTTGCGCAGGCGCAGAGGCCGCACGCTGACCTTATCGCCCCAGGCACCTAGCTCTTGACCACTGTAGGTCGCCAGGATCAGCTCATTCAAGCCAACGTAGCGGTATACATCTCCTACTTCAGGGTTCTTATAGACCGGCTTGCCTGCATGTTGATACTTGCGGAAGAGAATTGGCGCACCACTTTTAATCACTTCCAGCACGCTGATACTGACGTCATATTGACGCTCAACCGATTGAATTACATCAAAACTTTCAAAGAAACGACCATCACGATGGATTGTAATCCTGCGCGGCACATCGCTATTATGGTGCCGCGCATATTCCTGAATGCTTTTATGTAGCAGACTGGCCAGCGCTTCATCACCCAACCGTTCTCCGCTTTGGAGATCCGCCAACTGCCACCCCAGCTGGACACCATTACGCGTGAACAAGAAGGCTGACCCCGGAGCCCTTTGTGAAACACCACCCATATCCAACCCAATGAACAGATCTACCTCTCCAGGCATCTCATCCAATCCACAAATCAGGCCGCCGCCTTTGCTGAACACACCCGCCGCCAGGTTGGCGTAATAGCTGGTCTGATAGGTATTTGGCCGATGATCGGTCAACATGAATTGGCAGGCGAGCTTATGACGAAACGCCACGTCGCGAATTTCAGCCTTGTTGACCGACTTATCGAGTGCGATCACCAACAGGGTGTTGCCTTGTGGAGTCTTACTCAGACGCGCATCAAGCTCCAGTGCATTTTTCAGTGGCGACACTGACATGACACCCTTCCATGGCGGAAGTGGATCGGCACATAGCTTCTGACAAGCCGCCTGCAATTTCTGGAAGTGAGTGCTCAAAACCTCAGGCTGGACCTTGGTGCCAACAGCCAGGCAAACCACTTGAGTGCGCGTCATGCCTTGATAGGCTTTAAACTGAAGTACATCCTTTTCCTTGTCGCCGGATCGGCCGTTATGAAAGCGCAAACTAAAACGTGGGCGGATGTTATCAACAGCTCGCTCCGATGACTTGGCTGGTACCACCTTGGCCGCAAAGCCCGGCAACGCAAGGCCTTTAACCATCTTGCCGGAGGCTTTTAAACGCTCCATAACCGGCCATTTCAGATCGCGAGCGATGCTATTCAGTAAACGGCTATCAATCTTCTGCAGGGTTTCAAAATCGAACATGGGTTCAAGCAGTGCAGCCAGGTGTTCAAACTTGTCACTCCGTCCGTAGCTGACACGCACCACTTGGCTACTACGAATATTGTCTGCCTCGGCTGTCAGAATGCGGCCTCTTGATGCATGGTATTCATAGATGCTCTGAGTCGTACCCGGAACCAATGAATCGGCTGACTTGTCAGCCGCAACACCATGCAGATCTGCCACCATTGCTGACTTACCCGGATCCACATACCGATGACGCACGCGCCGAATATCTTTCAGCCAGTGTGGGCGCTTCTGGATAACCCAATCCAAGGTAATACCGGCGTGGGCACAGATTTTATGCCGAATCGATAGCCCCAATATCACCTGGCCATCAGGCAGCAGTTCAGGAGTCAGGCGCAGGGTTTTGAACAGATCCAGATAGTCGGACTGGATACCGATACGCTCGGATGGTTGAGTCTCTTCTAACTCCGTCCAACCAGCGTGACGGCATGCTTTGAGTATCTGGTCCCCTTGTGCATCACGCTGCCGGGCCAGCTGATAGGCAGCACGGTACAAGTCCTGGTTGAGCAGACGCTCGATAGCGTCACGCTCTTTGTCGACGGACGCATCAAGCACCGCCTCGGTTTCAAATTCCAGTGTATATTGGCAGCCGTAGGCATCAATATTCAGATTGTCCAGCGTTTGCAGTGATGCCACCACAAAATGCGCCACATCGGTCACAGGCTGCCAGTTATTGCGACCCGCCGCTAACCTCGCCGCTTTGCGTGTCAGTATCACTGGCGAGTCCTGTTCCTCAAAACCCGACTCGATAATCACGCGATAGCGGTAAACAGGTACCTGTTTGAGATCACGGTCTAATGTCATGGCCGACAGGCCGATGTTTGCCTGTACTCGTGTTTGCGTCATGCCGAACAGCCCTCGCGAATTTGTGATGCAGTTGAGAATGCCGCAACCCGGTCAATCATGCGATACTGAACGGATTTACAATCTGTCCGATTTTCAAACAGACCCGGTGTTTATATGGATGCAAACATCACTACAGCGCTCAGCTGGGAGCGTATGGCTCAGTTCCACTTGATCGAAGTAATCGCGCTTTGGGAGGGTCGGCTGACCAGCAATCACCTCCAAGATGCATTTTCGATTGGCCGGAACAAGGCTTCGGACATCCTCAAGTCATATCAGCAGGTAGCCCCCGGCAATATTTATCACTGTAGTCAGACCAGGGGGTATGTCCCTGATACGGAGTTTGACCCTTGTTTTAGTCATGGTGAAGTACATGAATATCTCGACCTGCTGCACAGCAACAGCTTCCGCGACAGTCATTTTTACGCCTTGCAGACTTGGCAAGCCCCGATCGACAGATTGCACCCCCTCACCCGCCCGGTGAATCCGGACGTGGTGCGCGTGATCATGCAGGCAGTACGCCAGAAGCAGAGAATAACTGTCTGTTACCGGTCCTTCTCCAATCCTGACGGCGCAGAGCGTTTGATCGCACCTCACACACTGGTATCCGCCAGTGGCCGGTGGCATGTGCGAGCTTTTTGTGAGAAAGATCAGAGATTCAAGGACTTTATGCTGCATCGGTTTGTATCGATACCCGAGATCGACAGCGACCGGCTGGAAATGGCAAACCCGGAACATGATAAAGAGTGGTTTAAAACGGTCGAAATGGTGCTGATTCCGAACCCGGCACTTGATCCAGAACGACAGCAACTCGTGGCCGACGACTACGCAATGGGGCCAGAAAAGCAATTAAAAGTGACGCTTCGTGCACCGCTGGTGAAATACATGGCAGTAGAACTCAGAATCGGGACTCCTGAACAGACACAGGACAATCCAAACGCTCACCAGCTGACATTGGCTAATCGGGATGAGCTGGGAGGACTGATTCTGTAACTATCCATGCTACCCACCGTATTCTGCAAAACCGGTTGCAAAGTAAAGCACCCGCCTGTCGCATAGCAGGTATTACAGACCCTCGGCGGGCCTCTCCATCGCCAAGTTCAACCGCGGGTGCGCGACATCTTATCATCGCACTGCCGCATCAATGTTACGCCCTCCCCCGCTGCGTTTGTAAACTATTGTGTAGTTATCGTTATAGGCGCTGGCAAGAATACGATCCCCCCCAGAGCAAGCCTTCGGTGAGAAAAACGGCCATGCACAATAGTGGCTTCTCTGAGAATGCAAGATTGTGCTCGAACACTGCTGTTAGGTGTTTGGACATGATCAGTCCCCCCAGCTGCCACAATCCGGTGCAGTAAAGCCGATTGGCGAGGGGAGGAGCCGTAAAGCGATGAGATCATTCGTTACTTGGATGGGCAGAAATGTCTGTCAGCAGATCGACGCGGTCGCTGGTTGTTATTACGCAACCGGGACAAGCTGTCCTCTGAGCAGAGCATCAAACTGGATGAACTGCTGTCCACCAATGCTCCGCTCACAACCGTGTATCTGCTGAAAACCAACCTGAAAGAGCTGTGGTATGCCCCGAGTGAAGAGGAGGCTCGTATACGTTGGAGTGAATGGCTCAACATGGCCATGGGAAGCAGTATCAAGCCTCGCATACTCTTAGCTAAACGCCTGAACAGTTATCTGCCTGGCATCGTTTCAAGTGCGATATATAGGCCCAATACAAGTGTGCTGGAAGGGATGAATAACCGCATCAAAGTGATCAAGCGAATGGCCTAAGGATACCGGGATAGCGACTGCTTCTTTCTGAAAATCAAAGCCGCGTTTCCTGGAAAAGTGCGATGAACCTTTTAATAACCCACTCCTCTTGTAACAATTGTACAAGGGGTGTAGTGAGTACACTCATTGTTAAAGATATGACAAGTATGCTTTACTGCCTCTTCCGCGATGTTAAGACGCACCCTCCCCTATACAGGTAACAATCATGGGTCACAAAGCGATTTTCAGGGTCAAAAAACTGCCCTCCCGTGGCAACGTCGGCGGCTCTGGGGACCATAATTTCAGAGGTCGGGAGACACTGAACGCCGACCCTAATCGGCTGAACCTCAACCAACACACCGGGGCCACTAGCACCTCCGAACTGTTCGCCGCACTCGATACCCGCCTGGCACAGCTGGATGAAATCGACCCGCAAGCAGTACCTCTGGTAGAGATGCTGGTGACCGCTTCTCATGCTGCATTTAAGGAAGAGGGAGGCAAGGTCGACAGCACCGAGTATTTCGATGACGCGGTAGCCTGGGTTCAGCAAAAGTTCGGCGCTGAAAACTTGATTACCACGTCTCGGCACTACGATGAGCTAACCCCGCACCTGATCTTGTATGTGGTGCCAGTGCGTGAGGTAGAAGCCAAGACCCGCAAGAGGTCGGTGATCTCTGGTAAAGATCCGGAAACCGGAAAACAGGTGCGTGAAACCCGCGAATACCCCATGCCGGCGCGGTCGATCCTGAGTGCAAAACACTGGTTCGATGGCCGCAATAAACTTTCCATCCTACAAACCGAGTTCGCCGCCCAAGTGGGGGCGCAACATGGACTGGAGCGCGGGGTCAAAGGCAGCAAAGCGCGGCACGTTACGGTGCAACAGTTTTACCGTAACATCAGCATGCAGGTCACAAAACACCCTCAACCACTAAAACTCAGTCTGATCGATCGGTTAAACCCAGAAGCAGCGCTGCAAAAGCAGCATGAAGCATGGATAAAGTGGGCAAGGCCAGTGTTTGCTCGCGCCCAGGATCGTGACAATCAAGCTGTTACCCGTTCGAATCCTAGCGACCGCGCTCGAGCAGAAGCTGCCGAGGCGCTTAACGAGCGCAACTCAAAGCAAATTCAACACCTGCAAACCCTACTAGCCGAAGCCGAAAGTAAGGTGGCAGCCAGTAATGACCTGATCACGCAGATGCAGACTGAAATTGAGCACCTGACGCAGGAGTTGGTCGAGTTACGGCGGATAGCCGACGCCCAACAAGACGAGATTGAGCGCCTGAGATTAATGCCAGACGATGTTAACTTGGACATTGATCTGCTGTCCCCCAGGTAATACCCAACCCTACCTGAAATGGACGCATGGCTAAATGCCTGGTCAACCTGGAACAGTGGGAAACACATTGATACTCTCCGGGCGCCTGCCTGAGCAACTTGAGTGATCCTAGGACAGCTAATCTTCAGGCTCTTCAGGTTGTAGTGGTCTAATGATCCCGGACACCAATTTAAGGTGGTAAAGTCACCGCCGAAGAAGAGGTGTTCAATGGCAAGACAGCGTCGTTCGTTTTCAACCGCGTTCAAAGTGGAAGCCGCCAGTCTGGTGGTTGATCAGGGTTACAGCATGGCTGAAGCCAGCCGTGCAGTGGATGTGGGAGAGTCTGCATTGAGACGTTGGGTCAACCAGCTGCGCGCTGAACGAGACGGCGTCACGCCCTCTACAAAGGCACTCACTCCGGAGCAACAGAGGATCCAGGAGCTGGAAGCCAGAGTTAATCGGTTGGAGCGGGAGAAAGCGATACTAAAAAAGGCCACGGTGAGTTCAACCGGTCGGTGCAACGACTGACTCTAGTTTTTCAGCTGGCGTCGAATAGCTCAAGGTTTTTCGAGGCCGTTGGTTGAGTTGCAGAGCGATATCATCGAGCTGTTCTTGTGTGTAGCCCGATAGATCACTGCCCTTGGGGAAATACTGACGAAGTAACCGGTTGGTGTTTTCATTACTGCCGCGTTGCCAGGGACTCTGGGGGTCACAGAAGTAGACGCTCACATCTGTCGCGATCGTAAATTGCTTGTGACCAGCCAGCTCTCCGCCTCTGTCCCAGGTTAATGTTTTACGCAGTTGAGTAGGCAATGTCATAACTTGCCGGCTTAGGGCTGCTACGACACTGTCTGTATCCTTGCCGTTGACCTTTACAAGCATCGTAAAGCGCGAGTGCCGCTCAACGACAGTAGCGATATGAGAGTTCTTGGAGCCCGATATCAGATCGCCCTCCCAGTGCCCCGGGACAGCGCGATCATCAGCCTCAGCGGGACGCTCTCGAATCGAGACCGCATCGACGATACTGGTTCGAGGTTGCTCTTCTGTGGAGGTATGCCTGGACCGGCGCATGCCACGCCGTGACCTGAGGTGTTTCACCAGCTCTTTTTTCAATACGCCTCTGGCTTGAATGAACAAACTGCGGTAGATCGTTTCATGAGATATTTGCATCGCGAGATCGTCCGGAAAGTGGCGCTTGAGCCAGCCTGCGATCTGTTCAGGCGACCAGTCTAGCTTGAGTTTTTCTGCCACCAATTCCCGTAACTCAGGCTTTGTGGCAAGCTGGCAGGGCTTTGGACGTGTTGCGCACTTCCATGCCCTTCGGTCTGCTTTTCCTGCACGATACGCCTCTCGACCACCATTTCGTTGTACCTCGCGACTTATCGTTGAGAGCGAACGATTGATGGAAGCAGCGATCTGACGTAAAGAGTTTCCGGCGGCGAGTCCTCTCGATATTTCTTCACGCTCATCTAATGTGAGCACGCGGGGTGAGCGCGTACGGATGGACGGTATAATACCTCCATGGATGGCTAACACGCCGCTGATAGAGCCCGCATGCTTACCGAGCGCACGCCCGATCTCGCTGAGGGATTGCCCCTTCTTCCAGCGCTCCCAAAGCTCTCGTTTTTGTGCAGAAGTCAGGCCACGAGTGGAGTCTTTGCTCATCTTGTTCATCCAGATTCCGGTATTCATGCATTATGTTGCACCGACCAGTTGAACTCACCACTGCTCTCTTGATGTCGGACGAACTCGAACGTACGCGCTGATAGACCAGTTGAGTGAGCAGGAGCCGGTAGACATGGTCTGTAGCGCGTTCGGCATTGCCCGTTCCAGTTACTACGAGCACCGCCGCAGCCGATCCCGAATTGACGTAGAGCGGCTTGAACAACGGGCCAAGGTGAATGAACTGTTCACGCAAAGCCGCAGCTCAGCTGGAAGCCGTATGATCATGACTCAGATGCAGGGGGAGGGCTATGAGATTGGCCGTTTCCGTGTGCGGCGTCTGATGCGTGAGATGAACCTGACCTGCAAGCAGCCGGGACCGCACAAGTACAAACAGGCTACGGTAGAGCGACCAGATATTCCCAACTGCCTTAACCGGGAGTTTGAGGTACAAGCCCCCAATCAAGTGTGGTGTGGCGATATCACCTATATCTGGGTGCAGAACCGCTGGTATTACCTGGCTGTTGTGCTTGATCTGTTTACACGTCGAGTCGTTGGCTGGACGCTCTCGGACCGCCCGGATGGCGCGCTGGTCGTTAAAGCCTTGGAAATGGCATACGAGCAGCGTGGCAAACCTGCTGGACTGATGTTTCATTCGGACCAGGGAAGCCAATATGCCAGCCGAACCTTCCGGCAACGCCTGTGGCGCTACCGAATTCAGCAGAGCATGAGCCGAAGGGGTAACTGCTGGGACAACTCGCCAATGGAACGACTGTTCCGCAGTTACAAGTCCGAATGGATGCCAGCGACAGGATATATTTCAGCCAGTGAAGCCCAGCGGGATATCAGCTTCTACTTGATGGAACGATACAACTGGCAACGGCCACACCAATACAATCAGGGACAGCCACCGGCTGTGGCAGAGGAAAAACTTAATTTACTGTCCGGGAATGGTTGACCACTACAGGTGCATATGCTCGGTAACATGACACGCTGCGTGCCTAACAGATACTCCGATACTTCTATGAGTACCCTTTGAATTCGTACCTCACTGACTGCCAGACCGCTCACTGAACTGCTTTGACTGGTTCAGCACCGATGAGCACCTCCCGACTCCCGCTTCAGATCCGCTCACCTAAGGTCATTTTATGTGTAAATTCTCACTTTGAATTTGTGACAAACCTATCTGTCAAAAAGTGACATTAAGTGACGTTGAAAGCTGCTCCCACTTAGACAAAACCCATATAAAATGCTGATTTTAAGACGATTAGTAGCAATTAGGACTGTTGAGGCACTTTATCGCCTTCATTCTCATAACCCGAAGGTCGTTGGTTCAAATCCAGCCCCCGCTACCAAATTTTAAGAGGCAGATCAGGTACTTACCGGTCTGCCTTTTTTCGTTTCACTACACGTCAATTGTCCGCCCGAACCACCTCTGCGCAATCTTTACCCATTTGTACCAGTCGTTCTTCAGCTACCTCTCACAATCGAAAGCATGCAATATCGCCAGCCCGTTCTATCGACAGAATGCGACAGCGCAGGAACAGCATTTGGTTCCTTATCCACCCGCCTTCGTACCCCAGTAAATCTTGACTGGACTCTCAAATTGGCTGGACCAATAACGGCTAGACGCCGCCACAGAGACACCAAATAAAATCCTTTTAAAACAAATAGATAAAAATAATATGCCTCATATTTCAAAACAGGTACTTGCCGGTATATACAGGCTATTGCTAGTTTACGCACGCTGCTGAATTCTGCCTTTTCCGGTCGTCCCCAACATACCTGAAAAGCGGGCAATAACGGGCTACCGGATCACTATCTTGATGCCTGATATTAATAACAATCTATAAGAGACAGCTCTGCATGAAACGCACACTCCCCCTGCAGCCCACCGAGGCGGCCAAACCGTCATGGCTGAACCAACTGAATATCCTGGGCCCGGGCCTGCTGTTTGCCGCGACCAGTGTCGGCACCTCTCACCTGGTACAATCGACACGCGCCGGGGCACTCTATGGACTGGCACTGCTATTGATCGTCATCGTGGCCAATGCGGTCAAATATCCGGCATTCCGCTTTGCCAGCGACTACTTCCCCGCGACCGGTACGACTTTGCTGGAGGCCTATCGTCGCCAGGGACGCTGGGTGCTGGTCGCCTATCTCCTGATTACGCTCAGCTCACTGCTGTTTGCAGTTTCCGCACTGGCACTCATGTCGGCCGGACTGATCAAGGTCGTATTTGCCCTGACCCTGCCCACACACTGGATGGCCCTGGGTCTGATTGCTGCCACATCAGCCGTGCTCATCATTGGCCACTACAATACACTGGAGCGTGTGACCAAGTTTCTCGTGGTCATCATGATGGTATGCACACTGATCGCAACCGCGACCATCATCCCCGAAATCGACTGGAGCAGTGACAACATCCAGTTACTGCCCACACAACTGGATATTGCTGGCCTGATGTTTGTTGCCGCCCTGATTGGATGGATGCCCGTGCCACTGGATGCATCTGTATGGCAGTCCCTTTGGGCCAAGGCCAAGGCGGACAACAGCGAACACCCCCCAACTCTGGGCCAGAGTCGCTTCGATTTTAATATCAGCTTTGTCGGCACCCTGCTGCTGGCGATTTGTTTCATGCTGCTGGGTGCCGGCCTGATGCATGACAAGGGCATTGAGCTACAGTCCGGCTCGGCAGCCTTCTCGGCACAGCTGATCAGCCTGTACGAAGCCGTTTTCGGCAGCGCTGCCGGACCGGTCATCGGCATTGCCGCACTGGCCATTATCTATTCCAGCCTGCTGGCCATCATGGATGCCTTCCCGCGCGCCTTGTCTTCACTGCATCGCCGTTGGCAAAACATTCCCGAAGATCAGGATGACCATATTCTGAACGAGTCCGACCCTTTTTATGTAGGGACTCTGGTCGCAATGGGAGCAGGAGCAGCCCTGACCTACCAGTTCTTCATGACGTCACTGACCAGCCTGATCGATATGGCCGCTACGATTGCCTTTATCACGGCTCCCCTCATCGCCTACCTGAACCACAAGGTGATCACGGCCGACCACGTTCCCAAGGCCTGCCAGCCAGGTGGAATGATGGTTATGTATAGCCGCTTCTCGATTGCCGTAATGATCGGGTTTGCCTGTGCCTACCTTTACCTGAGGTTCTGGTTGTCTTGATTCACACCTCCCCCGGTACGTTTCGGATACCGGGGGGATCCCCGATTGGTCCAACCAGAAAAGGGCCAACAAAGAACTCGAAAAATATTTTTTATTAAATAAAAATCAATTAGTTACAAACAATTAACACTTTATTCAATCACGCTCTATTGCCACAAACATATCGATACCGCTAGATTTGACCTCACGCCAGCCAATCGGATCCTTCTACCCCTATGCCTTCTTCTCACTCACTGCCTGAACTGGTCGCACGCCAAATTGAAGCCATGATTCTTGACGGTCGACTCAAGGCAGGCGGGCGGCTGCCCTCCGAACGCAAACTGGTAGAACGTCTCAAGGTTTCTCGCAACACGCTCAGGGAGGCGCTAAAGGTCCTGCGCACCCGAGGCGTGATTGAAGCCCGTCGCGGCAGTGGCCACTATGTCTGCAATTTTGGTGATATGCAGCCACAACTGCAGCGCCTGGAACCGGGATCCCCGCTGCAACAGCTGCTGCAAAACCATCCACAGACGCTGGAATCCCTGTTGGAAGTCCGTCGCCTGCTGGAAGGCGAAGCGGCTTACCTCGCCGCTCAGCGAGCAACCGAGGAAGACATGGACAAGCTGAAAGCCGTGTATGAAGCTCTGGTGGACGAGCACCCCGAACGCGACAGCGCAGCCGATCACGCCGAACGGGATATGCACTTCCACCATGCACTCTATGCCGCGGCACACAGCCCTATCCTGTTACTGGCGTTGAACAGCATCCGTGACCTGATGGTCAGCTTCGTGTTCGATACCTCTGACAAGCTGTATTTTCAGGACAGTATCAAAAACCAGCTGCGCACCCAGCATCGGCGTATCTACCGTGCTATTGAGCAGCGTAACCCTGCTGCCGCCCGGCGCGCAGCACGAGCCCATATCGATGCCGTCGTTGACAGTCTGAACACCTGAATCCGCTTCTGACGCCCTACTCAAGGAAAGCACCATGCCCTCACTGTCCCAGTGCCACAATATTTCCGACCTGCGCAAGCGCGCCAAGCGCAAACTGCCGGCCCCCATGTTCCATTACATTGATGGTGGTGCCGATGATGAATGGAGCATGCGCCGGAATACACAGGCATTCGACGACTACGAACTGCTGCCAAGCTACCTGCGCAATGTGGATAAAATCGATCTGACGACTCATGTGCTGGGAACCGAACTGCAACTGCCGTTTTTTCTTTCTCCGACCGGCATGTCGCGCCTGTTTCATCACGAAAAGGAACTTGGTGCCTGCCGTGCTGCCGATACCTTCGGCACGCTCTATGGCCTGTCCACCATGGCGACCACCAGCCTGGAAGATGTAGCGGCCGAGACTCCCGGACCGAAAATGTTTCAGATCTACATTCTCAAGGACAGAGAACTGACCCGTGAATTCGTCCAGCGCTGCAAGCACAGCGGCTATCAGGCACTCTGCCTGACAGTCGATACCCCTCTGGCCGGCAATCGAGAGCGTGACCTGTACAACGGCATGACCATGCCTCCCAGAATCACGCCGCGCAACCTGCTCAGCTATGGCACCAGCTTCGAGTGGCTGTACAACCTGACCCGCGACTCGGACTTCCGGCTCGCCAATGTAATCCACCGGGTAGATGCGCTGGGCCAGGGCGCCATGGCACTGATCGATTACGTTAACAGCCAATTCGACCGTACCGTCACCTGGGAAGATGCCGCCTGGCTGGCCGAGCAATGGGATGGCCCCTTCGTGATCAAGGGCCTGCAGACACCTGAAGACGCCCGGCGTGCAGCCGATATCGGTGCTACGGCTCTGATGATTTCCAATCACGGCGGACGACAACTGGAGGGGGCTCCAGCGCCAATCGACTGTATCGCCCCTATCCGTGAGGCTGTCGGTAATCGACTGGAGCTGATTGTGGACGGCGGCATTCGCCGTGGTGTACACATTATCAAGGCCCTGGCACAAGGCGCAGACGCCTGCTCTATCGGTCGGCCCTATCTGTATGGCCTCGCATCAGGCGGAGAGCGCGGTGTAGAACGGGCCCTGACACTGCTCAAAACCGAAATCGAGCGTTCCATGGCCCTATTGGGCGTCAGCTCCGTTACCGACCTGGGGGCCGAGCACCTGCAGTACCGTCCAACCCGCTACACGTCTGCAAGCGACTGAGCCACACCGCTAAGCCCCAATAAAACATGGGGCTTAGCCGCTAAAACAGCGTCCAGATCCCCCCAGCCTGCTGCTTTATCCCTAAAGCAGCTGTGCTACCGCACCTGACCAGAGCTTGGCCGAAACCGTGATTTATCATTTTTAATAACTTTTATGATTTGGATACACGCTCCAACAGCCAGCCTCCCTGCTGACGCTTGTTCAAGGCCTTGAGTTCGTCAGCTGCACGATTACTGCTGATCCGTTGATTACCTAGGTCACGATAGATACGATTGGCGGTACGTCTGCGCTTAATGGCATCACCCACATCCAAAAAGCTCTCCAGCGCTTTCAAAAGCGGCAACCAGATACTGCCCGCAGCCTCCTCGTTATGCCCTGTTGCCGCTGACTCGACCCTGCCAGCCGTCTGTAGACGAGACTCGATTAAATGAATTTCAGCCTGCGAATTCAAACCCGATAACCGGCCACCAGCAGCCAGTGCCTATCCGGATAAAACAAGCACATACGAGTAATACGACCTTTATGGGATCACTGTATTATTTCACAGCCCGGCCACTCCTTAACAGTGGCCTAAGGGATGAAATAATACATCTGTTTGTTTTGTAAAAATTAAAAGACTTCAATCAAAACAAATACTTTCAGGTTCACGCTCAGTTCGACACTAAGCTATCATCATCTTTTTCATTGACACGGATATGACATGGCAACCTACGCGATCGGAGATATTCAGGGCTGTTACGACGAGTTCCGGTACCTGCTGGAGCAGATCAAATTCACCGAAGCAGATCGGCTTTGGCTGACAGGAGATCTGGTGAACCGTGGCCCCCGCTCGCTTGAAACCCTTCGTTATATCCGTCAATTGGGCGATCGCGTGATTACGGTCCTCGGCAACCATGATCTCCACCTGCTGGCCCTGCATGCCGGCGTCGGCCGCAAGACCCACCCCACACTGGATCCCATTCTTCAGGCCCCCGATTGCGATGTCCTGATGCACTGGTTACGCCACCGCCCCTTGCTGCATGAGGACAAGGCATTGGGGTATGTCATGACCCATGCCGGCATTCCACATATCTGGTCACTGAAACAGGCACGCTCGTATGCCCATGAACTGGAACAGGTGCTGCAAGGGCCCGAGCACCTTGAATTCTTTCATCATATGTATGGCAATCGCCCCTACCGCTGGCGCAACGATCTGGCTGGCCATAACCGCTGGCGAGCCATCACCAACTATCTGACTCGCATGCGTTTTATTCAGGCCGACGGCACTCTGGAGTTCAAGGCCAACGGCAGTCCCGGCACGGCTCCGGACGGATACGCCCCCTGGTTTGAGCAACCACGTGAAAAACCGCTTAAACGTCACCAACTGTTTGGGCACTGGGCCGCCTTCGGCTTCAATCAATTGCCGGACATCACCGCCCTCGACAGCGGCTGCGTTTGGGGAAATGCCCTGACAGCCGTTAGACTGGAGGACGGCAACTGGTTCAGCCAGCCCTGCCCCGGCAACCGAACACCCGGAGAATGAATTTTGACCGATTACCGCTGTATCAACACCGCACAAGCCTGTGAACTGATCGATCAGGGCGCCCAAATCGTCGACATCCGTGACGAAGGCAGCTATGCCGAACTACACATCAGCGGCGCTTACAACCTGAACAACCACAATCTGCCCGAATATGTCGGCCAGGCCGACTTTGACGCCCCCCTGATCGTCTGCTGCTACCACGGCATCAGCAGCCAATCTGCGGCCGCCTATCTGGCACATCAGGGCTTTGACGAAGTGTATAGTCTGGACGGCGGCTTCGAGGCCTGGCGCACCCAGTGCCCTGAGCGCTGCGAACGCTGATGGATATCTACCTGGTTGGCGGTGCCGTCAGAGACCGGCTGTTGGGCCTTGAGGTCAAGGATCGGGACTGGGTGGTGGTCGGAGCAACGCCCGATGACATGCTGGCGCGCGGCTTCAAACCCGTCGGCCAGGACTTCCCTGTCTTCCTGCACCCGGATTCCGGCGAGGAATACGCCCTGGCTCGAACCGAACGCAAGAGCGGCAAGGGCTACACTGGCTTCACCTTCCACGCCAGCCCCGAGGTCACACTTGAAGATGACCTGATTCGCCGCGACCTGACCATCAATGCCATCGCCCAAAGTGAAGATGGTGAGCTGCATGATCCCTGCGGCGGCCGTCGCGACCTGGCACTGCGTCTGCTACGCCATGTTTCGCCCGCTTTTACCGAAGACCCCTTACGGGTACTCCGCGTCGCCCGCTTCTATGCCCGCTTTGCCCATTTGGGCTTCAAAGTAGCAGAGGAAACGCTGGCCCTGCTGAGCGACATCAGTCGCGGCGACGAACTGGAGCATTTAACCCCCGAACGGGTCTGGCAGGAATGCCAGCGTGCACTGAGCACGCGTTCACCTGCATGTTTTTTTCAGTTGTTGCAACAGGTCGGAGCACTCGGCCAGGTACTCCCCGACTGCATCAACCTGTCATGTGATCGCTTACAGCAGCTGCTTGCTCACCTCTCCCCCCCTCAACCAGCCGAACGCGTTTTTGCTCTGCTGACCTGGACGCTGACCGAGCACCTTTCCCTTAAGGATGCCCGGGCCCTCATTATCGAACTGTGCAACCACCTGCGGATTCCCAACCGCTTCCGCGACCTGGCACTGAAGAACCGCGAGCATGGCCGGGCACTGGGCCAGTTTGATCAGCTCGACGCCGAGCAGCGCCTGCTCACGCTGAAAGGACTGGATCTGCTGCGACGTCCCGAGCCACTGGAAGACCTGCTGATGATCGGGCGCGCCATCACACCCGGCTTGCCGGAAAAACGCCTGACCGCCCTGCAGCAATTGTTGCAGGAGATAAAAGCCATCGATAGCCACGCACTCATGGCAGAAGGTTATACCGGCAAAGCCCTGGGCGAGGCATTGGCACAACGCCAACTGGAACACTGCATGCGTTACCGGGAAGCCGTCTCATGAATCAACCTCCACGCGCTCTGATCACCGGAGCCGCTCGCCGCATCGGTGCCAGTATCGCCCGCCACCTGCACAGAGCCGGTTATGACATTATTCTGCACTACCGCCACTCCAGTACCGAGGCCTGTGCACTGCGAGATGCCCTGAACCGGGCCCGCCCCGGCAGCTGCTTCTGCCTGCAAGCCGACCTGGACCAAATGGAAGATGTCGCCCGCCTGACTGCCGATATCCGGCATTCCGGCGCCCTCGACCTGCTGGTCAATAATGCGTCCAGCTTTTATCCGACACCGATCGGAAGTGTCAACCAGGCAGACTGGGACAAACTGGTCAACAGCAATCTGCGAGCCCCCTTTTTCCTGAGCCAGGGGCTTCACCCTCTGCTCAAACAATCCCGTGGCAGCATCATCAACCTGATCGACGTGCATGCCGAGCGCGGCTTGTCCGACTATCCGGTGTACTCCATCGCCAAGGCGGGATTACGCATGATGACACTGACTCTAGCCCGTGAACTGGCCCCCGAGGTTCGTGTTAACGGCATCGCCCCCGGCCCCATTCTATGGCCCGAGGCCGAAGCGACACTCAGCGAGGAAGCACAACAAGATGTGTTGAGCAAGACACTGCTTGCCCGTATCGGGCGACCGGATGACATTGCCGAAGCCGCACTCTACCTGGCCCAAGCCGGCTATGTGACCGGCCACATTCTGGCCGTTGATGGCGGGCGTTCGCTCTACGGCTGATTCCCGTTCGAGATCCGGCGCCCGCGCCACTCAAAATCGACGGGCCAAAGCACCTGTTCATACTCGTATTGCTGCCACAACACCTCATAGGTATCGCCCAACACCGGGTGACAAACATCCGGTGCCAGCTCGGCCAATGGCCTCAATACGAAGGCATTATGCAGTATTTCGTCCCGAGGCAGCTGTACACCAGACTCCGGCTGCTTCCGATCGCCATAGGTCAGGATATCGATATCGAGCGTCCGCGCACTGAAACGCGGCCCCGTACGGTCCCGCCCATTGTCATCTTCGATACCCTTGAGACAGGCCGACAGCTCGGCCACGCCCAACCCGGTATCCAGTCCAACCACCAGGTTATAGAAATTGCTGCCCTTGAACCCGACCGACTCGCTTTCATAAACCGACGAAATACACAGCTTGCCAAAGCGCTCGGCCAGAGCATCAAGCGCCGCACAGATATAGCGTTCACGCTCACGATTGCTGCCCAGGCCGAGATAGACCCGCGTCATCAGCTCTTTGCTCCCCGTTCAATGATTACGCCCACATCTCGCGCCCCTCGCACGGCGCCGGGCTTACTCAAGCGCAGACGCAACCAGGGCACATTGAACTCGTCCTGCACGATTCGAGCAATCTCTTCGGCCATGGTTTCGACCAGCAGAAACTCGCTTTCACCAATAAAAGCGCTCAGTCGCTTGGCGACTGTCTTGTAGTTCAGTGTACTGTCGATATCTTCCGTTGCTGCAGCCGCTCGAATATCCGTACCCATTTCCAGATCCAGACAGACGGTCTGTCGCACCTCTCGCTCCCAGTCGTAGATGCCAATCACGGTTTCGACCTGCAGCTCACGTATGTAAACGATATCCATCCTATCTCCTGATCTGTTATTGCGTGCCGGGCGTTTGAGCCCCGGTGCGCGCTTGTATATGCTTGTTGCAGCGGCCTGTCAATTTATCACGCCACCCAGCGGCAATGCGTCGTCATCACGGCTGGCACTTGTAGCGGACCCTTAGATGCCTGATTCTCTGTTGCTGTTATCTGCCTACCTGCTCGGCTCCATCCCCAGTGCAGTCTTAATCTGCCGCGCTCTGGGACTGGATGACCCACGCAGGACCGGCTCGGGTAATCCCGGCGCAACCAATGTTCTGCGCACGGGAGGCATTCAAGCCGCCGGGCTCACGCTACTGGCCGATGTCGGCAAGGGCGCCGCAGCCGTTCTGCTGGCTTTCAATACCGGCACTTCCGTCCTGCTGCAGGGGTGGGTCATGCTGGCAGCCGTATGCGGCCACCTGTTCCCGTTTTTCGCCCCTACCAGAGGCGGCAAGGGCGTCGCCACCACCCTCGGCTGCTCGCTGCTGCTTGCCTGGCCTCTGGCCCTGTGCCAGCTGGCCCTTTGGGGGTTGATGTTCATGCTCGGACGCATCTCCTCGCTGGCCTCCATTACCACGGCTGCCGCAACCCCCCTGCTCTGCTATTTGATCATTCCCGCCCTGCTGGTGCCTTTCATCCTGACATCGCTGCTGTTGCTACTTAAACACGGAAACAATATCCGCAGGCTGATCAATGGCCACGAGCACCGCCTCTAGTCTGATCAGATCGCATCCAGTGTATCCAGCGGCCAGCGCGGACGCGCCAGGATGGTCAAATCAGCACTTTGGCCTGCCAGCAGACGCTGGCAACCGGCATACGCAATCATGGCACCATTATCGGTGCAGAATTCAGGTCGCGCATAGAAAAGCCCCGCGCGCTCCTTCTTCACCACTTCGGCCAGACGTTCTCGCAAGCGCTGGTTGGCACTGACGCCTCCGGCAATAACCAGCTGCTTCATGCCGGTGTGCTGCAGTGCTCGGCGGCACTTGATCGCCAGTGTTTCCACCACGGCATCTTCAAAGGCACAGGCGATGTCAGCCATGGTCTGAGGGTCGATATTGCCATCATCATCACGGGCGCCATTGGCCGTATTCAGGGTAAATGTTTTCAAGCCTGAAAAGCTGAAATCCAGTCCGGGTCGATCCGTCATCGGCCGGGGAAAACGATAGCGTTCACGATTGCCCTGCTGAGCCAGCCTGGCGATCAACGGTCCACCCGGGTAATCCAGCCCCAGCATTTTGGCAGCCTTGTCGAATGCTTCGCCCGCCGCATCATCAAGCGATTCACCCAACAATTCATACTGGCCGATCCCCTTGACGCTCACCAACTGGGTGTGGCCACCAGAGACCAACAGTGCCACAAAGGGGAAAGACGGTGGATTATCCTCCAACATCGGTGCCAGCAGATGACCCTCCATGTGATGGACACCGACTGCCGGCACACCAAGACCCAACGCCAGCGCCCGCCCAGTCGAGGCACCAACCATCAGTGCTCCGATCAAGCCCGGACCCGCGGTGTAGGCCACTGCATCCACATCCGCCAGCGCCAGCTCCGCCTTGGCCATCACCTCACGAATCAACGGCAACAGCTTGCGCACATGGTCACGGGATGCCAGTTCCGGCACCACACCACCGTATTCAGCGTGCATTTTCACCTGGCTGTACAGCGCATCGGACAGCAGGCCCTGCTCACTGTCATACAGCGCCACGCCGGTTTCGTCACAGGATGTTTCTATGCCCAGCACTCGCATATCGGCCCCTCGGTACAATCGCTTCATAACACGCGTAATCAGACACGCGATTCAACAAGACGTTATTATCCTCCAGTTGACGCTAAAATTCACGGGGTTCCGGCTTTACACTCTGCGACAGCCTGACTAAAATATGCCGCCTTCTTTCTGTATCTTTGCCTTGCGCCTATATTGGAAGAAGTATCCAACATCAACCAAACTGGGAGAATCCGAATGCCTCAGGTTAAAGTTAAAGATAACGAGCCGTTTGACGTTGCTCTGCGTCGTTTCAAGCGTTCTTGCGAAAAAGCCGGCATCCTGGCTGAAGTACGTCGTCGTGAATGCTACGAAAAGCCGACTGCCGTTCGTAAGCGTAAAGCTGCTGCTGCCGTCAAGCGTCACGCCAAAAAACTGCAGCGCGAACAGTCTCGCCGCGTACGCCTGTACTGATCTGAATACTCTGTAACCTGACCCGAGCACACTCGAAAGGAGCATTCGATGTCTGATCTGAAAAACACTCTTACAGAACAGATGAAAAATGCCATGCGCGCCAAGGACAAAGTCCGTCTTGGCACCATTCGCCTGATCCAGGCGGAGATCAAGCGCATCGAGGTGGACGAGCGCATCGAACTGGATGACGCCCGCGTCCTGACAGTGCTGGACAAGATGGTAAAACAGAGACGCGACTCCATTACCCAGTACGAGGCTGCTGAGCGACCCGAACTGGCAGAGAAGGAGCAGCAGGAGCTGGAGGTGATTAAAACTTTCCTGCCGCAGCCACTCAGCGACGCTGAGATCACTCAGATTATTGATGACGCCATCGCCGAATCCGGCGCCAGCTCCATGCAGGACATGGGCAAAGTGATGGCCATCGTCAAACCCCTGGTTCAGGGTCGTGCCGATATCGGCAAGATTTCCGCCCAGGTGAAGCAGAAACTCTAAGGGTCCGCATACGCTGACCTGTCTGCGGAGCAAACATGGCAGGTCGAATACCCCAACATTTTATTGACGATCTACTGGCCCGCATCAACATCGTTGATGTCATTGACGGCCGCGTCAAACTCAAACGCGCAGGCAAGAACTATTCAGGCCTCTGCCCGTTCCACAAGGAAAAAAGCCCGTCATTCTCGGTCAGCCCCGACAAGCAGTTCTACTACTGTTTCGGTTGCGGTGCCGGCGGCAATGCTCTCGGCTTCCTGATGGAATACGACCGCCTCAACTTCCCCGAAGCCGTTGAAGAGCTGGCCAAGCTCGCCGGTATGGAGGTTCCCCGCGAAAAGGGACACGCGGTCGACCATCAGCGCGAACAGCAGCTCAAGCGCCAGTTCGAAGCACTGGAGCAGGCCAACCACTTTTTTCAGCAGCAGCTGCGTCACTCATCCGAGCGACAGAGAGCCGTTCATTACCTGCAGCAACGGGGACTCAGCGGCCAGATCGCGGCCGCCTTCGGAATCGGTTACGCCCCTCCCGGATGGGACAATCTGCTGAATCATTTTGCCGCCGTGGATAACGCCACCGCCCTGCTGGAGCAGTCCGGCATGGTTATCCACAACGAAGACAAGCAAAGCCATTACGACCGCTTCCGTGATCGCATCATGTTTCCGATTCGCGATGTACGCGGGCGCGTACTAGGCTTTGGTGGGCGCGTACTGGGCGATGACAAACCCAAATATCTGAATTCGCCGGAAACCCCGACCTTTCACAAGGGGCGCGAGCTATACGGTCTTTACGAAGCTCGCAAGCATAGCAACCAGCTGGATCGCTTGCTGATCGTGGAAGGTTACATGGATGTGGTCAGCCTGGCCCAGCACGGTATTCACTGGTCCGTCGCCACCCTGGGTACCGCCACCACCGAACAGCACCTGGAACGCCTGTTCAAACTGGTTCCCGAGGTGATCTTCTGCTTCGACGGCGACCAGGCCGGTCGTACAGCCGCTCTGCGCGCTCTAAAAACCACCCTGCCGGTCATCCGAGACGGCCAGGAAGCCCGCTTCCTGTTCCTGCCCGATGGCGAGGACCCCGACACACTGGTACGCCGTGAAGGCGAAGCAGCCTTTAGCGAACGCGTCACCCAGGCTTTGCCCTTGAGCGAATTCTTTTTCAAATCCCTGAGTGAGGACGCCGATCTGAGCAGCATGGATGGCCGCGCCCGCTTCAGCAATGCAGCTCTCCCCTTGATCAATGCCATGCCTGGCAGCCTGCTCAAGCAGATGATGCTGGACCGAATTTGCGAAATTACCGGCCTGAACCTGGATCAGCTCGGCAGCGTTATCGACCTTCATCAGGCGACCAGCAAAACCGCAGCACAGACTTCAGCAGGCAGTTCAGGCAACGCTCCCGCGTACGACCATTACGGTCATGATGATTACATCGACGCCGCCCAGCCAGACTATTCGGCACCAGCGCCGGCGGCACTTCCAATCAGCGCTCGTAATCAATCGCGCAACCTCGTCAATCAGGCGGTATCCATTCTGCTGCACCGCCCCGAACTGGCACGAAACGCCCCCCCGGCCGACAGCTTCCGCACCCTGCTGGAAACCAATATCGATGTACTGATCAATTTGCTGGACTACCTGCAGAAAGACCCGAACAACTCGCTGGGCACTCTGCTGGTCGACTGGCAGGACGCCGAAGCACATCGGTCGGACCTGATGCTGCTGAACGAGATCTCACACCTTGATCCCATACTGGGTGATGTCGACGCCGGCAGCCTGCTGGATGATACTCTCAAGCGTCTTCTCGCCCGCCGCCAGGAAGCTCAACTGGATCAGCTGTTGAAAAAGTCGCGACAATCCCCATTAACAGAGCAGGAAAAGCGCGATTTGCAGCAACTGCTGCTCGATCGACAACATTGATATGCCTGACGTTTTCCGGCAACCGCCTGTTTTTTGGTCTATCCTCTTAACGGTGCAGTCGCTATCGTGCATGCCGCCATCGGCTACCAGTAGCCGAAAACGCCGTGATCGGGTATAATATTGCGCTCATTTTCCGCCATCAGTCACATCAGCATTCATTCGTTGCAGGGGTTCTATGTCAGATACATCCCAACAGCAGTCTCGTCTTAAGGAACTGATCGCCCGAGGTAAAGAACAGGGCTATCTTACCTATGCCGAGGTTAACGATCACCTGCCGGAAGACATTGCAGACCCGGATCAGGTCGAAGATATCATCCGCATGATCAACGACATGGGGATCCGTGTTGCGGAAGAAGCGCCGGATGCCGAAGATCTCCTGTTGAGCGGCGGTGATTCCGCCGACGAAGCCGATGACGAAGCCGTTGCCGCACTGGCTGCCGTAGAGTCCGACGCCGGTCGCACGACCGATCCTGTCCGCATGTATATGCGCGAAATGGGGACCGTCGAACTCCTGACCCGTGAAGGCGAAATCGACATTGCCAAGCGCATTGAAGAAGGCATTCGCGAAGTCATGATGGCCCTGTCCCGCTTCCCGGGCAGCGTGGAGGTCATTCTTGACGCCTATAACCAGGTCTTGCAGGAAGAAGGTCGCCTGAGCGATATCTTCAGCGGTTACATCGACCCTGATTCCGACGTCCCCGAAACCGAAACCGAAGCACCGGTCGAACTGGATGAAGAAGACCAGGACGATGAACGTGACGACGATGAAGACGAAGATGAGGACAAAGAGGGCAAGGATGACTCCAACGAAGAGAAGGAGCGTGGTCCCGACCCCGAAGAAGCTCGTCAGCGCTTTGGCCTGATCCAGGAAAACCTGGAAAAGCTGTATGCGGCTCATCAGCGCGGCGCTTCTGTCGACGAAATCGAATTTGCCTCCATGGCTCTGGCCAATGCATTCGCACCGATCAAGCTGTCACCGCGTTTCTATGACCTGCTGGTCGAACGCGTACGCGAGTGCATCGCCAATATCCGCAAGCAGGAGCGCACCATCATGCGCATCTGCACGCAGCGCGCCAAGATGCCACGCCCTGAATTCATCAAAACCTTCCCGGGTAATGAAACCAATCCCGAGTGGCTGGAAAATCTGGCCAACAGCGGCAAGCCTTATGCCGCCTCCGTCGGCCGCAGCATGCCGGACCTTCAGCGTGCCCAGCGACGCCTGCTGCAGATTGAAGATGGCGCAGGCTTGACTCTGGCCGATATCAAAGAGGTTAACCGCAACCTCTCCATCGGCGAAGCTCACGCCCGTCGCGCTAAAAAGGAGATGGTTGAGGCCAACTTGCGTCTGGTGATTTCCATCGCCAAGAAGTACACCAACCGCGGCCTGCAATTCCTGGACCTGATTCAGGAAGGTAACATCGGTCTGATGAAAGCGGTGGACAAGTTTGAATACCGTCGTGGCTACAAGTTCTCCACCTATGCAACCTGGTGGATTCGCCAGGCGATCACACGCTCCATCGCCGACCAGGCACGTACCATCCGTATTCCGGTACACATGATCGAAACGATCAACAAGCTCAACCGTATTTCCCGCCAGATGCTGCAGGAAATGGGTCGCGAAGCGACACCCGAAGAGCTTGCGGAACGCATGGAAATGCCGGAAGACAAGATCCGCAAGGTCCTGAAGATCGCCAAAGAACCGATTTCCATGGAAACACCGATCGGTGACGACGAAGATTCCAGCCTGGGCGACTTCATCGAGGACACCACCCTGTCCTCACCAGTCGATACCGCCACAGGTGAAGGGCTGCGTGAAGCCACCAAGGAAATCCTCTCTGGCCTGACCGCACGAGAGGCTAAGGTACTGCGCATGCGCTTCGGTATCGACATGAATACCGACCATACGCTGGAAGAGGTAGGCAAGCAGTTCGACGTGACGCGTGAGCGTATCCGCCAGATCGAAGCCAAGGCTCTGCGCAAGCTGCGTCACCCAAGCCGCTCAGACCACCTGCGTACGTTTATCGACGAATAATCGTTTACAATCATCATATTGCGCCAATGACTAGACATGCTATCATTGGCGCTCCTCTCCGGGCCTATAGCTCAGTTGGTCAGAGCAGTGGACTCATAATCCATTGGTCGCAGGTTCAAGTCCTGCTGGGCCCACCATTTATATCAAGGGGTTACACACTTCCGGATTGAGAGCAGTACCGAAAGTGTCCATAATGTGTCCATCTGGATACAGAGCGGACTGCACACGGAGGTACCATGCGTCTTGATCCTAGTGAACGTATCAACCTTGAATCTATTACCCTCAAGCCTTCCTGACTTCAGTTAACTCGGATTTCCTCTTATAGAACCACTCTTCATTATTGCATGCTAGATAGAATCATTTTATTCCTCTGAAGGTTGAGCTTAAAGTGCTCTAATAGAATGACGCCGATGCAATGCAACACTCCGGTCAAGGCTGACCAATTCCCCAACATCAGTCTAATTTTCCGCCTACAAATCTGGCGCTATCACATGATGCAGAGGTATCCGCCGTTAAAACGACCCACTTGCCCTTAACTGTACTGCGCCACTTTTTTTGAAGTACGTTCCAGCTCAACATTCCAGGGCAGCAGTCGCTCCAGCTTTTCCAGGGTGTCAGCATCGGCGATGCGCTCCAGCACATGCCGGATGTACGCCGAGGGTTCCAGGTCGTTGGCTTTGGCCGTTTCGATCAGGGAGTAACAGGTGGCACTGGCGTGAGCGCCCTGCGGAGTATCCGCGAACAACCAGGCCTTGCGCCCCACGGCGAACGGGCGGATGGCATTCTCGGCCAGTACGTTGCTGATATGCAGGTCACCCCGCTTACAGTAGCCGATCAGGGTGGGCCACTGGTTCAGGGTGTATTCCATCGCTTTGCGAGTTAGCCCGCCTTTCATCACACGCCCCACGTTCGCATCCAGCCAAGACTTGAACACTTCCAGTTTGGGGAGGCTCAGCTCCTGACGGATCCGGTAGCGTTCGTTAGGGTTCAGGTCCTTGATCTGACGCTCGATGGCATACAGCTTGTTGATGTGGCCAAGTGCCACATCCGCTTTGGACAGCTTGGTCTGTTTGCCTTTACCCGCCGGCTTGGCCCCTTTGGTCGCTTCGATAAACTTACGGCGGGCGTGATCCCAGCAGCCGATACGGGTCAGCTCATTGGCTGAACAGATCGGCGCATAACCGGAGTAACCATCCGCCTGCAGCACACCCTTGAAGTCATCAAGCAGGCGCACGGGCACCGCTCCACTTCGAGAGGGATCATAGGCGAACAGGACGGAAGGTTGGCCCGGTGGTCCGCCACGGGTCACCCACATCCATTTATCGGATTGGGCGGCTTTGCCATCCTCTTTGAGTACCTGGATCCGGGTTTCGTCAGCCTGCAGGTAGGCCGCACTGTTCTGCGCTTCCCGCATCAGGTTGATCAGGGGTTTGAACACCTCATCCAGACGGATGATCCAGTGCGCCATGCGGGTGCGGCACAGCTCATGGCCCAGACGCTTGAACATCTGCTCTTGCCGATACAACGGCAGACCATCGGCATATTTGGAGGTGATCAGGTAGGCCAGCAGGGCCGGGGTGGCGATGCATTTGCCCAGCGGGTGTGTCGGGCGAGCCGCGGCCAGGATACGCTCGTCGCCGTTCTCCTCGAACACCGCTTTTTCCTGCCAGTATTCCAGTACTTTGAGCTGGGCGGGGATATAGTCCAGCTCTTCCTTGACCTTGGTGAAGAAGGTTTTGACCGCCCCGGCCTTCTCTTCATCACTCAGCTGCAGCTCGATACGCTCACGCAGCAGGTGATCGGAGAAGCCGCGCTGACGGCGCTTGGGTGCAGGCGTGACAGCAGGGGTATCACCTTCAGCGGCTTCAATATCGTCCGGGAGCTGATCCCGCAGCTGATCGATCTCGGCTTCCAGTTCGGACTCATCGAAGAGGTGGATCTGGTGGGCCGTTTTCTCACTGCTGGCCGCGAACCGCTGGATGCGTTGCAAGCGCAGCATCTCTTCCAGCAACAGGATGTATTGCTCGCGCTGCTGGAGTTGCCGGTCACGCGCTTTGACGGCCTGATCCCGCTGCTCAAGCACTTGGTTTTGCCGTTCAAGCTCATCCTCTTTCGAGGCCAGTTGCTGCTGCAGCCCGGCCACCATCGACAGCAAGTCAGCGGTCGATAAACTGCTGATATCAGGCGTCTTTGAGGTGGTTTCGGGCTGTGTTTTCATGGGCAAAATTATATCAAAAACAGCCAGTTGAAGCACCCAAAACCGGCTATCCAACGGCCTCATACTGCAAGGTTTTATGGCCTTGCAGCAGGCTGATATCATAGCCATCGAGCAGCCAGTTGATCTGCTCGCCGGTCAACGGCATGAGCTCATCAGCCGGGCTCGGCCACTTGAATTTCTCTTCGGCCAGCGCCTTGTAATAGAGGATAAAGCCGTTGTCCTCCCACATCAGGCACTTGATCTTGTTACGCTGTCGGTTGGTGAAGGCATACAGCGCACCGGTGAAGGGGTTCTGTCCCAACTCCTGTTCAATCAGCACCGCCAGACCATTGGCCTGCTTGCGAAAATCAATGGGCTCACGGTACAGATAGATCTCGGGCATGGACCGAGAGGGACGAAGATACCGCGGTTTCATCAGAGCTGCCTCAGGATCGCGCCGAGCAGGTCGACATTACCGGCATGCAGCCCTGTAATGGCCATGCCGCCGGGAAGCTTCAGGGTCAGATCATCCGATAGCGGTGAAGCGGCCACCTGGGTGACGCGAGCAAAGCCGGATGTTGGTGTACGCTCGGTATCGGTCGCATCATCTGTACCTTCGAGCTTGCGGCGCCAATAGACAAACTGGTGATAGGACAGTGACTGCTGTTTGCAGAAAGCAGCACCGGATAGCCCGGTATCACGCCAGTGTTCAATGTGCTGTTGCCAGTAGTGTGTGCGCTCGGCTGAGTTCATGCTGGATTCCTCGCGTAGGTGACGATGGAATCAGTGTGCGGCGGTCAGTGGCTGGAAAAAAGGTGCTGATTTAAGGGCGCTTAC
>NZ_JACEMT010000029.1 GCF_013868415.1 Marinobacterium marinum | reverse complement strand
CCCTATGTGTCAGCGTAGTTGTCGCCTGAAAATTTCAGAGGACAACCATGCCCCACTATTCACCGGAACGTAAGGAAGCCATCCTCCAAAAAATGGCGCCGCCTCACAGCATGACAGTAGCCGAGCTGGCTCGTCAGGAAGGCATCAGTACCGCGACCCTGTACAATTGGCGTAAAGCCGCCAGAGAACGAGGTGCCGTTTTGCCATCCAACTCAGCCGCCCCGGACAAGTGGAGCAGCGAAGAAAAATTCCGCATGGTGCTGGAGACCGCTCCGATGAGCGAAGCGGAGATCGGCGAATATTGCCGCCAGCGCGGTGTGTACCCGGAGCAGATCGAAGCCTGGAAGGCGGCCTGTATGGGCGCCAATGCGCAAGCAGATGAGCAAGCCAAACAGCATCGCCAAGCGACCAAGGCCGAGCGCAAACGGATCAAGCAGCTAGAAGCTGATCTACGCCGCAAGGAGAAGGCGCTCGCGGAGACGGCCGCGCTGCTAATACTGTCAAAAAAAGCAGAGGCGATCTGGGGCCCCAAAGACGAGGACGAATGACCAGCCTCCCGGATCGCCAGCATGCCGTTAGTCTGATCCAGGAGGCTCAGAGCAACGGTGCTCCGCTGGTCAAGGCCTGTGCCTTGCTAAACCTGAGTGTGCGCACCTACCAGCGCTGGACGGCGAATCAGTTGGTCCATGCGGATCAACGACCGATCGCGCCCAGACCTGCACCGCATAACAAGCTGTCAGAGCAGGAGCGTGAAGCCGTGGTATCGCTCTGTAATCAACCGCGATATCGCAGTGCCCCGCCGGCGTTTATTGTGGCGGATCAGCTGGATCAAGGGCGTTATCTGGCGTCGGAATCTACGTTCTACCGGGTGTTGCACGAATACGATCAGCTGCATGCCAGAGGCCGGCAGAAACCGCCTGAGCGCAAACGCCAGGCAACCACACATGAAGCCAGCGAGCCTAATCAGCTCTGGTGCTGGGACATCTCCTGGTTGCCTGGACCTGCCCGTGGCACCTGGTTTTACCTGTACCTGATGATGGATGTCTACAGCCGTAAGATCGTGGGCCACGAAGTCTACGCGCGTGAAACCGGAGAACTGGCCAGCGAGTTCGTCGAAAAGGCCTACTGGCGGGAACATCTGGCCGCCCGATCCAAGCCGCTGGTGCTGCACTCTGATAACGGCAGCCCCATGAAGGCCGCGACGTTCCTGGAAAAGCTGTACGACCTGGGCATTACCCCCTCGAACAGCCGACCTCGCGTCAGCAACGACAACGCCTACTCGGAGTCACTGTTCAAAACCCTGAAGTTCCGACCGGCGTTCCCGGTGAATGGCTTCAAGACGCTCGAAGAGGCACGGCATTGGGTGTTGAAGTTCGTGCGCTGGTACAACACCGAGCATCGGCACAGTGCTCTGAAATACGTGACACCTGAGCAGCGTCATAACGGCGAGGCCGAGTATATCCTGGCGCAACGCAAACGGGTTCTCGAAGTCGAGAAGGCCAAGAACCCCCAACGCTGGTCAGGTGATATCCGTGACTTCAGCTTGCCGGAGTCAGTCACACTGAACCCGGAAAAGGCGGCGAGTTTTTAAAGAGCTGATAACTTATACGCGACAACTACGTTGACAGTTACCGCCTGCCGCCGGAAGAATATGTGCACCGGCGTCATTATATTGACGCTGTACTTCAAGGCGAGCGTCAGCGCTTTGAAACGCGCTTGCCCACCAAGGATGGCAGCATCCGTTTTGCGGAGGTCACGTATATCCCCCATATTGGCGAATATGGCGATGTTCTCGGCTACTTCACCCTGTATCAGGACATTACCGAACGCCGCAAGGCCGAACAGGCATTACAGGAAACCAACGAGAACCTGGAGCAACGGGTCCGTGAACGCACCCACGCCTTGTCCGTTGTCAACAAGGAGCTGCGCAAGGAAAATACCATCCGCGCTCTAATGGAGGACGAGCTGCGCCAGGCCAAATCCGACGCCGAAGCGGCCAATTTTGGCAAAACCCGCTTCCTGGCCGCCGCCAGTCACGACCTCCTGCAACCGCTCAATGCCGCCCGCCTGTTCACCTCGGCCCTGGCACAGCAAAGCCACAGCGAGGCAACCAATCAACTGGTGGAAAACCTGGATGGCTCGCTCAAGGCCGCCGAAGAATTGATCACCGCGATTCTCGATATCTCCAAACTGGATGCCGGCGCACTGGAACCTTCGCTGACTCACTTCTCGCTGGAAGGTCTGTTCCAGACCCTGGATACCGAATTCAGCGCCCTGGCCAAGGGCAAGGATTTACGCTTTGACACCGTCAGCTGCAAACAGGTGGTCTATTCCGATCAGGCCCTGCTGCGCCGTGTCATGCAGAACTTCCTCTCTAATGCCATGCGCTACACCGGCTCCGGCCGAGTACTCCTGGGTGCACGCCGCGTCGGCAACCAGTTGCGCCTGGAAGTATGGGATACCGGTGTCGGCATTCCTGAAAACAAACTGTTGGAAGTGTTTGAAGAGTTCAAGCGCATCGACAACCCCAAGCACAGCCAGGTCAAAGGCCTGGGTTTGGGACTGGCCATTACGGACCGTATTGCCCGCATGCTGGGACATCAGTTGAATGTACGTTCATGGCCTTCTCGAGGAACCGTTTTCAGTATTACCCTGCCATTGGGCGATCCTTCCAAGGCTCAGAAACAGCGCCCGGAAAAACGCGGCTGGATTCGCAGCAAGGGGTTGAACGGCATCAAGGTCCTGGTGATCGACAACGAGCCCAAAATTCTGGAAGGCATGAGCGCGCTGCTCAACGGTTGGTCCTGTGAGGTCGTGACCGTACTATCGGCAGCCGAAGCACTGCACCAGCTGCAGGTACAGCAATGGATTCCGGACATTGTCCTGGCCGATTATCATCTGGGTGAGACCGACACCGGTATCATGGCACTGAAGGAACTGGCGACACTGGATGGACAAGACGAAGGGGCCGAGTACTTCTCACCGGCGGTTGTCATCACCGCCGACCGTACGGATGAGGTTCGGGACGAAATCGAGGCTGCAGGCGCTCAGCTGTTGACCAAACCGGTGAAACCCGCAGCCCTGCGGGCGATGATCAACAAGATTATTGCCACTATCCGAGCCGAGAAGGAGTAAGGCCACCCGTTGCAGGCACCCCCTATGGGCGTGCCTCGCAGGGCCCGGGCCTGGCTTGGATCAGACTTCCGTTTTGGGCGGCTCAACGCCAAGACGCTGAGCAGCAATAACGGCCTGAGTACGGCTATGCACACCCAGCTTGCGCAAAATGGCGGTCACATGCGCCTTGATGGTGGCCTCGGAAACGCTGAGTTCATAGGCAATCTGCTTGTTGAGCAAGCCTTCTGTCAGCATGGTCAATACACGGAACTGCTGCGGGGTCAGAGACACCAGGGCAGCGGCAAACTGCTGATCTTCTTCGCTCACTTCGCCCAGATTCTCGGTCAGCTCCTGAGGCAGCCACTCTTCGCCTTCCAGCACCGACGTGATCGCTTCCGAGATGATTTCCAAGGATGCCGATTTGGGAATGAAACCGGAAGCGCCATAATCGATCGCCCGCTTCATTACATGCGTTTCTTCACTGCCGGAGACCACGACCACCGGAACACCAGGATGCTGACCACGCAGGAATACCAGCCCCGAAAAGCCATGTGTGCCGGGCATGTGGATATCCAACAGGACCAGATCGGCATCGCCATGTCGCTCCACCGCTTCCTGGACCGCTGCCAAGCTGTCTGCCTCTACGATTTCGACGTCCGACACCGCTTGGGTGACCGCCTGGCGCAGTGCCGCACGGAATAGAGGATGGTCATCGGCAATAATGATCTTCTGGGCCAGTTGCATTGATCGTCTCCCTGATGCTTCGAAACTGTCTGGCCGTCCCTGTGGACAACGGGCTCCGAAGGTGGCGAACGTTGAGATTTTTCGGTGCCAATAATAGCACCAATCTGTCAACAAAACTGCATGCAAGCTGTACCTGTCTCTCTTTTGCAGACAAAAAAGCCCCTCGGCATAACCGAGAGGCTTTTTGTATGCGAGTGCCTACTTACATCAGCCCTTGCGGTTCATGCGGTTTTCAATCAGGTCATCCACGACACTCGGGTCCGCCAACGTCGAGGTATCACCCAGTGCACCGAAGTCGTCCTCGGCAATCTTTCGCAGAATACGGCGCATGATCTTGCCCGAGCGGGTCTTGGGCATACTCGGCGCAAACTGGATCAGGTCCGGAGACGCGATAGGACCGATTTCCTGACGCACCCAGCCACGCAGCTCTTTCATCAGCTCGTCAGACTGCTCATAGCCCGTCTGCAGAGTGACATACACGTAGATCCCCTGCCCCTTAAGGTCATGCGGATAGCCCACCACTGCCGCCTCGGCTACCGCCGGGTGTGCTACCAAAGCCGACTCCACTTCCGCCGTTCCCATGCGGTGTCCGGATACGTTGATCACGTCGTCGACACGGCCGGTAATCCAGTAGTAGCCGTCTTCGTCCCGACGGGCACCGTCACCCGTGGTATAAACACCCTTGAAGCTGGAGAAATACGTCTGGATAAAGCGCTCATGATCCCCCCAGATCGAGCGACTCTGGCCCGGCCAGGAGTCCTTGATCACCAGGCTGCCCTCAGCTTCGCCTTCCAGCTCGTTGCCTTCGTTATCCAGCAGTGCCGGCTGTACGCCAAAGAACGGACGACTGGCAGAACCCGGCTTGGCCGGCGTGGCCCCCGGCAACGGCACAATCAGGATGCCACCCGTTTCCGTCTGCCACCAGGTATCCACGATCGGGCACTTGCCCTGACCAAAGACACGGTGATACCAGGTCCAGGCTTCGGGGTTGATTGGTTCGCCAACAGAGCCCAGCAATTTCAGGCTGGACAGATCCGCATCACCAAGCACATCTTCGCCCTGCTGCATCAAGGCTCGAATGGCAGTCGGCGCGGTATAGAACTGGTTGACTTTGTGCTTTTCGATCACGCGACCGAAACGGCTGTTGTCCGGATAGCTTGGCACTCCTTCAAACATCAGAGTGGTTGCGCCGTTGGCCAACGGCCCGTAAATGATATAGCTGTGTCCGGTAACCCAGCCTACATCCGCCGTGCACCAGTACACATCTCCTTCGTGATAATCGAAGATCGCCTCATGCGTCATCGACGCGTACACCAGATAACCACCAGTCGTATGCTCCAAGCCCTTGGGCGCACCAGTGGAACCGGATGTGTACAGAATGAACAGCGGTGCTTCGGCATTCATCGATTCAGCCGGGCATTCGGCCGGCTCGTTGGCCACCATTTCATCGAACCAGACATCACGGTTATCGTTCCAGGCCACGTCTTTGTCAACGCGTTTGACCACAAAAACGGTATCGATCAGTTTGCCGGCTTCATGGTTGTCCAGCGCCTTATCCACATTCTCTTTGAGCGGCACGGCCTTGCCACCACGCAGAGAATAGTTGGATGTCACCACCACCTTCGATTTGGCACCTTCAATGCGTGCCGCCAGGGCCTCGGGGGAAAAACCGCCAAACACGATCGAGTGAACCGCACCGATACGGGCACAGGCCAGCATCGCCACTGCCGCTTCCGGGATCATCGGCATGTACAGGGTGACAACATCGCCTTTCTGCACGCCTTTCGCCTTGAGTGCGTTGGCGAAGCGACACACGCGCTCGTACAGATCACGGTAGGTGATTTTTTCATCTTCGCCCGGATCGTCGCCTTCCCAAATGATCGCGACCTGATCACCACGGGTCTCCAGATGGCGATCCAGACAGTTGTACGCGACGTTCAGTTCGCCGTCTTCATACCATTTGATATCGACATTGTGCGGATCGAATGTGGTGTTCTTGACCTTGGTGTAAGGCTTGAACCAGTCCAGACGCTTGCCCTGTTCGCCCCAGAAAGCATCCGGATCGTTGATCGACTGCTCGTACATGGCCTGGTAGGCCGCCGCATCAACATGCGCCTTGGCCGCGAAAGCCGGATCAACCGGATATACTTTTTGTTCACTCATCGTGATGCCCTTAACTTGCGTTTTGTTGTTATACCTATTCACGCCGTATTGTTATTAGTGTCCGGCGCATGCGAGTTGGATATCTAGGGTTATACCCAAGCCGATCCATACCTCTGAATTAGACATTGGTCTATTCGGATCACGACAAAAGTCTTAAACTCCACGGTAAGCAACCACTTACTAACCTGCCAGCATCGACTCTAGATCAATTCCCTCTTCACGCATCCGGGCCAGCTTGTATCGAAGCGTGCGCGGACTGATGCCCAGCTTTTCCGCTGCATCCTTGCGACTGCCCGCCGTCGCCTTCAAGGCATCCACAATCAACTGATATTCATGCTGCTTGAGATCACTGTCCAGACCTCCATCGAGCACCGGTTCCTCACCTTGCAAGGCCGATATATGCTGCGTTGCAGCCGGTTGCAACGGGATCGCCTGAGTTCCCAGGTGCAGGTCGCTTGACTGAATACGCGTGCCGCCTTGCAAGATCAATGCCCGCTGGATCACGTTATCCAGCTCGCGCACATTGCCGGGCCAATCATGCTGACACAGGCGCTGTACCGCATCCGTATCCAGGACAGCAACAGCCCGCCCCATCTTGGCACAGTGATGAGCAAGCAGCCGCTGTGCCAAAGGCTCTATATCCTCCGCCCGTTCCCGCAGAGGCTGCCATTGCAACGGAAAAACATTCAGGCGGTAGTACAGATCCTCGCGAAAGCGGCCTTCGGCTACGGCCTGTTCCAGCTGTCGGTTACTGGTCGCCAGGACACGCACGTCCAGTGAAATCACCTTACGGCCGCCGATTCGTTCGACCTCCTGCTCCTGCAGTACGCGCAGCAGTTTGGCCTGCAGGCCCAGTTCCATTTCACTGATCTCATCCAGCAGTAGGGTGCCGCCATTGGCCTGTTCGAACTTGCCCGGCTGACTGCCAATCGCTCCGGTAAAAGCCCCCTTTTCATGCCCGAACAACGTTGCTTCCAGCATGCTTTCAGGAATGGCGGCACAGTTGATGGCGATGAATGGCTGAGCGGCACGAGTGGAATGATCGTGGATATAGCGTGCCAAAACCTCCTTGCCGGTCCCGGATTCGCCGGTAATCAATACGGTCGAACCGGTCACCGCCACACGCTGCGCCAGCTGCAGCAGCTGTCGACTGCCAGGGGCCCGTGCGATCGGCTCGTCACGCGTCGGGCTACTGACGCCCAGAGCGTGAGTGCGAATCAGCCCGATCAACTGTTCCGGCTCAAAGGGCTTCATGACATAGTCCACCGCTCCCTCCCGGATCGCCTCAACCGCCTTGTGAACCTGACCGTAGGCGGTAATCAGGGCCACCGGCAAGGCTGGCCAGCGCGTCTTCAGTTGTGCTAACAGAGCATGACCGTCCATGCCCGGCATATTGACATCGGACACCACCATTGCCACTCGCTGCTGCTGCAGCAATTCCAGCGCCTCCTCGGCGCTGCCGGCCTCCAGATAGCGAATATCGGCCAGTTCAAGGGTATCCGCGATCGCCTCACGCAGGCTCACGTCATCTTCTACGATCAGAACGGTCGCGCTCATGTAACTCCCAATTCAGCTGTGTTCAACACGGGTAAACGAAAACGGGCGCAGGTCCCCTGCCCCGGTGCAGAGTCCAGCTCAAAATGCCCCCGGTGTGCACGTGCCATCACCTGTGCGATCGCCAGTCCCAGCCCCGTCCCATGGGATTTGGTCGTGAAAAAGGGTTCCTGCACCTTTTGCAGCATGGCCGAGTCCATGCCCGGTCCGCTGTCACACACCTCGATCAGCAACCAGTTGGCATCGCAACGAAGAGACAACTGTAATTCGCAGCCCTCGCCACAAGCCTGTAATGCATTGTTAATCAGGTTCAGTACAGCTCCCAGCAAGGCCTCCAAATTGCACTGGATAACGGTTTCTGCTGCAGCATTGATACAATCACAATCCGCATCATATTGCGTCAATGGCTGATCCAGCAGGTCTTCCAAACGGGCCATCAGGGTACGCCCATCCACCCGGTCTTCCAGTCGCGTTTCACCACGGGCAAAGATCAACATGTCACGTACCTGCTGTTCCAGATGGCTCAGGCGCGCTTTCACCTTGCCGGCAAAGCGAACCCGCGTGTCATCATCCAGCTGAGGTACCATGAGATGGCTGGCATACAGCAATGCGGCCGACAAGGGGGTACGCACCTGGTGGGCCAGCGACGCCATCATCCGCCCCATTTCGGACAGGCGCTGGTAATGATGCAGTTGTTCCTGCAAGGTACGCGTGTGTGTCTGGTCGGTAATAAAAACCAGCTGCCCCGGCTCGCTTTCCAGCGCTTGGGTCGAGAGGCTGACCCGACGGCCGTTCTGCAATGACACCTCATGGCCATCATCCGGACGCGGAGCAAAGCAGGTGTTAATCACCTCCAGCCAGCTCTTCTCGGCCAGATCGATGCCCAGCAATGCTTCGGCCGCCGGATTGTAATCCGTGATACGACCGGTCTGGTCGATCACCAGCACCCCACCGGGTATACGACTGACCAACCCCTGCAGGTGGCGCTGCTGCTGCCGTGCATGATCCAGCTCGGCTTCCAGCAACGCAATGCGCCGTTCCGCTGCCTGCAGATCGGTCATTGACGCTCAATCCCGTACTTGCGCATTTTTTCCACCAGTGTCGTGCGACGCAAATGCAGCAGCTTCGCCGCACGGGAGACCACCTGCCCACCGGCCTCCAGCGCCTGGCGAATCAACAACTGCTCCCGGCTTTCCAGCCAGTCCTTCAAGTTCAGGCCTTCCGCCGGCAAACACACTCGCCCGGCCAAACCTTCGGGATCAGCGGACTTGATCGAGTCCAGTGCTACGCGCTCGTCATCCTCAGCCGCAAACCAGGCAAGCATGTCGCTTTGTGGTGTCTGGGGGTCTTCTATATGACGGAATTTTGGCGGTAACTCGGCAACACCGATCACGCCACCGGGATGAATAATTCCCAGCCGCTCAATCAGGTTGGCCAGCTCTCGCACATTGCCCGGCCAGGAGTGCCGCTGGAGTGACGCCAGCGCCGTCGGGTGAAACTGCAGCGGCACCCCCTCATCCTGCTGGGCACTCAAGGCATGAATCAGCAACGGCAGATCTTCAAGGCGATCGCGCAGTGCCGGCATCTCCAGCGGGAAAACATTCAGGCGATAATAGAGGTCCTCACGGAACTGCCCATCCTGAATCATGACTTCCAGATTCTTGTGGGTCGCGGCAATAATACGCACATCCGCTTCCAGCGTTTTACTGCCCCCCACCCGTTCGAACTGGCGCTCCTGAATCACGCGCAGCAACTTGACCTGCATCGGCAGCGGCATATCACCGATTTCGTCCAGAAACAGGGTACCGCCGTTGGCCAGTTCGAAACGCCCCGGCCGGCTTGAGATGGCACCGGTAAAGGCGCCCTTTTCGTGACCAAAAAGTTCGCTTTCCAGCAGTTCGGATGGAATGGCACCACAGTTCACCGGCACAAAAGGCCCTGAACAACGCGTCGAGTGCTCATGCAGACAACGCGCTACCACTTCTTTACCGGTCCCCGATTCACCGGTAATCAGTACGCTGATATCCTTGGGCGCGACCTGTGTGATCAGATGGCGAATATCTCGGATCGGTCGGCTTTGTCCGACAAATCCGGGCATTTCCGCCTGCAGTGCCAGTGGCTCCCGCTGCGCATGCACTCGCCCGCACAGATGCAGCCAGTCCAGCAGCTGAGCATAACGATACGGCGGCTCCAGCACGCCCAGAATGCCGTGACGTGCAAAATCATCCGACGACAATTCCGGCCATTCACAGGCCAGCAGCTTGGGTTGTACCCGCTGAGTGTCCAGTTCGGCAATCAGCTTGCCCAAGGCAATCGGCAGGCTGCTTTCTCCAATCAGCACCAGGCCGACGGCGGAAAAATCAAAGCGCTTGCCTTGCTGCAGCCAGGTCACGAAATCGAAAGCATGGCAGCTCAGACCAAGAAAGGCGAAGCAGGTGTGCAGTGACTGTCGGCGCTCGGCATCATCATCGATGATCAGCAATTCGAAACCGGCAGCAGGGGTATCTGGTCCTTGCATGAACGCATCCAGGGGGTTCGTCAGTATTCTGTCAAAGGTACTGGATGAGCAGGGGATGTCAATAGATTGACATCCATAGATCAGGAGCCAGCCATACCTGCAGCCGGATCGAAGGAGGGCTTCATCGAATATCTTCACCGGGTTAAACAACCGGCCGTAAAACATGTGATTTTTTTCTTAAAGTTTTCCCGACCCGGGCCGCTAACCTGATCAGACCCGGCAAGCACAGGCTTTCGTGCTGCTGAGAACGAATGACCATCCTGCCCCTCGCCGCTACCGGTAACCTTATTAAAGGGGCAGTCAAAGGAGAACAGAAATGGCTGTTATCAACACAAACGTTGCCTCTCTCAACGCTCAGAACAACCTGATGAAGTCGCAGAACGATCTGCAGACCTCCCTGCAGCGCCTGTCTTCCGGTCTGCGTATCAACAGTGCCAAGGATGATGCTGCCGGTCTGGCCATTTCCGACCGTATGACCGCTCAGATCCGCGGCCTGAACCAGGCTCAGCGTAACGCCAACGACGGTATTTCTTTGGCACAGACTGCCGAAGGTGCCATGAGCGAGTCTACCAACATTCTGCAGCGCATGCGTGAACTGGCCATCCAGTCTGCCAACGATACCAACTCCGATGTTGACCGCGCCAACCTGCAGAAAGAAGTGTCTCAGCTGCAGCAGGAACTCAACCGTATTTCCGAAACCACCACGTTTAACGGCAAAAACATTCTGGATGGCAGCTTCACCTCTGCCAAGTTCCAGGTCGGCGCCAACTCCAACGAAACCATCAACGTCTCCATCGGCAGCACCTCCGCGCAGAAAATCGGTGCTTACCAGGGCGGTTCCAGCGCCAATATCGGTGCAGCAGCGGCTGTTGCTGCTGACATCTCGGCTGGTAACGAAGTCGCGGCCGATACCCTGACCATCAACGGTTATCTGGGTTCCGAGGAATACGCTGTCGCAGCCGGCGCAACGGCCAAGAACATCGCCGAAGGGGTCAACGGTCTGTCCGGCGGTACCGGTGTCACCGCATCCGCACGTACTGAAACCACTATCAGTGGCCTGAGTGCCGATGGTACCGTAACTTTCGACCTGTCCTCTTCCAACGGTGCCGGTGCGGTTAACATCACTGCAGGCGTGACCACATCAGACCTGTCCAACCTGTCTGATGCCATCAACGCCAAGTCGGGTGAAACCGGCATTTTCGCAACCCTGAGCGATGACAAGACTGCTATTACCCTGACCAACGAACAGGGTGAGGATATCAACATTCAGGATCTGAGCCATAGTGCTGGTGGCGAATCCATCAGTGTTGCAGGACAGGCCATGGGCGCGGCAGGCGACGGCTCAGACGGTAGTATCGTTGTTGGCGGCGAAGTCTCTTTTGAATCCAACCGCAACTTCAACGTATCTGCAGCCGCCAATACCGATATTCTGGCGGCACCGGTAGCCGGTACCCTCAGTGCAGTGTCCGATATTGATATCGGCTCTCAGTCCGGTTCCAACGATGCCATTTCGGTCATCGACAAGGCGTTGAGCTATATCTCTGAACAGCGTGCCGACCTGGGTGCGGTGCAGAACCGTTTCGAAAGCACCATTGCCAACCTGGCCAGCATCAGTGAAAACGTCAGCGCCGCTCGCTCACGTATTCAGGATGCCGACTTTGCCCAGGAAACTGCCAACCTGACTCGCAACCAGATCCTGCAGCAGGCCGGTACTTCCATTCTGGCCCAGGCCAACCAGCTGCCGCAGCAGGTACTGTCTCTGCTGGGCTAACGGCCAGCCCCGTTAGCGGCTATACTTGACGGGGGCCTATGGCCCCCGTTTTTGTCAGAGGAGATAGGATATGAGCACAATCTCCCCCGTTACGGGACAAAGCCCGTCGCTGCAGGGCAGCAGCACGACTAAGCCCGGAGAAGGGATTTCCCAGGCGGCCGCTATTCCGGCCAAGAGCAGTAATTCCAGCTCAACGGATGTCGCCAATGAAAATGCACAACTGACGATCGAAGAGATCGAGCAGACCGTCGCATCACTGAACGAAACGATGACGCTGCTGGAGCGCGGCATCAATTTCGAGGTCGACTCTGATGTGGAGAGAACCATCATCAAGGTCGTAGACAGGGCAACGGATGAAGTCATCAAGCAGATTCCGTCCGAAGATCTGTTGAAAGTTATTGGACACCTGCAGGAAATGCAGCACCTGTTGTTCGATACCCAGGCCTGATCCTTCAGGACCAACGTATTTTAAGACCGAGGCTCCCATGGCTATTACTTCTACCGGATTCGGTTCCGGCCTCCCGATCAATGACCTTGTTGCCAAGCTGGTAACGGCGGAAGCAACTCCAGCCACCACCCGGCTGGACCGGCGTGAAGCCCGCCTGCAAACGGAACTGTCCGCCATCGGTATCCTGAAGGGAGCCTTGTCCGATTTTCAGTCCAGCTTCAAGGGACTGGCGGATGTGGATAACTTTACCAGCCGCTCGGCACGCAGCTCGGACGGCAAGGTCGCCTCCTTCTCGGCTGACGAATCCGCCAGCCTTGGCAGCTACTCTCTGGAAGTCAGCAACCTGGCCAGCGCCCACAAGCTGGTTGGCCAAAGCGGCTACACCGACGGTGACACCGGCACTCTGACCTTTGATAATGCCGCCGGCAAGAGCTTTACCGTCGATATTGCCGACAGCAATACTTCCCTGGAAGGAATCCGCGACGCCATCAACGATGCCGAAGACAATTTCGGTATGACCGCCACGATTCTGAATCTGGAATCCGGCCCTCGCCTGGTCTTGACCAGTGACGACACCGGCGCAGACAACCGCATCACCTCGATCAGCAGCACCAGCACTACGGGAGACCTGTCCGGGTTCGACTATACCTACACCGCCAACGCCGACACGGCGCTGGATGGCGATGACGGCAACTACGATCAGGTCACGGCGGCACTGGATGCCCGCTTTTCATTGGAAGGGCAGCTGATGACATCGTCTTCCAACACCATTGAAGACGTGATTCCAGGCGCCACCATCACCCTGAAAGACACCACCGAAGCCGACAAGCCGATCACCCTGACCGTCAATACCAACACCACCAATGTCAAAAGCATGATCGAGGGGTTTGTGGAGTCCTACAATGCACTCCAGGGGCTGATCGCCCAACAAACCGCCTACAATCCGGATACCGAAGCCGCCGGCCCCCTTCAGGGGGATGCTCTCACGCGGACCATTCAGAATCAGCTGCGTACGCTGATGTCGGGAGGCCAGACCGATGAGGGTATTAACAGCCTGGCCCAACTCGGCATTACCACCCAGCGTAACGGCCAGCTGGAGCTCGACAGCGAAAAACTGGATGACGCACTGAAAAATCGCTTCAGTGAAGTTAGCCGTTTCTTCAGTGATGAAAACAACGGCTTTGCCAAACGTCTGGACACGACACTGGAAGGCTACTTGCAAAGCAACGGCACCTTCGCCACCCGCACGGACCTGCTCAACCGCCAGATGGACGATATTGGCGACCAGCGGGAGAGTCTTGGCTTGCGCCTGCAAAAACTGGAAGCACGGCTGTTCAGCCAGTTTAATGCCATGGACGCCACCGTAGCCCAGCTCAACAATACCGGTAATTACCTGCAGCAACAGTTGGCCAGCCTCGCTCAGATTGGCCAAAACAGCAGCAAGAAATAAATCTTACTCCACGGGACTCTTCGTTTTATGAACAATGCACAGGGCAGCAAGGCTTATCAGCAGATCAATATTGCTTCCGAAGTAGAAAACGCCAGCCCACATCGACTGGTCAGTATGTTGTTTGAAGGAGCCATCCGCCAGCTGGCCATTGCCAAGGGTGCAATCGAGCGCCAGGATACGGCCAGCAAGGGAACCGCCATCAGCAAGACCATCGCCATTATCGGCGAGCTGGAAGGCTCTCTGCAGGACAAGGAGACCAATGAAGTCTCCGGCAACCTGTCACGCCTCTATGACTACATGATCAGAACGCTGAGCCAGGCCAATATCGACTCATCAACCGAGAAGCTGAATGAAGTGGGTCTGTTGATCATCGAGATCAAATCCGGCTGGGATGCGATTCCTGAAGACCAGCGCAACCCGCCACGCCCGGCAGAAGCACAGGCAGGCTCGGCAGCTGAAGGTAGCTGATATGGCCACGCCGCTCACCGAAACCCAGTGGCGTCAGCATTTTGACGCCGCGACCGAGGTGTATGCACAGCTCAAGGCCTTGGCATTGCTGCCTCTGGATGAAGAAGCCAATGCGGGCCCTGCGTTACAGCACTGGACTCAGCTGATGGTGTCACTGGATGTCAACCGACTGGAAGGCGACCCTGCTTTTGCAGCACCTCTGCTGGAACAGCTGCAGGTCATGAACGAGGAGCTGCGCCAGCACTTCACCGACCGCCGTGATGCCTTGGGCCAGGCCTTCAAGCAGCAAAAGAAGAACCATGCCGGCATTGACGCCTATCGTGGCAGTTAATAGCGATGCCGACCGCGTCATGCACCCGGTCGGCCGGCCATCTTACTTGATGTAGTTGAACAGGCTCAGGCCACTGATCTGGCTGAAACTGGAATAGGCTGCCTGAAGGGTTGCCTGCTGCAGTGCAAACTGGCTCAGGGCTTCGTTGTATTCCAGGTCCTCGAAAGACGACAGCGCCCCCTTGGTAAATAACTGATAGTCTTCATTCACCATTTCCTGCTGCTCCAGTGCATTCATGCGGGCGCCGATAGAGCCTCGGGCACGAATATTCGTATCCTGCACCCCTTCCAGAGCCGTCAGCGTCTTGCCCAACAGCTGATCCAGCACCGCTTTGCCCTCGTCGGTCGTGTAATCCACATTCTGCAGGCCATTGCGCAACTCAAGCGCGACATTCAGTATATTATCGCGCTGTGTTTCCGTTTCGACGGTTACCACATCGGCCGGTGCGCCCGCAGCCGGGAGGTCCCCGATCACGACTTCGACACCGCCAAAGCGTACCCGGTCGCCAGATGCCACCGTCATCGAGGGGCTACCTTCCGTCGGATCCTCCCCTGTAAACACCGGTACCGGGTTGCCCAGGCTATCCTGAACACTGAATTCGCCGGTATCCGTCAATGTCATGCTGTAAGGCGAAGTACCGGCGGCATCTGCTTGCTCCAGCGCCTTGAAATCACGAACATGAATATCCCGTACCGCTGTATTGGCCGCCATGCTCGGCATCACGACTCCGGGAACCTGTTCAAACAGGCGAGTACCGGCATCCGTAGACGCTACTTTGGTATCCGGACCGATCTGGATATAGCGCTGACCGCTGTCTCCCTGATACGCATATCTCTGCGTCAGTTCGTCATATTCATAGCTACGCGTTTCACCCTTGAAGCCGGAAAACAGATATTCGCCCTGCACATCCTTGGTATTCACCAACCCCAACATCTGCTGCAGGATTTCATCCACTTCCGTCGCCAGCGAAGCCTGGTTGGCCTGGCTCAGGATGCCGTCACCGGCCTGAATCGTCAGCTCCTTAAGACGCACACCCTCATTAAACAGCTGGTTCAACGTAATCTCTTCCAGCGCCAAACGACGATTGGACACTTCGATATTGCCCTGAAACTGGTCGTTACGGGCGACTTCCTTTTTCAGTTTGATGATCTGAGCCGCCGCCAAGGGATCATCGGAGGGCTGCAACACCTTTTTACCGGTCGCGATCTGCTGCTGGGTTTTGAACAGCGCGCTGTTGGCCTCGGACAGGCTGTTGATGTTGTTGAGGAATACCTGACTGGTAGCAATACGCATGGCAAGACTCCTTAAACTGCGCCGATCAGGGCATCAAAAATGGTTTGCGACGCGCGAATCAGCTGTGCCGACGCCGAGTAGGCTTGTTGAAACTGGATCAGCTTGGCCGCTTCTTCATCCAGGTTGACACCGCTGATGCTGGAACGCATCGCAAGGTTGGCATCCAGGACCGACTTGCTGGCCTGTGCATTGATCTGGGCCACCGCCGTTTGAGTCCCCACGCGCTCGATCAATTGGCCATAGCGGTCTTGATAGGAAGCACCATCCACCGTCTTGTCAAACTGCAGGTCCGACATCGCCAGCGCGTTCCGGTTGTCAGACACGCCCCCTTCGTTGTAATCCACTGTAAAACTGTCGCCCGCTTGAGGCTGGTTCTTGATCACGACTTCATAGCCGTAATTGCCCGGCAACTGCAGTGGCTCGCCAGGTGTAAACGGCTGTGCGGCAATCGGTGTGGACGGATCATTGTCCGGGTCGATTTCCACCGGATTGTCGGGATCCGCTACATTGTAGACACGGTAAAATGTCTGCATGCTACCTGAGCCCGGCGGGGTTTCCTGTGCGCTGAATTCAATCCTGATGGGCGGATTCAGGTGAGTGCCACTGACCGCCGTTTCCAGATCGGCACGATCGGTTACACTGACCGATGCCACCCCCGTCCCGCTATTCTCGCTGTTCGCTTCAACCTTGACCGGCGCGGCAAGCGCCAGGTCATGCGGGTCGCGCAAGACCATTTCAATATCGGACGCCGCCGAGCGTGCCGGCTGAATGACATACTGATCGCCCGCACCGAAACTCTTGCCCACTGGGTCCAGCTGCAGCGTGAAGCCGTCAATACGCAAGGTCATCTCACCGGTATTCGCGTCCTGGTAAATCTGCTGGTTGCCCGTAACATCATCGGCACTGGCAGCGGTACTGAAGTCACTGGCGTCCCAACGCTTGCCGTCGCTTTCCCTGACCAGCGTAAAGCTGTCATCACTGTCGAATATCATCTTGTATTCGCTGGCCTTGAGCTCGCTGGTATCATCAATGCGTACCCAGGCATGACTGAGGTCCGAGGTGTTTCGGCTGTCACTGAGCACTCGGTTGTTCATGGCTGCAGGATCATTGATATCCGTAAACAGACGGCCGCCCAGTTCACTGTCCAGATCCATGCCCTGCATATGCTGCCGGTTCATGGTATCGGCAAATGCCAGGGTGATAATCCCCATTTGGTCCCGCGCCTTGTCCAGAATTGTGTCACGGTATTCCAGCAAGCCACCGATCTCCCCCCCGTTGATCTGCCCGGTCACGTCACTCATGCTGTTGCCGATCTGCAGCGCCACGTTCAATTTGCTGGCATCAGCCGGATCAACCCGCGTCACCAGCCGGTTCGCATCCTTGCCCATTACCAGGGGCTCACCCTTGCCGACAAACACGTTAACGCCACCGGTCTCCTTGTCTTCCACCGTGGTGAAATTGACCAACTGCGCCAGCTGATCCAGCTGGGCATCGCGCTTGTCCAGCAACTCGTTCACCGGACTGCCGGCTGCTGTTGCAATGCGCAGCTTGTCGTTCAATTCCGCGATATTGCGGGCAATAGCATTAACCTTGGCCGTCGAGCTTTCCAGACGACTATTCAGGTTACCGTTTTGGCGTTCCAGGTTGGCATCCAGGTCGTTGAAACGCTGCACCAGCGCTTCGGCTTCCGCGATAAACAACTCACGATTGGGCAAGCTGGTGGGATCATCCACCGCTGTCTGCAGGGCACCAAAGTAGCCGTCCATAGCCGTGGATATGCTGGTCGCCTCAGAGGCCAGCAGGTTGTCCAGCTCGCCGGCAAACATCTGGTACAGCTCGGCATTGCTGTAGGAGGCCTTGTCCGCCCAGATTTGCCGGTTGAGAAATTGGTCGGCAATACGGGCGATGTCATACACCTCGACACCACCGATGGAGTCTCGAGAGGCAAACTCGGGCCGCTGACGACTATAGCCATCGGTATTAATGTTGGCGATATTCTGCCCGACGACCGACAGGGCGGTTTGGTTGGCCGTCAACGCCTGGGTGCCCAGATTCAGCAGACCGTAACTCATGGTATTCCTCCACTGGCCCGCGTCAGTGCGTGCCCACTCTCATTCTGTATCGGCTGACTACTAGCCTTCTTGAGTTCCGAACTTCAGCCCCGCCAGCTGTTCACCGTTAAAAATGCGCTCGATTTTGGCCGCATATTCGGGGTCGGTGGCATAACCGGCATTGTGCAATTCATGTACAAATCGGGACGGGTCGGCGGTATTGTCCAGCGCCTGTCGATAGCGGGGGTTACTCTGCAGAAAAGCGACATAATCACTGAAACTTTCCGCATAGCTGTTATAGGCACGAAAGCGCGCCTGTTCTTTTTCCGGCACTCCACCGCGATACTCGAGGGTCTGTACCTGAATCGAATCGCCCTGCCAGCTGCGATCAGCCTTGATATTGAAAAGATTTCGACTGCTCTGCCCACTGGCCACATCGCGGCTAATAAACTTGCCCCAACCGGTTTCCAGCGCAGCCTGCGCCAGCAATACCGACGGGGAGACACCCAGAACGGCAGCGGCTTTTTCAGCCAGCGGCTGCAGCTTTTCCACAAAAACCGCCGGTGTATCGAAACGTGCGGGCAAGCCTTGCCCGTCCGCGCTGACTGCTACCGGCTCGTCCTGTTCGGGTGCAGACTCGTCCGGCCGAGCCGTTGCAGTCACAACCGGCGCACTGTAAGGCATTCCAGCCGGCTGAGTAACAGGGCCGCTCACCAGCGCTCGGTTGAGCATCTGCTCGGTCAATGACGTGGACGACGGCTCTTCTTCATCCTCCGAGGCCGTTGGTGCGGCCGCGACCTGCTGACTCAATTGCTGCACAATAATATCGGCCAGCCCGATACTGTCCTTTTTCGACAGATCCAGGGTCAGCTGCTGGTCAAACATCTCCTGATAGAACTGCACATCATTGGAATTGAACGGGCTGTCCGCTGCCAGGACATCGTTAGCCTGACGCATACTCTTGAGCATCATGCTCATAAACAGCTGCTCGAACTCCTGCGCCACGCCCTTGAGCGCAGCCTGTTCATCTGTGTGCGCCTGTCCTTTCAGCTTCTGCAGCTGATTCAGATCGGTAAACAGGCCGGCGGATGAGGCATCGAAGCCGCTTTTAATCGCCATCAGATCACCACCAGCTCTGCTTTCAGCGCCCCGGACTGCTTAAGCGCTTCCAGAATCGCCATCAGGTCGCCCGGTGCCGCACCCACCTGGTTCACGGCCTCAACAATGTCACTGAGCGTCGCCCCCGGCGCAAACTCGAACATGCGACCCGAGCCTTCCTCGACCTCAATTTCACTGCGCGGAGTAACCACCGTGTTGCCACCGCCCAGCACATTGGGCTGGGACACATCCAGGTTTTCGTTAATGGCCACGGTCAGCCCGCCATGGGTAATGGCGACGGGAGATACCCGCACGTTCTGACCAATGATGATGGTACCGGTGCGGGAGTTGATGATGACCTTGGCCACCTCCTGCCCCGGATCGACTTCCAGATTTTCCAGTACCGACAAAAAGGACACCCGCTGGGAAGGGTCTCGAGGAGCACGCACCCGAATGGAAGCTGCGTCCAGCGCCATCGCCATGTCAGGTCCCAGCAGATTATTCACCTGCTCGGCTACCCGCCGTGCCGTTGTAAAGTCAGGCTGGTTCAGGTTAAACATCAGGCTGTCGCCCTGCGCAAAGGCATTGGGCACCGTACGCTCCACCGTGGCGCCGTTGGGAATGCGCCCCACGCTGGGAACGTTCAAGGACAGGCGCGACCCGTCATTCCCTTCAACACCGAACCCCGACACTACCAAATTGCCCTGACCAATGGCGTAGACATTGCCGTCCGCTCCCTTCAACGGAGCCATCAACAGGCTGCCCCCACGCAGACTTTTGGCATCGCCTATCGTTGAGACCGTGATATCAATGGTTTGCCCCGGTTTGGCAAACGGCGGCAGCTCGGCATGTATGGCAACCGCCGCAATATTCTTGGATTTGGGATCTATATTCGGTGGAATGGCCACACCGAAGTTATTGAGCATGTTGCGGAAAGTTTGCGAGGTGAAACTGGTTTTGTCGCCGGTCCCGTCCAGCCCCACCACCAAACCATAGCCGACCAACTGGTTGGCCCGTACTCCGGCAACACTGGCAATATCCTTGATGCGCTCCGCCTGAACCGGCAGACAGACACACAGGGCGGACATCAACAACATACAGGTTTGCAGCAACTTAGCCATCATCGATACCTCAGAAAGGCCACAGAGGACTGATAAAGAAACGCGCCAGCCAGCCCATTACATTGGAATCATGCGTGGCCCCGGTACCACTATAAGTGATACGCGCATCGGCCAGCCGAGTCGAGGGGACCCGGTTGTCCGGCCCGACATCCTGCTTACGCACCAGGCCGCTGATACGGATATACTCATCCCCCTGATTCAGGGTCAGCCACTTTTCTCCTCGCACCAGCAGGTTGCCGTTCGGCAATACCTGATGAACGGTCACCGTGATGTTGCCGCTCAGGCTATTGCTCATATCCGAACTGCCTTCGCCATCAAAAGCCGTGTTGGAGTTCATGGAGGCACTCAACGGATTACCAAACACCTTTACCTCATGTCCCAACACGTTCGGTGCGCCGATCGACATGTCGTTAGTCTTGTCTACCGTGGTCGAAGCACTTTTGGACGACTGCGTCCGCTCCGTCAGCACCACCGTGATAATATCGCCAACCCGATGGGCACGCCCGTCACTGTACAGATCCATACTGGTCGCCGCCTGATAGATCGACCCGGTGACCGGCTGAGGCTGCTGCATCTGTACCGGCTGAATCGGTGCATAATGGGGATTATCCGGCTTGGGCGCTTTATTGACGCAACCGGTCAACACTACCGCGGCCGCCAGTAGCAGCACCCGCATACCCGTTTTCATTCGTCTCATCCCCTGCTTGATTGATTACAGCTGCTGGCTGACGTAGCCGAGCATTTCATCAGCGGTAGAGATGACTTTGGAGTTCATCTCATAGGCACGCTGGGTCGTGATCATATCCACCAGTTCCTCAACCGCATTGACATTGGACCCTTCCAGCATCCCCTGCTTTAAAAGGCCACGCCCCTCTTCACCCGGCACTCCCACAATCGGCGCGCCACTGGCCGCTGTTTCGATGAACAGGTTTTGCCCCACGGCCTGCAAGCCCTGAGGGTTCACAAAATCGGCCAGCTCCAGCTGTCCAAGCTCCTGCGGATCGGGGTCGCCGGCCACCGTCACGCTGACCGTACCATCGCCACCAACCGAAAAGTTGGTCACTTCGCCCGGCAGGGTGATGGCCGGTTCAACCAGATAGCCCTCTGCTGTTACCAGACGATTCTCGCCATCAATGTGCAGCTCACCATTCCGGGTGTAGGCAATATCGCCGTTGGGCTGCATCACCTGCAGGAACCCACGCCCATTGATCGCTACATCAAACGGCTGATCGGTAATCTGCATATCGCCCGTGTGAAACAGCTTCTGGGTACCAACCGTACGCACACCGCTGCCCAGCTGAAGCCCCGATGGCAACTGAGAGTCTTCACTGGTGGCGGCCCCCGGCTGACGACGGATCTGATACAGCAGATCCTCGAATTCCAGGCGATCCTTTTTGAATCCGACCGTACTGACGTTGGCCAGGTTATTGGAGATGACCTTGAGCTGGGTATCCTGAGCGCTCAAGCCGGTTTTGGCCACATGCAAGGCACCGTGCATGGTTGATACTCCTTAAACGTTATCAGCTCATTTGCAGAATTTTGGCAGCCGCAGAAGAGTTCTCTTCGGCTGTTTTCATCATTTTGACCTGCATCTCGAATTGTCGAGACAGGCTAATCATGGCTGTCAGATCCGCCACGGCATTGACGTTGCTCGCCTCCAGATAACCGGAGCGGACCTGCACACCCAGCGCCTGAGGCAGGGGAATATCGTTATCCGTATGCATGAAACCGTCCCGCCCCTTGTACAGAGCATCATCCTGCGGCTGTACCAGCTTGATCTGATCCACCAGCGCCACTTCGGCTGCCGCTTCACCCAGTGGGCGAATGGTGATCGTGCCATCATTGGCGATAAAAATATTTTCAGCCGGCGGAATAATAATCGGGATCCCCCCGTTGCCCAATACCGGCAAGCCACTGCCTGTCACCAGCTGATTGGCGGCATTGATCTGCAGCCCACCATTACGGGTGTAAACCTCGTTGCCATCGGGGCCACGCACCGCCATCCAGCCATTACCTTCAATAGCCAGATCCAGATCTCGTCCGGTTTGCATCAGCGTACCACTTTCCAGGTTGGTACCCGGGCGCTCGCTCATCGAATACACTCGTGACTCAAAGCCGTCACCCAGTACCCGCATGGCACGCGCCTGCTCCAGGTCATGCTTGAATGCGGTAGTCGTTGCATTCGCCAGGTTGTTGGCATGCACCTGCTGCGCCAGCATGTTTTCACGTGCGCCCGTCATGGCGACATAAAGGACCTTATCCATCCACTGCTCCGGTAAAGGCTTGCCGTTTCCGATTCGTTATCATGGATTAAGCAAACTATGTGCCATAAACAGAAAAGCCGGGCTTAGGCCCGGCTTTCAACTGTAGCTGTAATCAGATTTGCAGAATGGTCTGCGTCACCGTATTCAGGGTTTCCAGCGTTTTGGAGTTGGCCTGGAAATTACGCTGACCTTCAATCAGTTTCACCAGCTCTGCTGACAGATCCACGTTGGACGCTTCCAGCGCAGCCGAGCGCAGAGTACCGTTCAGCCCTGTACCCGGCGGGTTCAACACCGCATCGCCGGAATCAAGCGTTGCTGTCCATTCAGTATCGCCACTGGGCTGAAGACCGGCCTGGTTTTCAAAGGATGCGATCGCAACCACGCCCAACGCCTGGTTCTGGCCATTACTGAAAGACGCGATCATTTCACCCGTACCGGCAAAGGTCACCCCGATCAGGTCACCCTTGGTATAACCGTTTTGCTGAATGTTGTTCACGATGGAGGCCGACGCGAACTGGGTCGAACCGGTCAGGTCCAATTTGATTTCGGTCAGGTCGTTGGCCGGATCGGCCCCCTTGATGGTGATACTGGGCACCTGCGTGCCTGCCGCAATAGGCTCACCGTTGATTTCGCTGAGCAGGCCGTTGGTCGGATTGAACTTGACCATAATGGGACCGGGTTCAGAAGAGGTCCCGGCACCCGGGTCCTGCAACTTGCCGATATCCAGCATTTCGGTATTGTTCAGGTAGGCATACATGCGGTAATACCCCATATAGGAGTTATCGCCCTGATATGCCCGATCATCATCCCACGCGATATCCTGCGACACCCCGGCAACCGACACCGGATAGGGGTCGACGCCGCCGGAAACGGCATCAGGGATGTTGCCTTCGTCCGACTTGTAACGAATGATCAGTTTGACCTGAGAGACGCCACTGGCATCGATGTAGGTCTCTGCATTCACTGACTCGATAGCCGGATGCTTGTCAACGATACGAGCCTGCTGCGCATTGATCAGCTCCGCCTGCTTCTCGGCGGAATCATCACCGGCCCCCACCGGGATATCAACCCCGGCAATGCTGATGGTTTCATTAACTCCGGCCAGATCCAGGTTATACACCCGCACCTCGTTGGCATCACGATAACGATCTTCCACCCGCGTATTGATATTGGCCACCTCACCGGTGTCATCGGCAACAATGAGATCACCGGCATCGGTTGCGCTGGCCTTCAGCTCGAAGCTGACACGGTTGGCGCCATCATAGGCCACGCTGGCCAGATCGATTCTGGGGTCTGCCTCACTCAGGGCCTGATAGGCCGTCGATGTCGGGTCCAGGTAACCACCCGTAAAATCGGCCGGAGACAGACCTACACCCGACACAGAAGCAATCGCACCTGCAGCCGTTGAGCCATCAGGGTTGGTAACCGAAAAGGGGGTCCCCGAAACATTGAAGTCCAACACCTGACGAACCGGGCGCTGTTCGGCAAAGTTGTACTTGATCGTATGCTCGTTACCCAGACTGTCGAATACGCGATCGGTTGTTGTCCAGGTGAATGAGCCCGGCTCGTCCTTGTCGTAGGTCGGCAACAGCGTGCTGGAGTCCTTGCGATCATCGATGTTGAATGACAGGTCGATTTCGGTGGTGGCCTTGGGCGGGCTTTCCTTCTGAGTCACCGCCATGTCACCGATCGGCAAGCGGTTGCCGTCGGCATCCAGACCATACCCCTGCAGGAACTTGCCGTTCTTGGAAACAATATACCCTTCCTTGTTCAGCTCGAACGCACCGGCCCGGGTATAGGTCACCCCGCCCTGACCGTCATCCAGCTGAAAGAAACCCGAGCCATTGATGGCCAGATCCAGGTTATTGTTGGTGAACTCAATCGTGCCCGCCTTGAAGTCCTGAGCGATATCGGTCACGGTCACACCCGAACCGGCCACGTTGGCTGACCCGGCTCCCACAACAGCCGTGGCATAAATATCACCAAATTCGGTGCGTGAAGCCTTGAAGCCGACGGTACTGGAGTTAGCGATGTTGTTACCAGCCACGTCCAGCATGGTGGTGGACGCCTTCAGACCCGTAACTGCTGTACTAAAACCTGCCATGTTATCTTCCTCGTTTAACCGAGCTGTTTCACTTCACTCATGTCGATAGAGCCGATTGCGGTATTCACCTTCATCCCTATCCCGTTCTGACCCAATGTGACGCTATTGATGTTGAACCCCATATAGGTTGCAACCTCTTCGTAGCTGCCATCCGCACCGGTTGCGGCTTCAGCCACGATGCGATAATTGCCGACCGGCACGCCCTCACCCGCCTTCCAGGCAAAGTTGTGATCACCGGCAGGCATGGGGCCCATATCGACCGTATCGATCTTGCTGCCACCGGCATCATAGATACTGATGCGGATATTGCTGACGCTGACGCCCGTGGATACCACACCGTCAACGTACCCCTCTTCCTGAGTCAGCTGAGCGATATTGGTGTTCACATACGCGCGCTGCCCGACCATGGAGGATGCCTGCAGGGCCGCCTGGCTGCTGAGCATGGTCTGACTCATGCTCTCCATGGTTTTGGACAAATTCTGAATGCTTTCGACGTTGCTCAGGGTCGATATTTGCTGCATGAAGTCGGCCGGATCAGCCGGACTGGATGGATCCTGGTTCTGCAGCTGTGCAATCAGCAGCCGCATGAACATCTGACTGTCTTCAGACTGGGTATCCACAGGCTTGGCCCGATCACGGTTCGCCTGGTTGATCTGGTCGTAGATGTTATTGCTGCCGACGCCGTTTACATTGCTCATGGCGCTATCCTCTCAACAGTCTTACTGCCCCAGCGTCAAAGTACGCTGCAGCAACTGCTTGGCCGTATTCATAATATCGGCGTTGATCTGAAAGGAGCGGGACGCCGAGATCATGTCCGCCATCTCCTCTACCACATTCACGTTGGGGTACCACACATAGCCGTTTTCGTCCGCCATCGGATGATTCGGCTCATAGGACATGCGCAGAGGCGAATCACTTTCCACGATTTCATCAACCTCTACCCCCTGCCCCGGCACCAGCGACTGATAGGCTTCCGGAACCTGCTCGGGCGCTACCGACTGGACCGAAAACACCGGCTTGCGTGCACGGTAAGTCTCACCTTCACTGGAGCTGACGCTCTCGGCGTTGGCCAAGTTGCTGGCAGTGGTGTTCAGGCGCACCGTCTGCGCCGTCATGGCAGAGCCGGCGATATTGAATACATTACTCAGTGACATGCTTATTCACCCTTGATGGCACGCGTCAATCCCTGAAACTTGCTGTTCAGAAACTGGAAGGATGCCTGGTAACGGATGGCGTTATCGCTGTAGCGCGCCATCTCTTCCTGCAATTCGACGGTATTGCCATCAACCGAAGGCTGATGGGGCGTGCGGTACAGCAGGTCGGCAGCCATATCAGGCTCCAGAAACTCGTTCTGATGCGCCTGTGTCGTCTGCACCATCGGCAGCTCGAATTCACGATGCTGCCCGGCCAGAACCGCTGCAAAATCCAGATCCCGCGCCTTGTAACCGGGAGTGTCGGCATTGGCAATGTTGTTGGCCAGCACCTCGGCACGACGCGCGCGCAGTGCCAGCGCATCATCATGAATGCCCAGTGCCGTATCAAAGTTGATCGCCATCGACCTCTCCCGGAAACGTAAATACGCTCAATTGCTGTGTTTCCCGGTACTGAAGCAATTCACATGCCAAGTCCGGCAGGGGCAGTGGACAGCCGTATTAAGCGGTGTGTCGAAAGGGAATAGTGAGCAGCGCAGTCAAAAGCGGCAAGGCGCTACCGGAATGGGCGGCAAGACCCGACCGTCCTTGCCGCCGTTTGAAAAAGCCAGCCCCGTCAAATGGCCTGATAAATAATGCCGGGGCGGCAGTGGATCATCCGGTAGAGATCAGACAGACCGGACAGTGATTCGGAGGCGCCCAGCAGAAGGTAACCGCCCGGACGCAACTGGCGGTGCATTTTACGCAGAATCTCCTGCTTCACATCCGAGGAAAAATAGATCAGCACATTGCGACAGAAGATCATGTCAAACTGTCCCAAGGCGCCGTAGGTCCCCAGCAGATTCAGACTCTGAAAGCGCACCCGACTCTTGATTCGGGTATTAATGGTCCAGCTGCCATCAGGCATCGGCTGGAAGTACTGGTGCAGACGGTCTTGTGACAACCCCCGCCCCAGTGCCAGCATCTCGTATTCACCTCGGCGGGCCTGCTCCAACACGGTGGATGAGATATCGGTCGCCAGTATTTCCTCGCCCGAAGAAAATGCCCCCGGGTTGGCCTGCTTGAACTCATCAATGACCATGCTGATCGAATAGGGCTCCTGCCCGGTCGAACAGGCAGCGGACCAGATGCGCAGTTTCTGAAAACGGCTGGCCGCCTTCAACTCGGGCAGCAACCGCTCTTTCAGAATTTCATAGGGGTGTACGTCTCGAAACCAGAGCGTTTCGTTCGTGGTCATGGCGTCAATCACCTGCTCCTTGAGGCCACCGCCTCCCGGACGATTCAGGCGCGCCAGCAGCTCTCTAAGGTTTTGACACCCCTGCTGCTGCATGATTTTGCCCAACCGGCTCTGTACCAAATACTGTTTGTGTTCAGCCAGCAAAATACCGCAGCTTTGCTCAAGAAAGCCGCTGAACTCCCGGAACTCGTCCGGCGTAATACCAAACCCGCTAACCACCCGACTTGGTCTCCTTAATTTTGCTCAACCTGGTGGATACGGTTCACCACAACACCCGCAAGCTCATTGGGATTGAATTTGGCCAGGAAACCGTCGGCTCCGACCTTTTTAACCATCGATACGTTAAAGCCGCCACTCAGCGAGGTATGCAACACCACATGCAGTCCCGCCATGCGTTTGTCTTCGCGAATCATCGAGGTCAGGGTATAGCCGTCCATTTCCGGCATCTCGATATCGGATACCACCATCAGGAACAGCTCTTCCACATTGATGTTCTTGTCGAGCAAATCCTTCAACAGATCCAGTGCCTGACGCCCGTTATTGGCCACCGACACCTTTACACCCAGGTCTTCGAGACTGCGCTGCATCTGCTTGCGTGCCACCGCCGAGTCATCGACGATCAACACATGATGTTCCCGCGCCTTCTCCCTCACTTCAGAGGTGGCGACTTCGTCACTGACATGGGTCGACATGGGGTAAAGATCTGCCAGGATCTGCTCAACATCCAGGATCTCGACCAGCCGGTTCTCGTACTCGAAAACCGCTGTCAGATAGTTTTCATTGCCGATTTCCGCCGGCGGCGCCATGATCTGATCCCACTGCGTATTCAGAATGCGATCCACCTTGCGCACCATAAAAGCGAGCGTGCGGCGGTTATACTCAGCCACGATCAGAAAGGTTTTCGGCAGATCTTCCTCGGGAATAGGCCTGCGCCCGATCGCCTCCGACAGATCCAGAACCGGAATTGTCTCGCCACGAATGTGCGCCATCCCCTTGATGGCCGTAGTCTGTCGCGGCACTTCGGTCAATTCGGGACATTGCAGTACCTCACGCACCTTGAAGACGTTGATACCGTACTTTTGATTGGTTTCCAGCCCGAACAGGAGCAGCTCCAAACGGTTTTGTCCCACCATCTGCGTACGCAGGTTTACAGTATCCAGGATCCCTGACATGATCTAACCAACCCCGAGGTCACTATCGATGAGTTCATCCCGGCCTTTATTCGCCAGGACGCCCGCGTGAATACACATACTCTAACATTTGTTGCCGCAGTTTTTGCCATAACCTGTGGATTAATGCACCCCTTTTCAGCGCGTGCCGACAATCCTTCGACGCAGATCAGCCAACAGGCAACGGATGCCATTAAACAACACTTCAATGAAAAAGTACCTGACAGCCGGGTCGAAGTGCGCCTGAACCCCATCAACCAGCAACTGGACTTCCCACCCTGCGGCCATCCGCTCAGTGTCAGCCTGCCGTTTCACAGCGGTGCGCGCATTACCGCCAAGGTCGGCTGCAACCAACCGCGCTGGAGCCTGTTCATCACCGGACACGTTCAGATCTTCAAGCCTGTTATCATGACTGCCGGCCCTATCGTCAAAGGCAGTCGCATCCAGGCCAACATGCTGCAGCTGCGCGAACAGGACATCACCTCACTCAACGGCGACTATTTTCTGCGTCAGCAGGATGTCAACGGTCGCATGGCCCGCATCAGCATCAACGCCGACAGCGTCATAACACCCCGAATGCTGACCCATGCCAATGCCGTCCAGAGAGGCGACCCCGTCATCATTGAGGCAGGCCGCAAGGGCGTCGTGATCCGAGCAGAGGGCAAAGCTCAGGGAACAGGCCGTATCGGCGACATTATCGATGTCATCAACAGTCGCTCAGGCAACACTATTCGGGCTCAGGTCACAGCTCCCGGGCGGGTTCGCGTCCCCTGACACAGCGGTTCGCCTTCCATCACCTTTTCGCTATACTGTGACTGTTTATTGATCACTGACAAAAAACCTTAAAGTTTCAGCCAAGGCGACCGATACCCTTGCACAGAACTGATTGCGAGGTACATGAACATGGCTATCGATTTTCCCGGCCTATCGCCCGTCCAGACGGCCGGTAACCGCGGCAAAGTCAGCGAACAAACCGCCGGCAAGGCACCACAGGCGGAGACTTCGACCGCACATTCTGCCCCCGCCCGGCAGGATGATACCGTGCGACTCAGCGATACGGCACAGGCATTGCAGCAGCGCAGCAGCGAAACGCGGCACAGCCCTGATATCGATACCGATCGCGTGGAACACATCAAGGCCGCGCTGAACGAAGGCCGCTACACCATCGACAACGAGCGTATTGCCGATCGCATGCTGCAATTTGAAGAACTGCTGGGTTAACCACTGAATGAGCGCGATTCTGTCTGACGATCACCGTCAACAACTCGATACCCTGATCCATCAGGGGATCGAACGACTGGTACAGCTGCAGGCCTTGCTGGAAGCAGAGCTAGAGGCCCTGCAAAGCCGCGCCCTGGACCCTCTGCAGCACAACAATCGCGCCAAGCAGGAGTGCCTGCTCGCCATTGATCGCAATATTCGCGAACGCAACACCCTGCTGGAACAGGCCGGCATTCGCTCCGACCGAGCCTCCGTCACCCGTTGCATTGAACAACAGCCCGAACCTGCACGGCTTGGCCTTGGCGAGAGCTGGCGGTCCCTCGAGTCCGAACTGGACAAGGTTAAACAGCTCAACCAGCGTAACGAACAGGTGCTTTTACGCAACAAACAAAGCGCCGACCAACTGCTGGCCCTCCTGCAGGGACACGCACAGGGCAACACCCTGTATGACCAAAAAGGCGACAAAGGCCGCTATGAAGGCCAACGCAGCCTAGGGAAAGCCTAGTCAAAACATCTTCTTGGCGTTAAAATCCTCGCCGTTTTCTCAGCGCCTCAGTAGCTCAGTTGTATAGAGCAGCCCCCTCCTAAGGGGCAGGTCGCAGGTTAGAGTCCTGCCTGGGGCGCCATTTAAATCAATAGCTTAAGAAAGAATCCGTCTTCCGAATTGATCAAAAAACCATCATAAACCAAAAGTGCACCATGGTGCGCACCATGGTTTTACCTTTGCTTGGTCTTGCAGTTTTTTCATCCCCTTTCCACAACGTCTACCCACGCGCCTACTTCCCTGCTCGGTTTTGACGCTTCAGGATGCAACTGCATGCTCTACTTCCAGCAATAATTGACTGACGCACCTGAAATGGACATAGAGAGGACTATCAATGCGGCCGCGACCTACAAGGAGTCAAATACAGCTTGAACCCGGATCAGGTTCGTCGTTCAGTTGCCACTTCTACAGCTATAGAGACGGGTGAGCCCTCAGGCACAATCAAAAAACGCTTGCAGGAAAACAATCGCTCAGGTGAGCTTGAAGGAGGCTCAGAGGGAAGTCAGAAACAGATTCCACATACCCCCAAGCCCAATAGATGCCCAACTGCCGACTCGTAGGGCTTCTATAGAAGCTCTAGCTGGTGCAGCCATAACTGGCCAAACCGGGTAGTGTTTGAGATCCGGCACCTTGTAATTGAGGACTGTAATCCAATTCAGAAGTATTGTATCAGTTCGACATCAATAGCTTTGCCGTTCTTCTCTGCGCTGGTTTCACCTGACGGGTCTGGTTTCTTGATAACCTTGAACCGCACTCGATCGCCTTTTTTGAAAGGCACGTCACGCTGGTCTTTCACCACATTGATCTTGTTGAAGAAGAACGAGCCACTATCATTGTTAATGAAGCCATATGCATTCAACCAACGATACACCACACCTTCAGCCTCTGGGTAATGTTTACTGGCTGCAGCACTGGGACAGAGTGAAACGAAGCATTGGCTCTTGTTGCTATCATCCATTTTGAAAAGATGAGTGCTAGCCTGGATCAGGCCCTTCAAAGTTTTAAAAGAATAGCTACGCGGGTCAAAGGCAGGGTCAATGCGTTTGATGTGGGTTCCCAGAATACCCAGATAGACCGCTTCGTTATCCTCCTGTGCCTCGTTGAAAGCCTTGAGCAGAATTCGATCAAGATCCAGCTCTTCTCTGGTCTCTTCGGTATCATCAGCAGCAAAGTCGAGCAGGTCACTATAGACAAAGTGGTGACAGGCCCGGCGTAAGCGCTCAGGCGTATTGCGCTTGCCGATGCCCATCACGTACAAGCCTTTTTCGCGGATCCTGAGCGCCAGCGTGTGGTAGCCACCATCCGACGACACAATACAGACAGCATCGATCCTAGGAGTATTCATTGTCAGTTCGATAGCATCCATGATCAGAGCGTGATCGGCCGCATCCTTGCCATAGTTGAACTGGTGCACCGGACGGGCACCGGTACTATGTAAAGTCTCTTTCCAATTCGAGTGTGCTGGCTGCGTCCAATCGGCATACACACGCTGAATGGCGACATCGCCTTGCTTTTCCACTTCCCGGATGATCCCCGGGAAGTCTTTAGGGCTGGAGTTCTCACCATCCACCAGTACTGCGAATGTGTAGTTTTTCACTGTAGTCCTTTACATCAAAATTATTAGAAGAGACTTCAGCACCTGGCTCAGACCACATGCTCTAAGTTCTGAAGGATTACTCTTCAACCAGCTTCATGGTTTCTGAGCCCTGATCAAATTTGTAGACGTAAGATGCAGTGCCACTCGGACAGCAGTTAGGATCATTTTCGCGGTAAGCGGGTCCTTCGATAATGACCATTCCCTGAGCACCAGCTACAGCTTTGACAGTACGAGTGGGTACCATGACATTTGCCTTATCAGCCAATACCTTAAGGTTACCGCCAGCTCGGGAGCCAACTGTTGTCATGATAACCCCATGCGATCCGGAGCCTCCGCTACAGCCAAGGTCGCCGGACCAAACCACCGTGTAGTAATCCATGAAGGACATTGGTTCATTTTTATCACCGGCCACCTGGACGGCCTTGAAATCTGAACCTTCATAACTACATGCGACCGTACTGGCATAGAGCTTTACAACGGCTTCTACCTCAGCAAGATCCGAAGCATTAGACGTGGTGCTAACAGCGCTCATAAACGCGAATATACATGCGGCCAGTGACTTCTTCCCGAATTTCTCAATCATCCTGATTTCTCCTTTTACAGCCTCTGCTGAATTTTATAAATCCATGTCCATTCACTACTGAAGCAACCCTAGCTGACGCCTAGAGCACTGGAGCAGCAGTTTTTAACCCACTTGGCACCACAATTCGAACATGGCTGATAACGAACATACTCCAGATTTTGTATCTCAGTCATAGGTTGCTGCCTGTATATATATCGGTCATTAAACTCTTTGAGTAGCTCCCCAGGTACCGTAGACCAATCATTCTTATTTGGAGATACATTCGCTTTAGCCACTAACTGCTTTAGCCCATTCCTAGATGGAGAGATTTTCGTCCGTTTTTTTTTACTACCTGCACTGTTGAACCCAGGAACTGCATTGACCGAGAACTCCAGATCGTAGAAATCGATACTTCTTGCCTGCTGATAGTCTTCACCAACAGCCTCACAATGCACAATCAGGTCATCATCTATAGTGACCTGCAGCTGAATACGCTCTTCCAGAGGAGGAAAGTCCGGGTTAATTTCGACCACCAGGCTACCGTAGGTGGTTCGCGGATCCGCTGCCGCCGATTTGTTGACCATCTGAGGGCGTTTGAACGTAAAAATGGCCTTACCATCTCTCGGATCAGAGCAATACATGGCCTGAGGTATCTGTATAGACTCTCCTCTTGCGGGAAGACGAGTACCTTGGTGAATTATGGTCAGTAATGAGTTGCGAGCTTCTACAAGCTCAAATGGCTTTGCCAGTGCCAGCTCTACCCCATCGCTGGCAATCCATGCTGCACCTTCTGAGATAATTCGGTCGCCCTTAGGTGATATGTGCAAGGCCGACACACCAAAAATTTCCGTCAACCGCGACTTAATCAAGGGCATATTGACCATGCCGCCTGTCGCCAGACAGAGTGCTATGGTTTGTGGGTCGACATTTGCTTGGTCCTGAGCCAGCAGTGAGCTAATCTCTTCAATCCCTTGATTCACCAAGGGCTTACAAATGGACTCCAAGGTAGTCCTGTCCAACCAAACTTCAATCTCGGCCTCATCACCTTCGCCTTGGAAATAGTCTGGAAGAAAGATACTGGTTTCGTCTCGTGTAGAAAGAGTGATCTTGGCTCTTTCACATTGCGCTAACAGCTTGGACTTCATACCTGGATTTACCGGAAGTGCCGTTTCTGATGACCAGCCGTGCTTCTTTTCATGCTCACGAATCACATAAGTCAGTATGGCCTCATCTAGGTAATCGCCCCCAACCAGATTGTTGCCCCGGTTCAAGACCTGTACCAGACACCCATCGACAATCTTGCACAGGGTCAAATCCAGCGTACCACCGCCCCAGTCAAACACGAGAACCATACGCTCATCGTAAGATCGGATCGTTTCCTCGAAGCGCTCTTGGTCCCTGAAGTATCCGTAAAGTGCAGCCAATGGCTCGTGCACAAACGCATCCACGTACACACCAGCCGTCATCAAGGCTTCTCGCAGCGTCTTGCGCCCTCTGCCATCCAAAGCGACCGGTATAGTGACAACGGCTCGGGTCAGGTCCGCAACCTGTTCCGAATCGTTTTCTCGCGCATCATCAATCAGATAACGGATGTACTCTCCAATCACATCAACCGGAGTCATCAAGCGCCCTTCAACGTTAATGGTTTCGTTACTGATCAGTTTTTTGGGGCCCCTTACCGTATTGCCCAATACCCCAATACCCAGCTGTTCGAGTTTATCCCGGGCTATTTTCCCGCAGATAACCCTGTCACCCTCATAACGAACCACGGAAGGGTGAGGCCGCCCCGTGTCATCGAACGATTTAATACGATTTCCCCGGGTCACCACCGAGATCAGGCTATTGGTTGTACCGAAGTCAATTCCTACTCTTTGAACCACTGCAAATCCCTCTCAATGCTTTCAACCACCAACTCAATTTGATGTATCGCCACCTTGGTCTTCGGATTCTCGCGTTGCAATGCTGAAAGGGAGAGGCGCAACGGCTCCAACACCTCCTCTGAAAGCAAGTTGAACGCCTTGGCTCTTACCTTGCCTTCGTTATCTCTCAAATGGGTGCGTGCGGCACGTGCATCCAGCTGCTGATCTTCCGCTTGCTTCTTAAGCTCTTCCAGTGCTGTTTGGTAATTTTGTGCTTCTGTAATCGCACGCTGAACTTCATTTTTCTTGGCCGTTAGATCACATCTTAGTTGCTCTATCTGCTGGTCTTTTTGCAGCATCAGTTTTTCGGTGCGCTTCAGGTCATCTTCAAGTTGCGTGCGCTGCTCAGCCTGCATGGCCAATAAACGGATCACCCGGGAACTCGGTGACAACCATTGCCCAGCAAGAAGTAGAGAAACATCTTTCAATGTCGCTTTAGAGCCGTGGTCTATTACCACCGATTCATTTAGGTAGCCGATGATGTCACGAAGGTCGCACTTACTTTCATTGAGCAACCACAAAACACCAATTAACAGCAAGTTGCGATGTTGCTTCTCCAGCGTTTTCTGCTGCTCTCTGCTACTGAGGCCAGATACAGGTTCTAGCGCCTCAGATTCGCCAGAACTTTGGAATGTCTCCCGACTTTTAAGGCCTGCTATACGCTTTTGGTACTTTTGACTCAGGCTGTATTCAAGAATGTTCGGCCAATCATCACGGTTGTTATGCTCAACAAAAATATCCCTGAATAGATCAACAGACCCTGTATGCTTATGAATCCAGACACCACTGGCCACTTGAACACAGAATGTAAAAAGCGCTTGCTGCCAGTCGCCCTCACTTTCATCTGTCACACTCAAGGCCAGTTCTGCCAAGCAATCCAGAGATGGATCCGTCAGCGCCGCCGCTTCGGCTATAGAGTTAACCAGCTCCCTTGTTAGAACCTCGTGGGTATTCAAGGAGTTAAGGCTCTTCAGATCCCGCTTGGTGATTTTGGCCGGTTTAATGCTCCCGTCCTTATCATGCTGTTTAGAAAATGCGCCCAAAAGGATATCTTGTGCCGTTTTTTTTGGCTCACATCCTTTTACAGAGCGATTTTCTGATTTCTTTTTATTTTCAGTTTCAAGTTCATTTTTTTCCTCTACCAGGGCTCTGTCTTTTTCTATTTTCGCTACAGGTTTTTCTACAGCTATATCTTCTTTTTTTCTCAGAGAAAGCATGCTCCTTATTTTATCACCCCCTCCCCCTATTCCGCTTTTAGCATCACTCATCAATAGGCCCTACCATTTCTGAAAACGCATCATCAAACGATAGCTTTTTCTTATAATTTTGAGCAGATTCAATATCGCCAACCTTAAGAAGCTTTCGATAGAGTATATAGTTGAATTTCATTTTATCCTGTAACGAAAGATGTTTTAATGGGAAATTATTCACTTCCTTCCGAATATTATCAAGCGAACCATTTCTGTAATAATCAAGAAGAGTTGAAACAATTATCTCAGTAGCATAATCCACTGGAAGTGATCTACTTCCTAGTTCGTGGTCGGACTTAGCAAGTTCCTTACCATTAAAAAATTCTGTAGCACTATCAAGTAAAGGAAGACCAGTCTTACTGACTGCAGCGAAGTCATTTCGATTAAAATCAATTACCGACCGAACAGCATGGGAGAGTTCTGTGTCGTAATACTTCAACGCTTGAGAAGCCTGATTAAAACGCTCCAAGAAAACGTCAAATGGCTCAGCATCAGCTCGGTTATCCTTTGCCATCAGACCCTGAAGGTAGCGAACCAGCCCATCACAATAGAGCTGAACAGTTTTGAATTTTTTTACTTTTTCCGTAAAGGACACGATAGCTTTCGGATTAAGCCCATTAACTTCAAAATACTGACAGAAAATATTACCAACTTGTTCTAATTCTTCTTGGTCCGCAACACAGATATTAATCTTGAGCTGTCGCACACTGTTAGCATTGCCATAACGGACATGTAAAAACGCCAGATTATCAGCTGAGATTCTGTCAACCAGCTCCTGCGGCGTATCGAGCACCTCTCCGTTAACAACCAATGTGTCAATATCACGCAACAGTAAACCATCAGTAGTGATGGGATCAGTAATGTTTAGCCGTTCTCCACAAATTTCCTTCCCATCAACAAATATTGTCGGATTTGATACCGGATGCTCCACCTCATGAGCGTCACGAAGCTCCAGCGAATCGAAAATTTTACCGCATACCCTGCAGGTATACGTGCGGTCGATAGACTCGCAACCATCGGAGCCTCTTTCCCAGTATCGATCCCAGCCTGTTTCCTGAATCCAGTTTAATGTTGGCATTGAACTTCCTTATTTTTGGCTTTTCCGAAAATAGCTACAACCTCAGACAGAGAATCCAAAAAATTACTGTAGCTTACATTGACGACACCATACAGTTAGGTGCTTCGCCACTTTTTGCCTCTACGTACATCAACCGCTTCAGGGCATTTCATACAGCCATAGGCAACCTGCCTACAACGCCAGGTAGTACTCCCGAATCACGCGGGCCATCAGCTTACGTCGCGCTTCAAGAAACGCAGGGTAGTTATCCGCGTTCACCTCACGGATAAACGCCGGTATCGCGTTCTCGGCCATGTTGGCGTCCAGATCACTCCGTTGGGTAATCTCACCCAACTTCAGCACACCCGTATCAATCTGCCCTTCCAGCCATGCCATGTACTCTGTCGGCGGGTAGTCCTTAATAGCAATGTTGATTGGGGTTTCCGTGAGCGCGAAATTCGCCACCTGGTTGTAGTCACCCTGTTTCGGGTAACCGTTCTTGATGAGGTGATTCTTTGGCACGATATGATGCATATCACCATGCCCCTCGATCATCTGGGCAACATTGATCGACTTGGAGAGAAAACCTCGGGCACCTTTACTCACCAATGCGGCCAGAAAAATCTGAAATGCCGGGCTGCGTTTGCTGGGTGATACCAGCTCCTGTGGCAATGTTACATCCCAGAATCCCTCGCCTAACTCGGATGTTTCGATAAGGCGCAGGTACTTGGTCGCCCCCTGCTCTTCAATTCGGCGCAGGTCGGTTTCCCAGGTGGACTCAAAACTGCCCACAGCCCTGCCAGTTAGCAGTGTCATCACAAACCAGCGCTTGACCAGCTGAGAGCGCTGCCCTTCCGAAAGCTGATCATTGTCACGCAGCCGCAGATACAAGGCATAAGCGAAGTTCAGTGCGTTTTTGGAGCCGATCATGCTTGCATCAATAAAGCCTGCCGACTTGATCATCATGACGAAACGCTCGAAATGGGTCCTGCTCACTATCTTATCGAGTGCATGGCCGAAGCGTGCGTAGGCGTCCGGTATTCGGGTTTCATCGATCTTGCGCGTTTCGGGGTCTAATCCGGCCAGCTCGCTGACAATGGCCGCCGCCTTACCGCGGGAAAAGCCGACCAGACCGGCAATGCGGATAACATCTGTGTACTCCGGCTGGAACAACTCATCAGATTGGCTTTTCAGCCACTGAATCTTGTCTAGGTGCGCCGACGCACTGAATTCCTCGTCGTTCTCACGAATGTCTTCGAAGGCATGCCCGGATACCGACAGGTGGCAAAAGTAATCGATCAACTTACGCAGGTTGCGACCCTCATCGCCATAGGTAGCAATCTTACTCATCACGAAATCCGCACTGGACAGCGGGACGCCCTTGGCGTTAATACGGACAAAGATCTCAGCCACGGTATCGACATCAAGGTTGTCCGCAAGCGAGATCACCCCCACCTGGGCATGCTCTATTCCGGCCAGCCTGGCTACCGCCGCCTCCACTTGCCCCTCATCCGCATCAGGGTTCTTATCGAAATACTTGCGCAGGAAAGTCAGCTGACTACTGCCGGAAAAGAACTCACTGATATCGTGAATCCACTGGCTGCTGTTGCTGATAGCCGGGGTGCGAGTCGCAAACTCTTCCGTTAGTGGATTGAAAGAGATGGCGATACGTTTCTTCTCATACCGCTTGCCCACCACAGGCTGGCCCGCGATTGCAGCACGCAACGCCGTTACACGCTGCTGGCCATCGATCAGGATTTGCTGATGTGCAGCGACCTGCCCACCTTTTAGTTTCGCACCCACTGATTGCCAAGTAATCAGATATCCCACTGGGTAGCCGTTGTATAAGGAGTCCATCAGATCTCTGACCTGGGAGGTCTTCCAGACAAACGGGCGTTGCAGCTCCGGTATTGCGATCTTGTCACTGCGCACATCTGACAGTACCTGACTGACTGCCGTTTGTTTTACTTCGTATTTGGCCATAAATCCTTTTCCCCGCTTTAAGCGCCCTTGCAAGGACTGAGTGCCTGAACGCCTCAAATATTCCTGAATATTTTATATGCGAAATGATGGGATTGGCCTCGATTACTCGGCTTTATTCAGCAAGCGCTTTCAGCAGTGCATCTCTCGCATCCTGATAAAACTGAATATCAACCTTGGTCGCCATCTCATCTGACAAGTCATAAAGCTGACGTCTGGCAGTCACTGGCATCAGCAAGGCACTGGCGCCTTTTTCTACCGCCAGCTCTGCAATATTCACGGCATTACTGATCGGCTCGATGGAACCACCCAGGTTGATCTCGCCCACCACTATCAGGCCACCTTTCACTGATTTTTTCAGCATGCTGCTACACATGGCAACCAGGGCTGCTACACCTAGCTTGGAGCCTTTCTTGGCGGCATCAAAAGCTCTTAGCTGGACAGTGAATTCATGAGCTCGAGGATCACGATCGCCGATCAGCTGCTGGGCACGCGCATAGAGGTTCTGTTCAGCATAGCGCATGGACTCCTTAAAGGCCGGGGGTGCCGGGTTATTCAGGATTTTCACGCCAGATCCAGGGCCTTCGTTTACTTCGATGCGATAGAGACCGGCATTGTCATCGAAATCGGTACCGCCTTCGCTAATCGTCCAGATCTGACCCGGTTCAAGCGGATCATCACCGATCTCGTTGTCGGCACGTAATTCGGGTGTGGCAACAAACTTTTCAATACCATCGTCACCGATAAAATAGCTGAAATGAGTATTACGAAACTCAGCTGCACCGACTCGTTTCTGCTGCTCTTTCACTCGGCGGCGTACTTCCAAGGCCAGGCGGGTCGCCCACTCCAGATCCTCATCGGACACCTGCATTTCGGGGTCGGGGTACATAAGTTTAAGCAGGCCGGAAACGGTTTTATTCACCGCATTGGTGTCTCGGCCACTCAACGCCCCGCCGAGATGCACACGGTTCTGCATGGCCGCCACCCTGCTTTGGAAACGCAAACGGCTCATGCACTCAGAGAAGAAATCACTGACCAGACCAAAGTGGTCTGTGGTTAGCTCCTTGCTCATCTTGGGCACATCCCAACCGGGCAGGTAGCAATGAATACGGTCCATCCAGGCCGTGTCATCACGCATCTCCTGGGGCAGAGGGCCAAACAGATGACCAACCCGTTGTTGATGCTCCACATCCACGTCGAAGTTACCCACAAACACCATGGAACCATCGGCACGGATGCTCTCCTTGCCACGGCTGAATTCACCGGATTCCATGTAGCCCTTCATGATGTTGATCCCTTCCTTGCTATCAAAAGAGATCCCGCTGACTTCATCAAAGCAGACCACGTCATACTGGCATACCAACCCCCGCTGTCCAGAGGCGTTGTTGACGAACATTTTGGCAATGGTCGCCTTGCCGCCCGAGATCAGGTGCGCATAGGGCGATACCTGCTGGAACAGATGGCTCTTACCGGTACCACGTGGCCCCAGTTCCACCAGGTTATAGTTGCGCTCAACAAAGGGCACCATTCGCAAAAGAATGGAGTCCTTGGCACGGTCAGACAGGGCTTCAGGCTCAAGGCCAATGGAGCGAATCAAAAAGTCACGCCATTCATGACTATCAAATCGACCGCGCGCCTCGGCCATCACATCCAGCACGTTACGCTTGGACATCTGGATAGGGCGCAGCTCGGCGATACCAAAGGCGTTACCCTTCTCTTCAGCAATGACGGGGTCATACTCCAGCGTGACCTCGGCATAAAAGCCGCCCGTTAGCAGGCGTTCATTGTCATCGACAATCTTGTCGGCAATGCGCACGCGGTTGAGATTGAGACTGGGCAGAGAAGCGACGTAACCGCCCTCTTTTTCGACAAAGCGAACACTGACGATATCGATCAGCTTGGCTGCACCTTTCTTATAGGCACGGGCTTTGAACAACTCCTCTTCACCGGCACGTACAGTGCGGGAGGCCAGCTGGCGCTGAACAATTTCCAGACCCTCTTCGATCTCCTCGGGATCGGTGGAGGCACAGTAGCGTCCCAGCATGAACTCGACCACATAGGTCGGGACCGGAAACTGGCGGGCAAAGGTCCGCACCAGATCCTTGCGCACGATATAGCCTTCAAAAACGTCTGCGGCCTTGTTATCCAGAGCATCCAGTTCCACGCGTCTCTCTCCTAACCTTATTCGTCACCAACCAGGGTCGGCTTTTTCGCCAGTACATTGCCGCTTTCATCCAGCAGCACCAGTACGGCTGTCATGCCTTCAAAGTCGTCATCCACCATCAGGCTGCACTTGCCGCCCTTGAGTGGTTTGCGCTTGCAGATCTCAGAGTCTGCATCCGCCGCATGCGTTCTCAGCACAGCCACCACGCCATCGGCACCCGTTTCTGCCTGGACCTTACAAGTCAGCCCCAGCCAGCGCAGGTCAGACAGGGCCGCCGTCGCACTTGGACCCGTTTGGACTTGCTGATTGCTGCTGATTTCGATGATGGGCGTCAGGCACTCCTGCAGGCTCAAACCACCGTGGTCATAATGCTGGCCTGCCTTGAAGCTGCTGATGCCGGGGGCCATGGCGATGCTGACATCCTTGTTCCAGTACCAGCCCAGCTGTAGATAGCCTGTATCCACCGCATCCTTGATCACGGCACAACGGCCCCAGCGGGTATCGGTCAGGTGTTTGGTCAGATCCACCTTGGACATGGTGCCGGGTGTCAGTACCCAGCCATGATCGGTTACGATACGAATCTTGCGCCAGCCCACAGCCAGGAGTTCATCGACCCGCTCAACCACTTCTTCCAGCAGCGTGTCGATGCGCGCCGCCAGTTTCAGGCCTTTAACATGGCCTTCCTTGTCGATATCACCACTTTGCACCCAGGCATTGGCGGACGGATCGCCCGTCTCGCCCTCTTCCAAGTACACCCAGCCTTTTTCCTTGAGAAACTTCTTCAGGTAATAGGCCGAAAAATCCTTATCCTCATCCAGCAGGCTGGGTTCAAAATCCCGATCGGACACCCGTCCCGTCAGCTTGTCATGGACAGGGGTAACAGCAGCTTTGGCCGTCGCGGTTACTGAAGGCAAGGCTGCCCAGTTGGATGACAATTTGATATTCGCCCTGGATACCAACATCTGCTCCAGTCGCTGGGCGATGTCGTAGCGCAAGCCATCCACAAAGAAGACCACCTCACCGCCCGGTGCATAAGCCGCCGTGGCTTCGCTCACCTGACCAACACCCGGATAGCCCTTGGCTTTCACCAGATTCTGGAAATTACGAGTCACTTCATCCAGCCAGGGGGTGTAAATCAGCGCCAGCAGTTGCTGCACCAGCGCTTGTTGCCCATTGGACAGTGGGTAAGCCAATGCCTTGAGCGCCAAGTCATCCACCTGCCAATATTCTTGGCGATAAAGTTCAGCCATCTCTTCGGCATCAATACCGGAGAACACCTGCTGTGTACGCTCGGCGATCTGGCTCACAAACTCCATTACACCCGCCAAGGGTGCCTGCCCCAACTGTGACCAGATCCAGGTACGACGCTCGGCGTGACGCTGTTCAAGTCGCAGCAGTTGTTGGCGCACCTGGGCTGAGTCCAGTGACAACAGCTGGCTCAGGTCCTGCTCAAGCCGCTGTTCATCATCGGCATTGATCACCGGATAGCTGGCACCATCAGCGGCCAGATCGGGCTGCACCTTCATCAGCAGATCCGGCAAATTGGGATAGTGGTGACAGGACTCGGCATAACGCTGCCACACACTCTCCCAAACACCCTGGCGCTGACACAGCAACTCCGCTGCCGTCAGTTCGCCATCGCGTTCCGGACTGAAGTGATATTCAGTCTCGCAGATACCCACCAGGGCCTGCCAACGGGGTGCATCCCAGCGTTCACGGCATACTTTGCTGTCATTCATCCAGCTAAGTAGGTCACGCACCGGATCACTGGACACCAGCTTATTGAAGTCCGGCGCTTCGAGGCGGCGGTTGGCAAGGTCTTCGCGCTCGCTTTCCAGTATTTCGGTGAGTACCCGCAGCATCGCCTGCTGCGACTTGTCATCCTTGGCCACATCCAGACCGGCACCGCCATTGGCCGATATCAGGAATGCATTGACCGTCCAGTCACGGCCGGTGTTGTTGTAGATCCACCAACAGCCGCGATACTGCAGCTCAGCCAAAGGCTTGAGCATATCGGGGCAATCGGCAATCGCACGCAAGTCGCGGCGCTCTACACCTGGCAAATACAGAATCGGGGTACGATCCTGCGGCAACTGCACTTCCGGCAACACACCTTCGATGACACACTTGATCCAGATGGCCGGTCCGCGCTTCTGCTCGGGGGCATAGTCGCCCAGCACCACCAGCTCCGGCATGGCGGCCTGCAGCAGCGGCAAGGCGGATTCCCACTGGCGCTGCTTGTCAGTCCAGAGAATAACGCTCGGTGCCATCTGGATATTGGAGTTATAGGCGGCGCTGGCACGGACTTCCTCCGCCAGCAGGTCGATCAGTTTCATAGCAGTCCCTGGCGGTTCGCTTCGTACCAAACGAAGGGTGATAGCTCTTTCAGACTTTCTTCATCTTTTCTGCGAAGGTAACGGGTAAAAGCCCTACTTCTCATTTTTCGGTGCTGTTCACTATCGAGATTCAAACGCGAGATTGTCGTCGCAGCGACCTCTGCCACAGCATTATCCAGTTCCGGATTAAGCTTTATAGCACCACTTGCCAGGTTCAAAACAAATGTATCTGGCTGTATCTCAAAAGGATCAAGTAGATCGGTGAATGCGTTCTTGGAGCGATTTGGCCCCAAACAGGACAAACGATAGTTGGACCACTCGTAAGCATCACCCGCGAGGGCCGACTTGGGTATGAAATGGTCCGTGGATGATGCTCCTGATACCCACTCGAAGTAGATAGCCAGGTAGGCACAAACGCCTGAGTAGGCTTCCCACAGCTGCTCGTTGGTCTTTTGCCAATACGCCGGAAGTTTACTCGGCTCGGGTGGAGCACTCTGTAAATCGATCCCTTTTTTATCCAACCAGGCAAGCCCAGGCTGGCGTACCTCCTCGTCAAAGCTCTCTGGCTCTGGCTGTAATTTAACTGGAATCATCACATGAGTCCTTTGGACTTACAGATATAGCGCCAGTTGAACAAGAAATCATCAGCCGGATTCAATGCCCTAACAAGCCTGGTATTCATCTCCTGAAATTCGGTTTTGGAGATCGTATCTTTTTCAAGTAGCTCGGATGCTTCCTTAATCAGTCGCTCATTAGCAAGCGAGCCGGAACTTTCCAAATCAAAGGCTTCACTGGTAAGCCAGTTTGAAGCATCTCCCATCGGCTCAAAGTCACGCTGCCGCAGTTTCACTTCCCCCTGCTCAAGGTCCAGATCAAACCAGGCATCCTGTGCAGGATCGAAAACCGGCTCGACGGATGCCATGATCAGCGGCGAATGGGTAGCGGTAATCAACTGCACATCAGGACGCCGAGTAAGCTGCTCCATGACAGACAACAGCGCCGGAATGATGCTGCGCTGCCAGCTGGGGTGCAGATGCGACTCTACTTCATCGATCAGAAATACCACCTGATGGGTCGGATCTTCCTGCAACAAGTCGGCGGCCTTGCGGTGCTCTTCCCAGGCCCAGACCAGGAAATAAGCCAGCGCGATAATACGGCGGATACCGGATGACGCATGGACCACCGGAACGTCCTGGCCATAGGGCATACGGATCGTCGGAATATCGCGGGCTTCATCCAGGCTGATGCGCGTCAGGTCACCCGGCTGTAGCTCCTCTTTATCAGAGGGCGACAGCACTTTCAGTACCTTGACCAGGTGCCTGAACGCCGCGCCTTTTTCCTTCTGCCAGGTTGCCCAGTCTTGTACCAGGCCATTACACAAAACAGTGCCATCTTCGGCTTTCAGGCCATGCCATACCTCATCGGGTGCAAAGACATAGGCCGGGCGGCGCTCCTGCACATCTATACCGTTGCGGGTCTGCCAATAGTTGCGCGACGGGTCCCATACGGCAAAGCTGCCATCGGTCATGGCATAGAGCACCAAGCCAGGATTCGCCGGACGACCGGCATTGCCTGTCCAGGCTTCTTCCCTGCGCTGATAGGTGCTTTCGTAGCTAACCTCTTTCACCTTGCCCGAAAACGAGAAGCTGATGGACGATTCACCCTTGCGTTGGGGCTGAACCTTTTTCCCCACGGTCAGCTTGGGATTGATTTCAGACGGCCACTTGCGGGTCATCGACCACCAGGCGATATCCAGCAGGAAGCTTTTGCCCAGACCATTATCCCCTGTGATCAGATTAAGACGCTTGCCAAATTCCAGCTCCATAGAGGGTGCAGGGCCGACATTGGTCAATTTAAGTTCTTTAAACATCTTTAATCTCCGCCACAGGCCACTCCAAACCAAGTATCAATGTTAGAAAGCTACTCAATTGATTTTCCAGACAGTCGCAGCAAGCTCAGCCAGATTTTTCTGCCGTGCTTCTATCTTGGCTTCGTTCCACTCATCATACCGTTCGGCGACACCCCGAGTAATTTGGAACTGACTGTTACGATAGACATCCCGCTTCTCGTTATACCCGGCATTGCCCAAATCACGGTTATCACCCGCTTCCATCGGGGTCATGTTACCCAGACGGTAGATACAACGCTCCTGCTGGTTTTCATCCATATAGTTCCAGGCTTCAGACGGGCTTTCCGGTAGAATATGCTCCAGGTTGTAGGCACTGCTTTCAAAGTCAAAGTCCTGCTCGGAGCGCTGTTTCTCCAACGCGAACAGGATATAGCGCACCACCTTTTTGTTTCGGCTATTGGTGGTTTTCAGTGTCTTGGCGGTAAAGGCCGTTTTAAACGTCCTATCATCCGGGTAAACATCGCCCAAAGCCTCAAGCACATCTTGCAGGCTGGTGTAATCGCCCTCAGTCAGCTTACGGGCAATATCGTTATAGACACGCTCTTGCTCGTGGGTTTGGAAACCACAAATGACGTTGTAACGCAGTGATACAACTGATACCGCGCGCAATATCCGACTGAAACTGGCTCGCTCCTGGTCATAGAAACGCTGGTAACAGGCCATCAACATCGCCAGTGGCTGACGGACATTAAACATCATCAGCTGTTGCAGGGCCTCGCGTTCATCACGATTCCAGCCATCATGCATAGGGTCTCGCAGCGCGGCATAGGTCTCGGCAGAATGGTCCAGTTCCCGCACCAGGCCAAAAGCATTTTCCCTTGTGGCGATACGGCGGCGAATGGTTTTAAACAGGTCGGATTTGCGCACCAGCTTATTACGACTGTTCCAGAACACGCGCAGAAACTCCGGGAAACTCTCGCTACCCAGCAGCCCCACAATGCGCTCCCAACGCTCTTCCAGCGACTTCATCTCGACTTCATGCAGTTCGCCACTGCTGATAAGAGAGAACAGGTAGTTTTTCAGCAGGTCCGTAGCGGAAAGCCTTACACCACGGGCATTCAGGGTTTCAAATACCTTGAAGGCATTCAGCTCATCGGTCACCGTGATCACGGTAAAAAAAAGCTTATCAACCAGTGCATCCAGCATGGCGGCAAACTGCTGTCCACTCTCTGTCGTGCGCCCAAAGCGACTGCTGAATCGCTCCTTGAACCAGTTAAATGCCTTACGCAGCTGATGTTCGGAGGCGTGCAGATTACGCTGAGGCATCCGCTCCAGAGGCACCAGATAGGTTTGATAAAAGCGGTTGTTGTGCCGGTTCAGTTCCAACTTGGAGCGTGGCACTAACGAGACCGGGTCCACATAACCGATATAACTGTTTTGCAGATGTTCCTTACGGCGACGATTGTTATCCGCATCCTGGCCTGCACCGACCAGATCCTGCAGATAAGCCAACCCCGCCAGAATCATCACGCTCAGGGTGGTAATCCGCTGCTGGCCATCAATGATATCGAAGCGTTTGCTATCGGAGGACTGCAGCACCAGGTAGCCCATATAGTGGGCAGGTTCACCGTCTTCTTCAAACAGGGCTATCACATCCTGCCAGAGATCATCCCACTCATCATCGGTCCAGGAATAATCGCGCTGAAACGGAGGCACACGGTAGCTCAGGCCATTGCCCAGCAGCTGGCGAAAGGTGCTGTTGGTGGTATTAAAGTTCATCGACATACCCGTATGCTCCGTTGGTTTACCTGATTATGACTCATTCCGGGCTGCACGCTTTTCAGCCAGGCTCAGATGATGTTCGTTGATACGATCGCCTTCTTTGCCGTCGTATTGCAAACCCAGGTGGTACCAGGGGGCGGAGGGCACGTCTTTGCCGCGATCTTTGGTCCATTTGACGTTGGGTTTGAAGCGCAGGATACCCGCGCCTTTTTTGCCCAGGTCTTTGGCCAGCAGGAAGGGGCGGATGTTGAGGCGCACGCCGTCGTTGAGGTCGGGGGTCCAGCCGATGGGTTGTTCCGCCAGCGGTTTCCAGCGCACGAAAATATCGTAGGGCTTTTCGCCTTCGAGGATCTTTTCCAGCTCGGTTTTCAGGGTTTCTGCCGCAGCGAGACGGATATCGGCACCGTCTTCGCCGTTGGCCACGCCCACTTTCTGAGTGCGGATCCAGTCATCCAGGTAGGTGTAGATCAGGCGCTCCAGCCCGGCCTTGTCCAGCTGGTGGTAGTTGACCAGGGCGCTGAAGCCGTCTTTCAGGCCATCCCACACATGCCAGATAAAGGGGCGGTTCTGGAACAGTTTGCAGTGCTGCTCAAAGAACTTGTCACGCAACCAGAGACTGAGGGATTTGCTGCCAACGGTGTCCAGCAGGCGGTTTTTTAGCGGTGTAGTCCAAGCTTGGCCATAAGCATCTTCCAGCAGGGCCTCTAGACGCTGGTCGGCAGCTTTTTCTCCGTACACCGGTGGTAGGCAGACGATACCATCATTATCCACATGCTCTTCCAGGTCCTTACAGCGCAACACCCAGGCACGCTGCTCTTCCGCCACCTCCATATCTTTGTCGAGTTCCGCCGGCCAGAGATAACCGAGCAGACGCGCCACCGCCACCTGCAGCACGGTGTCATCGACTCTCAGCTCGCCCTGGGCAGTCCATTTGCTTTCTTCGTCCCAGATCACCGAACCACAGGGGTGGCCGTGGAAGATCCATTGGGTGGGGTCGTTGGTGTAGGGCTCAGGTAAGCCGTTGGGGTATTGCTCTTCGGCAACCTTGGTCCAGTAGTCGAGATCGAAGGGAACTTTTGCCAGAGTTGCATCCGCCACGCGTAACTTTTGATTTACTTTACGGACTTCAGCAACATACTCGGGTGATGAAATAAAGCACCAAACAGCTGTGCGATTCTGGTCCTCAAAGGGTACGAGGACGCTGGCATTCATATCGAACGATGCTTCATTAAAAAGCGAGCAATTCAGATCTCCCATTGTTTGCACAGAAATTCCTTTCCTTGCCCACGCATCCTGCCCCCTGATGTATGCACTTGGACTAGCAACTAGTGCCCCTTTACCATTTTCCCACCTGATTACTCTGCTACGCCCTTGGTAAGTAGTTTTAGCACTCGGTGAACCTTGGCATTTAAGCCATTCAGGTGCCCTAACATGTGCTATCTCCCAGAACATGCGTGCGAACTGGAAATCATCACCTGTCTGTAAACCAGTGAACGATCTCGCATACTTTGTAAGAAGTTCACCTCTGCTTTTTGTCTCAAGCATCACCGAAGCATCCGGATTCTCCAGCTGCTTGCCCTGCTCCACACTCTTCACCTCATCCGCCAGCAAGCCCGCCGCTTTTTCTGCGGCAGTGCGCGGTTCAGACACATCCACGCCACGAATACAGTTACCCGGCTCGCCACTGTTCAGCAGATCCACTGACTGGCCTGCGCTATTGCCACGGCTCAGGGTGATCAACTGCACATTGAAGTCCCACATCGGGGTCTGGAACGCCTGCGCCCCCAAACGCGCAATTAGATGCCAACTGTCGTTCTGCAACAGCTTTTCACGGAACTTGCGGTAGCTGGTCAGGAACAGCCAGTTCTGCGGCAGGACTATGCTGGAGGTGCCGCCTTTAACGCAGAACTCCAGACAGCGGTCGAGAAACACCGTGGCCAGATCGTTTTTGCCTTCCGGGTAATACTCTTCGCAGAACGCTTTCAGGGTATCGCTCTGTTTGCCCCGCGCCAGATAGGGCACGTTGGTGATCACCCAGGTGTACTGCCCTGCCAGCAGCTCGGCGGCTTTGGCCAAACCCTGGGCGACGATGCCCGCTTCAACACGGTTATTGATATCAGAGCTGCCCGCATCCGCTGCGTCCTGCTCCTGTGCCTGTTCCTGAGAAAGGGCTTCTCCCAGCAGTTGCTGCAGTTCGCTCCACTGGGCGATCTGCGCGGCCTTGCTGCGGCGCGGGTTGATCAGGCTGCCCAACACCGGGGCATCCTTAAAAGTCTGGTACATCCAGTCCAGGGCGATGGTCAGGTTCTGCTTGCCCGCTTTGCGGCTCAGTTCCTTCCACTCCTCCTTGGCGGCGGTAATGGAGAGACCACTGCAAGCCAGATGCAGCTCCGGCAGGCTGCGGTAGCCACCGGCCTCCGGGAAGCGCCAGGCTTCCATTGCTACGGCAAAGGCGGCCAGCTCGACACAACGCTGATCCAACTCCAGCCCGTGCAGGTTTTCGCTCAGCACCCGGTCGATCGCCTGTTGCGCGGTGAGCTGTTCCAGTTCCATGCGCATGGGCACCAGCATTAAAAACGCCGCGACCAGGAAGTGGCCGGAGCCACAGCAGGGATCGAGGGTTTTCAGCTCACTCAGTTGCTGCGGCCAGCTGTCAAAAGTGCCGGAGGCGGGTTGCCATTGCTGTGTAGTGTCGTCTTTTACAAAGCGCAGGTAATTGAGCGGTACACCGGGGATGGCGGCCTTGTCGCGCAGTTCCTGTTCGCTCTGGGCGTTTGTAAAATCCGTATCCGACAGGCGTTTGCCCACCCACCAGGCTCCCAGGCTGTTATCCAGCAGAAAGCTGACCATATAGGGTTCGGTAAACAGCTGGGTGACCGGAGCCAGCTCATCGGCACCGATCTTCACCTCGGATTTGTTCACCTCCTCTTTGCGTTTGCTCTGCCAGAACTGGTACACCCAACCGAGACTGTCCTGGGCCTGGAAGGTGTCCGGGGCCAGGCCAGTAACCAATTTCTCCAGGGTGCGCTGATGCTCCGGTGCCAGTTCAAGCTCAAATACGGGGGAGTCGATCCGGAAGATCTGCGGCAGCATTTTGGAGGCCAGCACTCCGGCCAGTTCCCAGCCGGTGGTGCAACGGGCTTCCAATTCATCACGGGCGATATCCGGCTCCTGCACCAGCTCGTTGCACTCCGCCAGGGTCAGCGGCGTGTGCTCGTCGTACATCAGTAGGCTGTTCTGTTCCAGAAAACGGGCAAACAGCATGCGGTGCCAGTGTTCGTAGGCGACCTCGGTCACCAGCTTGCGGATGCCTTGCTGGCCATTGTCCTGCTTACTATCCCCCAACTGGCGGCCGTGGGCACGCAGGCGGTTGCGCAGGTTGCGCTGGGCATCGTTCAGGTAATCGGCGGGTTTGGCCTCGCCGACGCTCAGGCGGGTCAGGGCCTGAGTGGCCGCCTGTTCTGCCACTTCACGGGCTTTGCCCACGGTGGTTTCCAGCGCCTTACGCAGAGTGCGTTCCAATGGCTGACGGGTGTGGTTAAAAATGCTCATCAGAATGTCACCGGTCCTTCATTCAGTTTATCGAGTACCTGCTGTTTCACCTGTTCCAGCCAGGTATCCAGATCTGCCTCGGATTCAAAGGTGGTTTTGGGCAGGTTGATCCGTTGCAACTTGGGCTGCAGCAGCTCCACCGCTTCCACACGTGCGCTGTCGAACTTGCCGGTCAGGGAGTCGGTACGTTCGCTCCACAACTCCAGGCTGACGTCATTCAGGCTGTCGATAATGGCTTCAGCATCGTTGAGTGCGGGTTCATCCAGAGTCAGCAGTTTGCGCTTGGCCAGAATCTGGTTCTGTTGCGGCTCATCCAGCTGCTGCCAGTGGCTGTCCGCCTGCAGTTGCGCCAGACACTCGGCGTGGCGGTTCAGGTAGGCTTTAACATGGAACTGGATCGCTTCCCGCAGCTTGGCCACCAGCTGCTGAATCAGGCCCGTTACCGGGTTGGGCTCGGCCAGCAGGGAGCGCTGATCGATAATGGCCTCCACTTCGGTCTGAATGGGGCCGTGGAAGGCCAGGCCTTTGCTCAGCGCCAGCAGCTCCTGCAGTTGCGTCCATTCCGGGCGGCGGGCCTCAATGCGCTGGGCGGTTTCGGCCCAGGCTTTGATCGCCTGTTTAATGGCATCCTGCTCATCCAGGGCGTATTTCAGCTGGGTATTGCCGGACTGACGCGCCAGCTCATCAAAGAGTTTAGTATCCGGTTTGGCGGGCAAGGGTGCTTCACCCCCGGCTTTCTGTGCCAGTTCACGGCCCTTTTCCGCCAGCAGTGGCAGTTTGGCCGCTTCTTCGCCGGGCTGGTTTTCAATACCGGAGGCGGTCAGCAGGCCACGGATCTTGATCAGATCCACCGGGCGGATGGTGATGCTTTCCGGCTTGAAGTTGGTTTGGGTGATCTGCTTGCGCTCCAGTTTGGTCACCGCCACCGGATTGCTGCGGGCATCTTCGGCCAGCAGAATGCCGCTGGCCAGCAGCACAAAAAGAGCACCATCGATGGCATCCTGCGGCCAGCCATAAGGCGCAGCCAGGAAGTGTTCACGGATCTCACTGCCCTTTTTGGCGACCCCGATAAAGCGTTTGATGGCGGCACAAACCGGGTGTTTTTCCGGCTCGTCACTGTGGCCCACCGCTTCCAGGGCGTTCTGGCCGCCCTCTTTACCGGCGCGGTCGAACACCTTGCCCCAACCGGCATGGTCGGCCTGGTCAAAGTCACGGTAGAGGCGCACCAGGGAGGCGCGGGCAGCGGTTTCAATGCGCTCGGCAATGCTGTTGCCTTCCACTTCGTTGCCACCGGCCTGCAGCACCTGTACGCCATCGAAGATTTCACGCAGCAGGGTTTTCACCTGCTTCTGGGCGTCGCGGTGGCGGGTTTCCATGGCGGTGCGGGCGTCTTTACCGGCATCGGTGTTGGGCATACCGCGCTTGTCGAGGGTGGTTTGCGCGGCGTGTTCGGTGACGATGGCGTTGTTCAGCTCGGAACGGTTACGGGCCGGTACATGGATAAAGATGGTCGGCTCACCGGGATTGCGGCTGCGGGCATCGGCCAGGAAGTGTTTTTCATCCACGCTCCAGCCATCCTGCACCCAGGCGTAGATTTTGTCGGCGGCATCGCGGGGCAGCTCGGGATCAAAGCAAGGGTAAACGGTACGGGGTTCTTTGCAGTTACCCTGGGTCAGGCGCACCTGGGCGATCTGCTGGCGCAGCTCCTTATGCAGCAGGTCGACACGGATATTTTCAATACGCTGCTGGTTGCCGCGCAGGTCGGCTTCCTCCTGACGCAGGGTGTCGTACCACTGGGCGCTTTCCTGGGTCTGCAGGCGGTACTCGGTACCCACGCTGGTTTCCATCGGCATGACCAGACCCTCGTCGGCCAGCGCCTGCAGCAGTTTGGGCACCCGGTTGCGGATCGCTTCCTTACCACTGTTCAGGTCATCGATCAGCAGGTCGGCCAGCATATCGGCGGTGGCGCGTACACCACAGTCGGCAGTGGGGTCGGTCGGCAGTTTACCGATCAGCAGCACAAGTGCCAGGATGCGGGATTTGAACTGCTCATCCTCATCACCGGCAGACAAACGGCCAATGGCTTCGGCGATCTCTTTGGAGATGACACCGGTCTGCTGCAGGTTGACGGTGATCTGGTTGTAGATAAAGTCCGCCGGTACCACATGGCCCAGCGGCTGATCGGCCGTGGCCTGGGCGGCTTCGTGGATCACTTTCAGCTGGTTACGCAGCTGGGAGGCGGTGCCGGTGGTATCGACAATGCGCAGCACCTTTTCCCAAAAACGGCGGCGTACCGGCAGCAGCGGATAATCCGCCAGCATCACCTGCTCATCATCCTGATGGTGTTCGATTTTGGTACCGCGCAGCTGGCGGGAGATTTCCCCCAGATTGGTTTTGATCACTGCATCCAACTCGGACTGGGCCGAGGGCTTTTTCTGCAGGATCACCTTGCGGATCACCGATTCCACATCGGTATCGGAGAGCTGAATCGGAATCTGGAAACGGCCCAGCAGGCGCTGCAAGTTGGGCATGCCGGAGAGCGCACTCTGACCGGTGGCGACAAACAACAGCTTGTTCTCGAAGATGGAGTGCTTACAGCAGGTTTCCACCACTTCCTGAACCTGGTGCGCCTTGCCGGTATCGTCCCCAACGTACTGCTGCACCTCATCCAGCACCACCAGGGTCAACGGGAACTGGCCGTTCTGGGCCAGGGCATCATGGATGGCATCGACCATCTGCTGGTTGGTGACATCGTTGGCCTGCGGGTACTGCATTTTGAGCAGCTGGCGCATCTCTTTCACATCGCTGGCCAGAGTATCGTCAGCCTGCATCAACGCACGGGCGATACTGCGGGACACGTACAGATCTTCCAGTTCGTCTTCCCAGACATCGTCGTCGGCTTCGACCTGCGCCTTAACCTGTTCCAGGATGCCCTCTTTCTTCAGCCAGAGCACAAAGCGGGTCTGATGGTACTGTTCCGGCAGACCGGCAGATTTGAAGATGATGTTCAGCAGCGCCAGACGCACGTTATTGTTCGCGCCCGCCCCCAGCGTACCGGAAGCGGCATGCAAACCACCGTGGCGGCCGGCAGCGATGCTCAGTTCCTTGAAATGATCCTTGATCTCTTGCGGCAGGTCGGCAATATCGCGGGCGCTGACACCATCGCCAAACGGCTGGTTGGTCCAAAGCGCGCGCAGCATTTTGGCCAGGTGGGATTTACCGGAACCAAAGAAGCCGGAGATCCAGACACCCGGCTGTTCATGGCCATCGCCAAGGTTGCGCAGGTAGGCCGACAGTATCTTGTCGAGACCGGCTTCATATTCGCCATCACAGACAAAGGTTTGCAGCTCATAACGCAGGGTTTTGAGCGCCTGTGCGGATTGGTCGTCCTTTACTTCGGCGACACCGTTGTTTTCCAGCCGGTTTTGCTGGGGGTCCAGTTGGTAGATATCGCGGTTCAGCATCCTGTGCGTGCTCCCTTGTCGTGTAGCCATCTATTCATCAACGCCCGCCGGTGTCGCCGGGTGTGGTTCTGTTCTTTCAGTTGTTTGCAGTGCTGCTGTTTAATGTCAGTTGTCGGCGGTAATCGCTGTGGCCTGATAGCCCCAGCCATCGCGGGCATCCAGCAGTCGGTAGCCGTTGTCGATGTACTCACCGGGAAAGAGCACCAGCAACCGGCCCGGTACATGGGCGGCCAGCTGTTTGACGAAATCCGATACTGAGGCGAAACCAAACAGGGTGCCGCAGCCAACCAGAGTCACCAAGGTGTTTTCGTCCGCTTCGGCCTGAATCTGTTCGGCCAGCTTTTCCACCGACTGGCGCACAAAGGCTTTGTACTTCGGCTCCAGGTCTTCGGGGTCTTCAAAGTAGTCTTCCCGGTACTTCTGCGAGGCCATCCATTCCGGAAACAGGCGGGTGATGTCCAGCTCCAGCCAGGTATGCCCGGCACTTTCGGTAGCCAGGCGGAACTCTTCTACCCGTGCCCGCAGCTTGAGCTCATCTTCCTTGTGGTAGACGGCAAACAGTACCCGCTGCTCATCGGCGAGCCCTTTCATCCAGGGGATGCTGATATAGCCGGCGTAGCTTTTGATCAGGCGGTTCAGTCGATTACTCATGCTCTATTACTCATACAGCCAGGCCTCTTCTTCCTTGGTCAGGCAATCGGGAAAGGTGATTTCAACCACTTCGCTGGAGTGCTTGAAGCGCAACAAACCGCTATGGCTGGCCGAGCGGGCCAGCTCCAGCAAACGCTCGGTACGGCACTGCAGTACACGGGTCCACTCGGTATTGAACAAGCGGTTGCCGGTCAGCCCCTGCAGGTAACCCATGAACAGCGCAAAGGCGACGTTGACCGGGCGGATATCCGGCTCAGTACGATGTTTTTTAGTGCGGCCCTGCAGGAAACCGGCGTTGGTCCAGGTGCCGTTGACGTTCTGGGCGATGGATTTGAGCGTCGCCGGGCTGTAGCGATCCGGGCACTGTTCGGCGAACACTTGCTCCATCTCTTCACGGGGCAGCCATTGCCCCAGCTCCAGCTGTAGAATCTTGTTCATTGAGATGCGCAGCAAGGGGTCACGCGCCAACCCCATCTGGCAAGCCAATAGCGTTCGGGCCTGTTCATCTACTTCCCAGAAACGGCGAAAGATGCGGAACAGCGGAATGGCGGTATCCATGCCGTAAAGATCCACCAGATGCTTCCAGGTCAGCTTGCGGGACTTTTCCGTGGGCTTGTGCAGGACATTGAAAAGCTCCACATCTTCCTGGTATTGAGCGGCGGTGGCGTCCATGTTGCGACCGTGAAACAGCTCGGTGATTTCAGACAGCATCATGGTCCGGCTGGCATGAACGCCATTACGGCCATACTTGAAACCGAACTTCTGCTGGGATTCGGTCGAGATCATGGGTTGGGTGTCTCCTGGGTAAAACCGGGGGCAATAGACAGGTTCGCCTGGCGGTAAACGCTGGCGGGGTTCAGTAATGCCAGCTGATATTCATCCGGCGAAAGCCTGGCATTCAAGCTGCAATCTACCCCCCAGCGGCGCAGCCAATAACCGGCGGTGGCGGCTTTGATGCTCATCTGCAGAGTTTCGCCGGGGGCAAGGCCGTAATCCAATTCGATGGCACGCTTGTGTGCTGCTGCGGGGTGTGGAAGCAACTCTACGGTCAGGTAACGATTCCACTCTGCATCCTGCCCGATGCTTTCTACCGCCAATTCGATGGCGGAATTCAGCTCATCAGCCTGAGTGATGCGTGTCAGCACAAAGTCTCGGAACTGGGCATGGGTACGGCAGTAGGCTCGCACATGCCAGCGCAATCCTGTGTTCACTAAGCTATGCGGCACAATCTCCCGCTTGGATTCGCCACTGCTCACGGATACGTAACGGATGCTGATCGCCTTGGCGGCATAAATGGCACGGGATACTGCGGCGAGGATATCGAGATTCGGCTGGTTCAGTGCAGGCGCAGCATCCACCAGAATCGGCTGCTCACAGGGTTCCTGCCCTGCTGCCTGGCCAAGGGTCAACGTCTGCAGGGTGTGCTCGCGGTCGTAGGTGAATAACGGCTGGAATTGCGGTGTGCGCCGATAGACTTTATCGCGATGATCATAGTCCAGGTTGGACGGCGCCAGCTTGCGGTAGAGGGTGAAGTCACGGGTGGCGTTGGACAGTGCAATACCAAATCGATAGGTCAGATCCTGACGTGTTACCTGACCACGAAAACGCGCCAGAAAATCGATCTGCCACAGACGTTCGCGCTGGTTGGGTGAAGCGGTATCTGCTGCCGTCGTTGGCATGGGGTGCTGTCCTTGAGTTGCGGTGTCATCGTTTGGTGGTCATAAAAATGATGATAGCAGCATACATATACCTAAGCTATCTGACTAAGACTAATGAAAGTACCTCGAGTCACCGCATAACCACATTCCAGTCGATGCTGTACCCAGCGGCATTTAGCTCTCGGGCAAGTGACTGTTTCCACCCGCCTGCAGCATCCATATCCTCCCAAACCACTCCTGCAAAATCACTGGGGATCTCCAGCTCCCCTCGTTTTAAAGTACAGACTCTGTCACGACTCAGCCTGCCAATGAAGTAGCCAAGCTCAAGGAGAACATTCTGTCGGGGGCGTGTTTGTAGATTCCCACCCTTCACGCTGCCTTCATCATCAGGAGTGAGGAGCACAACAGCGAATCCCACGTCGCCATGCTTCTCAACCTTTTCAATCACTGTTCGGCCCTGGTTTGCTTGCTCATGCAAAATAACAGGCTCAAAGTCTATTTTTTCGAGAAAGCGGGCAACCATCTCACGCGCGCCCTCATCATGACCATGTACAATGAAGACTTTCCGCGACCGCACGTCCTGTAACGCCACTAATGCACTTCCCTTTGACTGGGTGTAGCTTTTGTAATCACGAATAAATGGGATGATCAGCTGCCCGGTCAGGCTGTGAATTCCAGCAATTATCTTGCTACCTGAGTAGTAGAAGTCATGCGCAAAGGTAGCGGCGTAAGCGGGGTCTTCGCCCATTTTTTGTAGTAGTAGAAAGGTTAGCCCCAAACATTCTTCAGCACTATCAGGCCATAGGAGGCGCTGACTACCCACCATGCTGCCGCCGGTCCGTGCACTTTCTTCGAGAAACGTCTCTAAATCCAGTCCCTCTGTTAGCTCAGCATTGTATGTTTCCAAATCAGGATGCTGGAGCAAGCTCACTAGCCTTTTCAAGGGACGTTCATAGGTCTGTAACTGAGCCCCCTGTAGATCTAAAACCGCGTGATTGATTTCTTTAAACAGGTCTTGAGACATCATGAGTCTCCGTCAGATTCAAGCCGCGCTTGGCTTGCATGTTGGATGATTTGCTCACGAAGTCCTTCCTTTGTTTCCGCTACTAACGACATAACAATCTGGTTGGATGCGTAAGCTTCCGTTTTTTCATCAACCATTTGGTACACAGCTTGAATCGCGGACTCTATGCTAGCAGGATCTTCAGGGTCATAATTGACTTCACCCAGAGCCCCTCCCAACTCTTCTAGAGCCAGTTGAACTTCCTCCAGTGTTTTTTGTAACTGTTCGAACCCGTTTTTACCTGCCATGAAGCTACCTACTCTTTGCCTTGTGTATTGTTAATGGGTTCACCTGCATCAGGCTATAACGTAGAAACCTGGTGACATTGAACCGACAGAAAGATCGAAATTAGCATTTCCCTAACTTCAGCCGTAGTCAATGTTGAACAAGAGCATCATAGACGGGTCAAGCGACACATTTTGTCGCCTGTAACTAGGCTTCTGCCAAGCCGGATCCTCTAGGCTTTCAACCCTTAGCTCCTGGATACCCCAAAGCCGTGATAACGTTCACCATACACCTTTGTCCTCACCTTGCAGAGGTAGCTGATGCGCTTGAATAGATCAGGTTCTGCAGCGTATCCATCGTTACTCGATAGGTGGTAATCAGCATTTTTGGGGATATGCATAAAGCCTTCAACACCTCCCGTTTGCAAATCGATAGCCGACGACCAAGCTGCATGTACCAGTGCATAGAGGTTATCCGCATCTTGATCATAACTCCCCAAACGAAAGTATCGATCTCGGTTGAGCAGCAAAACCAGGTGATAGTGAGGGTTAGGTGAACGATCTTGCTCACGCGCCCAGATCATTCTCACTCGACAGGGGTGAACACGTTTACCATCACGCTTCAGCATTTTCGAACGCCATTGAACTCGACTATCAAGCGCTTTTTTGAAGCGTTCCATCACTTGGTTATCTTCAGTGCCAATGGCTTTGATATTCGCTGGGTACAGAAGCTCAATACGTACTGCATAGATACGGTTATATTCTTTTTTTGTACGTGCCAACAATTTCCACGCGCTTTCTAGGTACTCCAATACACAGGGATATTCCGGAGATGCTAGCACAGGAAGTCCTCTGTATACTGGCTGAGTAAACAAAGATAGATTTGGATTATGAGTTAATTTTTTATAAGGCATAACTCCTCCATTATTACCATATCGATATCAAAAAATATTCTATAAATATAGAAAAAATTAATACCATTTTATTTTTCATAATCTATTTGTTTTTGGTTATATTAATCTATAGGAAATAGGGAATTATCGTATAGATAATAGGTTATAGATATTAATACACCGACAATCGAAACATTCATTTTTCTGAATTTAGTATGAATGAATCCGAAAAAAACTGGCATTTCTCTTTATTTCATCACTCGAGGAAAGTATGGATCGATAATATTAGCAGGAATAGAAAAGGGGGCTAACCCCCTGTCACTCGTTGAACCCTTTTCCTTCATCACGTAAAGCAATACGCTCAAGAATCCATTGCTGCACTTCATCCTCGACCCAACCAACCGATTTATGCCCGAGGGACACTGGGGATGGAAAGCTTTTTTCGTTGATTTTACGGTAAATGCTAGAACGGGAAAGACCGGTAACTCTAATCACTTCGGCAAGTTTGATTATTCGCATGAACCTGACTCCTGTATGTTCGTTCATGCGATAGGGGTGGGAGTAGAAAATTACCGATCTTTAATTTTTCAGCAACGAGGCTATACCTATCAAAACTACTAGCTTCACTTGCATCTATGAGCCGCTGTACACATGCCTCACAGCTCCTCCTGATTCGCTCATGTAGCTTCACCAGCCCACTCAACACTGAATCACTGGCCAGAGGAGGAAAAAGTAGCTAGAAGCCAAAAATAGGTTGCTTTTTAACCAAAACAGATATAAAAGAGTTAAAATCACAATATAAAAGAGTTAAATCACAACATTATTATGCCAATATCGTTAGAAACGCTATCCTTTAAGTCTATTAAGGTATTATGAAATGGACAAAAAACTTAAGCGCTCTCCTCCTTTTAAGCCTCTTCTTGCCACGGATGCACCCAAGTTTAAACAGGCTCAAGCATCTGAATTAGAAAACGAATTTCGGATTCAATGGAGCCATGAAAGTTTATTTGAATTCTTCATATTCGATAAATTAAATGAAGCAGATAAAGCCGTAAAATATTTACTGAACCACCCTGATTTAGCAGTATTTATTGAAAGTAAAAATGGACGCCATAAAATCCACCCCGCACTCGTATCGATTACCAATATGGTTAAATTCCTTTCAGCTGGGTTAGTAGCCACTACTGATGACCTCCTTCCTCCTGAACATCGCGAAAGAAGCTTAAAGCCTTCGATTCGTTTACACCCGTATCTAGAACTGTTTATATGGATGGGTTACGCTTTAAAACAATTCAATGAAAATCTACGTGATTTCCGATACACCGCCCCTTCTGAAGAGAGAGCTAAACTGGAGAACTATATTGCCAAATACCTAGATAATCTAAAAAGGTTAATAAAAAATCAGTCATCTGAACCAATACAAGATGCTCGTCTCAGAGCTATCCAGGCACGTAGTGATTCATTAGAAAATGAAACTTGGAAAACGGCTATCCATCGTAATCAAAAACGGCATCGGCAGAACCATGTCTCAGCAAATAAATTTTATGAGAACACTTGGAAAAATGCTCCCAAAGAAGGATTAATATTTCTACCCATTCCTCTATGCTACACATTTAGAGGTATGTGGCCCTACCAACAGGGCATACCAGATAGCGATATTGAGATAACTAAAGAAAATTTCCAGTTACTTGTAAAAAAATTTACACTACGATTTAAAGAATGCATAGACTACATCTGGTTTATTCATTACACACCCAAAGGTGGGTTAATTGTTCGTTGGCTACTTGTGTTTCCGGGAAGCAAAAAAAAATTTGAAGTAGATGAGGTTTTAACATTTATTAAACAAAACTGGATTAGCATTAAAGTCCACTCTGGATATATCGGATTTCTTTCACAAAAGAATCAAATCTGGTGGCGGGAGCCGAAAAGAAAATCTCCATGCCGAGTTAAATCTCTACTGGATAGATGGGTACTTTATGACCAATTCATCAAAATCGAATCTCAGGGTAAAACCTTCAGAAGCATGGGACGCAAACAACACCGTCACAAGCATACTTCACTGGTAGATAAAGACGGCTTTCGGGAAACGCGTACCTAGCTGGTAGCAATCACGTAATTTTCACCTATATATCACCTCCTTGGACAGGCACGGTGTGTCTTTTCATTTACTTGTTCAAGGAGTTATTCCCATGTCTCTTCAATGTCCTTGCTGCCAATCACAGCAGTTGATTCCCCGTTCTATTGGTCGTACTGCCGGTACTCTGGTGGGTACTGCAGCAGGTTCAGCCAGTGGTGCTGCAGGTGCGCTGACAGGAGCGCGTGCTGGCGCTACCGTTGGACTTTTGGCAGGCCCTCCTGGTGTGGCACTAGGCACCCTGGCTGGGGCCTTGCTAGGTGGCTTGATCGGCGGCGCCGCAGGTGGTGTCACTGGCGGCCGTATTGGTGACCATCTTGACCGAGAAGTGCTCGATAACATCGAGTGCTTGAGTTGCGGTCATACCTTCAGAGCGGATGATTGAATCATACCACTCTGTTGGATATCCAGAATTGTGGGGGTGAAACCCTGCCCTCAACGTTACACCATCAATGCCGCTATTCTCAGGGTCATACCCTGGATGATACACGTCAAGTGGACCATCAAACCTGGCTGCAGATACGCCAGAGCGATATTGGCAGTTCTAATGCCGCTGCTTCCGCCGGGCTCAATCCGTACAAATCTCAGCTTGAACGATAGATGGAGAAAACCGGACGCCTTAGTACCGTTTCTTAATCCATCACCGCTATTCCATGTATCACAACTATCTGCATATACCCTATCCCAGCCCCGGTGGCTGGGATAGGGGTTGCTATGCCTGGAGGTTTTCATGTTGAAAGGTCTTGCTATTACCCCGCCGATCCTGGGGCGTATCGCCATTGGCAAGGTGATCGAAAAGGACGGTAAACGCCTGCCACAGAAGGATGATCAGTTCACGCTAACGTCTCAGATCCAGACACGTGATGGCTGGTTGGCCCACCCGCTGGATGAGTCCCTACGTGAAGCCCAAAGTGGTAAGTTGAGGCGTATTCCGATTCGGCTGCTGTTCAATGAGCCCGAACTCAATCTGCGAGCGGAGTACTCACTGTTTGATCGCAGTACGGCCCGACCGCTTTGTGTCGGGGATGGTGAGCAGTGCCGTCGCCGTACCCGTGAAGGGATGCAGACTCTACCGTGCCCCAGCCCTGATGGCTGCGAGCTGTCACAGGGTGGGCGCTGTAAGCCCTATGCTCGGCTGAATGTGATTGTGGGGGACGATGATCCGTTGGGTACCTTCATCTTCCGTACCACCGGCTTCAATTCGATTCGGACCTTGGCTGCGCGGCTGCAGTATTTCAAAGCGGTATCCGGCAACAAGCTGTCGTGCCTGCCACTGGAGTTACGCTTGCGCGGAAAGTCCACCCGCCAGAGCCATGGCACACCGATCTACTACGTGGATATCACCCTGCGTGACGGCATGGACCTGGAAGCAACGCTGGCCAACGCGCAACAGATGGCAATGGACCGGCACGAAGTCGGGTTTGATCAACAGACATTGGATCAGGCCGCTCGCATGGGCTTTGCCAATGGTGACTTTGAAGAACAGGAGGAGGATGCAGCCGCTATCGTGGAGGAGTTTTATCCACAGGGCCAAGAGACCACACCGAATGAATCTCACCCAGCCGATCCTGGTATGCCTCGCAATGGGGTTGATCCTGTCCGGCTGACGCAAAAGCTGGCGGCCAAGTCGCGCCGCATTCGATCTGCCCAACTCGACCGTGATAACGCACCACCTGAAACACCCACACAACCCAACGAACCACACGCTGACACTGAAGCTGGTTCTCGATACTAACACCCCCTGAATCCCTCGATGACACCCATATACCCTGCCGGGACCACACCCCTGCGGGGCGTGGTTCCGTGCAGGCAAGGAGGCTTAATCATGAGTACCTTATCCCGTGAACAACTTTACCGTCAGGCACCCGCCATCTTCGCACAGGCACCTGATCTGTCAGTATCTGACCATTATGGCTTCGTACCGACCATAGAAGTCGTTGACGCCCTGCAGGCTGAAGGCTGGTACCCGGTCAGGGCACAGCAAACCCGTGTACGCGACCCTGAACGCCGCGATACCACAAGGCACATGGTGCGTTTTCGCCAAGACCCGGATCGTCAGATCACCGTGGGCGACAGCATTGCGGAGTTAGTGCTGACCAACAGCCACGACCGTACCGCCGCTTATCAACTGGACCTGGGGCTTTTCCGCCTGATCTGCAGTAACGGCATGGTCACCCCCGTAGGAGATATGGGCGGTATCCGCGTACGGCACGGTAAGCAGGTGGTGGACCAAATACTGGATGGCTCAATCGCCCTGATCGATGAAGTACCCAACCTGGCTGGTACCGTCGAGCAATTCCAGTCCATGCGTCTCAGCCCCGAAGAATCACGGCTGTTCGCTCAGTCCGCCCTGACGCTGCGTTACGGCGAAGACTGGCGTGAAGTCAGTCCCATTCAACCCGATGCCTTACTGCAGGCCCGTCGCTCAGAAGACCGGGACCAAAATCTGTGGCGCGTATTCAATCGCGCCCAGGAAAACCTGCTCAAAGGCGGCCTGGCAGGCCGTTCCCGCAATGGGCGCCATACCAGCACCCGTGCCATTCGGTCCGTCACAGAAGATGTCCGACTCAACCGAGCGTTGTGGCAGTTGACCGAACACTTCGCTCACCTGAAAGGCCAGTCCCGCGCCGCTTAACCATTCAAGGAGATCATACTCATGGCAATACAACTGATCGCCGGGGAGTTGCCCGGCACCTATGTCGTCCCCGAAGCGGTTACCGATACCGAGCTGATGCGCCTGGCCAAGATGCTGGCACGTCGACGCCTGAAGCGTGGCCGCTCAATGGAAAACCCCGATGCCGTGTTCAATGCGCTGCAAACCCTGCTGATGGACTATGAACGTGAAGTGTTCGGAATGGTATTGCTGGACAACCGACACCGGATCATCGAGTTCGTGGAGCTGTTCCAGGGCACAATCAACACCGCCAGCGTCTATCCGCGTGAAGTGGTAAAAGCTGCCCTGGCACAGAATGCGGCTGCGGTCGTCTTGGTGCATAACCACCCCTCCGGTGATCCTGAACCGAGCAGCGCGGACCGGCAGATTACTGATCGACTACAGCAGGCACTCAATACCGTTGAGATACGGCTGCTGGACCATGTAATTGTGGGGTTTGAGGGGACCGCTTCATTTGCGGAGGATGGGCTTCTTTAATTGCTATTATCTGTCGTAATAGCAAGTGTATGAACTTGATATTACGACGGATAGTTTATAAACATAGCTTTAGATATAAACGTAAAAAAAATCATATAAACTAAAAGGTAGATATATTAGACTTTAATTTTTCACAAATATCTAAATTTTTTTTGACAAATTCATCCCAAGACAATATGTTTATATAATATTTTTCATATTGTACATCTACTCGGCATATTTCAGGTCGGCTTTCATATATAGAACATGAATGAGAAGAAGAATCATAATATTTACATACTCCATCTCCTCGATCAAGAAATTTTACCTCTTCAGCCAAACCAACATTTTGACAACAAATACCACATCTATCACAAGGAAAAGCGCTATCAGAATTGGAATGCATCTTCAGATTCCATCATTGCATCAAAATCATCAAAACTTTTAAAATCTAGCGCCTTATCAAAATGGCTATTAATAACTTCCAGTGCAGAAATGAAATCATCATTATTTTTCGAAATTATAGAGGAATCAATTTTATTAAAATTGTCTTTGAACTCTTTCACACGTTCAGAAAAATGTAATTCAAGGTAATTCTCTAAATTCTCTCTATTTTTTTTAATTTCTGACTTAAGTTCTTCACACAGGTCTTCTATTTCCTTCCGGCGTTTTTTTGCTTCCCTTACAGACGCAGTTTCACCTAATGCGATATGTCCAGACTGGTGAAGAGAGTTCCCAATAAAAAAACCTGCGGCAGATCCCAAAAGGAAGCCAACAGCTGGGATAGGTATTGCTGCTTGCCCCAAGCTTCCATACCAAAACATTGACGTTGAAGTAACTGCTGAATGACTAATTTCATTAAGCATGGTTCTTTTATCAATATCACCATTTATATAAGAACGAAGGCATCTTGCGTTTTCTGCTATCACAATTGCCATATTAGATAATGGGTTTGACTTACCAATATGCTTCAGCGTTGTTTTAGTGGCCGTTTTCAATACGCCATTAACTTGACGGCTAGAACCAGTTCCATCAATGCACCAGTTTACGAAATTTTCGCAATTATTCCATAAAAGATTATAACTTTCCTCATTTAATCGATCATATGCCCTTTGAGCTGCTTCCTCTCTTGAATATTTTATATAGTCATGTGGCTGAACTCTGTAATCACTACCACAGCAAAAATCAGTTAATGAGACTTTTTCTATTGGCCCTGATTTAAGCCCATCCGCTAGACCAGAGTAATGAATTATACATTTTGCATCACTATTAGAGTTTTTATTATCAATACCGACAAAAATACCATGATGATTATAGCCATTTCGCGGTGTTACAAGGTGATCACCCACGCTAAGAGAATCTATTCGGTTTTCAATAAAATCAGATATAACAACAGAGTTTCTGAATGTTTTCATCAAAAGGTGGTCAATTTGTGCTTTAGTCATAAAGTCATAGACTTCCGAACTTAACTGAACTTCCTCTAAATTCATTTTATATTACCCTTTCTAAAAATATGAGCTGCTTGCATTACACAAGCAGCTCATATGTTTTAAATTTTATGCAAGAATTTATTCCCTTCTCTTACCACTTGACGAGATTCCGGAGTAAGCGCTCCCTCTGAGTCCAAAATTTTAGTGTCAAGGATATTTTTTATCGTTTTAGCTAATGCTTGTATTTTAAAGACTTCCTTTTTATCCTCTTCAGAATAAGTTGAATAATCTGGGTTATGATTCACAAGTTCAATAAATGGCCCTAATGCCGGCTTGAGCCTACTATTTAGCTGCATTAGAACTGTATTGATTTCATTAAAACGCCTACGGAGTCCGTCGACTGCAACAGTCCCAGAAGTCATATTTTCAACTTCTACTTCTGCTTTAGACAAGTTGGAGTACGCATCTTCCTTCGCTGTCTCTGCTTTTGACGCCATCATCATGCCACCAACAGCAAGCACCGGACCGGCTACAATACCGCCTAATACAGCCGTTCCACCAGCGATTCCCATCCCCCCAGTTGCCAGAGACCCCCCCCCTAACCATGCTAATGTAGCGTTAGTGGCAGCAGCACCTGATAGAGCGCTAATAGCAGTTCCTGTTGAGGCAGATGCAAGCATTTGAACACTACCGTATGCTGCAAGCCCAGCTAAACCACCAGAGCCCAAAGCTGTACTTCCACCGCTTGCCAGCTCTTTCATAGACATTGCTGTCTTTCGCATTAAAACCAAGTCAGATTCGGTAATGACTGGTAATTTTTCCATACCAGCAAGATCAGAATCATGAACGTCTATATTCTTTATCTTTTGAAATACTTCAATAAATGGATCTATAGATTCTGTCCAAATAATCAGCTTTTTTTTGCCAAGGTTTTCCATCGAATTCTTAGCATTGGCATGAGCATCCTCAAGTTTACCCTTAGCCTCATCATGGATTCTCTTAGCTTTTCTATTTATATTTTTTGCCTTATCAAAGTCTCCTTTTGCATCGACTCCTTTCTTGACTCCATACCCTCCCGCTACCAGTGCGGCTCCTGCTAATATAAGAGGTAATGGCATTATTCAGCCTCCATGAAAATACGGGCTTCTTTCATCAAAATAAACTGACGATGAACCCAAGACTCCATGTCTTCGAGAAGAGAAGAATCTATAAACAAGGCTTCAGAGATATCATTTATAATATTACGTTCTAATTCATGATAATTTTCATCAGCATGTGCAACCCCTACAAGCTCCAGTAATAACGCAATTTTTTCTTTCTGTGATGAAAAATAATCTGCTATTGAATCCAATTTCATTTCTTTTGGTTCAACATCGGCCTCACATTGTGCAACAATAGAGTCATATAAAGCCAACTCTTGAGCTTCAACAACACCATCAATATTAATAATTTTTTTAGATAGTGAAAGCAATATTCCTTGCTGATCTTTATTGAGGAATGAAATAAACATCAAAAGCTCCTTCTTTTATTTTAAATCCTAAAAATCAGGTTTAACAATCTAGTTAAATCATATTTTAATAAGTGGATAAAACGGCACCCCCCACTCCTGATTATCATTATTTATCATGATTCCCAGAATCAAAGGGATGATTTTGCCAAGCAAGGTTGTACAGCTTTTTAGCTGCTGACGGTTAGCACTGCTATTATCGGTTGATCCACCGTGCATCACCTGATTACGTAGGGTATAAACTCGACGAAAAAGTATCGATAGAACAACAACTGTGTCCTGCTGAGCCAACGCCACTGCAGCTCTCTTCTTGGACGCCTTGAAGCGACTCTGCCATTGCTCCTCAGAAATATAGCCGTTCTGATAGTCCCAAAATGGCTGGAATATGTACTGATTATCTAGAAGTGAACGAATCAGACCGGAAAACTCATTCCAAACCAGCTCATATATTTCCTTACTGCTATCAAGATCAACCAGCTTCATGAAAAACTGCTCGAACATCCGCTTTTCAGTTGAACGATACTGTTCGTCTACATCAACCGCATAGGCGGCGTTGAATGCGATCCACAAGAAAATAAATTTTGCGTCCAGATCGTCTTCATTCTGCTCCGCTTTTTTCAGCCAGCTTAGGGACCGATGAATCCTCAGTGACAGTGCGGGCACTGAAGCATCACGCCTTGCCCTATGCATTTCTTTGAGTTCGTTATATTGCATGGTCATCCCTTCTTTCTTCCCATTCATTCCAGGAACTAGGTTTAGTCTTTCAGACCCAATATTGCCCTGGCCTGCTGGTGTATTGATTCCCGCCAACTGACCGGCTCTACAACATCAATCGATGCACCGAAGCCCTGTATCCACCATTGAGTCTGCTGATCATTGGGTACTTCAGCTTCGAGCCAAACCCAACCCTCAGCGTTTTCATCTGAAAGAATTTGCCTAGCGCTCAGCGGGGTTTCAGATAGCAACCAGGCCACTTCAGGCCTAATAAATGCCTTGAGTGAGACTGTTTTATCATCTACCGGGTACCCAAACGCACCTTTCTCGATGTAGCTATCTACACAGAAAGCAGGCTTGGACTTGTAAGGCTGATCACTCTTTGCAATTGTGCGTATTCGGTGCAATGCAAATTGCCTTACATCTTCGTAGTCATTTACCGTAGCTAACAAATATGACGCACTATGTCGGGCAACGATGCCCAAGGGATGTAACGTGAAGGTTTTATGTTCATCCTTTGAACGGCTTAGGTAGGCAACATCTAAGGCGTAACTACAGAGCAGTGCATCTGTAACCAGCGGCCATACATCCTGGTTGATTGGTGCAGGCTTCAAAGCCTTACCATTAGGCACGGCTTTCACATAATGACTCCAATGAGCCAGCCTATTCCCGTTCAAGCCATTGAGATATTTGCGTGCCTTATCGAACTGACCTGCCAACTGGTCAATCGCGATTTGGGGTAATAAGTCAATCAGGTACTGCTCAGCTAGCACCAAGGTCAATGCCGAAGCAGTATCCAGCTCGGGAAGGCTACTTTTGAAATCAGGATGAAATGACCAGCGGTAAGGCCTCTGACTTCGATCACACATCAAGGGGAAGTGCGCTGATATTTTATCCAGGTCGCGCTGGATAGATCGCAGCTCTACTCTGAAGCCCTGCTCTTCAAGCGAGGTCTGTATCGTTGTGGTGGCCTTTTGATGCGGGTATCGAGGTATCAGCTGTAGAATGGCTAAATACCGAAACAGCGTATCCTGGCGACTGCTCATCTCACTTCCTAGTGACTGCCTGTTTCTCTTAGGAGACAGCATATCAAATTTCCCTTCTATTGCTACACTGAGTCACATCATCGGTGGCTAATGTTTTGCCAGGGCTATCCAATTGCTCCAGTCCCTCCACCAGAGCGACAGGTGTCATCCGATTACCTGCAATCTTGCTTCTAACCTCTCCACAGACACCAAGTCAGGCGGCCGTGACTGACGCATTCCCAAATGCTGGTTAAAGAACATCCAGACTTATTCAAAATCAAAATATCCATCCGAATCATGCAGTTATATTAACTGGACAAGTTAATAGACACGTGAGCAAGGCTGTGCTTGAGCAAAAGAACAATGCCATGGAACACCCCACAGCACCGGCAACAACAAGCGACTCGGCTAGGGCACAGCGAAAACCTCGCTGCCTGTTGCTGTTCGGGTGCAGGTGATTGCTAGGCGATTTACTGATTTGGTATCTGAACGTAGATCATTCCATCATCACGTTCTTCAATGGTGATGAACAGTTCGTCGCCCGTATCCAGGGTTGCGGTTGCTTTATAGAACCCTGTCGTGACTTCTTTATCAATTGTCACCCCCATGCATCTAGCTGAACTATAAAACTGCTCTTGGATAATATCTGTAACGACCGGACAAGCCGATTCTTCAATAGCCATTTCAGAGCCACCAACATCGATCAATACTGATAAAAACAATGCTGAAATCCAGGCGAAAAAATAATGTTTTTTATGGTTCAGTAATGCTGCCCTTTTCCAGATATATACAGGCACAATAAATACCGACCAATGCGCTGGTGAAACATGACCTGCTGCTTTCAATTTCTTCTCGTCAAGCAAACATAGCGCAATATTTGCCATTATAGATGGTAGAAAAAGAAACATTCCTACGATCAAGTCTATAATAGCGCCGATGATAGGGACTGTTACCAATATCCACATAAATTTATTATCGATATCCTCTCCTGCTAGGGGAGGTGGCGTAGTCGCTTTGTGCACTCCAAAGAATTCAGATAGCAAAGTTTCGCTTGCATGAACCCAATCACCTTCGCCAGGCCAAACTTTAGTTGAAGGCGTGATTTTCCCATCACTAATAGCGCTCTTGACTTCATCTAAAGTTAACGGACCAAACTGTGCTCCATTTTCAACGTAATGCCATGTTGTCATTTATAGATCTCCATTTCCTTTTGGTTAAAAAATTTTAGACGCAGGACTGAACTTCCTAAAATTTCTATTTACTTGAGCAGCCTGAGCTACAGCTTTGCTCCCACCAATCTTGTATAGAACCAGGGCATTTCCATTCATCGAGCATGATCATTCCCTTGTGAGCCTGGCATCACTCAATACTGATATAAGTAGCTGCTATCCCAAAATCCAATTCAGGTAAATTCCTGCGCTGATGGTAAACAATGGTTTCCCATCAACACAGCCAGATAGTACCCAAACTCTTTTTCCCAGTGCCTTTCGACTCATGTAAGCAGACAAAAGCCTTTGGGTTTTGTCACAAACCCAACACTAGATGTTCGAGATAAAAGTCGGGGTTCACCAATGCAGGTTTATAGCAAGATTCCACTACAAGGCGACGACCCTTATAAGCCCATTGGTAACCACGGGCCTTAGGTATCTGAGCGACTAGCTGCAGCATCGATGGTTCTGTGGTGACTTGAATCCTGTTAGCAGCCAACATATCCATGTATCTCCTTTCTACTGCCATCGCTCCTTTCTAAAAGCATCAAGCACGTAGATGACTGTGTCTGATACACAGCGTACAGGGGGGATACGTCATAACCGGTCGCTTAAGGAAAAGCCACCTTCGTAAGGCGGCTGCTTTTTTCGCCCAGGCGGTGCTCGACCCCAAACCCAAGTGATGGTCTCGTTCATCGACGAGCATTGTTCTTGGTACGGGGCCGAGTCGATTTGTAGCCAACTGCCAATCACCCCATCGACGTATTACCATTGCAAAGTGCTTGAAGCCGATCCTGGGTGTCGACCGGAACGGTACCGGAGGGACAGTGGTTAATGGCTGAAATTCAGCGTGCATGGGAGTAAAACTTCTGCGTCTACGGCGTGCTTAAGGTCTGGCAGCAACTACGGAGGGAAGGCATTGATGTAGTGCGCTGTGCCGAAGAACGACTGATACGCCGTCTGGGGATTCGTGGCGTAGTGAGGGTGAAGCGAGACTTTACGGCAACGCGCCCCAATCAGCTTTGGGTGGCTGATTTTAAGTACATAGCGACCTAATCAGGTTTCGTATACGTTGCCTTCATCATCGAAATCTACGCCCGCTGCATCATGGGTTCGTGTGTCGCGAAGTCTATGAAAACGGAACTGGTACTTGATGCATTGGGGCAGGCACTTTGGGCACACAAGCGCCGTCAAAGTCTGATCCATCACAGTGATAGGGTAGCCAATACCTATCAATCCGATACACCGAACGCATGGCTGACGAGGGTATCGATGCCTCAGTCGGTACCACCGGTGACTCCTACGACAATGCGCTCGCCGAAACCATTATCGGCCTGTTCAAGGCAGAGGTAATCCACCATCGTGGTCCATGAAAAGGGCTGGATACCGTGGAATATGCCAGCTGGAGTGGGTTCGTTGGTTCAATAATCGCCAACTTCTGGAACCTATTGGAAACGTGTCCCCAGTAGAGAGCGAGAAATGGCGTACTATCGCCAATTGGAAGAGCCAGGTGAAGCCGCCTGACTCAAACAAAACGGTCTCTAAAATAACCGGGGTGGTTCAGTTACACATCATTATTTACAGGCTCCTCGACTCCCATAGAAGGCCTACTCGTCGTTGTCCTTTTTAGCTAACAGCAGAATAATCCGCTCCACCTGTTTGGCCTCTGCTTCCGTAAAGACAGCCTCGTCGCCGGCAGGGGTATCAACAATCTTTCCGACGAGCGCTTTGTATCGGTTTTTATGCCGATACAGTAGGTAGGCACTTCCCGCAACAGCAGCTCCGCCCAGTGCAAAGGGTAAAGCAACAGATACCGTGGGGATTACGCCCAAAGACACCAGTGCACCTTTAATGCCTGAGGCGCCAATGGAGGTTCCCAATATACCGGTCGAGCCGATAGCCGCGGAAGTGCCGCTACTGACCGCGCCGGCCGCTGAGCTGAGGAGGCCGGTGAACGCTGCCAGGCCGGCCACCCCCGCGGTACCTGCTGTGGTTAACAGGGCTGCAATGGCCGAGGTGCTCAGATACGTACCAGCGACATATCCACTCGCCCCGCTGACGATCAACCCCCCCGCTGCATGGGGAACCAGGGAGCCGCCCGCAGCAAGGGCAGAGAGAACAGGAATCAAAGGAATAGGCATAGAATCCTCCCGAATAATCCAACAAAAAAATCGCACAATTTGGATGCGTAATCGCTGCGGAGACGCGAAGATTGATTTGCGTCTTACCCGCAGGTAGCACTACCAAAAAGACGAGCGTCATACCGATCGGAGTGTGTTATTCCCGTCACGGTTGTCCGGACTACATCCGGCTTGTTGGACGGCCACGTCGGTTAGTGGCCGGGATTGACTTCATTGTAAAACGTGTTTTTCAGGAATTGCAAGGGGCAATAAAAGCATTATTCGATCGTTGACACGGGATAATTTGCCGACTACCCTTGTCTCCGCTCAATGAGCACCTTCAAAACATAGGTTTGCGTGTCATCTGATCACGCATCTCAAAATCCGGCCTCATCTAGCGAGGCTTCCCAAAGCATTTTTGTTGCAGTTTGTGCTGCGCCGATTTGTCTGGACGTTAGGCGTCCAGGGGGATTTTGCGTCTTTTTTGGAGGTGTCGATGACAATACTCAACTCCGCTCCGTCGGTTGAACAGGCTCTTACCCAGTTAGCAGCGTTAGAGTCTGCCGTTCACTCCATGCCCGTTCGTGGCACAGTTTCTATACGTTTCACCCTAGTCCCAATACCCTGGCACTTCGCATCAATGGATGTGTAGTGGTCTAATGATTCCGGACACCCAGATAGGTGGTACCCTTGCCACCCAAGAGGTGTTCAATGAAAAGACAACGTCGTTCCTTTACCCCTGAGTTCAAACTTGAAGCTGCCAGCCTCGTCCTTGATCAGGGGTATTCCATATCCGAAGCCTGTCGTGCGCTTGATGTAGGCGAAACAGCGCTGAGGCGCTGGGTAGACCAACTTCGTGCAGAACGAGGTGGTGAAACACCCACCAGCAAAGCTATGACGCCAGAGCAGAAGCGCATCCAGGAATTAGAAGCCCAGGTCAAACGACTGGAACAAGAAAAGGACATATTAAAAAAGGCTTCCGCTCTCTTGATGTCAGACGAGTTCAAACGTATGCGCTGATAGACCGTTTGAGAGAGTTCAAGCCCATCAAGATGGTCTGTCAGGCATTAGGCATTAAACGATCCAGTTACTACGACTATCGCCGCGGTAAGGGCAGCATCAACCGACGGAAGCTGGAGCTGAAAACGCACGTGAACCGCGCTTTCAAGTTGAGCCGTAGTGGGCTGGGAAGTCGTGGTATCCGTGATCTACTGGCGTCAGAAGGTATTGAAGCCGGGCGCTATTTGATCCGCCGCCTGATGAAAGAATCCGGCCTGATCTGTAAGCAACCGGGGCCTCATAAGTACAAGAAAGCGACGGTAGAACATGTGGACATCCCCAACCGACTGAATCGTGAATTTGATGTCCTGCAACCCAACCAGGTCTGGTGTGGTGATATAACCTACATCTGGACAGGGGCTCGCTGGTCATATCTGGCTGTTGTACTAGGTCTTTACGCCCGCAGGGTTATTGGCTGGGCAGTCTCATACTCGGCGGACAAAGAGCTGGTCACAAAGGCCCTGGATGATGCTTGGCAACGGCGAGGACAACCCGAGGGCGTGATGTTCCACTCCGATCAAGGCTGCCAATACACCAGTCTGAAGTTCCGCCAACGGATCTGGCGTTATCGAATGGTACAGAGCATGAGCCGTCGGGGGAATTGCTGGGATAATTCCCCGATGGAGCGACTGTTCCGAAGTCTGAAAACGGAATGGGTACCAGAAACTGGCTACCGCTCATTGCCTGAGGCCAAAGTGGATATTGGTCATTATCTGATGGGCTACTACAACCAGCAACGGCCTCACCGTGCCAATGGCGGTATCAGCCCTCAGGCAGCGGAAGAAAAACTTAAAACCGTGTCCGGGATTAGTTGACCACTACACAACGAGTGGTCGGTAAGTCAGGCGCTCACGTTTTTGGGCGAGCATGAAAAGGCTATCCCGTATCGGGTGAAAGATGATCTCACCCGGTTAGGTTCCAGGTTACTTGAGCGTCCTTTAGAGCAAATCGCTTCTGCACCAGCAGTCCTCACGTCAAAGGGCTTCTTTGATATCCTCCGTTAGGTCTTTTCGAGGGTATCTTCTGTCTATAGCCTGAAGCGCCCTGAATCAGCTCTCATTCCGCGTCATGGCGAATGGCTGAGATGGGCAAGGCACTCATTTACTTAAAGGATGCGGTATGAACGGATTCGAATTTGCGAACGAAGCTCTCTCGATCAAGGGCTACGAGTTGGATTCGATCATTGAAATAACGGAAGGGGAAGAGGTCGACTGGCTTGAGTTCAAGGCCGCGATCCAGCCCCAGGATTCGGATGAAGCGTCCAAATTCAACGAGGCGGATTACATTTTTCACCTTGTTAAAGCACTGGTCGGCATGGCCAATAGTTCTAGTGGCGGTTTGGTCGTGCTCGGCATCGATGATGCTGGCAAGGCTATAGGGCTCGAGGCAAGCGGCTTTGACGGGGATAAGGACAAGTTCACTCGTCGTATATCGAGCAAGGTGCTTCTCAAAGAGGGGTGGCGTACGACAAAAGGCCACTGGCGCTGGAAAGTCACCGCGGACCAGATCACTTTCAACCCCCAGTGGGCGACGTATCAGAATATCGATGTACTGGTATTCGCTGTCCCGCCACGTGAGCATGCACTTGGCCCACTTACGCTGACACATGCCGCCAGCAAAAACAGCGAGCTGCAGGATACTGTCTTTATCCGGGTTGGTGGGGATCGAGGGCAGGTCATCCAGTACTCCAGAGAAGATGCCGTCCACTGGTGGGGGCAGCGTGATTTAACACTCTTTAGCCAAAAGTTCATAACCTGGATCAGAGAGCTTCAGAAAACCGATCCGGCTGTGTTTGTTAACACCGTTCGCAACTACTGTAGTGACGCAGTGAGAGATTGGGAGGAGGTTGGGCGAACCTACGTCCCGCTAGAAGCGGATGTCTGGCTGATTTCCAATGATTCCACCCGGCACAGGCGTATGCCCGAAGAGGATTATCTACTTTCTGGTAACACTGATGGGGGGGCGAGTAAGTGGCGGGGTGACCTGCAGGAAGTAGTGACCAGGGTTTATCCCGCTTTTCTGACAGGTGAGCCCGGGGCAGGTAAAAGCACTAGTCTGAGGGAATATACGCGAAAACTTTGTCTCCAGGGGCATAGCGAGCCCGGTACGTGGGGCGTGTATGTGCCGCTTGCAGCGTATACCGCTTCTGGTTTGCGTGACCTGATCTGTCGGGAAATCCCACCGCTAAATTGGTGTGATATTCAGCTTGAACTGGACGCTGGCCACTTAACCCTGGTTCTAGATGGATTAAACGAATGTCCTTCCTCTCACTATGACCAATGTGTTGCTGAACTGAGTGACCTGCTAAAAGAACACCCCAACGGTAAAATTATCGTATCTACGCGCACATCCCACCTTCCTTCCTATGCGCGGAAAGTAATTGAACTACGCTCGATGGCTGCTGAAAGCCAGCAGCAATTCGTTAGGAACCATTTGGGCGATGATCCAGATGTCATACAGGCGTTTTGGAATACATTGCATCTGAAATCGACAGCGCCGATGATCGCGCAAAGCCCGATACTACTGCGAGTGGCGGTCAGTGTATGGGACGATAGTGGCGATCTTCCCGGTGGTCTTGCTCAGCTCTATCAGTCCTTTTTAGATTCATGGATACGACGAGAACTGTCGAAGGACCTTTCTGCTGGTGAGGTGGCAATTTGGTCGGAAAGTGATATCCGGGAAGGTTTGGCTATTCTCGCTTATTCAATGCACTCTGATGGGCTGGTTGCCTGTACGGCAGCGTATGCAGAAGAACGACTTCGTATTGTGCTGGGGGATCGATGCCATTCATTCATCACCCGGGTGGTACAGGGGCTGATGATAGAGTGGACCTATAATGGACGGGTCATCCGGTTTAAGCATGAAACCATACAAGAGTTCCTGGTCGCGTTTTTTCTGGTGGAACATTCTGAATATGAACTCATTCAAGCGGCCAATATATCTGATCCCTTGCGTTGGGCTATGCCCATTGCTTTTGCGTTTGAGCTATTTGACCAACCACCTGAAGACTTTTTGCAGAGCGCTTGGCGAGTTGCTCCCTTGCTGGTCTGTGCAGCTTACCGAGACGAGGAAGCGTTAAAAACATTACCAGAACCGGGCTATCGTCACCTTGCCCCACAAAATAGCCTTTGGGTACAAGGCATCATCAGATGCCTGAGGGGGGAGAGCGTAGAGAGCATTACCCAGCGCTTGTCGTATCTTGGACGCACCCCGTCACCACGGCTTCGGAAACAAAAGCATGCGTTGCCGCAAGAGCTGACTGCTGCCCTTGAAGGTATGGCATTTTGGTATTCGCTGAGTAGCCATGATAACGGACTGCGTCGGATAGAGCGTCTGCAGCATCTACTGATCGATCAGCGAAACCTTTGGCTTGAACTACTTGCACATGTCCTAGTCGCCCAGCCCGGCTGGCTTATTCATCTGACTGAAGCACAGAAATTGTTAGTGGGTGAGCTGACTAATGATGAACGTGACCAAGCGTTGAGTGAGGCATCGATTGCCGAGCTTTGTTTCATGGTGAGAAATAAGATTATCAGTCAGGATGAGTTTCGGAAGCACTGGAAGCGTGCTCTCAATGCGGATAAAACCGAGCCCTTAGATAGCAAGCTTCTCGCATTATTGGCAGCTAAGACAATCAAGGCGTCTCAGCTTAACGGGGAACAGCGCTCTTTACTGAAAACCATGGCGAGCAACAGAGAATTATCTCCGCGAATCCTGAGCACCTTGGTTCGTGATGGAGTCGTGCAAGCGGCAGAAATACGCCATGACCCGGTGCAGATTAACCGCCTTGTTGATACAGTATCTCCAATCCGAGCGAAACAGCTAGTGAAGACGGGCGTCCTCCGGCGCGAGGACTTTAACAAGCAGCAACTTGAGTCCCTTTACAATAGAGTTAATGAGGGTAAGGATATTCAGTTCATCCTGGAGGCAGGCTTGGCTGACTCGCGCCAGCAGATACCAAAATCGATTCGGGACCGGGTTCATGGGATAGGCCACGAAAAAGGCCGCACGGAAGTACCTCAAGCCCCCCATATTCGAAGCGATACCGGTGCTACGAAGGACTCGGGTGATGTACTCGCACAAATATACTTGTCTCCAGAGCAAATGCTTCTCAAAAATATTCGCGAAGATATGCAGAAACCTCATAACTTTCCTCCAGGTAATGGTTACCATCGTTTCCTTGCTGAACAAGTTGAAGCCAGTACCCGCTGGCCATTAACTGAGCGCAAGGAATTGATCGACCTGGCGGAGGCGTTCTTCCTTGAACACGGCAGCAAGAAACGTCGCAAGGAATATCGAAGCCTTATAGGCCTCGCTAGAGAGGCGCTTCGGGGAGCCTAATCATAGCCGGTTCCTAGGTACGCACGGATGCGGGGCCTTTGAAGTAGTACTGGTCGGTGACTTGAATCGCTTGGGTCCCGATCAGTTTCCGGGCATCGGCTATGTCATACTCATATATGTGGGCCGATGCGATATACCCGCTCATACTCCCGACGCTGGCACCAGCCCTGTCTGCCAAGCTTTCGAAAAGCGTCGCAAGAGCCAAAAAATTCGCGTACTGGCGACCAAAAATATTCTGGCTACGAAAAAAGAACTGTAAATGGAGTTCACCATTTCGGATTTTCGCATCAAGTGTGCTCAGGCATGGAAGGTTCAAATCATCTAGGCCAGGCGTGACTAGTGAGATTGTTGCTGACTTCGTTTCAGGCTTGTCCCGCAACCGTTTCAACATCCACTCGAATTGATCCACACCATTCATATCGTAGATGAGCTGCCCATACGTAAATGGGCGGTCATTCATAACGACTCCCTTCGAGAATTTTTCCAACATCTTGTTGATAACCTGATGGTCGCCAACACTTTCGATAAACAGATCTTCTGAGGAGGGTCGTTCGATTTCGACACACAGCCCTAAAACTTCATATATAGCCACATCTTCGTCATAGTGACGAACCCCCTCGGCAAGCACAGTCTCAATGCACTTCTGCCAGCACTCCCCTAAGGTGTGAGCTGTAACTGTAAACATGAATTAATCTCAACAAATAATAATCAGTGGGCGTTGCTACTCGAACAGTTCACGGGGATCGCTTAAGAACTCAAAGTAGCTTTTTCCCTCGACGCGATCAGAAAAACTGTCATGCTCTATCGGGCGCAGTCTTTTCTGCTCTCCATCTAACGTCTTAGCCCATATACCGTGTGTATCGGTGACCTCGCCAATCACGGTTAGCGGAGTACCACTGTGCTTGGATAAGGTGTTCAATGCGGTTAATTCCTTCTCCGGAATACTATAAAGGAATTGCCAGTCCCCGCCCGCCAGGGAAAGCTGAAGGGGTGATAGTGACAAGGTGCTGGCTAAGTCTCTTAGTTCGCAGTGGATTGGAATTTTTGCCTCATCCAGCTCGATTCCCAAGTTAGTACCCGAGAGAATGTTACGGCAGGCTGCTTGGAGGCCATCGCTGATATCCGTGCATGCATGAGCAATGCGAGCTCCACTCATAGCTAAGCCTAACCTAAATGGTGGGCGCTGCTGTATAAGTGCTTGATCAAGACGTTGCCGGACATTATCTGATACTTGAAGTCCCCTTTTATAGACAATGGAGCCGAGTAACATCGAGCCAAGCGTGCCTGATACAACCAACTGGTCACCTATTTGGGGAGTGTTCCGAAATAGGAGATTGTCAACAGGGGCTTTGCCGAGCGCAGTGACGACTAAAGAAAGCGCTTCAGCCTTCTTAGTATCGCCGCCTGTGAGTGTTACACCATAGTGCGCGCAGGCCTGCTGTATACCATCGACGATTTCATCGACTAACTGAATAGTTGCCTCGCCAGGTAGTAGTAGTGCTACAGACACGGCAAAGGGGACGCCCCCGGTTGCTAGAATGTCGCTAACAGCATGAGAAATCGCAAAGTCACCAATACATTCTCCACCGGCAAGACCTAGTTTGTATGCTTTATTAACACCTGACCGATCTGTGTTTACGAGCAGAGTATCGTCTGGTTTGAGCGGATTATTTAAAACGCCGGCATCGTGTCCTAGGCCTCCAAGCAAGCTTTGTGTTGTCTCGGGAGAGCTCTGCAAACGACGGATAAGTCGTTCCTTGATGAATCGCTCGCCTGTAGCCTGTAATGTTCTGTTATCCGCTGTTTTATCAAACATAGTGATTTTTCTTCAGTACCTGATCAATCATAACTAGATCAAGGCCAAGTATAAGCGTATATTTTTGTTGTGTATTATAGCATCGAAGTGTACGCTTTTGTCATGAAAATTCGTGCTGAATTTATTGATTTTTTATTGAACGAGTACCCATGGAATGCCGATACAAATTCATCTTTCAGGTGATGAACGCCTTAATCTGGGCAGCTCATCAATTCTTTATTTACCTAATACAGTTAGTCTTGAACACTTGCAGAAAATTGCCGACGGGCTGTGTGAACAGGACGTAATATTTTCTGCCGATACTAATACTAGTAGAGAGCTGACCACCTATGCGGCTAGATTTTGGAATGAGGTATCAGCTCCTAAAAAAAAATCAATATCAGAAGAGAATTTCAAAAAATTAGAGACTAATTACTACCGTAATCACGCGTGGGGTTCTAAAAAAAACAGTCAAAAGATTCGGCAGCTTGAGCTCGATGCAGAGAAATTTGTTACTGATGTGTCAGATGTAAAAGAAAGACTCCTCCAAGCCAAAAAAGATGGCGAATTAGCTTATAGCTTAGTCAATAGCCTCTTAAATGAAATCAAGAAATTTGGATTTGGAGAAAAGTTAGATAAATGGGTGAAAGCGACATCTGATGGCTTACCGAATCGAGTTATCGAGTCGATTCTTAGGGAGAAGAAAAATAAGCTAAGCAGACTTGAAAAAAATAAAATCAAAGCAGAGCTGAATAAAGGGTATCGAATATCATCAGAAGAGTTAACGTTAACAAACGATATTCACCCCAACTTTCTTCCGGCGCTGAAACCAAGCACTAAATGGACAGTTGCTATTGATGAGACGGGAGAAATTCATGATCCTAATTTTGCATCAGAAGCACAAAATTCATTTGTTGGAAAATTCGTTGCTCTGATTGTTCCTGAATCTATTTCTCTGCCTCCACTAGATGATGGGTTCCATGCTACAGATGAAATTCATGCCGTGGTTGAGGAAAACCTACGCAGGCTAACCTCACAGCCAGTAGGTATCTTCGGTTTTTCAGTTAAAGACCCAGTTGTTTTTGGAGATAACTGGTACCAACAAATTGATTTGCTGATACGTTGGGTATTGCGGTTATTGCCGATCGATCAACATCAAACGACAACGGTAAAATTTGAGGTTGAACAAACTACAGACTACAGAGGGTCTGCCTTAAGTATCCGGGCGGAGTCTATACTGGCAGAGCTGAAGCGTATCAGTCCTGCCCGATATTCAAACCTCGAATTACATATGAAGTTTGTTAAAAAGAAAGAAAGTAAATTTAACGGTTATGTCGATACCATTGCAAATTGCTGGGGCAGCCCGACACCGGAAAGAAAAGCACTGCTGCAACATTTCAAGCTGGAAGACCATTGTCTCCTCTCGCCTGACAGTAATGGGCTTTTGGAACGAACATTAATAGCTTTGAATGATGGGCACTCCCTTCTGCCGGAGGATTGGTACCGGCTCGCATCGTCTATTAACGAAATAGGTTCAAGGACACTGGTCGACGACGTGCTGTTACAGTTAGGTGAGACTGCGCAAAATGCGCCATATGTATGGATAAGGTACTTAGCGGAAGTTCAAGAACGGCTTAGAGTTAAAGAGGCTTCGCCTCACATACTTTCAAGGGCTATCGGGTGGCTAAACACATATAAGCCAAAAGATCATGAGATTCCTAAAATTGTAAAATTACAATATAGGGCTGCACAGTTAGCATTGGATAACCATCAAGGTCTCTCAGCTCAAGACGTCCTTGCTGAGACAATGGCTCTGGCGTTTCAACTCCTTGATGAAGATGCTCCACAGGCTGCTGAAGTTATTTTACGTTCGGTAATATCAATGACCAATGCTTATAGCTTCGATTTAATGCTTCCCTATATAGATAAAGTTCTAGAAGAAGAGCCAAAGGTTTTTGGGTTGAAGAATTACGGTAAGTTGCTGTCGACCCGCGGACAATTAGCTGCATTTAAAGAAGACTATGAAGGTGCGGTGAATTACTTTGATCAGGCTTTGTTGAGCTTCAATAAGCTATCCGATCCGATTCAGCGTAGTCGGGAGATCAAGCAGACTCAAAGCTATCGCATGTTTGCACTTTTAGATAAGAGTTCCGCGAATTGCGGCCTTATTAAAGATCAATGTGAAGAATTTGTTAATACACAGAGCCGTACGAATCTTAATCAAGCTGTAAAACATATGCATACTTGGGAGGGTACGAAACGTTTTGCTCACCATCTTTTACTTCGAGCGCTTGCGACAGAGCGTCTTAAAGAAGAATATTTAGTAGATCAGTATATCGCGTCATTTGATGATTGGGTGCTTGGAGAAGATCATCCCTGGCAGTTAATAGCCTTTTATAGAGCAATACTCCTTGCTCGTCATGGGCGCATAGCAGATGCTCAACAGCAAATCAGGCTTTCACTTGATATTTGTGACGGTCATCCTCATGGAACGATCACTTGGATAGGCACCGTCATAGAGCGCTGTGCATCACAGCTTGATCTCCTGCCTAAGGACCTAAAGGCGGACGCTGGCAAGCGATTCGAAATCGCTAGGAGAGCACTGCCTAATGCGCCCATTAATCACTTAGAGACTGCCTTTAGCGGGTCTTTTGAGGCTATCGATGATGAGTTACGACTGTTATTACCGTTCAACTTCAGGTGACACCCTGTAAACAGTCCATCTGTTACGCTTTACGAGCCCCTGTTTCAGCGGGCTCTACCCATCACTCTACTCCGCAATAATGCTGGTAGGGGAAGCGTCAGGATTTACCAAACTTCACGTAGACCACGTTATCATAGTCCTGCGGGCGCAAACCACTTTCCGTGGTCGAGGTTAGTGAGGTCAATAACTCCCCCCATCGCTCCCAAGTCCGAACCTGTAAAGGCCAGCGATCTGCTCTGTTGTAGGTTGCAATCAGCTTTGGCTCTGCATGACCAATCATCACATCAGCCAGTAGCTTGTCTGCTCCCAAGTGCTCGGACCATGCCGTAGTAGCAGTTCGCCGCAAATCATGGATTGAAAAAAGGCTCATTTCCCCCAAAGGTGCTGAAGCATCTCGCTCCTTTTGCTTTCGGCCTTGGAGTCGGTTCAACGACTGCGTGGGAGTATCCATACCAATGGGTTGTCCGTATCCGCCGTTAAAACGACCCACTTGCCCTTAACTGTACTGCGCCACTTTTTTTGAAGTACGTTCCAGCTCAACATTCCAGGGCAGCAGTCGCTCCAGCTTTTCCAGGGTGTCAGCATCGGCGATGCGCTCCAGCACATGCCGGATGTACGCCGAGGGTTCCAGGTCGTTGGCTTTGGCCGTTTCGATCAGGGAGTAACAGGTGGCACTGGCGTGAGCGCCCTGCGGAGTATCCGCGAACAACCAGGCCTTGCGCCCCACGGCGAACGGGCGGATGGCATTCTCGGCCAGTACGTTGCTGATATGCAGGTCACCCCGCTTACAGTAGCCGATCAGGGTGGGCCACTGGTTCAGGGTGTATTCCATCGCTTTGCGAGTTAGCCCGCCTTTCATCACACGCCCCACGTTCGCATCCAGCCAAGACTTGAACACTTCCAGTTTGGGGAGGCTCAGCTCCTGACGGATCCGGTAGCGTTCGTTAGGGTTCAGGTCCTTGATCTGACGCTCGATGGCATACAGCTTGTTGATGTGGCCAAGTGCCACATCCGCTTTGGACAGCTTGGTCTGTTTGCCTTTACCCGCCGGCTTGGCCCCTTTGGTCGCTTCGATAAACTTACGGCGGGCGTGATCCCAGCAGCCGATACGGGTCAGCTCATTGGCTGAACAGATCGGCGCATAACCGGAGTAACCATCCGCCTGCAGCACACCCTTGAAGTCATCAAGCAGGCGCACGGGCACCGCTCCACTTCGAGAGGGATCATAGGCGAACAGGACGGAAGGTTGGCCCGGTGGTCCGCCACGGGTCACCCACATCCATTTATCGGATTGGGCGGCTTTGCCATCCTCTTTGAGTACCTGGATCCGGGTTTCGTCAGCCTGCAGGTAGGCCGCACTGTTCTGCGCTTCCCGCATCAGGTTGATCAGGGGTTTGAACACCTCATCCAGACGGATGATCCAGTGCGCCATGCGGGTGCGGCACAGCTCATGGCCCAGACGCTTGAACATCTGCTCTTGCCGATACAACGGCAGACCATCGGCATATTTGGAGGTGATCAGGTAGGCCAGCAGGGCCGGGGTGGCGATGCATTTGCCCAGCGGGTGTGTCGGGCGAGCCGCGGCCAGGATACGCTCGTCGCCGTTCTCCTCGAACACCGCTTTTTCCTGCCAGTATTCCAGTACTTTGAGCTGGGCGGGGATATAGTCCAGCTCTTCCTTGACCTTGGTGAAGAAGGTTTTGACCGCCCCGGCCTTCTCTTCATCACTCAGCTGCAGCTCGATACGCTCACGCAGCAGGTGATCGGAGAAGCCGCGCTGACGGCGCTTGGGTGCAGGCGTGACAGCAGGGGTATCACCTTCAGCGGCTTCAATATCGTCCGGGAGCTGATCCCGCAGCTGATCGATCTCGGCTTCCAGTTCGGACTCATCGAAGAGGTGGATCTGGTGGGCCGTTTTCTCACTGCTGGCCGCGAACCGCTGGATGCGTTGCAAGCGCAGCATCTCTTCCAGCAACAGGATGTATTGCTCGCGCTGCTGGAGTTGCCGGTCACGCGCTTTGACGGCCTGATCCCGCTGCTCAAGCACTTGGTTTTGCCGTTCAAGCTCATCCTCTTTCGAGGCCAGTTGCTGCTGCAGCCCGGCCACCATCGACAGCAAGTCAGCGGTCGATAAACTGCTGATATCAGGCGTCTTTGAGGTGGTTTCGGGCTGTGTTTTCATGGGCAAAATTATATCAAAAACAGCCAGTTGAAGCACCCAAAACCGGCTATCCAACGGCCTCATACTGCAAGGTTTTATGGCCTTGCAGCAGGCTGATATCATAGCCATCGAGCAGCCAGTTGATCTGCTCGCCGGTCAACGGCATGAGCTCATCAGCCGGGCTCGGCCACTTGAATTTCTCTTCGGCCAGCGCCTTGTAATAGAGGATAAAGCCGTTGTCCTCCCACATCAGGCACTTGATCTTGTTACGCTGTCGGTTGGTGAAGGCATACAGCGCACCGGTGAAGGGGTTCTGTCCCAACTCCTGTTCAATCAGCACCGCCAGACCATTGGCCTGCTTGCGAAAATCAATGGGCTCACGGTACAGATAGATCTCGGGCATGGACCGAGAGGGACGAAGATACCGCGGTTTCATCAGAGCTGCCTCAGGATCGCGCCGAGCAGGTCGACATTACCGGCATGCAGCCCTGTAATGGCCATGCCGCCGGGAAGCTTCAGGGTCAGATCATCCGATAGCGGTGAAGCGGCCACCTGGGTGACGCGAGCAAAGCCGGATGTTGGTGTACGCTCGGTATCGGTCGCATCATCTGTACCTTCGAGCTTGCGGCGCCAATAGACAAACTGGTGATAGGACAGTGACTGCTGTTTGCAGAAAGCAGCACCGGATAGCCCGGTATCACGCCAGTGTTCAATGTGCTGTTGCCAGTAGTGTGTGCGCTCGGCTGAGTTCATGCTGGATTCCTCGCGTAGGTGACGATGGAATCAGTGTGCGGCGGTCAGTGGCTGGAAAAAAGGTGCTGATTTAAGGGCGCTTAC
>NZ_JACEMT010000028.1 GCF_013868415.1 Marinobacterium marinum | reverse complement strand
GCTGTCCGCGAATGTAAGTTGCTGATCCATCTTATGCGTCCTCGATCATGTTCAGTCAGCATTATCCCATGACGCGGACTTGATCACACCTTCCCTAATAGTCATATTAATTCCGAACAGATGTAAGACCTCGCCGACTTGATATCAAAGCAACATCTTTATTTCTAGGTATTCGTTGCAGACGCTGAATAACTTTCTGCTGAGTCTCCGGCGTCCAAAAAATCTTCAAATTTTCCCTAGCCCTTGTAATTGCGGTATAAAAAATACTATGAGAAATATCTTCTTCGTTAGCATCTGTTATGACTACTTTAACAGAATCGTATTCAAGCCCTTGCGCTTTATGAATAGATACCGCGTAGGCAACTTGAAACGGAATCGTAATATTTAATGAGTCATCGTCGTCATCACTATTCTCTACTTCAAAAACTTGGAACCTAACAGTAGAACCTTCTATCCACTCTAATTCATTCCCTGAAACGTCAAATTCAGTCAACGGGCGATCTAGCTCTATATCAAATTGAATGCAGCCGACGAACTGTTCGATTTTAATTATTCGGCCTTTTAGGTTATTGTATATAACAGGTTTAAATCGCTCAGATTCATAAAAGAGAACAGGATCCCCTACCTTGTAAATAGAATCACCCCAGGTTATCGATGGATTAGGGTTACTACTTTGAAGAAACCTATTAATATTATTAATCCCGTACAAACCATCGTAATTTAAACACAATATAATTTCGTCATTACCTTGAGACTGGAAGATACTCGAATCCAATATCGACGAATAACCATGCCTAACCATAATTTCAGTTAAGTCATCATCTATATTTCGAACTTTATCCCAGAAATCTAATAGCGAATTATTCTGTGTTCTAAACGGCGTTGTTAATTCAAAGACTGAAGAACTAGGAATAAAAGAGCGAATCACTTCGAACCAATTGCCAAACTGTATTGACTCAATTTGATACACATCACCAACAAGAACTATCAATTTTGCGGTGTTTTTCTTTAATACCTTCAACAAATCAGAATTACTAACGGTACTGCACTCATCGATCACAAGAAGATCATAGTCAGGCAAGAAAGGGTTATGTCCACTACGAATTTCACTACTTACAGTTCTAAACTCAGAATTCTGCGCCGCTACCTTACGCATTAAATTATCTTTCGCAGGGTTCGTATGAGCCAAAAATAGCTTTCTCTTATCGCTAAAGTAGTGAGCAATATGGTCAACAATTGTGGATTTACCTGTACCTGCCGCTCCATATATAAGAGCAACCTTCGAATCGCTAAATAATTGAGTTAAAACCTGTTGTTTCACCGTATCATCGATACTGTGAGCTGACTCAGCTATCCAGCGTGTTACTGCTTGGGTATATCCTGATATGCCAGAAGAAGAAAATGTTTTTAACTTTTCAATAATACTGAAAGTATCTTCTTCATAGCCATTTATAAATACGTGTCCTTTATCATAAACCAAACTTCGAATTTCTTTATGTTTTTTATAAATTCGATTATTAAAATCTTTTATTAATGCCTCAACATCTCCAAATTCGCTTAAATCTCCAATTGGGGTATACAAAACTCCATGTCTTTCGACATTGTTTCTAACACGTCTAGCCAGAAGTTCATGTTGGCGCCCCGCCATATCGATACATTCAGAGAGTTCCCAAAACCTCGGATTATGCTTAGGGAGAGATGTACAAAAAGGCATCTGATCAAATGGTATACTACTAAAAGAAAATTTTAGATTAGATAGTAGCTCACATCCGTCGCGATTATATTGAGACTTCAATAATTGATTGTTCATCCTCAAAAGAAGATAGCGAAGAATATTGCTGCCAGAGAGAGATGCTTTAATGATATGTCGTGCTTTATCCAAAAAAACGAATATTTGAGAGGCGTTATTTGTAACTAGCGCTCCTAGTCTCACCTGTTGGTAATTTTGATCACTCATACACATCAGGTCATTCAAATTTCGATAACCTTGTGTCAAAAAACTCATTAAATATTTATATTCCTGTGAAGACGTGCTCCCTGTCACCGAATGACCGAGTAAACGGGCGAAGTTTTTTAGCTCGCAGGAACGAATAGAAACTTCCCATGCAAGAATTAAAGTAATAGGCATAACATGGCCTAGTACTTCAATTTGATCGCGCCTGAGCGTTAGATTAACCGCGTACTCGTCCGATATATCAAGATCAGTAAAAGCAATTACTCGATCAAACTTACTTACCTTATTTACTGCACGACAAAACGTTACCTCATAGTATATCCGGCCATCGAATATAAATGGACGATTTTTTTGAATATAGTAACGGTCTTTTCTATCTCCAACATAATTAGTACCGCGAGAAAATTCAATTCTAGCAGTTATTTTTTCATGATATTCGCGTAAAGAAGGATCCAAATCGACAGGAAATGATTCAAGGTTTGGTATTAATTGGAGAGAGTAGTTTTGATAAACAACGGCTCTAATTCTATACAAATATTCATAGTATTTGAGCATTAATCTTTCTGATGAATCCCCATCAAAAGTGTAGTGTGAAGCTACTTTTTGAAGTAGCTTATGGAACCGAAAAACAAAATTTAATTTTCCATTACCACTAATATACTGCAGTGCTGGGTTTATTTCGGGATAAGAAAATTCGGCATCTAATGAGTTCCGATAAAATAATACGGCCACCCCTTCAACCAAATTTCTAACTTGAGCGAGGACATTCTGAGACAGAAGCTCTCTGTTATCGCTAAGATTGGCGATATTATGAGAAATAGCACCACTTGCGTTTTGAACTTGATTAAATACGGTAGCCTTCAATGGCTTAACTCCTTATCAATTAAGAGGTCAGAGTAACTATGATTTCAACTTCCACTTTGGGTCAAAATCGAACTTACTAAACTAACCGTATAACGCTCGTAACACTTGACCGGAAAAGCGTAGCTTTTTTGGGTCAAGTGCTTACTATTGTTATACATTTAAGGTAGCGGCATATCCGCTCCCATAAATCCTGAAAAAAGTACTACTGCAAGTCCAGCAAGCTGAAGAAAGAACGGGTTCTTAGCTTCTGGCCAGTGCAATACTAAATATATTATAGAAACAGGTGATATTAGTAGACACGCCAACCCCCAAATAACACTGGTTCTAAACGCCGCTATTAGAAAACCAATTCCACCGATGATTAATATTAAAATTCCAATAAACGCCATAATTTCCATATACTACTCCATAATTTGTTTTAACCATCAATGTGAATAATTAACTTTTGAGCCACTAATAGTCAGGAATCCTTCTTTTTCTAGGCTATTTACAATATCATCAATTCTTGAATCTTCAATACCACCCTGAAATTGAAACATAGCGCCAATAAAGTTTTTCAAAGACTGATGTTTCCCTGGTTTTGACTTTGCGAGCCTTTCCTTTGCATACGAGATCAACTCCCGACCTTTTAGATCTTTTTTGGTCTCAGCAGCCTTATTCTGATGACCATTTGAGCTGGTTACCAATCGTTCTGTTGGATTAAGAGTTTCTTCTTCTTTTATTGCCGCCTGAATCAGGTACTGGGCAAGCTTCATTTTTTCACGATATGTAAGCTTGTCAGCTGCAATTTTTATTACTTCATAGCTCATTTAAAACTTCCTCATAAGAATTTTAATATGGTTGATGCTGGTCCTACCCACAAAAAGTAGACACTTTGATTATGCGCAT
>NZ_JACEMT010000027.1 GCF_013868415.1 Marinobacterium marinum | reverse complement strand
GCCATGGAAGATGCGCTGTACGAGATTGCCTCAATGCGGCTGTTTGCAGGCTTGTCACTGGATAAAGCCATCCCCGATCACACCACCATTCTGAAGTTCCGGCACTTGCTCGAACGCCACGGTCTGGCTCGACAGGTTTTTCAAGAGGTGAGCCAATGGCTGTCTGAGGCCGGTGTCCTTCTGAAAGAGGGCTCACTGGTCGATGCCACCATCATCGAAGCTCCCAGCTCTACCAAGAACAAAACAGGTGAACGTGATCCGGAGATGCACCAAACCAAAAAAG
>NZ_JACEMT010000026.1 GCF_013868415.1 Marinobacterium marinum | reverse complement strand
AAGTAGTCGCCCTCGTTCAGGGTTTTGTATTGGCTGCTCATGCAGCCAATGAAAATACTATTGCCTATTGACACCGAGAAGGCTCATATGTGTTATACGTTACCTGCATAAACTTCGATATGTCCATAAGCGGACATTCAGATCAAGTTGCTCTGTTCCACGGTGCTAAGGAACGTATGAACAAGTCCTCTCAGAGCCACCAAAACTGCATTTTCTCTGTGTCTGGGGCATGAAATGCGCACGCTCCCCCCCTTTTTTAACCGACTGCAACCGCCTTTTCAGGCAGCGCAGACGGATTAACCCTGCGCTCTCAACATCTGGTCTACCCGTACAACATTGGCCAGCGCGAACAGCATGGCCAGCTTGCTGTCGTTTTTCTTCAGGCCACGGTAGCGGGCTTTTACAAAACCAAACTGGCA
>NZ_JACEMT010000004.1 GCF_013868415.1 Marinobacterium marinum | reverse complement strand
GGTATAGTGCTGATATTTTTTCCTGGCCATCTTGCACCTCCTCGTCAGGGGTAAACCTAACTATAGAAGGTGTCTACTGTTCGTGGGTAACTCGGTCACATAACGCCGCATTCAGCGGCTTGTCCGCTGCAATGCCTTGTTAACCCTTGGTTGTTCAATGCTTGCTACTGGATAGTGTACAATATCTTCTTCCCTAGCCACTAACTTGTAACGCTCGACGAAATGGGGAATTTCTCTATCCTGCGGCCAGTATGTCTCTTTAATTGAAATTGCAAAAAAACCAGCGTCTTCTTCACTTAATGAGCTACATATATTTCGCACTGATGTTCTTATCTTTGATAACTCTTTATTAAGATCAGACTTGGATATTTTTGGTTTTGATTCAAGACGATCTATTGCAAGCAGCACACGACGAATTTTATCGGGATCACAGTGCATTTTCTTCTTTTCAATGATGTCCGCCTCACTCATTCCATTTTTTACTATTTCACTAGTAACCAAATTCATCAATGATTTGGCATCTTTGATCATGTAATCAATACCAGAACGGAATGAACCATATTGACCAATGCCAATGTACAGAGCGCCAACAACTGCTAGAGTGACCTTGAGACTCCCTTCTTGAAGTCGCACATAGATCTTTGTATGTTGATCAAATATGAGGTTCGCGTACTTTGATGTTAATTCTTCAAGGTACTGCTCCGCCTCCTTAAGAGGCACCTCCTCAAAGTCTAAGTCAAAATGAAAATCCAATCCCGCGAGTAATGCCACAATCTCTCCTTGAGGGTTAACGCCGATGTTAAGCGGCCGGTTTGGAAGCGCACCGCGCTGGAAAACCGGTCCGGTGGAGGCCGTCAGGCCGGAACGTACTTGAACGACTTGTATGGATAATTCTCTGCGTTTTCCGGGTAAATTGGGACCCACCCTCAACGGCCATTGAGGGCCTTCATGCAGCAGCTCGATGATTGGCC
>NZ_JACEMT010000025.1 GCF_013868415.1 Marinobacterium marinum | reverse complement strand
TAGGGAACGTATGAACAAGTCTTCTCAGAGCCACCAAAACTGCATTTTCTCTGTGTCTGGGGCATGAAATGCGCACGTTCCCCCCTTTTTTAACCGACTGCAACCGCCTTTTCAGGCAGCGCAGACGGATTAACCCTGCGCTCTCAACATCTGGTCCACCCGTACAACATTGGCCAGCGCGAACAGCATGGCCAGCTTGCTGTCGTTTTTCTTCAGGCCACGGTAGCGGGCTTTTACAAAACCAAACTGGCA
>NZ_JACEMT010000024.1 GCF_013868415.1 Marinobacterium marinum | reverse complement strand
ACCGCCATTTTGATGTGCGCCCGTAGCTCAGCTGGATAGAGTACCTGGCTACGAACCAGGCGGTCAGAGGTTCGAATCCTCTCGGGCGCGCCATCTTAATCAGCAGCACTTGAAATTATGTGTGCGCCCGTAGCTCAGCTGGATAGAGTACCTGGCTACGAACCAGGCGGTCAGAGGTTCGAATCCTCTCGGGCGCGCCATCTTTTCATAAGGTTTACATTGTGTGCGCCCGTAGCTCAGCTGGATAGAGTACCTGGCTACGAACCAGGCGGTCAGAGGTTCGAATCCTCTCGGGCGCGCCATCCTCCCTCCTCAGA
>NZ_JACEMT010000023.1 GCF_013868415.1 Marinobacterium marinum | reverse complement strand
ATTATCGCCGGTTGGCGCTTGTATCAAACAATACAAGACAATCTTTCAGATCCAATTTGTTAAAGAGCGTTTAAAGCTAAGAAGCTTTAAAAGATAAACTCAAAAAGAGCCCATGTTTTAAAACTTTCTTGACCATCCCGCGGGTTTAGGGAATGGTGGAGCTATGCGGGATCGAACCGCAGACCTCCTGCGTGCAAAGCAGGCGCTCTCCCAGCTGAGCTATAGCCCCAGAACATAATTTTTCACTATGCAAGGCATGGTGCTGTGACGCATAGTCAACTATGCGAGCAGTGCCATAACGCGGCAAAGTGGAAAATTGGTAGGCCTGAGTGGATTTGAACCACCGACCTCACCCTTATCAGGGGTGCGCTCTAACCAACTGAGCTACAAGCCTACAGTGTTCAACCACTGTGTGGTTGATACGCTCTCTCTAACTTTCGATCAGGTAATATGTGTGAACGCTTGCCAGAACTTCGCAATCGTTTAAGGAGGTGATCCAGCCCCAGGTTCCCCTAGGGCTACCTTGTTACG
>NZ_JACEMT010000022.1 GCF_013868415.1 Marinobacterium marinum | reverse complement strand
ATTTTTTGGAGGATGGCTTCCTTACGTTCCGGTGAATAGTGGGGCATGGTTGTCCTCTGAAATTTTCAGGCGACAACTACGCTGACACATAGGGCCTTAGGGGAGCTTTTTCCTCAAGCCAGACCTTATTAAATACAAAAAACGGACCACAAGGGTCCGTTTTTTATCGCTTACTGAACTCGAGGTTCAGATCGCGGAAATATTTTCAGCCTGAGGGCCTTTCTGACCCTGAGTAACAGTGAACTGAACTTCTTGGCCTTCAGTCAGGTTTTTAAAGCCGGAGCCCGTAATTGCGCTAAAATGGGCGAACACATCCGGGCCACCGCCTTTCTGCTCGATAAAGCCAAAGCCTTTAGTTTCGTTGAACCATTTAACGGTGCCAGTAGTAGTAGACATAATAGTAATCTCGTTCAAAAAGTATTTGAACACTGCAGCTAAAATGCTGAACGTGTTCGATTAATGCTCTAAATAATACAAGGACTTATGAAAACAGAACGAGGTACATACGTTTAGGCAGGACGTCGAAAAGGTGCATAAATGCAGGTGTTACTCTCAAGCAAGATCATCTTACGCTTATTAGTAGCCTAAGGATAGGTTTATAAAATTTATTTTAACATTCAAATATAAACTACATAGTTTTCAACTAGTTGGGTGATCTACGCACCACATATTCAACAATCGCTTCGGGCCGGCATGCGCCGGTAACTGTCAACGTAGTTGTCGCGTATAAGTTATCAGCTCTTTAAAAACTCGCCGCCTTTTCCGGGTTCAGTGTGACTGACTCCGGCAAGCTG
>NZ_JACEMT010000003.1 GCF_013868415.1 Marinobacterium marinum | reverse complement strand
GGCAACCGCACCGTTCGGTGCAACCTGTTGTCTCAAGCGAGGCGCATATCTTACTACGCCTGATTTCGATGTCAACCTTTATTTTCGTTTTTTTTTGTTTCAGTGCCGAAGCACTTCACAACGAACCGGTTGCATCAAGGAGGCAAATTCTACATCAGAAATCTAAATGATTTCAAGAACTTATTTCCTTCTCTCAAGAGTCTTCAGTGTTTCGCGAACGCTGTTGTC
>NZ_JACEMT010000021.1 GCF_013868415.1 Marinobacterium marinum | reverse complement strand
GTTCGCTGCCGCACAGGCAGCTGAGAAAAGCTGCTGGATGACAGGGTGTCGTCACAGTCAGTTCGCTGCCGCACAGGCAGCTGAGAAAGCTGCTGCAGAGTTGGACGCACATCGCGACTTGTTCGCTGCCGCACAGGCAGCTGAGAAACAGCCCAGTTCGAACAGGTGGCTAACGCCCTCGTTCGCTGCCGCACAGGCAGCTGAGAAA
>NZ_JACEMT010000020.1 GCF_013868415.1 Marinobacterium marinum | reverse complement strand
CAGCAGCTTTCTCAGCTGCCTGTGCGGCAGCGAACTGACTGTGACGACACCCTGTCATCCAGCAGCTTTTCTCAGCTGCCTGTGCGGCAGCGAACTTCCGCTCGCCGTCAGACATTATGATCGACTGTTTCTCAGCTGCCTGTGCGGCAGCGAACCGCAGGCTGACCAGTTCATCAGTGAGCACTGTTTTCTCAGCTGCCTGTGCGGCAGCGAACGAGCAGCGACTGAAAACCGCTCGCTCGCAGCTTTTCTCAGCTGCCTGTGCGGCAGCGAACACACCCTATGCAGCTGGCGATCGCGTGTACCTTTTCTCAGCTGCCTGTGCGGCAGCGAACT
>NZ_JACEMT010000019.1 GCF_013868415.1 Marinobacterium marinum | reverse complement strand
GACTTGTATGGATAATTCTCTGCGTTTTCCGGGTAAATTGGGACCCACCCTCAACGGCCATTGAGGGCCTTCATGCAGCAGCTCGATGATTGGCCGGCTCCTCTTGCGAGAGACCGATAACAAGTGTGTAGCGCTGCATGACTCTTTAGCGATAACTCGAACAGTCATCGGGGCCCCGAGCCCGCATAGCAAGGCAGAGTCAGCTTATTACCATGAACACAGA
>NZ_JACEMT010000018.1 GCF_013868415.1 Marinobacterium marinum | reverse complement strand
TTCGAAGCAGATGTGGTGGAATTGGTAGACACGCTAGCTTCAGGTGCTAGTGCCTTCACGGGCGTGGGAGTTCGAGTCTCCCCATCTGCACCATCCTTCATCTACGGATGCAGGCCCTTCGAAAGTAGACAAGTGGTTGCGCACATTAAAACGTTACACCCAATGCAGATGTGGTGGAATTGGTAGACACGCTAGCTTCAGGTGCTAGTGCCTTCACGGGCGTGGGAGTTCGAGTCTCCCCATCTGCACCATCTGTGCT
>NZ_JACEMT010000017.1 GCF_013868415.1 Marinobacterium marinum | reverse complement strand
AATACAAGTTCGCTGCCGCACAGGCAGCTGAGAAAAATCTTGAGGCGCAGTGCCCTCTGCACCACGCGTTCGCTGCCGCACAGGCAGCTGAGAAATCTTGCGGATGGCATGCAGTACTTCCATACCGGTTCGCTGCCGCACAGGCAGCTGAGAAAGAAGTTCAAGCAAGAGGCTGAAATGTTCAATGGTTCGCTGCCGCACAGGCAGCTGAGAAACGGACGGCACTGTTATTAATGCCGTGCCAGATGTTCGCTGCCGCACAGGCAGCTGAGAAATGGTGCTGGGCACGCTCCTGCTCAGTGAAATAGTTCGCTGCCGCACAGGCAGCTGAGAAAAGGTACA
>NZ_JACEMT010000001.1 GCF_013868415.1 Marinobacterium marinum | reverse complement strand
CAGTGTTTCGCGAACGCTGTTGTCTCAATCGAGGAGGCGTATTCTACTGATCCCTGAACCGGTGTCAACGCCCTGAGGTAAAAAAGTTTCAAAATAATGAAAACAGCGTGAAAACGAACACAGGCGCCCAAGGGCGCCTGTGTCTAGCATATTACTCTTAGTGCAGCTGTATATCAGCCCAGGTAGAAGATGTGGTGCTTCTTCTTGCCCAGCTTGACCAGGAAGTACTTCCCGAAACGAGCTGCTTCACGGCTGAACAGGGCCGCCGCATTCATATTCTGATCCAAACCACAGGTCTGGTCATTGATCATCACGGCGTTACGCTGCAGAACATCCTTAACCTGCTTGCCGGAAGTCGCCAACCCGGCATCGGCAAACAAGGTCGTCAATGGCAGCTCCGCCAGGCTCTCGGGAACCTGTGTTGCCGGCAGACCATCCTGTTCCAGCTGAGCGTAATCTTCCGCGCTCAATTCGGACAGGTCTCCCGAGAACAGTGCTTCGGTAATACGGCGCGCAGCTTGCAAGGCGTCTTCACCATGCACCAATGCCGTCATCTGCTCTGCCAGAATACGCTGAGCTTCCGGACGACCCTCACGCTCGCGATCAGCGGTTTCAATCGCGTCGATTTCGCTAACCGACAGGAAGGTGAAGAACTTCATGAAGCGATATACATCCGCATCAGGCGTCTGCAGCCAGAATTGATAGAAGGCATAGGGAGATGTTTTTTTGGCGTCCAGCCATATTGCTCCACCCTCGGTCTTGCCGAATTTGGTGCCATCGGACTTGGTAATCAGCGGCAGAGTGAGACCATGTGTAGCCGCGCCGTTGACACGACGAGTCAGGTCGATCCCCCCGGTGATATTGCCCCATTGATCCGAACCACCAATCTGCATGGTGCAGCCATATTGACTGTTCAACTGCTGGAAGTCATAAGACTGCAGAATCTGATAGGTGAACTCGGTAAAGGACAAGCCCGACCCTTCACGTTCGATACGTTGTTTGACCGATTCCTTGGCGATCATTTTATTGACCGTGAAATGCTTGCCAATATCTCGCAGGAAACTCAACACATCCACACTGGCAGTCCAGTCATAGTTGTTGGCCAGAATGGCCCCGCCTTCGCGATCAAACTCGATAAAACGACTGATCTGGGCCTTGAGACACTCACTCCACTGTTGAACCACCTCTGCGGAGTTCAGCTGTCGCTCCTGATCCTTGAAGCTGGGGTCACCAATCAGCCCAGTAGCTCCGCCTACCAGTGCAATCGGCCGGTGGCCGGCATCCTGAAAACGCTTAAGCATCAGGAGAGGTACCAGATGCCCCAGGTGCAAACTGTCAGCAGTCGGATCAAAGCCACAATAAAGCGTCACTGGGCCCTGAGCCAAATGCTCAGCCAGTTCATCTTCATTGGTCATCTGTGCGATGAGACCACGGGCCTTAAGATCATCGATCAAACTGTTTGCGTTCATACCGCCGAAATCTCTCTGTAAAATTAAAGTAAGCAGGTCCCGCATTCTAAACCTTCACCGTAGACGGAACAAACCTGCTTCGCCTCCTGCCCCCTCATCAGACCATCCGACACCCGGGAATTTTCGTTATACTTTGTTGTCGACTCTTATCTTCCCTTGCTGCAAAACAGGTATCCCCGTGACACCCTTACTGCCACTTTTGCGCCGTTTGCCGCGGCTTCATCTTATTACCGCAGCGGCAACACTGCTCATACTGCTGTTCATCGTTCTGCTCTGGCCCACTTCCCCCACCTCCACGCCAGACCGCTCCGACCTTTACCCCACCACCGACACAGAACCTGCCCGCGTTGATGCGCTACAAGACACTGCCGAAGCACCCGCGTTGTCACAACCGCCCCAACCTGCCCCCAAGCCGGTTCCTCCCGTGCAGGAAAACTGGGTCGAGTACTCCGTCCAAAGCGGTGACAACCTGACTCGAGTGTTCAAGCGTGCCGGCCTGGGGCCTCGCGAAGTCTACCGAATTTCGCAAGCGGTTAGCGGCAGCGATGCACTGCAGCGACTGCGCCCGGGACAAACACTATCCTTCCTGATCGAAGGCGGCCTGCTGCACAAGCTGCGCCACACCCAGGACCGCCTCAGTTCCACTCTGATCGAAATGACCGACACCGGATATGAGGTGCAGCAGTTGCAGCGCACACCCGAAGCCCGAACACACTATACGGAAGGCACCATCCAGCGCTCACTGTTTCTGGACGCGGAAGCCGCCGGGCTGTCCAACAAAACAACTATGCAGCTGGCCGAAATATTTGGCTGGGATATCGACTTTGCTCTGGATATCCGGGCAGGCGATCATTTTCGCGTACTGTATGAACAGGATTTTCTGGATGATGAGCCGCTGGACCAAAGCCGTATACTTGCAGCCGAATTTACCAACAGGGACAACACCTTTGCCGCCATTCTTTTTACCGACGCCGAGGGGAACAGCCGGTATTTTGCCCCCGATGGACGCAGCATGCGTAAGGCATTCCTGCGCTCCCCGGTCGACTTCAGCCGCATCAGTTCTCGCTTCAAGCCGGAGCGTTACCATCCCGTACTGGGCAAAAAACGCCCGCATCGCGGTGTCGACTACGCAGCAGCAACCGGAACCCCCATCAAGGCAGCAGGCGACGGAAAAATCATCTGGCGTGGTACCAAGGGGGGATATGGACGTACTGTTATGCTGCAACATGGTGGCAATATCACCACGCTTTATGCCCATATGAGTCGTTACCAGAAAGGCCTGGCAAACGGCGACCGCGTCAAGCAGGGGCAAATCATTGGCTATGTAGGCGCATCCGGCCTGGCAACCGGCCCGCACCTGCATTATGAATTCCGCAGTAATGGTGTACACCGCAACCCGCTGACGGTTGATCTACCAGCCGCTCAGCCGGTTGCACCGAGCGAACAGACTGCCTTTCAGGCAGAGACCGAACGTCTCATGGCTGCGCTCGCCCAACATGCCCAAACCCGACTAGCCATGAATGAGGAGCCTCAAGAGTGAGCCGAGAATACTTTATCGGTCTGATGTCCGGCACCAGCCTGGATAGCATTGATGCGGTGATTGTCAGCTTTGAACCCGACTTTCACCTGCATGCCAGCCATTCTCATCCTCTACCCACCGAACTGCGCCGGCAAATCCTGACGCTGAACCACCCGGGGCCCAATGAAATCGATCAGCTTGGCCGCCTGGATGTCGCACTCGGCAGTCTGTTCGCCGAAGCCGTACAAGCCCTGCTAGAGCACAGCCGCTTCAACGCCACACAAATACGCGCCATCGGCAGCCACGGCCAAACCATTCGTCACCGACCGGAGCATTCTTTCAGCCTGCAAATCGGTGACCCGGCCCGCATCGCCGAACACACAGGTATCACCACCGTAGCCGATTTCCGGCGCCGAGACCTGGCTGCGGGCGGCCAGGGAGCCCCACTGGTCCCGGCCTTCCACCAGGCACTTTTTGCCCGGCCCGGGCAGGACCGGGTTTTGATCAACCTGGGCGGCATGGCCAATATCACCCTGCTCCCCGGTCATGGACAGTCACCTGCTTCAGGGTACGACACCGGCCCCGGTAACGTTCTGATGGACGCCTGGATACGCGATCAGCGTCAACGGGACTATGATCATAATGGTGAATGGGCTGCCAGCGGTCGAGTCGATGCACCGCTGCTTGCACAACTGCTGGCCCATCCCTATTTCGAGCGTCTCCCGCCCAAGAGCACGGGCCGCGAGCTGTTTGATCTGCACTGGTTGCAGCAGGCCCTCGCAGCCTGCCCGACTCGCCCGACAGCGGAAGATGTGCAGGCCACTCTGATGGAGCTGACAGCGGTTTCACTGGCGCAAGCGATCAAGCGCCACTCGCTACACCGGCCCGAACTGTTTCTGTGCGGCGGCGGCAGTCACAACAAGGCCTTGCAACAGCGACTGAACCACCATTTGCCGGATAGCGAAATTACCACAACCGAAACGCTCGGATTGCCACCCGATTGGGTAGAAGCCGCCGCTTTCGCCTGGTTCGCCATGAGAACATTGAATCAACAAACCGCTAGCCTGGCTGCCGTCACCGGCGCCAACGGCGCTCGTATTCTGGGTGCAATTCACCTCGCCCTGCCCGCCTAGGCCACACACAAAAACGCCGGCATGCATTGCCGGCGTCTGTCACTGAACGGCTGACTTGAGATTGGTCAGATCGAGAAGGAAGAACCGCAACCACAAGTTGTCGTGGCATTGGGGTTATTGATTACAAACTGAGACCCTTGCAGTCCCTCTCGGTAATCTACCTCGGCCCCTGCCAGATACTGGAAGCTCATCGGATCCACGAGCAGCACGACACCATCACGTTCAATCGCCGTATCATCATCGGCCATGTTCTCATCGAACGTAAAACCGTAAGAAAAGCCCGCACACCCGCCGCCAGTGATATAAACACGCAGCTTGAGGTTATCGTTCTGCTCTTCTTCCAGCAGTGATTTGACTTTGTTGGCTGCCGCCTCGGTAAACACCATGGCAGGCACCTGTGCAGTATCGCTCATAATTACACTAAACCCTCTTGGATGCATCGCATTCTGCCTAGACCAACCAAATCAGTCAAGTATTAACCGATCAAGGCATCATTGCGACCTGCTCCAAACCGGTCGTTTCAGGCAGGTCGAACATGATATTCATCACCTGCACCGCCTGCCCCGACGCCCCTTTTACCAGGTTGTCGATCGCTGACAACACCACCAGGGTATCTTCACCCTGAGGCTGATGCACACTGATCCGGCACATATTCGACCCTTTGACGCTACGCGTCTCCGGGTGAGACCCGGCCGGCATCACGTCAACAAAAGGCTCGTCACGATAGAACTCTTCAAACAGGCGCTGCAGATCCGGTGCCACCGGGTCTTTCAGTACCGAATACAACGTCGCGTGAATACCTCGTATCATCGGCATCAGGTGCGGCGCGAAGGTCAGGCCGACAGGACGACCGGCCATGCCACTCAGCCCCTGCTTGATCTCCGGCAGGTGACGATGTCCCGGGATGCCATAGGCCTTAACACTTTCACTGGACTCGGCCTGCAGCATCGCCACATTGGCACCACGGCCGGCACCGGTAACACCGGATTTGCAGTCGGCGATCAGGCGACGGTGATCGATCAGACCATTCTCCAGCAGCGGACGGAAACCCAGCTGCACGGCCGTCGGGTAGCAGCCGGCACAGCCGATCAGTTGGCCTTCCCGGATCGCCTCACGGTTGACTTCCGGCAGGCCGTAAACAGCCTTCTGCACCAGATCCGGGCAGGTATGCTCCAAGTTGTACCACTTTTCCCACAACTCGATGTCCTTGATACGGAAGTCGGCTCCCAGATCAATGATGCGCACACCACGCTCAATCAGTTCCGGCGCCATGCTCATGGCAACACCGTGTGGTGTCGCAAAAAACACCACATCACAGGCTGCCAGACGATCCACATCCGGCACCGTGAATGCGAGGTCGTAGTGGCCACGCAGGTTGGGGAACATGTCCGCGACGGGAATCCCCTCTTCGGAGCGGGAGGTGATCACCTCTACTCGTGCCCGAGGATGATTTGCCAGAAGACGCAACAACTCTACACCGGTGTAGCCGGTGCCGCCGACGATACCTACCTTAACCACATCAACCTCTCATCAGTGCGTAAAAACTGTTAGGGTATAATACTTAGCTGCTCAGCAGATGACTATGATGATCCCCTGAGTTCTCCATCATGCCACATCGACCGTTTTCTCTGGAACATTTTCGCCAACGCCTGGCCCATGCCGATGCACTGCCGCAACTGGTCATACTCGGCATCCTGTCCGGGCTGATGGCTGGCGGTCTGATCAGTCTGTTTCGCTCAGCCGATACTTTGCTGCACATATGGCTGCTGCCGGGCGGCACAGAGCGGTTCGAAGAACTTGATGACCTGCACCGCCTGCTGCTCCCCGTCGCAGGCAGCCTGCTGCTGATCCTGCTGTTTGCCTGCGTACCGGCACATGCTCGTTCGGTCGGCATTGTCCATATGCTTGAACGCCTGGCCAACTATGAAGGTCGCTTGCCCGCTTTCAACCTGGTCATTCAGGGGATTGCAGCCCTCATTGCGTTGGCCAGCGGCCATTCCGTCGGTCGCGAGGGTCCTGCCGTTCATCTGGGAGCAGGCGCCGGCAGCCTGCTCGGGCAGCGGCTGTCCCTGCCCAACAACTCCCTGCGCGTTCTGGTCGGTTGTGGGGCGGCGGCCGGGATTGCCGCGACCTTTAATACGCCACTGGCCGCCGTGATTTTTGCCATGGAGGTCATTCTGCTGGAGTACACCCTGATCGGCTTTCTGCCCATCATGGTCGCGGCCCTGGTTGGTGATATTGTCTCCCGCGCTCTGGTTGGCGAAGCACTGGTTTTCAACGCGCCTGAACTGTCCATTGGTGAACTGACTCAGCTGCCCCTTATCGCACTGCTGGGACTCCTGTGCGGTCTGCTCGCAACCGGCTTTCACTTGCTCCAGATGCAGGTTATCAAACTCAAGCACTGGCCGTTCCCGGTACGTTTTCTGCTGGCCGGGCTACTGACCGGAGTCGTCGCCTTGCAGTGGCCGGAGGTTATGGGAGGCGGTTATGACACTATTGAGTCCCTGTTCAACACGCCCAAGCCCATGCTCTTCCTGGCCGGACTGCTGCTGGCCAAATGTCTGCTGACCCCGATCGTGATCGGCCTGGGCATTCCGGCCGGCCTGATTGGCCCCACACTGTTCATCGGCACCGTTGCCGGCGCTCTGCTGGGTGCTGTCGGGGCCCTGCTGGCCGGCACGGCCCATACCGGCCTGTATGCCATGCTGGGCATGGGAGCCATGATGGCGGCACTATTGAATGCCCCGCTGGCGGCCATGCTGGCCATGCTCGAACTGACCCAAAATACCGGCATCATTCTACCGGGCATGCTGGCCATTCTGGTCGCCAATCTGACCACCCGCTTCGGTTTTGGCCTGCCGTCCATCTTTCATGCTTCCTTGCAGCGCCAGGGGCTGGATTTGCGTCAAGCCCCGCTGGCCCAGATTCTGTCTCGGGCAGCGGTCGGCAGCCTGATGCAACGAGATTTTGCCTCAACGCCCGCACAAATCACGCTAACCGAGGCGCGCCAGCTATTGCAACAGGCACCACACTGGCTGCTGGTCGGCACCGGTTCCCGCTCCGTTCTCATGCCTCCCGCAGACCTGCGCCAACACTTGGACAGCCTGACGGAAGAACACGATGGCCTCAGTATTGACCTGCTCAGTATGCCGGCCAGGCGTGCCGATCTTGAACCTTTGCTCTACCGCGCCACTCTAAAGGAAGCATTGAACCGCATGCAGAAAAAGCAGCTTGATTACCTGCTGGTCGTCAGTAACCAGGATGAACCCCTGGGGCTGATCAGCCGCCAGCAGATTGAAGAGTACTACAACCGGAAACAAACCCTATCATGACGCAACTTCACGGCCTGTACGGCCTGACCGATGCCACCCTGATGCCCACGGACAACATTCTGCTCGAGCATGTTGAAGCCGCCCTTAAGGGCGGTCTGAGCCTGCTGCAGTATCGCGACAAATCGACCGATCATTCGAAACGCCTGCGCCAGGCCCGCATGTTGCTGGAACTGTGCCGCCAGTATGACTGCCCCCTGCTGATCAACGATGATGTCGAGCTGGCCCACGCCAGCCAGGCCGATGGCGTACACCTGGGCCAACAGGATGGCAGCGTGGCGGCCGCCAGAGCCTACCTGGGGGCGCACGCCCGGATCGGCCAGACTTGCCACGCCAGTCTTGAACTGGCACACAAAGCCGTACGCGAGGGTGCAGACCATGTTGCCTTCGGCGCTTTTTTTCCTTCGCACACCAAACCTGACGCATGCCGGGCCCACCTGAGCCTGCTTCAAGCCGCCAAAACACGACTGAGCGTCCCGGTAGTAGCGATTGGCGGAATCAGTGTGGATAATGCGAGTCAGGTCATCGAGGCCGGTGCCGACCTGGTTGCCGTGGTACATGCGCTGTTCGCAGCCCCGGACATCCAGCAACAGACCGCCCGCTTCGTACAGCAATTCAACCTTTCGTAACAACCAACTTTCACCTTAAAGGAAGTGCTCCATGTCACGTTCAGAATCCCTGTTCCAGGCCGCACAGGCCCATATCCCCGGCGGCGTTAATTCACCGGTACGCGCTTTCAAGGGCGTTGGTGGTTCCCCGGTGTTCTTCAAACGTGGCGAAGGTCCTTTCCTGTTTGACGAAGACGACCGACGCTACATCGATTATGTGGGTTCCTGGGGCCCAATGCTGCTGGGACACGCCTACCCGCCAGTCATTGATGCCGTCCGCGAAGCCCTCGACAACGGGCTCGGCTTTGGCGCGCCAACCGCAATCGAAACGGACATGGCCAACCTGGTTTGTGAACTCGTGCCTTCAATGGATATGGTGCGCATGGTCAACTCCGGCACCGAAGCCACCATGAGCGCCATTCGTCTGGCCCGCGGTTACACCGGACGTGACAAAATCGTCAAATTCGAAGGCTGCTACCACGGCCATTCCGACTCCCTGCTGGTCAAGGCCGGCTCCGGTGCACTGACACTGGGAGAACCCAATTCTCCGGGCGTTCCCGCCGCCCTGGCCGAGCACACCATCACCCTGACCTATAACGACATCGATAACGTACGCAAGGCCTTTGCCGAAATCGGCGATCAGGTAGCCTGTATCATAGTCGAGCCGGTCGCCGGCAACATGAACTGCATTCCCCCTGCAGAAGGATTCCTGGAATGTTTGCGTGAAGTCTGTGACCAGCACGGCAGTGTGCTGATTTTCGATGAGGTGATGACCGGATTTCGGGTCGCACTGGGCGGTGCCCAGGCACACTTTGACATCCAGCCCGACCTGACCACTCTGGGCAAGGTAATCGGTGGTGGCCTGCCGGTCGGAGCGTTTGGCGGCAAGCGCGAGGTTATGGAACATATCGCTCCGCTGGGTCCCGTGTACCAGGCCGGTACTCTGTCCGGCAACCCGCTGGCCATGACAGCCGGTTTTGCCATGCTGCAAGCCTTGCGAGCAGAAGGTGTTTATGAGGCGTTGAGTGCCAAGGCCGAATACCTGACCCAAGGCCTGGAAGCCATGGCGGCCCGTCACGGCATCCCGTTCACCACCAACTGCGTGGGCGGCATGTTCGGTCTATTCTTCACCGAACAGGATACCGTAGCCTGCTTCGACGATGCTACGGCCTGTGATACAGAACAGTTCGGCCGTTTCTTCCATGGCATGCTGGATGAAGGTATCTATCTGGCGCCCTCCGCATTCGAAGCCGGCTTCATTTCCAACGCCCATACCGAAGCGGAACTGGATGCCACACTGGCTGCTGCAGACCGCGTCTTTGCCACGCTCGCGGGCTGATCGGAAGTGTTGGGTAACAGCCTTCTGCTGCTGGCGTCCCTTGCGGGCGCCATCCTGCTGTTGCGCCGCAGTGAACCACTGCCGGAGACCTCTCGTTCTCACCTGCAGGTCGGCAGCCTGAGCCTGGCGTTTGTCGCCATGGCCGCACTTGGACAACTGCTGCCTCTGCCCCATAACCAGGACACTGCCACGCTGCAGCGCCTGCTCGGCAACCTGGCAACCTATGCGGGCCTGCCCCTGCTGGCCACTGCCATGCTGGCGCTGGCCATGGGGCGACACTGGTCCAAAGCGGGCTGGGGACGCTGGCTGCTGGCGCTGTTTGCACTGTTTGAACTGTTCCGGCGCATGGGGCTGGGCGATGATTACACGTTCTGGCTCAGTCTGGCGCTGGCGGCCAGTCTACTGATCGCGGCCTGGCTGTTGCCTGATCACCTGTCACGACTGATGTGCGCTTTGGCAGCACCGCTTCTGCTGCTGAGCTTGAGCGCACCGAAACTGATGGGCTCGGGATTGTCTGACACGGCATTGCAGATGGCACAGGCCGCTGCTCTCCTGCTGATCAGCGGCTCTCTGCTGCGACACCCGCAAGCCGCCAGAATTTAATAGGCGGCTGCCTTCTGGCGGGCCTCACGGGCGCCCGCCTCATTACCGGCTTCCTGACGAATATCCGCCACCAGATTCCACAGTCGACGCAAGGCGCCCGACTGCCCTGACGCCACACTGACGCCTTTCAAAGCCACCTGCTCCGCCTGCAGAAACTGTCCCTGGCGGCGTTGCACATCCGCCAGTTGAACATACACTTCCGGGTCACGTGGGGCGATTCTCTGCGCCCGCTCCAGTCGGCTCTGCGCCATACGCAGATCGCCGCCGCTGCTGTCCTGGCGCGCCGTTTCCAGCAACGCAATAACCGCCGGGCTCTGCGGCTGACTCAGCACCGGTTCCGCAGACTGCTGTACCCGGGCCGCTGCCTGCTCGTCACGCTGCGCGCGAATCACCGGCATTTCACCAATCGGTGTCACTTTCACTCCGGACTCAGACTCCACCGGCACCGCCGTACCCGGCGAAGGGGACGGCGAGGTTCGGCTGCGATCCTCAACCGGCGTTTTGTAGCCATAGGGGTTGGGTGCAGCACAACCGGTCATAACCAGAGCCACGCCCAGCATCATATAAACCTTTTTCATAGCATCCTTCTATATTCAGTTAAACCAGTTGCGGAACCAATCGAGGGAACGCTCTACCGGACGATCCAGTCCGCAGTCAACCTTGTCTCTGGGCGCAGTTCCCGTTACGAACGGCAGCTGCCGCGACCCTTCACAGCGCGCATCCGAACGCAGACCTGTCGCCTCGTCAACCCACACATACTCGATACCGGCCGGCCGGGTCGCAATAAACGGCTCCGGGCGCTCACGGCGCATCAGTTCGGTCCAGACCCTCAAGGCGCCACTGCCCCCCGTAAAGGGCAACTGGGAGTTATCATCCCGCCCCAACCAGACAACGGCCAGACGATCGCCGGTAAAACCGGCAAACCAGCTGTCCCGCTGATCATTGGAGGTGCCGGTTTTACCCGCCAAATTCAGATTCTGCGGCAATACCGAATAGGCACTGCGTGCCGTTCCTTCACGTCCGGCTTCCTGCAGAGCGTACTGTAACAGATGCACGACCTCGGGTTTGACCTGCTGTTTCAAACTAAAAGGATAACGTGACAGCTCTGCACCCTCGGCATCGGTGACACGACGAATAACCCTCAAAGGCATTCGAAAACCGTTCGCCGCGATGGTCTGATAGATACTGGCCAATTCCAGTGGCGACAGGGCCTGAGCCCCCAGCAACAGGGAAGGATAAGGCTTGAGCTCACGCTCGGCCCCCAGACGTTGCAACATATCAATGACCCGGTCCACCCCCACATCCATACCCAGCCGGGCGGTTGACTGGTTGTAGGACAGTGCCAGCGAGCGATGCAAAGGGACCAGGCCATGACTGCGCCGATCGAAGTTCTGCGGTTTCCAGACATTACCGCCCGGCAGCTTAACGCTGAGAGGCTCATCCTCCAGCATCGAATTCAGCGTATAACCACGCTCCAGTGCCGCCAGATACACAGCGGGTTTCACCAGTGAACCGATCGGGCGCAACGCATCCAGCGCCCGGTTAAATCCTTGATAACGGGTGTCCCGACCACCGATCAGCGCCAGCACTTCACCGGTTTGCGGGTCAGTAACGACCATACTGGCTTCAAGTCCTGAGGCGCGCTTGCCATAGCGTTTTTCCAGTCCCTGAATACCCGTATCCAGCGCTGCTTCAGCACGCGTTTGCACCAGCGGATCCAATGCGGTGAACACTCTCAGTCCCTCGGTGCTCAAATCTTCGTCACGGTATTCTTCTCGCAACTTGCGTTTAACCAGATCCAGATAGGCCGGGAAAGCTCCCTTGTGCAAACTTCGCTGTTTGACCACTTCCAGCCCGCGTTGGCGCGCACTGTCATATTCGGTCTGACTGATCTGCTTCTGGTCATACAGCATTTTCAAGACCAGGTTGCGACGCTCCAACGCCCGTTCCGGGTGGCGGCGCGGGTCATACCAGGATGGTCCTTTGACCATGCCCGCCAGCAACGCGACCTGATGCAGATCCAGCTCCTGTACCGGACGAGCAAAATAATACTGGCTGGCCAGGCCAAACCCATGGATGGCACGATTTCCTGACTGACCCAAATAGACTTCGTTGAGATAGGCCTCCAGAATTTCATCCTTGCTGTAGTGCAATTCCAGCAACATCGCCATTGGCAGCTCCAGCAACTTACGACTGAGCGTACGTTCCGACGTCAGATAGAAGTTTTTGATCAGCTGCTGGGTCAAGGTACTGCCGCCCTGAACAAAACGCCCCGCCCGCACATTCACCCACATGGCACGGGCAATGCCCTTGAAGGACACGCCCCAGTGGTCATAAAACGCCTGATCTTCCACTGCCACCAGTGCTCTCGCCAGGTGTGACGGTGCCTCGGAAAGCTTGATCAGATCGCGATCTTCATTGGATTTCGGGTAGATACCGCCGATCAGCATCGGTTCCAGGCGCACCAACGGCAAACGTCGACCTTCAGCATCGCGAATATCGTTGATCGTGTCGCCCGAAAACGTCAGCAACATGTTCCGCGCAGGCTCGGCACCATCCGGAAAGTTAAAGCCTCGCGTCCGAATGCGTGCGCGACTGCTGGCCCACTCAACCGCACCCGGCTGACCGGCATTGCGCACGAAACGATAATGCAGCCCCTTCAGCTCCTGCTTGAGTTCATCACGACTCAGCCGCTGCCCCGGATACAACTCCAGAGGTCGAGCATAGACCTTGGCCGGCACAGCCCAGCGCTTGCCTTCAAATTTACTGCGTACCTGGGCATCCAGATAGATCAGACCAACTCCCACCATGACCGTCAAGACAAGCCCCAGCTTCAGAAGCCAGCGGAACAGTCGGACCATACGGGAAGGTTGTTTGGGACGGCGCGTCCTGCGCCCTTTCGAGGGGGGTGTTCTCTTTTTACTCATCGGGTCAGTATAATCTCATGCCATCGCTGACAACAGCTGGAGCCTCATGTTACCCAAATTGATCGAATCATTGCGCGACCCCGCCCGCTATCCACATGCGGTGGAGCAGGTCGAAGTGATCGAAACCCATATATCTTGGTTGCTGCTCACCGGTGAGTACGCGTACAAAATCAAAAAGCCGGTCAACTTCGGTTTTCTGGACTTTACCACGCTGGAACAGCGACGCCACTGTTGCGAGGAAGAAGTTCGACTGAACCAGCGCCTGGCGCCGGATATCTATATCGGCCTGGTGCCGATCGGGGGCAGTGACGATGCTCCCGAATTGGGGGCGGACGACGGCATCATCGACTATGCGGTCAAAATGTACCAGTTTGATCCTGAACTGCGCCTTGACCGTCTGCTGCAACGTCACCTGTTCGAAACTCACTGGATCGACCTGCTGGCAGAACAGATCGCGGCCTTCCACCAGCGTATACCGATCGTGGCCCAGGACAGCCCCTGGGGTGAACCCGAAACACTCTGGGAAGCTGTCGCCGACAACTACCGTCATATCCAGCCGGACCACCTGGAAGCCGAAGACCGTCTCCTGCTGCAGCAGCTGTCAACACGGACCGCCGAGAACTTCCGCGCCCTGGAGGGCCTGATGCGCCAGCGCAAGCGGGAAGGGCATGTCCGTGAATGTCATGGTGACCTGCATCTGGCCAACATCAACCTGTTCCACGACGAGTTGCGTCTGTTCGACTGCATCGAGTTCAACCTGGAATTTCGCTGGATCGATACCACCTCCGATCTGGCTTTCCTGTTGATGGATCTGGAGGCCAACCAGCAGTTCCGCTGGGCCAACCGCTGCCTGAACCTCTATCTGGAAAGAACCGGTGACTATTCGGCACTGCCGCTGCTCAATTTCTATAAGGCCTATCGCGCCATGGTCCGCGCCAAGGTTGCCATGCTCGGTCTCCAGCCCGATGTACCGACATGCCGCCATTACCTGCACCTGACCGAGCATTACTGCCGCACACGCTCGCCGGCCGTTTTTCTGATGCATGGCGTCAGTGGCAGCGGCAAAAGCTACCTCAGCGAACGTCTGGCCGAGGCCGTGGGCGTGATTCGTATCCGCTCGGACGTGGAACGCAAACGCCTCTACCGTGAACTGAGCCTGCAGGGACTGTCACTGGATCTGTATGGTGCCCAGATGAACAGCCGCACATCCCAGCACCTGCTGGAGACGACTGCCCTGATGTTGAAGGCCGGCTACTCCGTGGTTGTCGATGCCACCTTCATCCATCAACGCACCCGTAATGCCTATGTCGAGCTGGCAGCGCTGCGCGAAGTCCCCGTCCGCATCATCAGTTGCCACTGTGAGCAGAACCTGATTGAAGCGCGTCTGAAGCGCCGCCGGGAAGAAGGGCTGGATCCCTCGGATGCAGATGTTGATGTCATGCACGAGCAGTTGAAGGTGATGCAGCCACTGAGCAGTGAAGAGCAATTGATCACCTTGCCGGTCGACACACGCGATGACGAGGCCATCGAACAGCTGATGGCACAGCTACGAGCCCAGCGCCTGATAGGAGACTGACATGAGCGAAATTGTACTGTGCCACCTTGATGAGCTGGACCCGATCGAGGGGCGCGGCTTCGAATTGGACGACGGCACCGCCCTGCTGGTCCTGCGCCGTGACGACCAGATACTGGCCTGGAGAAACAGCTGTCCTCATCGAGGCATTCGACTGGAGTGGCAGCCACATCAATTTCTCGACCACGAAAAGCAGTTTATCCAGTGCGCTACCCACGGCGCACTGTTCGGCATCCAGGACGGTATCTGCGTCGCCGGTCCCTGTCCTGGCGAACAGCTGGAAGCACTGCCCTGCACAGTCAGGGACGGGAAGGTCTATCTCAGCCGCGCTTGATGCGCTGCTGCAGTCGCTGCAGTGCCAGCTCAATGCGATCCAGGCCAGTGGTGTAGGAAAAGCGGATATAGCGTTCCGGATGATTGCAGCCAAAATCGGCCCCCGGCGTCACGGCCAGAAAATCCTCTTCCAGCAGCGACCAGCAATAAGCATAGCTGTCATCGGTCAGATGGGAGGCATCGGCATAGACATAAAACGCCCCTTCAGGCATTAACGGGATACCAAAACCCAACTGGCGCAGTCCCTCGACCAAACGGTCACGGCGCTCGGCAAAAGCGGCCCGGCGCTGCTCGAAAATGGCCAGCGTTTGCGGCTCAAACGCCGCCAGTGCGGCCTGCTGTGACAGGGTCGGGGGCGAAATAAACAGGTTCTGGGCAATTTTTTCCATTTCAGCGACGGCGGCTTCTTCGGCAACCAGCCACCCCAGACGCCAGCCCGTCATACCGAAATACTTGGAAAAACTGTTCAATACAACTGCATTCGGCGCAGCACTCAGCACGGTCTCGGCATCAAAGCCATAGGTCAAACCGTGATAGATTTCGTCAACAATCAGCGCTCCTCCCTGCCGCTCCACCGTCCGGGCAATTGCTGCCAGCTGGTCGGCAGGCACCACCGAGCCGGTCGGGTTGGACGGAGATGCCAGCAGTACACCGGCCGTGTCGTCCTGCCAATGCCGCTCAATCAGTTCAGGTGTCAGCTGGTAGTTGGTTTCAGGCCCCACGGGCACCAGCTGCCCCCGCGCTTCCAGCAAACGCAAAAACTGCCGGTTACAGGGATATCCCGGGTCCGCCAGCAGGAAGCGGCCACCCGGTGGTGCCAGCAAGGCAAAGGCCAGCAGCAAAGCGCCCGAGGCACCCGCCGTCACCAGTACCTGCCGTGGCGTGATGCTGACGTCATAACGCTGCTGATAAAAATCGGCAATTGCCGCACGCAGGCGGGGAATACCGCCCGCCGGGGTATAACGCACCTCGCCGCCGGCCAGCGCGATACGAGCCGCTTGCAGGATAGGCTCCGCCGTGGGGAAATCGGGCTCACCGGCTTCCATATGCACCACGTCATGCCCTGCGGCATCCAGTTCGGCGGCACGCTTGAGCAGATCCATCACCTTGAACGAGTCGATTTCCCGCGCCCGTTCCGTCCAGCCAGTATTCATCGTTCTGTTTCTCCCTTCAATACGTGCCGAAGTATATAGACATTCGTCGTAGCTGTATGCCGCGGAGGGCCTGCAGCCGATCAAGCAGATGGCAAAAACCCGAAAGGGGTCTAGCCTAAAGGATGGGCTTCTGGTACTTTCACCGGCTTTTAAAGCACCATAGTGTTCCCATATCAGGGGCGCAGGGCCAGAGCAATAGCGCTCTGCACGCTTCCGAACCCCCAATGACGTGAGGCTGCGCCAATGCCGAAAACAAACGATACCCAGTTCATGCATTTCGAGCCCTACCCGCTGGATAACGGCGAAGAGTACATGAATGAAGCGCAGAAAGATCATTTCCGCAGAATTCTGCTTGCCTGGAAACGCGAGCTGATGGAAGAAGTCGACAGCACCATCACTCACCTGAAAGAAGAAGCATCCAACTTTGCAGACCCAAGCGACCGTGCCAGCCAGGAAGAAGAATTCAGTCTGGAACTGCGCACCCGCGACCGTGAGCGCAAACTGATTCGCAAGATCGACGAAGCTCTCGAAAGCATCGACGAGGACGACTACGGCTATTGCGAGGCCTGCGGCGTCGAGATTGGCATTCGCCGCCTGGAAGCCCGCCCGACCGCGACCCTCTGCATTGATTGCAAGACCCTTGCCGAGATCAAGGAAAAACAGATCGGCCGCTGATGCCGGATGCCGAGGGGCCCCCGGCACCTCGGCCCACTGGCTGGAGAGCTCACCGTGCCCTGTATCGGACGTTTTGCCCCTTCTCCTACCGGTCCGCTCCACTTTGGCTCACTGCTGGCCGCCCTGGCCAGCTATCTGGACATTCGTGCCCGCAACGGCCGCTGGCTGCTGCGTATCGAAGATATCGATCCACCCCGTGAGCAACCTGGTGCTGCCGATTCGATTCTCTATACCCTGGATGCCTTTGGTCTGCATTGGGATGGCCCGGTGGTCTACCAAAGCCAGCGACATGACCTATACCATGAGGCCCTGCAGCAGCTGATTCGCCTCGGAACAGCCTACCCCTGTACCTGCAGCCGAAAGCAACTGCGAGCACGACTGCTGTCACATGGCTACGACGGACACTGCCTGCGTCATCCCCCCGTCGATACGACCACAGCGGCCTACCGAGTGCAGCATACACAAACCGACCACCAGTTCATCGACCGCATCCAGGGACGGCGCCGGTATCACTGGAGCGCCCACCAGGGCGACTTTACCGTTTTCAGACGCGACGGCCTGTTTGCCTACCAGTTGGCAGTCGTGGTCGATGATGCCGAACAGGGCATTACCGAAATACTGCGTGGCAGCGACCTGATCGACGAAACACCACATCAGAACGAACTGCAGCGGCAGCTTGGTTACCCACAGCCCCGTTATGCCCACATCCCGGTTATTACCAACCCTCAGGGCCAGAAACTCAGCAAACAGAATTTGGCTCCCGCCATTGATCCGGTAGAACGCCAGGCCTTGCTGTTCAAGGCACTCAGGCTGCTGGGACAGCAGCCACCGGCAGAGTTCCTTGCTGCAAGTCCGACGGAACTGCTCACCTGGGCCCGAACACACTGGCGCCTGGACAACATACCTGCAGCCATGCAACTGACACCCGAAGGCGTGCCTAGGGTTCAGCCACCTGACCAGCCAGGCACACCATGATCCGCCAGCGGCTGCTGTTGTTGCTGACCCTCATCGCTCTGCTGCTTGCCCCGGCCGGCATCAACTGGTGGCTGTTCGGTCACGCACACTGGCTGACTCCTTTCCTGATCTGGGCACTGCTGATTCTAACGGCAGCAGCCATCGAATGGCGGCACCGACATCATGAACTTTGACCTTTCGACCCTGCTGCTGTTCGGATGCGGCTACCTGCTGGTACTGTTCGGCGCGGCCTGGCTCACCGAACGCAAATACCTGCCCGAACGCCTGATCCGTCACCCGATCGTGCACGTTCTGGCGCTTGGCGTATTTGCCAGCGCCTGGACGTTTTATGGCATTTTTGGCGTGGCCTACCAATCAGGCTACCTCTATCTGATTTCCTATTTGGGCGGGTCGGCGGCCTTTCTGCTGGCACCAGTGGTGCTGATTCCAATTCTCCGCATTACACGACGCCATCAGTTGAGCTCACTGGCCGACCTCTTCGCCTTCCGTTTCCGCAGCGGCCGCGTCGGCACCCTGACCACCCTGCTGATGCTGTTCATCAGCCTGCCATTGCTATCCATCCAAATTCAGGCGCTGGCTGCATCCCTGCCCATGCTGACGCCCCACGTGTCATCACACCAGGCCGCCCTGGTATTTTGTGCCGTGATCGCTCTGTTTACCATCCTGTTTGGCGCACGTCACGCCTCCCTGCGCAACAGCCATAACGGCCTGATCGTCGCCATCGCCACCGAGTCTTTAGTCAAACTGGTTGCTCTGCTGGCCATCGCCGGCTACGCCTTTTTTGTCGTACTGGATGGACCGAGCGGGCTGGCCGACTGGCTGGCTGCCAATCCGGAACAGCTGCAGCGCCTGCAGCAGCCTCCGGCCGATCACTGGCAAGTCCTGCTGCTGGCCTTCTTTGCCTGTGCTATCGTCATGCCTCACATGTTCCATGTCGCCTTTACTGAAAACCTGCCCACCGAAAGTCTGTATCGCGCCAGCTGGGGACTGCCGCTGTTACTGTTGCTGCTGGCTCTGGCCGTGCCCCCCATTCTCTGGGCCGCCATCAAGAGCGATGCCATCGACAACCCCGAATACATGGTGCTGCAGTTGGGACAAACACTGCAGCTGCCATGGATGAGCCTGCTGGCCTTCATTGGCGGCCTGTCCGCCGCCAGCGGTATCATTATTGTCGCGACCGTTGCCCTTGCCTCCATGCTGCAAAACCATGTAGTCCTCCCGCTGGTACGTGTCCCGGACAATGTACGCTTTTATGCCTGGCTACTCTGGGTACGACGCCTGATCATCCTTGCCGTGCTGTTGGGCAGCTATCTGTTTTTTCATTTTATCGGCAACCGCTTTGCCCTGAGCCAACTGGGACTGCTGGCCTTTGTGGCCTTCCTGCAATTTCTGCCCGGCATTCTGGTGACCTTGTACTGGCCCGGTGCCAGCCGCAATGGCTTTCTGGCCGGCGTCGGAGTCGGTTTTGGCATCTGGGCACTGGGCCTGCTCCTGCCCATGATGAGCGTCGCGCTGCAGAGTGAGCCCGACAGTAGCACCACGGCCCTGTCCAGCTATCCGGTCGCACTGATTTCCCTACTGGCCAACAGCCTGACACTGGTTGTCACCTCACTTCTGTTTCCCGGCCGCCGCGAAGAGCGCCAGGCGGCCGAAGCCTGTCTGCTGAATGCCCTGCCGCATCCCACCGGGCAGGGCATTCAGGTCCAAAGCAATGCCGACTTTGTCAATCGACTCACTCCCCGTCTGGGCGAGCGCCCGGCCCAACGTGAAGTACGCCGTGCCCTGCGCGAACTGCAACTGCCAAGCGGTCGGCTTGCACCTCTGGACAGTCTGCGCCTGCGCGCCCGCCTGGAGCAGAACCTGTCCGGCCTGCTGGGACCGGTCGAGGCCGCAGCCCTGCTGCAGCCTCTGGATACGCCCGGCAACAACAGCGGTTTCAAGGCCCGCAACGTGCACCTGCTGGAACAACAACTGGAGGCATACGATCAGCGTCTGTCGGGGCTGGCCGCCGAGCTGGATCAACTGCGCCGTTACCACCGCGCTACCCTGCAACGACTCCCTATTGGCGTTTGCACCCTCGATGCCGAACAGCGCATTCTGTTCTGGAATGCCGAACTGGAAACCTGCACCGAGTTGAGCTCAGACCAGGCACCGGGACTCCGTCTGGACCAGCTGCCTTCGCCCTGGTCCGACTTCCTGGCCCGCTTTGCAGCAGCCGATGCCCTGCACCAGAGTGCCGAATGTCTTGAACTGAACGGCGCACAGCGCTGGTTCAGCCTGCACAAGGCCCGCTTGGACGACACCCCCGCCCAAGGCATGGTCCTGCTGGTGGAAGAAGAAACCCAGCACCTGCTCATGGCCCGCAAACTCGCACACAGCGAACGCCTGGCATCCATTGGGCGCTTTGCCGCCGGGGTCGCACATGAAATCGGTAACCCGGTGACCGGTATCGCCTGCCTGGCACAAAATCTGAAACTGGAAACCGAACAGCCGGAAGTACTGGAAACCGGCGATCAGATCGTCGACCAGACCCGCCGCATCAGCCGCATCGTACAGTCACTGGTTCGCTTTGCGCATACCGGACGTCAGGACGGTCCCGGGCACATGGAACCGATCCGACTGCATACCTGTATTGACGAGGCCATTCACCTGGCCGCTCTGGATCGTCACGGCCGCCAGCAACATTTCATCAACGCCGTAGACCAGACTCTGCTGATCCAGGGCGATCTGCAGCTGCTGCTACAGGTGTTCGTCAACCTGCTCAATAATGCCAGCGATGCCTCACCTGCCGAAAGCGTGATTCGAATCGACTCGGATATGAACGAGCACAGCAGCCGCCTGATGATTACCGACGAAGGCTACGGCATCCCGGCCGAACATCAGGACCACCTGTTCGAACCCTTCTTTACCACCAAGGAACCCGGCAAGGGAACCGGCCTGGGTCTGCCTTTGGTCTACAACATCATTACTCAGCACTATGGTAGTATCGAAATTGTGAGTCCGGCCAACAAGAAACAGAACAACGGCACTCGGGTCATTATCACCTTACCCCGGCTGCAGGGTTCTGCACTCCCTGAGCGGCCGGAAGCAGATGGAGAAGGTTTGTCCGGATGAGTCGAATTCTGATTGTTGAGGATGAAAGTATCATCCGTGCCGCACTGAAGCGCCTGCTGGAAAAAAACGATTACGATGTCAGCGATGCCGAGTCTGTAACCGATGCAACAGCCCGCTTCCGTCTGGATACGTTTGACCTGATCATTTCCGACCTGCGCCTGCCCGGTGCTCCGGGCACAGACTTGATCGAACTGGCGGCCGGGGTACCGGTTCTGATCATGACCAGTTATGCCAGCCTGCGCTCGGCCGTGGATGCCATGAAGCTTGGTGCCGTCGACTATATTGCCAAGCCGTTCGACCATGACGAAATGCTCAGCACCGTTGCCGGAACACTGGCCCAACAGCTGACGGCACCAACTCCCCCCGGCGAAGCTCTGGCCGATGGTTCGGGGGGTACGCATATTATCGGTTCCTGTCAGGCCATGCAGGAGCTATACCGTCGCATTGCCAAGGTTGCCCGCACCGATGCGACGGTATTGATTCTCGGTGAATCGGGGACAGGCAAGGAGCTGGCGGCACGCTCGATTCACGAACAAAGCACCCGCGCCGACAAGCCAATGATCTGCGTGAACTGCGCCGCTATCCCCGAGACCCTGATCGAGTCCGAATTGTTCGGCCATGAAAAAGGGGCCTTCACCGGTGCGACCAGCAGTCGCAGCGGCCTGATCGAAGCTGCAGATGGCGGCACCCTGTTTCTGGATGAAATTGGCGAGCTGCCACTGGAAGCCCAGGCCCGTTTGCTGCGCTTCCTGCAGGAGGGTGAAATTCGCCGCGTAGGTGCCGTACAGCCTCTCAATGTGGATGTCCGCCTGATCGCTGCCACTCACCGCGATCTCAAAAACCGCGCCCGCTCGGGACAATTCCGTGAAGACCTTTACTATCGTCTGTACGTCATGGAACTGCGCATGCCCCCTCTGCGCGAGCGCGAGGACGATATTCTTGAACTGGCGCAGGCCTTTCTCGACAAACAGTGCCAGAAGCTGGGGTGTGAGACGCTCAGCTTCAGCGCCGAAGCCCGTCGCCTGTTACGCGGTTACCATTGGCCCGGAAATGTACGCGAACTGGAAAATGCCATCGAGCGTGCCGTTATCCTGACCGATGGCATATCGATTACACCCGAACTGTTGGGGTTGGAAATGGACCCGCACAGTCTGTCTGAACTGGAAAGCCAATACCGTGAATCACACGGGCAACCAGCACCCTATGAACTCGAGCGCCCGCGGACCGACCTGTCGCTGGATGACTACTTCCAGCGCTTTGTGCTGGAAAACCAGGACCAGATGAGCGAGACCGAGCTGGCCAAGACACTGGGCATCAGCCGCAAGAACCTGTGGGAGCGGCGCCAGAAACTGGGGATTCCCCGCAAACCCAAAGGGTAACAACCGGTAACACTCCAAAGTGTTACCTAAATACCCACATCCCTTTATTCGTGTATATTCAAGTAACACTCTGTTGTGTTTTTAGAGACAAAAAACCGACTCAAAAAACCATTTTCCTTATAAAACAAATAGTTAAGAAAACTGGCACGGCAACTGCAGTATATTTGGCAGAACAACAACAACGCACACCCTGAAGCCTGACCAGCAATAAAAATAAAAACAGGTCATGCCGACGAGTGAACCGCCTCGAATAAAAATAATAATGAGGCTTAGTCGGTCGTTAAAGTGGCACTGCAGCGCTCCCCAATCAGTGCTCTTAGGAACAACAACAACAAGCTAAGTTTAATGTTGCCACTTTACGACCGACACCCCACTCCTCTCCTTCCACACTCCCTGCAACACGCTACCTGATCCGTTTACCCGTATCGAACAACACCGAATCTTATGCCCTAAGTGGAACCAGGTGTTATGATGCGCCAACCGTGATGACGTTACAGACAGGGACACCGTTCGACCCATGCCGACCACTCTATTGATCATTTGTGCAGTGCTCGTTGCCGCTTTGACCGCCTGGATACTGATCCGCAAGCGCTCCGGCACAGCCACCAGGGACACCGACATGCCCTCAACCTCCGGCACCGACACGCTGCCGTACCGCCGCATCCCCGAATCCGAACACCAGATCCCGCGCCGCTATCTCGACGACAACGCAATGAAAGTGGTGTATCGACTGGAAGATGCCGGTTACGAGGGCTACCTGGTGGGCGGCTGCATACGAGACCTGCTGCGGGGACTCAAGCCCAAGGACTTTGACATCGCTACCTCCGCACATCCGGAAGAAGCCGAAGAGCTGTTCCGGCGCGGCCGCCTGATCGGACGACGCTTCAAGCTTTTACATGTCCGCTTTGGACGGGAAGTCATCGAAGTCGCCACCTTCCGGGCCTCCCATGATCAGGATGAAGTCAACCGTGATCAGGCGCGCACAGCCGACACCGGCATGATCCTGCGCGACAATGTCTACGGCACCATTGAAGAAGACGCCCTGCGGCGCGACTTCACCGTCAACGCGCTCTACTATGATGCCAAGGATCACAGTATTCTCGACTTCGCCGGCGGCTATGATGATCTGAAAAACAACCGCTTGCGCATGATTGGCGACGCCAATGCACGCTACCGTGAAGACCCCGTACGCATGCTCAGGGCTGCACGCTTTGCTGCAAAACTGAACTTTGACCTCGACCCGGACACCGCCAATCCCATTCGAGACCTGGCCGGCCTGATGCGCAACGTATCCCCGGCACGCTTGTTTGACGAAGTTCTCAAGCTGCTGCAGAGCGGACACGGCGAAGCCTCCTATCGCCAACTGCAGCGCTTCGGCCTGTTCCAATACCTGTTCCCGCTGACCGATCTGGCGCTGGAAGACGATACGCTGCCGGTTGAAACGCTGATCATCAATGCACTGGGCAACACGGACCGTCGCCTGGCTCAAGGCAAGAGCGTCACACCCGCATTCCTGTTTGCCGCTCTGCTCTGGTACCCCCTGCAGCAACGCATCCGTGAACTGGAACCCACTTCCGACCTTCCGCCCTTGCCATTGCTGCACGAAGCCGCCAATCAGGTACTGGGCGAACAGGTGAAATGCACGGCCATCCCGCGCCGCTTCTCCACCCCGGTACGCGAAATCTGGGAACTGCAACTGCGCCTGCCACGCCGTCAGGGCAAAAAAGCGGACCAGTTGATGGAGCACCCGCGCTTCCGCGCCGCCTATGACCTGCTGTTGCTGCGTGAAAGCAGCGGCGAAGATCTGAACGGGCTGGGGCAGTGGTGGACCGATTATCAGGTAGCTAACCCGGTCAATCGCCGGGAAATGATGCCATCCAATCAGGACGACAAACCCAAGCGCAAACGTCGCCGTCGACCACGCAAACACACTCCGAATAGCGAACACAACCAGGAGAAACCGATGTGAGACGCGCCTATATCGGCCTGGGCAGCAACCTTGAAGATCCGCACCAACAGGTCCGTGACGCTTTGCAGGAGCTGGACCATATCCCGCATACTCGGGTCATTGCTCACTCCTCACTCTACCGCTCAGATCCGGTCGGCCCGCCAGGCCAGCCGGATTACATCAACGCGGTTGCCGCGCTGGATACCGCGCTGGAGCCCGAACAGCTGCTGGATGCTCTGCAGGCAATCGAGCAGGCACACCAGCGGGTCCGCAAGATCCACTGGGGCCCCAGAACGCTGGACCTGGATATTCTGTTGTTTGCAAACCTGACACTCGCAACCGAACGCCTTACAGTACCTCATGCCTGGATGCTGGAGCGCAATTTTGTGCTCTGGCCCCTGGCCGAAATCACCCCCGAGCTCCGCCTGCCCGACGGCTCGGCGTTATCCTCACATCTAATCCATTGTCCACTGGGCACACTGGAAAGGATATCGCTATAATCCGCTCAAGGCCGAACTGGATCGGCGTCTCATTGATAACAAAGAGAATGCTATGAGTAACATCACGCTGCATACCCTGAACGCCCGTAAACAGGCGGGTGAAAAGTTTGCCGTATTGACCGCCTACGACGCGACATTCTCGCACCTGGTCAGCAGTGCCGGCATCGAGATGATCCTCGTCGGCGACTCACTCGGCATGGTATTGCAAGGACAGGACAGCACCCTGCCCGTTACCGTCGAAGAAATGGTCTATCACACCGCCTGCGTTGCCCGTGGCAATCAGGGTGCGATGATCATGGCCGACCTGCCCTTCATGAGCTATGCCACGCCCGAACAGGCCATGGACAGTGCGGCGGCCCTGATGCAGGCCGGGGCACAAATCGTCAAGCTGGAAGGAGGCGATTGGCTATGTGACAGTGTCAGCCTTCTGGCCGAGCGCGGCGTGCCTGTCTGCGCCCACTTGGGCTTGACGCCGCAAGCCGTCAACAAACTGGGCGGTTACCGGGTACAAGGGCGTGACGAACATTCCGCGCTGAAAATGCTGGAAGACGCCAAGCGGCTGGAACAGGCCGGTGCCAGCATGCTCCTGCTGGAATGTGTACCTTCCCTGCTGGCTCAGGAAATCACCCGTAACGTGGATATCCCGGTCATCGGTATCGGTGCCGGTCAGCACACCGATGCGCAGGTTCTCGTGATGCACGACATGCTCGGCATCACGACCGGCCGAGTACCCAAATTCGTCAAGAATTTCATGCCCGAAGCCAACAGCATCCAGGATGCCTTCCGCCTGTACGGCGAACAGGTACGCAACGGTCAGTTCCCTGCCGAAGAACACGGATTCAATTAACAATGTACGCGATACACACCCTCGCTGAACTACGTGCAGCGGTGCGCGAGCACCGCCTGGCCGACAAGCGAATCGCCCTGGTCCCCACCATGGGCAACCTGCATCAGGGACATCTGAGCCTGGTACAGACAGCGCTTCAGCATGCGGACATCGTCATCACCAGCATCTTCGTTAACCCCTTGCAGTTCGGTCCTAACGAAGACCTGGACAGTTATCCGCGCACCCTGACTGAAGACCAGCAGAAACTGGCTTCCGTCGGCTGTCATCTGCTGTTTGCCCCCACCGTCAGCGAAGTCTACCCGGATGGTCAGGCCGCACAAACGCTGGTGGAGGTTCCCGGTTTGTCCGATATCCACTGTGGCGTCAGCCGCCCCGGCCATTTCCGCGGCGTTAGCACCGTAGTCTGCAAGCTGTTCAACATGGTACAACCGGATGTGGCCGTATTCGGCCTGAAGGATTATCAACAGGTGGCCGTCATCCGGAAGATGGTGCGCGACCTGTGCATACCGGTCGACATTATCGGTGTACCAACGGTACGCGCCGAGAGTGGTTTGGCACTGAGTTCACGAAACGGCTATCTGACACAGGATGAACTGACTGCCGCTGCTGTACTGCAACAAACCCTGCAACTGACCGCCGATGCAGTCCGTCAGGGCAGTACCGATTTTCCGCTGCTGGAAGAGCAGGCCCAGAAGACCCTGGAAAACGCGGGGTTCCGCCGTGACTTTTATCGCATTCTGAACCGCGATACTCTGCTACCCGCCAGCCCCGCAGATGACAAGGTGGTATTGGCCGCCGCGTTCCTTGGGCGCGCTCGTCTAATCGACAATATCGAGATCTGACCAGGGCTGCCGCCGGTCGCCCGTTAAAACGGCCTGATTCTGCTCTTGGTCAGGCCGTTTTGTGCAACGCACAAATTAGTCCTTTTCGCTACTTGACACTCCCTTCCCGCATCACGCAGACTCGAAAGACTTCCAAGTCAAGCGCCACGGCGCCGACCCAGGCCTGTGTCGTACCCGAATATATGCAACTTCCCGGTCACCAAGCCGCTCTAGCATGGGTACAGGATCAATAATGATACAAACAAAAGAGGCACTCTGATTATGCGCGATGTTGTTATTGTTGCTGCCGGACGCACGGCGGTTGGTGCATTCAATGGTTCTCTCGCTTCCCTGACCGCCGCTTCTATCGGCACCAGGGTTATCGAGGGGCTGCTTGAGCAGACCGGGCTGAACCCGGCAGAAGTGGACGAAGTCATTCTCGGTCAAGTATTGACCGCCGGCTGCGGCCAGAACCCTGCACGTCAGGCGATGATCAACGCAGGCATACCGCAGGAAGTGCCCGCCATGACCATCAATAAGGTCTGCGGTTCCGGCCTCAAGGCGCTGCAGCTGGCAACCCAGGCCATCCGCTGTGGCGACGCCGATGTTGTGATTGCCGGTGGCCAGGAAAGCATGTCACAGTCACCGCATATCCTCCCCAACTCCCGTAACGGGGCCCGCATGGGCGACTGGAAAATGGTCGACTCCATGATCAATGACGGCCTCTGGGACGCCTTCAACAACTACCACATGGGCATCACCACCGAGAATATCGTCGACAAATACGGTTTTACCCGTGAACAGCAGGATGCTTTTGCCAGCGCCTCACAAAACAAGGCCGAAGCGGCGGTAACCTCAGGTCGCTTCAAGGACGAAATCATTCCGGTCAGCATCCCGCAGCGCAAGGGTGACCCAATCGTCTTCGATACCGACGAACAACCCCGTTTCGGTTGCACTGCTGAAGCCCTGGGAAAACTGCGCCCGGCCTTCAAGAAGGACGGCACCGTAACCGCCGGTAACAGCTCCACCATCAATGATGGTGCCGCCGCCGTCATTCTGTGCTCTGCCGAAAAGGCCGACGCGCTGGGCTTGAAACCATTGGCACGCATCAAGGCTTACGCCTCTGCCGGAGTCGACCCCGCCATCATGGGTACCGGCCCGATCTGCGCAACCACCAAGGCGCTGGAAAAAGCCGGCTGGGGCATTGATGACCTGGAACTTGTCGAAGCCAATGAAGCCTTTGCCGCCCAGGCTATGTCTGTCAATCAGGACCTGGGCTGGAACACCGACATCGTCAACGTAAATGGTGGCGCCATTGCACTGGGCCACCCGATCGGCGCTTCAGGCTGCCGCATTCTGGTCAGTCTGGTCCATGAAATGATCAAACGTGACGCGAAAAAAGGCCTGGCGACCTTGTGCATCGGCGGCGGCATGGGTACCGCGCTGGCAATCGAGCGCGACTGAAACCACCGACCTGCAGAACGCAAACAGCCGCCTTGAAAGGCGGCTGTTTGCATTTCAATAACAGGTCTCAGGCGGACGCGATCGCACCCTTACCGATACCCTCGAATGCCTTTACAACCACGGCATCGTGCATATATTCCGCCTTGATCGTACGGGCCAGATACATCGCAATCTGCTCCACCGTTGTTTCAACGTCGATCAGATAACAGCAACGTGCCGGCAGGATCAGTTCAAAATTCCCCTGTGGCGCGGTATAGGCATAGTGGTGTTCATGATTGGCATCACTGCGCAGGTGAGTCCGGGTACCGATATAGATATCCCGGAAATGTCCGGCCCAGGCCCCTTCCAGCGCTTCGTCTCGCTGCCCGTTGCGGTAAATCTCGATACTCGAGCGATGCCCATGTGCAATGCGCTGGCAATTACCCTCATGCTGCTGCAAGCCGTGGCTGTAATGATAAAAGTGCCCCTCAATGGATTCGGGCATGAATTTCAGCTCGACTCCTTTGACCTGATCTGGAAACAGCGCCAGCAACTGGTCGCGACACCACTCGGCCAAGCCTTCCGCACTAATTTCGGCCACCGGAACAGCCGCGATTGCCTGTTCGGGTGCCCGGCAATAGAAGCGTTCCCCTTCGGGATACTGCCAGTTCACTTCGGTCATGCCGGCCACCGTATCGAGTTTCAGGCGGGGCATTCCCGTTGGCACGACCAGTCGATGATCGACATAGGTATCCAGCCACTGCTTGACCCGGCGCTTGACCACACCGAAGTCGCAGATCATGCCCTGCTCATCCAACCCCCCGTCCAGCACTAGCTGCACCGCCCAGGACTCTCCAAGAAGGCCACGTTCGGGATGCAGGTAGGAAAAATCGACATGTGTCAGGTTATCGACAAAAAGCTTCACAGACACCTCAGCAATCAGATTAAGAGCACCATTTTACCGGATTGGACCGGAGCTTTCACAACACCCTGTGGTCCCCCTGGCCGCTACTATATACTAGACCTTTTGACTGGTTTGCAGGTTCACATGCGACTCGATAAATATATTACTCAGGTAACGGACTTCTCACGCAAGGAAGTCAAACGGCTACTCCATGCAAACGAGGTCACCGTCAATGATGTACCGGAACGCGACCCCGGCCGCAAGGTTGGCGAACATGACGAGATCAATCTCCAGGGAATGCCTCTGGAGGCGCCCCGCACACGCTACCTGATGCTGTACAAGCCGGAAGGAGTGATCTGTGCCACCGATGACCCCACCCACCCGACTGTGCTCGCATTGCTGGAACTGCCCCGCGTCGAACGTTTGAATATCTGTGGCCGACTGGATATCGATACGACCGGACTGGTGCTGCTGACCGACGATGGCCAGTGGGCTCACCGTGTCGCATCGCCCAATCACAAAACCGGCAAGGTCTACCTGGTCGATACCGCTGACCCCATCCCGAGTGATGCGGTTCGCACCTTTGCCGAGGGTCTGATGCTGAAAGGTGAAAAACTGCGTACCCAACCTGCCGAACTGGAGATTCTGTCTGCGCATCAGGCCCGTATCTGTCTGCACGAGGGCCGTTATCATCAAGTCAAGCGCATGTTCGCCGCCATTGGCAACCGGGTGGTCGCCCTGCACCGCGAGCAGATTGGCAGCATCACGCTGGATGAGATGCTGGAGCCCGGCGAGTACCGTGAACTGACTCCTGAAGAAATTGCCAGTATCTGATATGGACGTGCTGACTACCGAACTCAACCAGCTGTTACGCCAGGCTTCCGGCACCACCCTTTGGCTGGTAGACGAAAATATTCAACTCGATATGCCGGCCAACCCTGCGGTTCTGGTTGTAGGCAATCGTTTCGATGTCATTGAGCGCCTGCAGCAGTGTGGCTGGGACGCCCACTTCAGTGATTTCGACTTGTCCGCTCTGGCATCGGCAGGCTTCGATCAGATCATCTATCGAGTGTCCAAGGAGAAGCCCGTTGTCCACTATCTGATCACTGCAGCACAACGTCTTTTACGTGCAGACGGTAGCCTTAGCCTGTTGGGCGACAAGGGCGAGGGAATTCGAACCTACGCCCGCAAGGCCGAAGCCTGCCTCGAAGGCACACGCACGGAACAGAAGCTGGGTCCCAACAGCTGGCACGCACATATCCGCCAAGGCAACGGAACAGGCCCGTGTCCGGATCATCAACACTACTCCGAACTCCGCCCGGCCTGTGCCGATGCCCAACGCCAATACTGGTCCAAGCCGGGGCTGTTCGGCTGGAACAAGATCGATCGCGGCAGCGCCCTGCTGATCGAGCAGCTGCCTGCCATGCTGGGCAGTTCTCTGCCGCTGCCGGGTAAAGTGCTTGATCTAGGCTGCGGTTTCGGCTATCTCGCCCTGAACGTCGCTGATAGCACAACGGCCTTGGTCTGCAGTGATAACAATGCCGCAGCCCTGCGTGCCTGCCGCTATAATCTGGATCAGGCCGGACTGCAACAGGCCGAAGTTATCGCGGCTGACGCCGGTGATCGACTATCCCCCGGCTTCGACGTTCTGCTTTGCAACCCACCCTTCCACAGCGGCTTTTCCGTTGATGGCGACCTGACAGACCGTTTTCTTCACGCGGCCCGGCGTCTGCTGTCGGCGAAGGGCAGCGCCTGCTTTGTAGTCAACCAGCATATTCCACTGGAACGCAAGGCCATTGGCCTGTTTGCCGATATACACACGCACCTGGATAGCGGACAGTTTAAGCTGGTTCGTCTGCGCCAGCCGATCAACCTTCAGTTTCAGAGAGACTCATGACCTTCGACTATCTGCGCCAAAGCCTGTTTTTCTTCCGAAACCACGCCAATCGCCTGGCCCTGATCCAACTGCCCTTCCTGGCTGTACTCGCGTTTGTACAGTTTCAGGTTATCCAGCAGCTGCCCGATAATCTGGAAAACATCCAAACCGCAACGCTGCAAAAGAGCATTTTTCTCAGTTCAGCTCTGGACCTCGCGCTGATGCCGGTTTACTGGGGGGCAACTCTGTTCTACCTGCAGTCTGTGCTCCATGGACAGCCATTGGCCATCAGCCGCGCCCTCAGCCTCAGCATGACCTGCTGGGGACGCCTGCTGCTGACCTACATGCTGTCGGTGCTGGCCATCTCTTTCGGCCTGGTCCTGTTGATCGTACCCGGAATCTATATCGCGATTCGCCTGGCTTTTGCCGAGTTTTATTGCGTAATGGATGGCATGGGACCCATCGACGCCCTGAAAGCCAGCTGGGACAAAACCAATGACTTCTTCTGGCCACTCCTGCAAGGGATGGCCCTCCTCTTTGGCTGCCTGCTCCTGCTCGAAACCCTTATCGGTGAGCTACTACGCGAGCAGCAGGGCGCTCTGACCCTGGTCTCGATACTGATTCAGTTTCTGGGCGTACTCCCCACCATTTATGCCTACCGTCTCTACTGTGTCATGAAAGCCGACGACCAGCCGACCTGACCTTGCACCCCAGGCAGAGTGCCACTTTCGGTACCTGCCTTTTCCTCCGTTCACCGTCCTGCCAAAACAAAAAAGCCCCTGCCGGTAACACCGACAGGGGCTCTGGATCAGCTCAGGAATCAGGAAACAGCGTCATCCGCTTCCAGGTCCTTCATGGACAGTTTGATACGACCACGCATATCAACATCCAGCACTTTCACCTTCACGACATCATCCATATTGACGAAGTCGGTCACCTTGTTGACACGCTCCTTGGCGATCTGGGAAATGTGTACCAGACCATCTTTACCCGGCAGGATGTTCACGAAAGCACCGAACTCTTCGATGCGAACAACCTTACCTTCGTAGATTTTGCCAATCTCGGCTTCAGCGGTGATCGCAGTTACACGATCCAGCGCCGCCTTACCCTTGGCCTTGTCGTCGGCGTAGATGCGGACAGTACCGTCATCTTCGATGTCGATCATGGCACCGGTTTCTTCGGTCAGGGCACGGATGGTCGCGCCACCTTTACCGATCAGGTCACGGATTTTCTCCGGGTTGATCTTCAGCAGCTGCATGGCCGGAGCGTTATCCGGCAGTTCCGGACGCGCATAACCAATGACTTTGGCCATCTCTTTCAGGATGTGCTTACGTGCATCCAGGGCCTGCTCCAGCGCGATTTCCATGATCTCTTCGGTAATACCGGTGATCTTGATATCCATCTGCAGTGCAGTAATACCCGCTTCGGTACCGGCAACCTTGAAGTCCATGTCACCCAGGTGGTCTTCATCACCCAGGATGTCGGTCAGGACTGCAAAGCGATCATTCTCTTTGACCAGACCCATGGCAATACCTGCCACCGGAGCCTTCAGCGGAACACCCGCATCCATCATGGACAGGGACGCGCCACACACAGAGGCCATAGAGCTGGAACCGTTGGACTCGGTGATCTCGGATACGATACGGATGGTGTACGGGAACTCTTCCTGAGTCGGCAGTACCGCAGCAACACCACGACGTGCCAGACGGCCGTGACCGATTTCGCGACGACCGGTAGCACCCATGCGGCCCGCTTCACCGACGGAGTACGGCGGGAAGTTGTAGTGCAGCATGAACGGATCTTTACGTTCGCCTTCCAGCGCATCGATGATCTGCTGATCGCGACTGGTACCCAAGGTACAGGTCGCGATGGACTGGGTCTCACCACGGGTGAACAGGGCAGAACCGTGCACACCTTTCAGCAGATCGATTTCAACATCGATACCACGAACGGTCTTGTTGTCACGACCATCGATACGCGGTTCACCGTCGATGATACGGTTACGCACAATTTCCTTTTCCAGGGAGCTGAAGATACCCGCCACTTCCTTGTCGGACGGCTGGCCTTCTTCAGAACCGGACAGTGTTTCAACCGCCTTGCTGCGCAGATCGGACAGAGCACCCTGACGCTGCATCTTGTCAGCCACCTGGTAAGCAGCGGCAATGCCTTCACCGACCAGTTCACGTACCTGAGCCACCAGGGTTTCGTTCTTGGCAGCCGGCTGCCAATCCCACTTCGGTTTACCGGCTTCGGCAACCAGTTCGTTGATGGCGTTGATCGCCACCTGCATTTCCTGATGCGCGAACAGAACGGCACCCAGCATTTCGTCTTCGGTCAATTCCTGTGCTTCGGACTCAACCATCAGCACCGCATCGCTGGTGCCCGCTACCACCATGTCCAGCTCGGACGAGGCCAGTTCTTCGTAAGTCGGGTTCAGGATATAGCCCTGGTTTTCGGTAAAGCCGACACGAGCAGCACCGATCGGTCCCAGGAAGGGGATACCGGAAATGGCCAGTGCAGCCGATGTACCGATCATCGCCGCGATATCCGGGTCATTCACCTTGTCGGCCGACATGACAGTACAGATCACCTGCACTTCATTCATATAACCTTTCGGGAACAGCGGACGAATCGGACGGTCGATCAGACGGGAGGTCAGCGTCTCTTTCTCGGACGGACGCGCTTCACGCTTGAAAAAACCACCCGGAATACGGCCTACGGCGTAGTACTTTTCCTGGTAGTGAACGGACAAAGGGAAGAAATCCTGACCTTCCTTGGCGTCACGTGCACCCACAACGGTACACAACACCTGAACACCATCCATGGTCACCATGACGGCACCGGTCGCCTGACGCGCAACCTTGCCGGTTTCGATGGTGATTTCATGTTTGCCAAACTGGAATGTCTTGCTAATCGCTTGCACGATAAAACTCCTTGTTGTCGAGTATATCCCGCCTGCTGACCAATCATTCCTCATATTCAAGCCGGTACTCATATATGCACTGATATGGCAATGGATACATGAGTACAGGCTGGATGATTGTATCGGCGGTAACGGGACCTGAATTCAAGAACCCGGATAAAACTGAGGCCATACAGTGTATGGCCTCAGTAGGGTACTGCTTAGCGACGCAGTCCGAGACGGCCGATCAGGGCCAGGTAACGGTCAGCATCTTTGCCCTTCAGGTAGTCCAGCAGCTTACGACGCTGGTTTACCATGCGGATCAGACCACGACGAGAGTGGTGGTCATGCTTGTGCGATTTGAAGTGTCCCTGCAGACCTTCGATGTTCGCAGTCAGCAGTGCAACCTGCACTTCGGTAGAACCGGTATCGCCGGTACCACGACCGAATTCGGCTACGATTGCCGCTTTTTGTTCGTTTGAAAGAGCCATTGTAATCTCCTTGATCAATATGCACACAGCAACAAGATACTGCGGATTAAAAGTCGCGCTGCACCGAGCATATTTTCAGTACAGCGTCAGTCGACCCTGATGGCCGAATCTGTCAGGACGTGCTGACCAGGCGACGAGCCCTCAGCACGCCATCGGCACCGATCTCGCCAATGCCCATGAACGTCGCATCATCTTCAGCGAACAAACGCAATTCGCCAACGAGTGAGCCCGAGTTGACGGCTCTGAAGCGTTGCCCCACCCGCATGCGATCGACCTCCGAGGCGGTCAGTTCCAACGCCGGCAATTCTGCCACGGGGCTCCAAGCCGGTAATAATAACGCATCCAGGCGCTGTTGTATGCTGTTTTCCGATTCTTCGGCACCCGGTTCGGCCAGGCGCTGCAGCTGCTCCAGCGTCATCATTTGAGAGGCATCAAAAGCCCCGGTCTGCAGACGACGCAAAACCGTTACGTGCGCCCCGCACCCCAGCAATAGTCCCAAATCTTCAACGATACTGCGGATGTAGGTGCCCTTGGAGCAGAAGATTTCCAGATCGATTTCGTCTTTTCGCAACGCCAGCAGCCTGATTTCATGGATCCACACCTGGCGCGGTTTGACCTCGACCTCAATTCCCTGACGCGCCAGCTTGTATAGTGGCTGACCATTGAGCTTGAGCGCCGAATACACCGGCGGCACCTGCTCGATTTCACCGCTGAAATGCTCATTCAACAGCGCTTCCACCTGTGCGGATGTCAAATCCCCAGGGATTGCTTTTTCCTCGGTGATGCTGCCTTCGGCATCACAGGTATCGGTACGCTGTCCCAGCTTGGCCGTCGTCAGGTAACGCTTGTCCGAATCCAGCAGGTACTGGGAAAACTTGGTCGCTTCACCCAGGCAAATCGGCAGCAGGCCGGTCGCCAATGGATCCAATGCACCGGTATGACCAGCCTTGGCCGCACCGTACAAGCGTTTGACCCGCTGCAGGGCCGAATTGGAAGACAGCCCCTGGGGCTTGTCCAACAGAAAAAGGCCGCTGATTGAGCGACCTTTTGGTTTACGGGCCATAGTATTCAATTCCCGTCAGTATCTTCGTCATCATCCGTACGCCGAGCTTCCTGCTGCCAGGCCTTTTCTATCAGACCATGCAGGTGGCGGCCGCGTTCTACACTTTCATCAAAATGGAAACGCAGTTGCGGCATTACCCGCAGCTTGATGCCGCGGGCCAGCTCGGTGCGCAGAAAACCGGCCGCGTTATTCAGGACCTGCGTGGCGTTTTTGATCGCCTCTGCCTGCGTCTGCTCGGTCTGTTCACCAAAAGCCATCACGGTGAAATAGGCATCGGCATAGCCGAGATCCTTGCTCACCTTGACGTGACTGATGGTCACCATTCCCAGCCGCGGATCCTTGATTTCACGCTGGATCAGGGCGGCCAGATCACGCTGGATCTGGTCCCCTACCCGGTCTGTTCGTTTAAAGTCGCGTGCCATAATGCTCCGTTACAGCGTACGCTGCACTTCCACGGTGTCGAACACTTCGATCTGGTCACCGACCTTCACGTCGTTGTAGTTCTTCACCCCGATACCACATTCCATACCCTGACGTACTTCAGGCACGGCATCCTTGAAGCGGCGCAGAGATTCCAGCTCGCCTTCATAGATCACCACGTTATCACGCAAGACTCGAATGCGCTTGTTACGGTATACGGTGCCATCCGTTACCATACAGCCGGCAATCGCGCCCAGTTTCGGCGAGCGGAAGACATCACGTACTTCGGCAATACCGACAATTTCTTCACGGTATTCCGGCGCCAACAGACCGGTCATGGCCTGTTTAACATCATCAATGATGTCATAGATAACGCTGTAGTAACGCAGCTCCAGTTCTTCACGTTCGACCAGGGCCTTGGCCTGGTTGTCGGCACGAACGTTGAAGCCGACCAGAATTGCCGAAGAGGCCAGGGCCAGGTTGGCGTCGGTCTCGGCGATACCGCCAACGCCGCTGGAGACGATGTTCACCTTCACTTCGTCGGTAGACAGCTCTTCCAGCGACTGGATGATCGCCTCCAAAGAACCGCGCACATCCGCTTTCAGCACGATGTTCAGCGATTTCACGTCGCCGGCCTGCATGTTTTCGAACAGGTTCTCCAGCTTGGCTTTCTGCTGACGCGCCAATTTCACTTCGCGGTACTTGCCTTGGCGGAACAGCGCCACTTCACGCGCCTTTTTCTCGCTGGATACTACGGTGAATTCCTCACCCGCATCCGGTGTTCCGTCAAGCCCCAGGATCTCGACCGGAATAGCCGGTCCTGCCGCTTCAATCGGCTTGCCGTTCTCATCCAGCATGGCACGTACGCGACCGTAATGCAGACCTGCCAGTACGATGTCGCCCTTGTGCAAGGTACCGTTCTGGACCAACAGGGTCGATACGGAACCGCGCCCTTTATCCACACGGGATTCAACCACAACGCCCTGACCCGGCGCATCCTTGACCGCTGTCAGCTCAAGCAGTTCGGCCTGCAGCAGGATAGCGTCCAGCAGGGCATCAATGCCTTCACCGCTCTTGGCAGAGACATGGGTAAACTGAACATCGCCACCCCAGTCTTCAGGCAGCACGTCCCGCTGCGCCAGTTCGTTCTTGACACGATCCGGATCCGCTTCTTCCTTATCGATCTTGTTCACCGCCACAACCAGAGGCACTCCGGCCGCCTTGGCGTGCTGAACCGCTTCCTCGGTCTGCGGCATAACACCATCATCGGCTGCCACGACCAGTACCACGATATCGGTCAACTGGGCACCGCGCGCACGCATGGCAGTAAAGGCCGCGTGTCCCGGTGTATCCAGGAAGGTCACCATGCCGTTATCGGTTTCAACATGATAAGCACCGATATGCTGGGTGATGCCACCCGCCTCACCGGTTGCCACCTTGGTGCGACGAATATAGTCCAGCAGCGATGTTTTACCATGGTCAACGTGACCCATTACGGTTACGACCGGTGCACGGCCAACCTTTTCACCCTGAGCAGCCTGTACGCTCTCGATCAGTGCATCTTCGATCGCGTTTTCCTGCATCGGGATCGCCTTGTGACCCATCTCCTCAACCACCAGAACCGCCGTATCCTGGTCCAGTACCTGGTTGATGGTCGCCATGGCACCCATCTTGAACATCGCCTTGATTACTTCGGCGGCCTTGATGGACATCTTCTTGGCCAATTCCGCGACGGTGATGCTCTCGGGGATACTCACCTCGTGCACAACCGGAGCCGTCGGCTTTTCGAAACCATGCTGGTTCTGATTGCCACCACGGCCACGGCTGTTAGCCGCTCCCGTGCGTCGACCACCCTTGCCACGACGGTTGTTGCGGTTATTGTCCTGTTCCCGGCCACCGCCCTTGCCACGACGCGGACGATCGTCATCTTCGTTGCGACGAGACTTTTCCTTGTCCTTGCGACGCGGGTTGTCATGTACAGGCTCGGCACTGGGAGCCGCCGGTTCAGCTGTCGCTGGTGCAGCCTGCTCCGGGGCAGCCGCCTGCGGGGCCTGTTCTACTGCCGGCTCAGCGGCTGCAGCCTGCGGTGCTTCGGCCTTGACCTCAGCCACTACCGCTTCAGGTGCGCTGACTTCGGCAACGGCTTCAATCGCTGCAGTCTCTTCTGCCGGCTTGGCTTCTTCTTCCAGAACCGAGCGCTTCACATAGGTGCGTTTTTTGCGCACTTCAACGCTGACGGTCTTCCGTTGCCCGGAAGCACTGGAAATTTTCAATTGCGATTTGGTTTTACGCTTCAAAGTAATTTTACTCGGCTCGGCGTCAGATTTTTCGCCGTGGCTGCGCTTCAAGTGGCTCAACAGCGACAGACGCTCTTCTTCCGAAACGCTGGAGTCAATTTTCTTACCCTGAATGCCGGCTTCCTGCATTTGCGTCAGCAGACGCTCAGCGGATACACCAACCACATCGGCAAGCTTCTTGACGGTTAATTCTGCCATCTATGTGTTCTCCTATTCCGCTGGCGTTTACTGCTCTTGCTCAAACCAGGGAGCACGGGCGGTCATGATCAGCTCGGCTGCTTTATCTTCAGTCAGCCCCTCAATCTCCAGCAGGTCTTCAATAGACTGTTCTGCCAAATCTTCCATGGTCACAATGCCGGAAGCCGCCAGCTGAAATGCCAGCGTGCGATCCATACCATCCATTGTCAGCAGGTCGTCTGCCGGTTCCGCGTCACCCAGTTGCTCTTCACTGGCGATTGCCAGGTTGATCAGGGCATCTTTTGCCCTTGCACGAAGGGCCTCAACCAGATCTTCGTCAAAGTCTTCGATCTCGAGCATCTCGTCGACCGGGACGTAAGCCACCTCTTCCAGAGAGGTAAAGCCTTCGCTTACCAGAACTTCTGCCAGCTCTTCATCAACATCCAGGTGCTTGACGAATATATCGACAACTGCACCCACCTCGGACTCTTGCTTGTCGGCCGCTTCTGCTTCCGACATCACGTTCAGGTCCCAGCCAGTCAGTTCACCGGCCAAACGTACGTTTTGTCCACTGCGCCCAATCGCCATGGCCAGGGCTTCTTCCGCTACGGCCACATCCATGGAATGGCTTTCTTCATCGATTACGATGGAAGCCACCTCGGCCGGCGCCATGGCATTGATCACCAGCTGAGCAGGGTTGTCATCCCACAGAATGATATCCACTCGCTCGCCGCCCAGCTCATTGGAAACGGCCTGGACACGAGAACCACGCATGCCGACACAGGCGCCCACCGGATCGATACGACCATCGTTGGTCTTGACCGCAATCTTGGCGCGCGCACCGGGATCACGTGCAGCCGTACGGATTTCAATCACGTCTTCGGCGATTTCAGGCACCTCAATGTTGAACAGCTCAATCAACATTTCATTGGAGGTACGGCTCAAAATCAGCTGTGGGCCACGTCCTTCACTGCGCACTTCCTGCAACACCGCACGGACACGGTCGCCCATACGGAAGCTTTCACGCGGAATCAGGTTTTCACGCGGCAGCAGCGCCTCGGCATTATTGCCCAGGTCAACGATAATATTGTCACGGGTCACTTTCTTGACAGTACCTGCCACCAGCTCACCCTTGCGGTCCTGATACTGCTCGACCACCTTGGCACGCTCAGCTTCACGCACTTTCTGCACAATAACCTGTTTGGCAGTTTGGGCAGCAATACGACCGAAGGCGACAGATTCAACCTGCTCCTCGTGCACATCACCCGGCTGCAGAGCAGGATCTATTTCATGCGCTTCTTCCAGCGTCAGTTCAGTGCCCAGTGCAGGCACCTCTTCATTGCTGACCACCAGCCAGCGACGCCAGGTCTCATAGCCGCCGGTTGCACGATCAATTACGACGCGGATATCCGCCTCTTCGTCATAGCGTTTCTTTGTAGCCGTGGCCAGAGCAACTTCTATCGCTTCAAAAATGACGCCTTTGGGCACGTCCTTTTCATTAGAAACAGCTTCTGCAACCAGTAGAATCTCTTTATTCATACGACTGCCTCGCCAAACCTCAAACCGGTATTAGAACTGGGGAATCACGTTGGCACGATCGATATAGTCGATCGGCAACAAATATTCTTCATTATCAACAACCAACAGCACCTCATCGCCTTCGACGCCGTTCAGTATGCCCTTGAACTTGCGCCGTCCCTCGAAGGGAACCCGCAGACGCAACTGCACCATATGACCGGCATATTCACTGAAGTGTTCCAGTGTAAACAACGGTCGATCCAGCCCCGGAGAAGACACTTCCAGCGTGTACTGCTCCTGGATGGGATCTTCGACATCCAGAATGCCGCTGACCTGATGACTGACACGTGCACAGTCATCAACAGTGACGCCTTCCGGCCCTTCAATAAAGATGCGCAGCGTGCTGTGGCGACCGGCGGAGTTAAACTCCAGCCCCCAAAGCTCCAGACCCAGCGCGGTTACGGCCGGCTCGATCAATTCCTGCAAGGCGTTAAGTTTGGCTGACACTGACGAAGACCTCGTTCTGGATATGCCTGAAACAAAAAATGGGCCGCTTAGGACCCATTTCTGACACGGCACCTGTGATGCCTGTTGATCATCTACGAAAAAGCCCCTAACAAGGGGCTTTTTCGTTAAATAGTGGTAGCGGGGGCTGGATTTGAACCAACGACCTTCGGGTTATGAGCCCGACGAGCTACCAGACTGCTCCACCCCGCATCAGAAACAGGTGCACATTATACACAACACCTGATCAGTTTACAAATGGTGCCGAAGGCCGGACTCGAACCGGCACGAGCATAGCTCACCACCCCCTCAAGATGGCGTGTCTACCAATTTCACCACTTCGGCTTAAACTTATTCAGCAACCGGAATATCAGTTTCCGACTGCACTGCCTGCTGACTTTCGAGCACCGGCAGTTCTTTCTGGGCTTCCGCTGCAGATTCAATCACCTCTGCCGCCGGAATACCAGCATCATTTACGCTGACAGCCTTCTGCTTGGCAAAAACGGCCAGAGCAAAGCTGGTCGCAAACACACCGGCTGCCATGATTGCAGTCAGACGTCCCAAAAAGCTGGTTGAGCCCTGACTGCCAAATACTGTCTGCGATGCACCACCACCAAAGGAAGCACCCGCTTCGGCGCCTTTGCCCTGCTGCAGCAGCACCAGAGCAACAATCGCAGCGGCCAGCAGCACATGAACGATCAGAATTACATTTTCCATCATCGATACCGTTTAGCCGGCGACTGCCGCCGCACGGCAGATCGCAATAAAGTCTTCAGCCTTCAATGATGCACCACCAATGAGACCACCATCGATATCCGGCTGAGCAAACAAGGCATCTGCATTGGCCGCATTGACACTGCCGCCATAAACAATCCGCATCTGCTCAGCAGCATCAATCGAGAGACTGCTCAAAGCCGCTCGCAGCGCCTGATGTATCTCTTGCGCCTGCTCCGGCGAAGCAGTCAAGCCAGTGCCAATCGCCCATACGGGCTCATATGCCACGACAATTCGCTCCAGCATTGTAACATCAAGGCCTGCAATCGCCTGCAGAAGCTGTTGAGAAACAACCTCTACCGCACGACCCGCCTCACGCTGCTCCAGAGTCTCACCCACACATACAACTGGGATCAACCCGGCAGCCAAGGCAGCCTGAACCTTTTCGGCCACATCCACATCAGTTTCAGCAAACAGCGAACGGCGTTCCGAATGCCCCAACACGACCAGACTGCAGCCAATATCCGCCAGCATCTCGGCGGAGATTTCTCCCGTATAGGCGCCTCCGGCATGCTGACTCATATTCTGAGCTCCCGTCGCTATCATCGTACCGGTCAATTGTTGAACAACCGACTGGAGGTAGATGAAAGGCGGACACACGCCGATATCGACACTTGCAAAAGCATCACCCGCAACACCGGAAGCCACTTCAGTCAGCAGTTCCGCATTGCGGTCCTGTAACCCGTTCATCTTCCAGTTACCGATTACCAGTGCCTTACGCATCGATATCCCCTTACGAAAGAGGCGCATATAGTATCCGAGCCGAAATCAGCTGGCAAGGCCCTGCAGTGTTTTTTCAACTCGCCGCGCCAGCTCGTCACACAGGCGTGCTACTTCGTGCCCATCCTCGCCCTCAACCATAACCCGTACTACCGGCTCAGTGCCAGAAGGACGCAGCAGCACGCGCCCCCGCTGCCCCAGCACGGCCTCAACTTCACGCACAGCCGCGACCACATCCGCGTCCTGCATGGGGTCCAGTTTTCGAGGCATTGCCACGTTAATCATGGTTTGCGGCATCTTATGCATTCCGACCTTCAGGTCGTACAGACTGCGATCGCCCTCTACCATGGCTTTAAGAACCTGCAAGGCAGCTACCAGACCATCTCCTGTGGTCGTCAGCTGCGCACAGACAATGTGCCCGGAACTTTCCCCCCCCAGCACCCAGCCACGTTGCTGCATCTGCTCAATGACGTAACGATCCCCGACCTTGGCGCGTGTAAAGGGGATGTCCAGCTGCTTAAGCGCCTGCTCCAGACCGAAGTTGGACATCAGCGTACCCACAACCCCGCCTTCCAGTTCACCCTGCTGTTGCAAAGCCGTTGCGATGATAAAAAGTATTTCATCACCATCAACCACTTCCCCTTGATGATCGACCATCATGATCCGGTCGCCATCACCATCCAACGCCAGTCCCAGATCAGCCTTTTCAGCCAGTACTACCTTCTGTAGCCGAGCGGGGTCGGTGGCACCACAGGCTTCATTGATATTCACACCATCCGGCGAAGAGGCAATTTCGATGACGTCGGCGCCCAGTTCGCTCAGCACCTTGGGCGCCACATGGTACGTGGCGCCATTGGCGCAATCGAGCACAACTCGCATGCCTTTGAGGCTAAAACGATTGTCCAGCGTACCCTTGCAGTATTCAATATAACGACCGGCCGCGTCTTCGACTCGACGTGCTTTGCCCAGCTCGGCAGAAGGCACTGTTGTCATGGCCAGATCCATCTGTGCTTCAATCGCTTCTTCAATATGGTCGGGCAGTTTCGTCCCGTCCTCCGAGAAGAACTTGATCCCGTTATCCGAATAGACATTATGGGATGCGCTGATGACAATGCCGGCATTGGCCCTGAACGTGCGGGTCAAATAGGCGACCGCAGGTGTCGGCATCGGCCCTGTCAACAACACATCAACGCCGGCTGCGGACAGGCCCGCTTCCAGTGCCGACTCGAACATGTAACCGGAAATGCGCGTATCCTTGCCGATCAGAATTTTGCTGCGGCCTTCACGAGCAAACACACACCCTGCCGCCCAGCCCAGTTTTAATACGAAATCAGGGGTGATCGGAAACTGACCTACCTCACCGCGAATACCATCAGTTCCAAAATATCGTCTGCTCACCCGTTACTCTCCTGCTGTTTCATTAATGACCGCTTCGGTCATGCGTACCACGTCAACGGTTGCTGCCACATCATGCACACGCAATATTTTGGCCCCCTTGGTCACCGCCAACGCGACGGTCGCCAGACTACCGTACAAACGCTGATCGACCGGCTTGTCCAGGGTTAACCCAACCATGGACTTGCGAGATGTACCGACCAGCAATGGGGCGCCCACATTCTGCAGACGCTCCATCCTGTTCAGCAATTCCAGATTATGTTGCAAGGTCTTGCCAAAGCCAAACCCCGGGTCCAGCAACAGGCGATTGACCGCCACTCCCGCATCCTGACAACGCTGCTGCTGATAAGACAGAAAGTGCGCCACTTCTGCAGTAACATCTTCATAGCTCGGCCGACGCTGCATGGTAGCCGGGCTACTGCCCTGCATATGCATCACGCACAGTGCCAGATCGGTGGCGGCCGCCGCCTCAAAAGCGCCAGGCCGAGAAAACGAACGTACATCGTTGAGCAGGCCGGCTCCCGCTGTTGCGGCTGCCGCCATCACCTCAGCAGCACTGGTATCCACCGACAGCACGACGTCCAATTCACGACTCAGGCGTTCAACAACCGGTATGACACGCTCCAGCTCTTCTTCAACGGGTACCGGCATTGCCCCCGGACGCGTCGACTCACCGCCGATATCAATCAGGGTCGCGCCGTCCTTGACCATCTGCTCGGCCTTTTTAAGCGCCAGCTCCACCGACAACCGCCGACCGGCATAAACACTACCACCATCCGAAAATGAGTCAGGCGTCACATTCAAAATACCCATGACCTGTGCGGTCGAAAGATCAAGCCTGCGCTCGGCGCATTGCAATACCGTCATCGTACTCATCCACGTTTACGTTCTATTTTTCACCACGGACAGGCACAAAAAAGCCGGCCACCCGGGCCGGCTTCATGATACCAGATCAATACCTGTCAGCGATCATCCGGACGCTGCCATGGGTTCGGGTCGTTATCACCGGAACCTTCCTTGCCAGAGTTATCGGCCGGCGGCTCGTCATCAGACGGCTTATCGGCATCATCAGCTGAAGCCTGCTCGTCCGAGCCACGCTGTTTCATTTCCTGCACATCACGCTCGGCCTGATCGGCACGCTCCTGCGCTTCGACCCACCCGTCCGGCGGTGAAACCTCGGTACGTGCCATCAGCTGATCCAGCTGGTCTGAACCTATGGTCTCATACTTCATCAACGCTTCTGCCATGGCATCCAGGATATCGCGGTTGTCATGCAGAATCTGTGAAGCTTTCTGGTAGCACCCATCAATGATTCGTTTTACTTCGGCATCAATGCGCTTCTGCGTCTCTTCAGACATCGGCTTGCTGCCCTGCCCCATACCGCGGCCAAAAGGATCATCATCTTCTTCACCGTACAGTAGCGGGCCCAGCTCTTCACTCAGCCCCCACTTGGTGACCATATTGCGTGCCAGTGAGGTTGCCTTCTGGATATCATTGGATGCTCCGGTGGTCACCCCTTCCTTGCCCAGTGTCATTTCCTCAGCCAGACGACCACCGTAGAGCGAACAAATCTGAGAAATAATCCACTGACGACTATGGCTGTAACGATCTTCCTCCGGCAGGAACATGGTGACCCCCAGCGCACGGCCACGCGGGATAATCGACACCTTGTACACCGGGTCATGCTCCGGCATGACGCGACCAATAATCGCGTGACCGGCCTCATGATAGGCCGTATTAAGGCGCTCCTTGTAAGACATGACCATGGACTTGCGTTCAGCCCCCATCATGATCTTATCCTTGGCCTGTTCGAACTGTTCCATGCCAACCGTACGGCGATTGTTACGCGCGGCAAACAGTGCAGCCTCGTTCACCAGGTTGGCCAGATCCGCACCGGAGAAGCCCGGCGTACCCCGAGCAATAAGCTCCGGCTTGACGTCATCACCCAGTGGCACCTTGCGCATGTGCACTTTGAGAATCTGTTCACGACCACGAATATCCGGCAAGCCTACATGTACCTGACGGTCGAAACGACCCGGTCGCAGCAGCGCAGGGTCCAGTACGTCAGGGCGGTTGGTAGCCGCAATCACGATGATGCCCTCAGTCCCTTCGAAACCGTCCATCTCAACCAGCAACTGGTTAAGTGTCTGTTCGCGCTCGTCGTTACCGCCTCCCATGCCGACACCACGGTGACGCCCCACAGCATCGATCTCATCGATAAAAATGATACAGGGCGCATGTTTTTTCGCCTGATCAAACATGTCACGCACACGAGATGCACCAACACCGACAAACATCTCCACGAAGTCGGAGCCCGAAATGCTGAAGAAAGGCACCCGTGCCTCACCGGCAATTGCTTTCGCCAACAGCGTCTTACCGGTACCCGGGGAGCCCGCCATCAACACGCCACGCGGAATATGCCCGCCCAGACGCTGAAACTTGCCGGGATCACGCAGGTAATCAACCAGTTCCTTGACCTCTTCCTTCGCTTCTTCGACACCCGCCACGTCATCAAAGGTGGTTTTGATCTGGTCTTCACTCATCATCCGCGCCTTGGACTTGCCAAACGACATCGGGCCGCCCTTGCCGCCTCCGCCGCCCTGCATCTGACGCATGAAGAACATGAACACGGCAATGATCACCAGGATCGGGAATGAAGCCACCAGCAACTGCGTCCAGATACTCTGGCGCTCCGGCTGCTTGCCTTCAATCACGACATTATGCTGCAACAGGTCATCGATCAGCTTGGGGTCCTGAACAGCCGGGCGCACAGTCTCGAAACGCTCACCATTGCTGCGCTGACCAACAATGGTGTAACCATCAATGGTCACCTTGTCTACCCGATCCGCCTGTACTTCGGCCACAAAGTCGGAATAGCTCAGCTTGCCACCCTCGTTTTCGGCACTGAAATTGTTGAAGACGGTCAGCAGCACTGCTGCAATCACCAGCCACAACACCAGATTTTTTGCCATATCGTTCAATGGAACACCCTCTGTTCTCTCAATTCTGTCGGCCGCTTGTGATTGCCACTGTTACTGAATAAGCACCGCTTCGCAACCTGTTTTATCGTTGAACGCAACTTGTGCGCCTTCGAGCAGATACCCGAGCACAGCTCATGCACTGATATTTCGATCGATACGAGGCAAAAATGTTCCTCGCAACACACCCGCCAGCCCTCAAAAACAACCGCTTGACCCCGGACGCCTGTCGGCGGCTACTCAGCCCCGCAGGACTCAGGTAAAATAGCTGTTTATTTGATCAACGGGGCTATTCCCCCAATCAAGAGGCACCATATTCTAGTATGAGCTTGACGCCTGAGCAAAAGAAGCATTTCCGCACCCTGGGCCACAACCTGAACCCGATCGTCATGGTGGCCGGTAACGGCCTGTCCGAGAACATTCAGTTGGAAGTGGACCGCGCACTCGAAGACCACGAACTGATCAAGGTGAAGTTTTCCGTCGGCGACCGCACGGTCAAGAAAAACATGATCCGCGAACTCTGCGCCATTGTGGAGGCCGAACTGGTACAGGAAATCGGCAATATCGCACTGTTGTATCGCGCCGCCCAAGACCCCAACCCCAAGCTCTCCAACCTGATGCGCTGAGCTGCACATATAAAAAAACCGCCGATCACCGGCGGTTTTTTTTCACCTTGGCGTGACTCAAATGTGAGCCACGGCAGAGATTTCGTACTCGGTCATCCCAGAAGGGGTCTGTACCGCAGCAACATCACCCTCTTCCTTTCCCACCAGAGCTCGTGCTATCGGCGAGTTAACGGATATCTTGCCCTGCTTGATATCCGCTTCGTCATCACCCACGATCTGATAACGCACTTCTTCATCCGTGTCGATATTGATCAACTCGACCGTGGTTCCGAAGATAACCTTACCCGTATGCGGAATGTCGGTGACATCAATCACCTGTGCCTGCGACAGCTTATACTCCAGTTCACGGATACGGCCTTCGATAAAGCCCTGTTGCTCACGTGCAGCATGGTATTCGGCATTTTCCTTGAGATCACCATGCTCACGCGCTTCTGCAATCGCCGCAATGACGGCGGGGCGCTGAACCGACTTGAGGTCGCTCAACTCTTCCCGCAGTCTTTTTTCACCGATAACGGTCATCGGCACACGTTTCATTTTGCAACTCCTGTATGCAAATCCTGCAGCCGACGAACGGTTTTTTCCTCTCCGTACTTCAGCGCTTCTGCTGTTGCTGCAGCGCCCGCCAGGGTCGTGGTATAAGGAACCTTGTGCTGCAGTGCGGAACGACGAATTTCAGCCGAATCGGCAATCGCTTTACGACCCTCAGTGGTGTTGATCACGTAGCTGATCTCACCATTTTTGATCATGTCGACGATATTCGGACGTCCTTCAGCCACCTTATTGACACGGGTCACCTGCAAGCCGGACTCTTCCAGCAACGCCGCAGTGCCCGCCGTTGCCACGATAGCAAAGCCCAGCTCCGCCAGATCCTGAGCAACGGATACAACGGCTGCCTTATCCACATCACGCACCGAGATGAACGCCTTACCCGTAGCCGACGGCATTTTTTCGCCCGCACCGATCTGCGCTTTCATGAAGGCTTCACCAAAGGTTGCACCCGTTCCCATGACTTCGCCGGTCGATTTCATTTCTGGCCCAAGGATGGGGTCAACACCCTGGAACTTGTTGAACGGGAATACCGCTTCCTTCACGTTGAAGAAGGTCGGCACGATCTCTTCGGTAAAGCCCAGCTCCTGCAGAGTTTTGCCCGTCATGACGCGCGCGGCAACAGCCGCCAGCGAGGTACCGATACACTTGGAAACAAAGGGTACGGTACGTGAGGCACGCGGGTTAACCTCGATCACGTAGATTTCGCCGTCCTGATATGCCAGCTGGACGTTCATCAGACCGACAACACCCAGTTCCAGCGCCATCTTGCGGACCATCTCGCGCATATCGTCCTGCACCTCTGCCGCCAGACTGTACGGCGGGAAGGAACATGCGGAGTCACCGGAGTGGACACCGGCCTGTTCGATATGCTGCATGATGGCACCGATCACCACGGTTTTACCATCGCTGACCGCATCGATATCGATTTCAACCGCCGCATTCAGGAAGTGATCCAGCAGTACCGGCGCATCGTTGGATACCTGAACCGCCGTAGTCATGTAGCGACGCAGTTCATCTTCCTTGTAAACGATTTCCATGGCACGTCCGCCCAGTACGTAGGACGGACGAACCACCAGCGGATAACCGATCTTGCCGGCTTCAACAATGGCCTCTTCCATGCTGCGCACGGTCGCGTTTTCCGGCTGCTTCAGCCCCAGACGCTTGAGCATCTGCTGGAACTGTTCACGGTCTTCCGCACGATCAATCGCTTCCGGGCTGGTACCGATAATCGGCACGCCGGCCTGCTCCAGGGCAACCGCCAGTTTAAGCGGTGTCTGACCACCATACTGTACGATCACACCCTTGGGTTTTTCGATATGGGCGATTTCCAGCACGTCTTCCAGCGTAATCGGCTCGAAATACAGGCGATCGGAAGTGTCATAGTCGGTGGAAACCGTTTCCGGGTTACAGTTGACCATGATGGTTTCGTAACCATCTTCACGAGCAGCCAATGCGGCATGTACACAGCAGTAGTCAAACTCGATGCCCTGACCGATACGGTTCGGACCACCACCGATGACCATGATTTTTTCACGATCAGACGGATTGGCTTCGCACTCTTCCTCATAGGAGGAGTACATGTATGCGGTATCCGTCGCAAATTCGGCGGCACAGGTATCCACCCGCTTGAAGACCGGGCGCACACCCAGGCTCTGACGCTGCTTGCGGAACTGCTTTTCACTCACGCCCAACAGACGCGCCAGACGGGCATCCGAGAAGCCCTTGCGCTTAAGACGGAAGATCTGATCCTTGCCCAGCTCGCTCAGAGCCGTTTCAGATACGCGCTGCTCATCCTTGATCAGGTCTTCGATCTGCACCAGGAACCAGGGATCAACGCCGCTCAGCTTGTAGATTTCATCGACGCTCATGCCCAGACGGAACGCATCACCGATATACCAGATACGCTCGGCACCCGGCTGAGTCAGCTCGGCAACGATGGTGTCACGCGCGTCTTCAGCTTTCAGGTCCACAATCGGATCAAAGCCGGTAGCACCCACTTCCAGGCCCCGCAGCGCTTTCTGCAGGGATTCCTGCTGCGAACGGCCGATGGCCATCACTTCGCCCACGGACTTCATCTGAGTGGTCAGGCGGCTGTTAGCCTGCGGGAATTTCTCGAAGGTGAAACGCGGGATCTTGGTAACAACGTAGTCGATGGACGGCTCGAAAGACGCCGGGGTGCGGCCGCCGGTGATGTCGTTCTGCAGCTCATCCAGAGTGTAACCCACCGCCAGTTTGGCCGCGATTTTAGCAATCGGGAAACCAGTGGCCTTGGAAGCCAGTGCGGATGAACGGGATACACGCGGGTTCATTTCAATCACGACGACACGACCCGTCTGCGGATCAACACCGAACTGGACATTGGAACCACCGGTTTCCACGCCGATTTCACGTAATACCGCGATCGATGCATTACGCATGATCTGGTATTCCTTGTCCGTCAAGGTCTGTGCCGGTGCAACCGTGATCGAGTCACCGGTGTGCACACCCATGGCATCAAAGTTTTCAATGGAGCAGATGATGATGCAGTTGTCGTTTTTGTCACGTACAACCTCCATCTCGTACTCTTTCCAACCGATCAGTGATTCATCGATCAACAGCTCGTTGGTCGGCGAGAGGTCAAGGCCTCGCTCACAGATTTCGAGGAACTCTTCACGGTTATAGGCAATGCCGCCACCCGAACCACCCATGGTGAACGAGGGACGAATGATCGCCGGAAAACCGATGGAGTCCAGCACCTGCAGGGCTTCTTCCATACTGTGCGCAATCGCGGAGCGCGGGCACTCCAGACCAATGTTTTTCATCGCCTTGTCAAAGCGTTCACGGTCTTCCGCCTTGTCGATGGCATCCTGGGTGGCACCGATCATTTCCACACCGAATTCAGCCAGCACGCCTTCACGGTCCAGGTCCAGCGCACAGTTCAGCGCGGTCTGACCACCCATAGTCGGCAGCAGCGCATCCGGGCGCTCTTTTTCAATAATCTTGGCAACAGTTTTCCAGTTGATGGGCTCGATGTAGGTTGCATCCGCCATCACCGGGTCTGTCATGATGGTCGCCGGGTTGGAGTTCACCAGGATGACCCGGTAGCCTTCTTCACGCAGCGCCTTACAGGCCTGGGCACCGGAATAGTCGAATTCACACGCCTGACCGATCACGATCGGGCCTGCTCCAAGGATGAGAATACTGTTTATGTCCGTACGTTTTGGCATCTGTCTTAACCGGTCGTCTCTGTTACTGTCACTGACTTGTCAGGGGGCTATCAGGCCTTGCGGGCCTTCATCTGTTCGATAAAGCGATCGAACAGCGGAGCCACATCGTTCGGCCCCGGGCTTGCTTCAGGATGTCCCTGGAAGCTGAACGCAGGCACGTCAGTGCGCTCGATCCCCTGCAGTGATCCGTCGAACAGGGATTTATGGGTTGCGCGCAGGTTGTCCGGCAATGAGTCTTCATCAACGGCAAAACCGTGGTTCTGGCTGGTGATCATCACATGCTTGCGATCCAGATCCTGAACCGGGTGGTTCGCGCCATGATGGCCAAACTTCATTTTCACGGTCTGAGCACCTGACGCCAGGGCCAGCAGCTGATGCCCCAGACAAATACCAAACACCGGCAGACCACTGGTCAGCAACTCTCGAATGGCAGTAATGGCGTAAGTACAAGGCTCGGGGTCACCCGGTCCATTGGAGAGGAATACACCGTCCGGGTTAAGGGCCAGCACGTCAGCAGCGGGGGTCTGCGCGGGCACTACGGTCAGGCGACAGCCACGCTCGACCAGCATACGAAGGATGTTGTGTTTGACTCCAAAGTCATAGGCCACCACATGGAACGGCAAGTCGCTATCCGCACGATCTTCATGACCCACACCCAGCTGCCAGCTGGTTGAACGCCAGGCATAGTTTTCATCGACGGTAACTTCTCGGGCCAGGTCCATACCCTTCAATCCAGGAAACGCGCGCGCCGCTTCCAGAGCCTTGGTTTCGTCCAGAGAATCGCCTGCCATGATGCACCCGTTCTGGGCACCTTTTTCACGCAGAATGCGGGTCAGGCGGCGGGTATCGATATCCGCGATACCGACAATACCGTTGGCCTTCAGGTACTCGTCCAGGGTCTGTTCTGAACGGAAGTTGCTGGCCAGCAACGGCAGGTCACGAATGACAAGTCCGGCAGCCCATGTCTGAGTGGATTCGGCATCTTCGGCGTTCACGCCGGTATTGCCAATATGCGGATAGGTAAGGGTCACAATTTGGCGACAGTAGGAAGGATCCGTCAGAATTTCCTGATAGCCGGTCATCGAGGTGTTGAATACCACCTCTCCACTGGACTCACCATCGGCGCCAATTGCTATTCCCCTGAAAATACTACCGTCTTCAAGGGCTAGAATGGCTGGTCGCGTCAATTGAACCTCCCCGCGCGTGCGCTGCTTTATATGTCTGGACAGTTGGATGGTATACGTGCAAAAAAGCGAGGTAAAACCGGACGCTTACCTCGCTTCTATTAAATCTGGCTGTTTACAACCTGCATTCGTAGCAGGATAACCCCCGCATTCTAGACGATCCCGCTGTCAGAGTCACGTGCGAAACGCACGGGGACGTCATCGGAGCGTCACAGAATATTCATATACTGTTGCATCATACCAACAAATTCTCTCACAGGCCCGTGATGAAAATATCTACTCTGGCACGGCTTTCGTCCCTGGTTCTCCTGCTGATGCTGGCCGCCCTCGCTGTTTCCGTCATCGGATCACTGATGCAACTGGACAAGTCCTTTCGCAACAACACTCATTACCAGCACTATACACTGGATATTCAAAACCGGATCGAACAGCCGACACAGCGCTACCTTTCTTCAGGTGATGCCAACGAGCTGGCACAAGCCGAAAAAGGCATCAAAACCGCCCTTGATGGCAATGACAACATGCTTTGGCTCGACGACGGCATTCGCCGCCCCATTGAAGAGAGCCTGTCTCGTCTGCAAACGGAAGTCTTACCCGAGCTTAGAGCCGCCGGAAAGCTGGCCGAGCCTCAGGCACTGCTGATCAATAACGAACGCGAGCTTGCCTATGGCCTGAACAGCCTCAACGAATACGCGCTGCAGGCACCATCCGAGCCCGAGCAGCAACGCTTGGCGCTCCACTACCTGCGCCTCGGTTCTCAGCTATTGTCCGAGCTTCACCACCTGACGCTGCTGCGTCAGAGTTATTTTGCTCGCCTGGACAACGATACACTCCGCTCCATTGAACAGCACCTGCAGCAAATGCATACAACAGCAGAAAGCATTCATTCACTGAAGCCACTGGGACTCTATACCATCACGGAGGCAGACCCCATGGCGGAGCTGATGGGCTGGGATACCGTCCAAAACCGGGTCGAACTCGGTGAAGAGCCACGCACACAAATTTACACACTGGTCAGCCGCTATCCCAAAGAACTACAAAATGCAGGCAAGCTGGGACAGTTGAAACAGCAGGGACAGCAACTGGCCGGCAGCGCCCTGCTCGACCTCAAACAGGCACTGGAACAGGTGGAGCAATCGGTGAACGCCTCCTACCAGGCAACCCTGGATAACACCTATTGGATTTTAGGGATATCCGTGCTTTTACTGCTCCTTATCGGCTCTCTGATGGGCCTGCTCCTGAATCGACTGGCCGCTCTCATCAGCATGACGTGCCACGTCATCTCTCAACTGGCCGCCGGCGACCTCAATGGGCACATCCATTTCAACAGCCGTTTCGACGAAGCACAAAGTCTGGGCCAGGCCCTGGCCAAGCTGCAACTCTACTTCAAGCAGCTAATCAGTGAAATCGGTCAACAAACCGTCCAACTGGCGGCACTTCAAGCTCGCGCAACCGACAGTTCCGCATTGATTGAGGATGTTGCGCAACAACAGCAGCGTCAAACCACCGATTCCGCCGCACAGATGCTGCAACTCACCAACTCCTACCAGGACGTTGCCAACAGCGCGGGCCATACCAGCACTGCTACACTCCGTGTACAGCAGCAGGTACAGCAGAGCAATGACCATATCATCCAGACAAGCCACTACGCCCAGCAATTAAGTGAGGAGGCAGGGCGCACCGAAAGCAGCATCGAGCAGCTCCGCCTGGACACTCTGGCCATCGGCGAAGTATTGACCGTGATTCACGGTTTTGCCGAACAGACCAATCTGCTGGCACTTAATGCCGCTATCGAAGCAGCACGGGCAGGCAATGCAGGCAGGGGCTTTGCCGTTGTCGCCGATGAGGTCCGTAACCTCGCCAACAATACCGCCCAGTCTGCCGAACAGATTCAGGCTATCATCAACAAGCTGAATGATGCTTCATTGACAGCCAGCAACTGTATCGAGACCCAAAAAACGCTGGTCGACGCCACAGTAACAGCCATTCAGGAAGCCCGAGAATCCGTACACGCAATAGACAACGCAATTACGGAAATTGCCGACATGAACGCTATGATCGCGACCGCCACCGAACAACAGTCGCAAACAACGGCACATATCCAGACGACCATCGATCTCAGCGCTTCTCTGGCGGGTGACGCTGCCAATGAAGCCAACAACAACCGCCATTTGGCTCTTGAGCTGGAGAATATCAGCCATTCACTGAACCGAATGATCAGCCGATTTAGTCAGGAGAAGGCAGGAGAAGGCAGGAAATAATAATTAAAATCAGCTACATACTTGACACATACGGTCGTTAATGAAAGAATGCGCATCACTTGCCCAGATAGCTCAGTCGGTAGAGCAGGGGATTGAAAATCCCCGTGTCGGTGGTTCGATTCCGCCTCTGGGCACCAAAATTCCGAAGGCCTGCATTCATTGCAGGCCTTTTTTTATGCCTGAATCCACCATCTTCCACCATCCCCCCTGCAACAAGCTCACTTTCCTCTTTCCCTGCCTTTTAGCACTTCACTTTGCCCTCACGCCAGACGCCATACGGCGTATCTACAGCTCTCCACGTATCCATGATACCGGCTTCAGGATAAAACCCGTACAGACCCCTGGTGGGATTCCCATGTCGATTTGACGGCGGCCAACCTCCTCCTGCCGACTCAACGCGC